>JAGWUS010000001.1 GCA_028868305.1 Burkholderiales bacterium | reverse complement strand
GGCCATGGGCGAAACCATCGCCAAGGGCCGCGAGGCGGTGGAAAAGCTGTTGCAGCGTGAAGGCAAGACGGCGATCAAGCTCGACGATCTGGCGTCGCAGCTGGGCTTCAACTCCGCCGATGATTTGTTTGAGGTGGTCGGCAAGGATGAGTTCTCACTGCGCAACATCGAGATCGTGCTGCGCCCGCCCGAGCCACTGCCGTCCGAGGACGCGCTGGTGCTTCTCAAAAAGCCACGCCATCCCGGTGCATCGGGCAAGGGTGGGGTGCTGGTGGTGGGCGTGGATTCGCTGATGACGCAGCTGGCCAAGTGCTGCAAACCTGCGCCGCCGGATCTGATCAGCGGCTTTGTTACACGCGGCAAGGGCGTCAGCGTGCACCGGGCCGATTGCTCCAACCTGCGCAACATGGTCAACCGCAGCGGCGACCGGGTGATTGAGGTGGAGTGGGGTGCCTCCACCGGCAAAGAGGGCAACGTCTATCCGGTCGATGTCTCGGTGGAAGCCGTGGACCGCCAGGGCCTGCTGCGTGATATTTCCGAGGTGTTCACCAAGGAAAAAATGAATGTGATCGGCGTCCAGACCCAGTCGGTTAAGGGCACGGCCTGGATGACGTTTACCGTGGAGGTGGCGGAGGCCGGCCGGCTAGCCAGGGTGCTGAAAATGGTTAGCGGGTTGAGTGGCGTGCGCTCGGCGCGGCGGCGTTAGGCGGTACGCAGGCGTCTACTGAAACTTCGCTGGGCTCAGACGTCATGAGCCAGTAGTTACGCATGCCCGTAGTCAAACACTTACACCGTTGCGCCGCTTGTGAGCCGCGCCAGAACTTTCTGGACCCAAGAGGGATCGGGCTTCTCCTCCAGTGTTTGCGCCTCGATGGCCTGGCGTTCCTGGGGAGTCCCCGGAACCTTGACCGTGCGACCCAGTGCCAGTTGGCGCCGCAATCTGCGCAGTAGCAGTTCCGCATTCGGGTCGCTTCGGCACTTCCAGATGAACTCCGGTGTCAGCTTGAAGTCCACACACTCCAGATGCATCGTGGTGCCTGCAGCGACCCGGGCGATAGCTACGCGCAGGCCCTCCAGGCCATACAACGTGGGCCAGGATTTCAAATGCAGGTTGAGTGTGTTGGGCGCATAGCCCGCGAAGTCCACCTCTCGCTCTCGCAGATGCACCTCGCCGTGGAATTTGAAGGTCAGTGCCACCTCGGGCGTCGTGGTGTAGTGCAGTTTCAAATCGCGATTCAGACTGAAGTTGGCGCAGCCGTCCGGGTCGTTGCTCCACAGGTATCCGGTGCGGGCAATGCTGAGCGCGGCCTGGGCGCTGGTCAGGTGATAAAGGGTCCGCAAGCGCTGTTTGGCTTCTTCATCCAACTGCGTGAATCGGACCCTGCGCTTTTTTCCGATGTCGAGCATGGTGTGTATCCGGGAAACTGGTTTTGTACAAAGACCATGTTTAGCAGAAAGGCACTCACGTTGCGCGTATGGGTTTGCAACAAACTGTAATTTTCGTCGGGATGGCGTTCGCGTAGCGGCGGTTGCACCTTGGATGGAGCGCTACCAAAAAAATAGCTACATACGCATATTAAATGCGGGCTTAGCCCGGGTTTTCCTATGAACGTTGAGCTATTTTGTGCATGAGCGAAGTTTTCTCCGGCCGCCCCGGCAGCTTCAATGAAGCGGTTCTTGCCGGTGTTTCCGCCAGCAACCTGCCGCGTTTGAACACCTTGAGCCGCGTGGCTTTGAGGCGCAGCGCCTCCACCGGGTCGCGGGCCTGCAGCAGCACGAAGTCGGCGTTGCAGCCTTTCGCTATGCCGTAACCCTGCAGTTGCAGGATGCGGGCGGGGTTGGTGGTGATGGCATCAAAGCACTGGCGCATGGCTTTTTGGCTGGTCATCTGCGCCACGTGTAGGCCCATGCTGGCGACGTCGAGCATGTCGGCACAGCCCAGGCTGTACCACGGGTCCATCATGTCGTCCTGGCCAAAGGCCACGGTCAGGCCGGCGGCCATGAGTTCGGGCACGCGGGTCAGGCCGCGGCGCTTGGGGTAGGTGTCGTGGCGGCCTTGCAAGGTAATGTTGACATTGGGGTTGCTGGCCACATGCACCTGCGCCTCCACCATCAGGCCCATCAGTTTGGTGACGTAGTAGTTGTCCATGCTGTGCATGGAGGTCAGATGCGAGCCGGTTACGCGGTTGTGCAGGCCCAGGCGCTGGGTCTCGTAGGCCAAGGATTCAATATGGCGCGAGTGCGGGTCGTCGCTCTCGTCGCAGTGCATGTCCACCAGCAAACCGCGCTCGGCGGCGACTTCGCATAGCAGCTTCACGCTGGCAGCACCATCGGCCATGGTGCGCTCAAAGTGCGGGATGCCACCGACCACATCTACACCCAAGTCGAGCGCGCGCTTCAGGTTGTCTGCGCCGCCCGGGGTTCGCAGCACGCCATCTTGCGGGAAGGCCACCAGTTGCAAATCGATGTAGGGCGCAACCTTTTTCTTGACATCCAGCAGGGCTTCCACCGCCAGCAGGCGCGGGTCGCTGGTGTCCACATGGCTGCGGATGGCCAGCAGGCCCTGGGCCACGGCCCAGTCGCAGTAGGTGAGGGCGCGGTCGATCACCGCATCGGCAGTCAGGCTGGGTTTGAGTTCACCCCACAGCGCAATGCCTTCGAGCAGCGTGCCACTCTCATTGACGCGCGGCATGCCGTAGGTGAGGGTGCCATCCATGTGGAAGTGCACATCGACAAACGGCGGGCTCAGCAGCAGGCCGCCCACGTCCAGCGTTTCAGTAGCGGGGGCAGCGGTTGGTGTGAGGCCCTGCGATACTTCTGCAATGCGACCGTTCTGCACCGCCACCGACATGTTGCTGCGCCCGTCGGGCAGTGTGGCGTTGTGGATCAGCAGGTCGAGCATGGTGTTTACTGGGTACCGAAGATGCGGTCGCCCGCATCACCCAGTCCGGGCAGGATGTAGCCGTGGTCGTTGAGTTCGCGGTCGATGGCGGCGGTGAAGACTGGCACATCCGGGTGCTCTTTGTACAGGGCATTGATACCTTCGGGGCAGGTCAGCAGGCACAGGAACTTGATCGACTTGGGTTTGCATTCTTTCAGGCGCGCGATGGCGGCGGCGGCGGAGTTGCCGGTGGCCAGCATGGGGTCGACCACGATGATGTCGCGCTCTTCCATGTTCTTGGGCATCTTGAAGTAGTACTCCACCGCCTGCAGGGTCTTGGGGTCGCGGTACAGGCCGATATGACCCACACGCGCACCCGGTACCACCGAGAGCACGCCGTCCAGAATACCGTTGCCTGCGCGCAGGATGCTCACAAACACCAGCTTCTTGCCGTCGATCTGCTTGGCGGTCATGGTTTCCAGCGGCGTCTCGATCTCCACGTCCTGGGTGGACATGTCGCGGGTGACTTCGTAGGCCATGAGGCTGCTGAGTTCGTTCAACAGGCGGCGGAAACTGTTGGTGCTGGCCGTCTTGTTGCGCATCAGGGTGAGCTTGTGCTGTACCAGTGGGTGGTCGATCAGGTGCACATTGGCGCGGGCTGCGGGGTCGATGGCCATCATGGTGGTGTCTTTTCAGTTCAAAGGTTATCGGTTCAATAGCGCCTGCTGCCGCCAAAGATGCCGCCCAGCACGCCGCGGATGATCTGACGACCGACTTCACGGCCAATGGAGCTAGCGGCGCTCTTGATGAGCTGTTCGCCCGCACTGGCGCGGGTGCGTCGGGTACCGCCACCCAAAAGGTCGCCCAGCCCGTCCAGGATGCCGCGGTCGGGCGCCGCGGCCTGCTCGGCGGGCTTGCCGCCTGCGGCAGGTGCGGCATCTTCCTTGGCCATGCGGGTCTGGGTGCGACCCTTGAGGGACTCGAAGGCGGACTCGCGGTCCACGGTTTTTTCGTAGACACCGGCCACGATGGAGTTGTCGATCAGCGCCTTGCGCTGTGCGGCAGTGATGGGGCCGATCTGACTGGCTGGCGGCAGTACGTAGACGCGCTCGGTCAGGCTGGGGCGTCCTTTTTCATCGAGCAGACTGACAAGGGCTTCGCCCACGCCCAGCTCGGTAATGGCGGTGGCGACGTCCAGCCCCGGATTGGCACGCATCGTGTCGGCCGTGGCCTTGACAGCTTTCTGGTCGCGCGGGGTGAAGGCGCGCAGGGCATGTTGCACGCGGTTGCCCAGCTGGGCGAGCACGCTGTCGGGGATGTCCAGCGGGTTCTGCGTGACAAAGTACACGCCTACGCCCTTGGAGCGCACCAGGCGCACCACCAGTTCAATGCGCTCGATCAGCACCTTGGGTGCATCGGCAAACAGCAGGTGGGCCTCGTCAAAAAAGAAGACCAACTTGGGTTTGTCCAGGTCGCCCACCTCAGGCAGCGTTTCAAACAGTTCGCTCAGCATCCACAGCAGGAAGGTGGAATACAGCCGCGGTGCATTCATCAGGCGGTCGGCGGCCAGGATGTTGATCACGCCCTTGCCACTGCCGTCGGTCTGCATGAAGTCAGCAATGTTGAGCATGGGCTCACCAAAGAACTTGTCGCCGCCTTGCTCTTCAATCTGCATCAGTCCGCGCTGGATGGCGCCAATGCTAGCGGCGCTGATGTTGCCGTACTCGGTGGTGTAGGTGGAGGCGTTGTCGCCCACGTGCTGGCACATGGCACGCAGGTCTTTCATGTCCAGCAGCAGCAGGCCGTCGTCGTCGGCAATCTTGAACACCAGTTGCAATACGCCGGCCTGGGTTTCGTTCAGGTTGAGCATGCGCGAGAGCAGCAGGGGGCCCAGATCGCTGACCGTGGCGCGCACCGGGTGGCCTTGTTCGCCATACACATCCCACAAGGTGGTGGGGAATGCTACAAATTCAGGAGCGGGTAATGCACGTTCCGTGAGGACTTTGGCCAGTTTTTCGCCCAAAGTACCCTTCTGGGAGATGCCGGTCAGGTCGCCCTTGACGTCGGCCATGAACACCGGCACGCCCAGGTTGGAGAACCCTTCCGCCAGCGTCTGCAGAGTAATGGTTTTGCCGGTGCCGGTGGCGCCGGTGATGAGGCCATGGCGATTGGCCTTGTCAGGACGCAAAAAACACTGGGTGGTGGTTTTGCCTTGCTGGCGTTGGGCAATGAGGATGCCTTCAGGTGCGCTGGATGCCATGGAAGTCCCGAAAAGTACAATCAATGCAGTAGCGTAACGAATTTTTGAAGGATTTCGCGTGGCAGGACACAGCAAATGGGCCAATATTCAGCACCGCAAAGGGCGACAGGACGAGAAGCGGGGCAAGATCTGGACCCGCATCGTCCGTGAAATCACAGTAGCGGCCCGCACCGGTGGTGGCGACCCCGCCATGAACCCCCGCCTGCGTCTGGCCATTGAAAAGGCCAAGGCTGCCAACATGCCGGCCGACCGCGTCAAGTACAACGTGGACAAGGCCACCGGTTCACTGGATGGCATCAGCTACGAGGAAATCCGCTACGAAGGTTATGGCATTGGTGGCGCAGCGATCATCGTGGACACCATGACCGACAACAAAGTGCGCACGGTGGCCGAGGTGCGCCACGCCTTTAGCAAGAACGGCGGCAACATGGGCACCGAAGGCTCGGTGGCGTTTCAGTTCAAGCATTGCGGTCAACTCATTTTTGCGCCTGGCACCAGCGAAGACAAAGTCATGGAAGTGGCCCTGGAAGCCGGCGCGGACGACGTGATCACCGATGACGACGGTGCGATCGAGGTATTGACCGCACCCGGTGGCTTTGAAGCCGTGAAAACGGCGCTGGAGGCCGCCGGCCTGACGGCCGAAGTGGCGGGCGTGACCATGCGTGCTGAAAACACCATCGAATTGAGCGGCGAGGATGCCGAACGCATGCAGAAACTGCTGGACGTTCTGGAGGACCTCGACGACACCCAAGACATTTATCACAATGCGGCGCTGTAACCCCTTATGAACGTATTAGTAATTGGCGGCGGTGGTCGCGAACATGCACTGGCCTGGAAACTGGCGCAGTCCCCCAAAGTTCAGATGATTTATGTGGCCCCAGGCAATGGCGGCACGGCAACCGACCAGCGCCTGCAGAATGTGCCTATCACCGACGTAGTGGAGCTGCGTGCATGGGCGCAGGCCAACGCCATCACGCTGACTGTGGTCGGCCCCGAAGTTCCGTTGGCTGCGGGTGTGGTGGACGAATTCCGTTCCCATGGCTTGCGCATTTTTGGGCCCACCAAGGCGGCTGCCCAGCTGGAAAGCTCCAAGGCCTTCAGCAAGGCATTCATGCGCCGCCATGGCATTCCCACTGCGGAGTACGCCACGTTTTCGGACCCTGCAGCAGCGCATGCCTATGTGGACAAGATGGGTGCACCCACCGTGGTCAAGGCCGATGGTCTGGCGGCAGGCAAGGGCGTGGTGGTGGCGATGTCGCTGGCGGAAGCGCATGAGGCCATTGACTTCATGCTGTTGGACAACACCCTGGGGGTATCGCACAACGAGGGTGTCGCGCGCGTGGTGATCGAGGAGTTCCTGGAAGGCGAGGAAGCCAGCTTCATCGTGATGGTGGATGGCAAGAACGTGCTGCCGCTGGCCACCAGCCAGGACCACAAGCGTTTGCAGGATGGCGACCAGGGCCCCAATACCGGTGGCATGGGAGCGTATTCGCCCGCACCCGTGGTCACACCCGATGTGCATGCCAAGGCCATGCGCGAAATCATTCTGCCCACGGTCAAAGGCATGGAGAAGGATGGGATTCCTTTCTCCGGCTTTCTGTACGCCGGCCTGATGATCGACAAGAACGGCCAGCCCAAGGCGCTGGAATTCAATTGCCGCATGGGTGACCCGGAAACTCAGCCGATCATGATGCGCCTGAAGACCGATCTGGTGGATGTGTTGATGGCGGCGACCGAGCCAGGACCCCATGGCAAGCTCGACGAAGTGGAGTTGCAGTGGGACCGACGCACTGCATTGGGCGTCGTGTTGGCAGCCCATGGCTACCCCTTGAGCCCGCGCAAGGGCGATGTGATTACCGGCATTCCCAAAGATGCCGAAGATGCGGCGGTGTTCCATGCCGGAACTGCGCTGAAAGATGGCGTTTTGCTGACCACTGGCGGACGCGTGCTGTGTGTGACCGCCCTGGCCGACAGCGTAAAACAGGCGCAGAACCGGGTGTACCAGGTCACGCAGGCGATTCACTTCGACGGCATGCAGTACCGGACCGACATCGGTTACCGGGCGATCAAGGGTTAAGCGGGAAATCCAGATGACGCAAACAAGCAAGGCTGATACAGCCACGGTGCGGTCCTACCTGGTGGGTTTGCAGAGTCGCATTACATCGGCAATTGCCGCAGTGGATGGCGGCAGCTTTCTGGTGGACCCCTGGGAAAAAACCCCCGGCGAGCCCTTGCAGGGCAGCGGCATTACCCAGATTCTGGAGGCGGGCGCGGTATTCGAGCGTGCCGGATGCGGGTTTTCACACGTCAAGGGGTCCCGGTTGCCGCCCAGCGCCACCCAGCACCGGCCTGAGTTGTCGGGCGCACCGTTTGAGGCCATGGGTGTATCGCTGGTGTTCCATCCGCGCAACCCCTACGTGCCCACAGTGCACATGAATGTACGCATGCTGGCGGCCAAAGCGCCGGATGGCACGGAGGTGTGCTGGTTTGGTGGCGGCATGGACCTGACGCCCTACTATGGCTTTGAAGAAGATGCGGTGCATTTCCACCGGACCTGCAAGGACGCATTGGAGCCATTTGGTGCCGACAAGTACCCCCGCTTCAAGACCTGGTGCGACGACTATTTCTTTTTGAAACACCGCAACGAGCCCCGTGGTGTCGGTGGCGTGTTCTTCGACGATTTCGCGGAGCTGGGCCAGGACCGCAGCTTCGCCATGCTGCAGTCGGTGGGTGATGCTTTCCTGGCTGCCTATATGCCCATTGTGGAGCGACGCAGGCACACCGTCTACACCCAGCGCGAGCGGGATTTTCAGCTGTACCGCCGCGGCCGCTATGTGGAGTTCAACCTGGTGTGGGACCGTGGTACGCACTTCGGACTGCAGTCGGGTGGCAGGACCGAGTCCATCCTGCTGTCCATGCCGCCCCATGCCTGCTGGTCCTACCAGACGCAACCGGAAGCGGGGTCGCCCGAGGCGGCGCTGTACTCCCAATTTCTGGTGCGCCGCGATTGGGTCTGACCGACAGCAACCCCGCAGCGCGCCGTATCGGCGTGTTTGGCGGTGCGTTTGACCCGCCGCACCGAGGCCATGCGGTCCTGGCTCAAACGGCGATTGCACAGCTGCAGCTGGATGAATTGCGCGTCCTGCCTACCGGGCAAGCCTGGCACAAGACCACAGTGCTCTCCAGCGCCGATCATCGGGTGGCAATGACGCAGCTGGCCTTTGCCGACAATGACCGTGTGGTGGTGGATGCGCGGGAAACACAACGCAGTGGCCCCACCTACACCGTGGATACGCTGGCCGCACTGAAAGCTGAAAATCCCCTGGCGCAGCTGTTTCTAATCATCGGAGAAGACCAGGCAAGCCGCCTGAGGAGCTGGCACCGATGGCAGGAGCTGGCAGATTTTGCTATAATTTGTGTAGCTGCTCGTGGAGATTCAACGGGGGCTGCAGGCACTTTTGATGCCTTAACTGCCCGGCTTCCTGTGCTGGTGCGACTGGAAATGCCCCCCACACCGGTCAGTGCCACCGAAATTCGCAGAAAAGTTGCCAGTGGACAGGACATCGCCCCACTGGTTTTTGATTCCGTTGCGCGTTATATTGCGCAGCATCACCTCTACCAATCCGCCTGATGACTACTTCCACAGCCGTAAAAAAAGACACCCAAAAACTGCAACGCGCCATCGTCGATGGGCTGGAGGATGTGAAGGCACAAGACATCGTCGTGTTTGACACGGAGCACCTGTCCGCCCTGTTCGAGCGGGTGATCGTGGCAAGCGGCACCAGCAACCGCCAGACCAAGGCGCTGGCAGCCAGCGTGCGCGATGCGGTGCGCGAGGCAGGCTTCCCCAAGCCACGTATTGAAGGCGAGGCCAATGGCGAGTGGATCATTGTGGACTGCGCGCAGGTGGTGGTGCACATCATGCAGCCCAGCTTTCGCCAGTACTACAACCTGGAAGAACTTTGGGGTGAAAAACCGGTGCGCCTGAAGCTGGGCTCGGCCAAGCCGCTGCCCAAGTCCGAAGCTGAAAAACCCGCCAAGGCTGCACCAAAGGGCGAAACCAGCCTCAGGCGTTCCAATGCGGCCAAGAAAGGCGTGCAGGAAGCATTCCCATCCAAAGCGCAGGTGAAGAAGGCAGCTGCCAAATCGGCAGCGGCAAAAACGCCTGCCAAAAAGGCGCCCGCCAAGAAGGTAGCGGCGAAGGCGACGACTGCCAAGGCACCCGCCAAGACTATCGTGGTGAATGCACCGGCTAAGGCGCCGGTCAAAGCTGCTGCCAAAAAGGCTCCTGCCAGGAAAGCGCCTGCGAGTAAGACAGCGGCCCGCAAGGCCTGAGTTTCCCCGTGCGTCTGGTCATTGTTGCAGTGGGGCAGCGGGTGCCCGATTGGGCACAAACCGCCTGGGATGACTACGCCAAGCGCTTTCCGCACGAACTCAAAATCGAGCTCAAGGCGGTCAAGACCGAGCCCCGCGGCTCTAAAATCATCGATCAGCTCTATGCGGCAGAGCGCAAGCGCATTGAAGAGGCCATTCCCAAAGGTGCACGCATTGTTGCGCTGGACGAGCGAGGCACCAGTTTGCGCACAACGGCACTGGCGGAGCGCCTGAAGGAATGGCAGTTGGGCGGTGGTGACGTGGCGTTGGTGATTGGTGGGCCGGACGGGCTGGACCCGGAGTTTCGCCAGGCTGCCCATGAGCGTCTCCGTCTGTCCGATTTGACCCTGCCGCATGCCATGGTGCGCGTCCTGCTGATTGAGCAGTTGTACCGGGCCTGGTCGATCAACGCCAACCACCCCTACCACCGCGAGTAAGCATGCTGATTCCATCCCACGGCTTTATCTATCTGGCTTCGCAAAGCCCGCGCCGCAGCCAACTGCTGACACAGATTGGTGTGCGGCATGAGTTGCTGTTGGCGAATGCCGCCGAAGGCGCGGAGGCGCTGGAGCGTGTTTTGCCGGGTGAAGCCCCCAAGACCTATGTGCAGCGGGTGACGCGGCTCAAACTGCAGGCAGCGCAGGCCCGGCTGGCCCGCCGCAATCTCACGGCAGCACCGGTGCTGTGCGCTGACACCACCGTTGCGCTGGGGCGCACAATCTACGGCAAGCCAGCTGATGTTGACGATGCAGTGCGCATGTTGCAGGAACTGGCTGGGCGCAGCCACCGGGTCCTGACCGCAGTGGCGATTGGCTACGGAGATCATGTCGTAGCGGCTTGCAGTGAATCCTGGGTGAGCTTTGCACCGATGACCGAAGGTGAAATCCGGACCTACGTGGCCAGTGGCGAGCCCATGGGCAAGGCGGGTGCTTATGCAGTGCAAGGCCTGGCAGCTATCCATATTTCGCGCATCAGTGGCAGCTACACTGGCATCATGGGGCTGCCGCTATTCGAGACGGCCCAACTTCTCAAGGCATTGAACTGACTGCCATGCAGCAAGACATACTGATCAACTGGTCTCCCCAGGAAACTCGCATCGCCATCGTTGAACACGGCGCTGTGCAGGAGCTGCATGTGGAGCGCACCCTCGAACGCGGACTGGTGGGCAATGTGTACCTGGGCAAGGTGGCCCGGGTTTTGCCTGGCATGCAGTCCGCCTTTATTGATATCGGGCTGGAGCGTGCTGCGTTTCTGCATGTGGCAGACGTGTGGCATCCGCCGGCCGAAGGTGAGTCGTTGAGTGCCTCCCGCGCTTCGCAGCCTGTCATCCCTATTGAGAAACAGGTGTTTGAAGGCCAGTCGCTCATGGTGCAGGTCATCAAGGACCCGATTGGTACCAAGGGTGCCCGGCTGTCCACGCAGATCAGCATCGCCGGTCGTCTGCTGGTGTTTTTGCCACAGGACGACCACATTGGGGTGTCGCAAAAAATTCCGCCGACGCAACGTGACGAATTGCGCAGCCGCCTGCAAACGCTGGCAGGAACCCAGGGCGGCGGTTTTATTCTGCGAACCAATGGTGAGGATGCCACCGACGCCGAACTCTCGGACGACATCGGTTACCTGCGCAAAGCCTGGGCACGCATCAAGGATGCGTCGGTGCGTTTGCCCGCCCAAAGTCTGCTGCACCAGGACTTGAACCTGCTGCAGCGTGTGCTGCGCGATCTGGTGGGCGAGTCAACACAGACCATACGGGTGGATTCGCGTGAACAGTATGAGGCGCTCAAAGCCTTTGGCTCCGAATTCATGCCGATGGCGGCCGAAAAGCTGCAGCACTACAAGGGCGAGCGGCCGATTTTTGATTTGTATTCCATCGATGAAGAGATTGCAAAGGCCCTGGCGCGCCGTGTGGACCTGAAGTCTGGCGGCTACCTAATCGTGGACCAGACCGAGGCCCTGACTACGGTGGACGTGAACACTGGCGGATTTGTCGGGGCCCGCAATTTTGACGACACCATCTTCAAAACCAATCTGGAAGCGGCACAGGCGATTGCGCGGCAGCTGCGTCTGCGCAATCTGGGTGGCATCATCATCGTGGACTTCATCGATATGGCGCGCGAAGACCACCGCGATGCCGTGCTGGCGGAGTTCAAAAAGCAGCTGGCGCGCGACCGGGTGAAAACCATGGCCGGCGGTTTTTCGCAGCTCGGTTTGCTGGAAATGACCCGCAAGCGCACCCGTGAGTCGCTGGCCCATATGCTGTGTGAACCCTGCCCGACATGCGAAGGCAAAGGCATTGTGAAGACGCCGCGCAGTGTGACCTACGACATCTTTCGAGAGATTCTGCGCGAAGCCCGGCAGTTCAACCCCCGCGAATTCCGCGTGGTGGCATCGCCCAAAGTCATTGAGTTGTTTCTGGACGAAGAAAGCCAGCACCTGGCCGGTCTGAGTGAATTCATTGGCAAGCCGGTGTCATTGCAGAGTGAAGCGGCCATGGGGCAGGAACAGTACGACATCGTGCTGTTGTGACGGGTTGACATGACCAATCGATTGCGCGTTGCTGTACTGAGCCGCAACTTTTCTGCTACCGGCGGGGGGGCCGAGCGTTACTCGATTGCCATGGTCGAAGAGCTCGCTGCGCGCCACGAGGTGCATGTGTTTGCGCAGAACATCGCGCACCAGTTCCCTAGGGTCACCTACCACCCGGTTCCTACACCGACGCGCAGACCGCGTTGGGTCAACCAGCTGTACTTTGCATTTGCCACCTGGCGTGCTACGCGCAAGGGTTTTGATATCGTGCACTCGCACGAAAACACATGGCACGGCAATGTACAGACGGTGCATGTGCTACCCATCAAACACACCTTGTTCACGGGCAGAGAAGGCATTGCGTTAGCGTTGCGCTGGCTCAAAGTACTGACCAGTCCACGTCTGCTGACGTATCTTTGGCTGGAAAGGCAGCGGTATGCACTACTGGGCAGACGCCGTATTGTGCTGACCTCTCATGCTTTGAAAGAAGTGATGCTGACCGCCTACCCGCATGCACAGAGTGCTATGGAAGTCATAGCGCCTGGCGTGGCCTCGGTCCCGGGGCGGTGCAGCCCGGAAGCGCGACGTACTGCCCGTTCAGCACTGGGACTTCCTATGGAGGGTCATGGCTTGCTGTTTGTGGGCAATGATTTCCGGAAAAAGGGCTTGCCGACTCTACTGGAGGCCATGGCCGAATTACCTGCTGATTGCTGGTTGGCAGTAGTGGGGCAATCCAGACAAATAGACAGCATCCGTCAGCGCGTGCAAGCCCTGGGTGTGGCCCAGCGGGTGCATTTTCTCGGGGCCTTGTCGCATATGGACGATGCCTACTGCGCAGCGGATGGTTTGGTACATCCTACGCTGGAAGATACCTATGCCATGGTGGTGCTGGAAGCCATGGCGCATGGGCTGCCGGTCGTCGTGAGTGGCCCTGCTTACTGCGGTATTGCAGCAGATCTGACACCTGATAGTGATGCAGTGGTGATTGAAGATCCGACATCCGCGGCGAATCTGGCATCGGCAATCCGTCGTATTCAGGATGACAGCCAACTCGCGGATCGGCTATCCGAAGGTGCAACAAAATTTGCAGACGGGCATACATGGAAAGCGGCTGCGCAGTACTACGAGGCGCTGTATGACAAGGTGGCTCCGGTATTCCGTCGGCGGTGGTTGGTGTTGTCCCACGCCTTTAATATGGATGGTCGGGCAGCTAGCCAGACGATCACTGACAAACTGCCGCATCTGGAGCGGGCCGGTATTGAGCTGGTCGTTCTCAGTGGCGTATCTGGCCGCAAAGATGAACATTATGAGCACCACCAACTGTGGCCTGCTGGACCCGCAGGGTTAAGGTTTGAACTACGGCATGTTTTGCGCAGGCATCTGGGGTCCCGCTTTGCTTATCGCCTCGTCATGTTGGCGTGTTCTTTGCCCTTGTTTCCTTTCATGCTAGTCGAGAAGCTGTTGCGTCCGGTTGAAAGCTCATGGTCCTGGTGGCTGAGCGCCTACTGCAAGGGACTTTGGCTGGCCCGAACCCGAAAATTTGATCTGATTTATTCCACCGGCGGTGCCTTTGCAGCCCATGTAGCGGGGTTGCACCTGAAGAATGCTTTAAAGACTTCATGGGTGGCGGAAGTTCATGATCCACTGGTTACGCCGGGACGGGAAGGTACAGGCGATCGGACAGCCCAAGAAAAAATGCAGGCCCGGGTAGAGCGTCTGATTTGTACCCATGCAGATATCGCCATCTGGTTTACCGAGCGGGCCTTACTGAGCGCCCTGAGGCGCAATCCCCAGCTAGGTGAGCGAGGAAAGATGATGATTCCGGGTGTTGACCGACCGGCAACCGTTTTGCAACCGTATCAACCAAGCCGGAATTTTGTTATTGGCCACTTTGGGTCTTTGTCTACGACCCGCAATCTGGTGGACATCGTGCGGGCAGTGGAGATCTTGGTTGCAAAGCGCCCAGAGGCAAAAAAATCGATACAGTTGCACCTTTACGGTGGTCCTCTGGATCCAGTGTCCGTGCAAGCCATTGCGTCTTCTTCTGTCAAAGAATGCGTTCACCATTTTGGACGCATAGAGAATGACCCAGTCAGCGGAAAGACGGGGCGTGAGCAAATATTGCAGCGCATGCGTAACGCCGATGTCCTGCTGTTGCTGCATGGTGAGGAGCCTATATGCGAAGAGTACATTCCCTCCAAACTCTACGAATACTTGTGGATGCAGCGGCCGATACTGGCCATTGTTCACCGCAATCCGCAGATGGTCGCGCTCATCCGGGGACAGGGCCATGAGGCGATCCTCTCTGGCAATCGGAAGGATGGCAGGGCGGCTGATTCTGAATTGACCGTAGCCCTGGAGCAATTGTTCGACCGTTGGCGCAATGGGAGTCTGGCAGACAACGGACAGGCTAGCCTCTACACCACCCAAGCGGCCACGGGGCAACTGCTCACTTGGGTCCATGACTTGCCGAAAGGTTGCTGCTGATGCAACCCTTGTTGTCTCTTGTCGTCCTAGGTTTTAGAAATTTCGATGAAACAACCCGGGTTTGTCTGGACTCCCTGCTGCCGTGGCTAGACGACCCTGAGCTTGAGATCTTGGTCATTGACAATGGCTCGCCCGATGATTCAGCGCAAAAAACGACTGACTGGTGTGCCACCCATCCGCAGGCTCGCTGCCTGTTGAGCGAATCTAATCGCGGCTTTGCCGGTGGCATGAATTGGGGGGCTGAGAAGGCGAGCGGCCAATGGTTGCTGCTAATCAATAACGACACCATTTTTCCTGCTCAAGCCATCGATGCCCTTAAACGTGTACTCAGCGAGGCACCATCAGACGTGGCAATGCTAGGGCCGGTCACTAATGCGGCGGGCAACGGCCAACGCCTGTGGAAGCCGGACACTGCGCACGCGCAATGGCTTGAGATCGGGAAGTGGCTGCACTGGCACCCGACGCACCAGTTGATGCCGGCCTATCGCTGTGATTTTTTTTGCATTGCGATCCGTAGAGATGCCTGGCAGGAACTCGGAGGGCTGGATCCATCATTTGGTCTGGGCTATTACGAGGACTTTGATTTCAGTCTGCGTCTGGCCAAGGCCGGCTATCGGCAGTTGATCACGGAAGATGTGTTTGTGCTGCATGTCGGTAGCGCTACCTTCAAGGCCAGCCCGGCCGCCAAGGCATTGATGAAACGCAACAAGAAATTGCTGCAGTCCAAGCATCCGGACGCAAGGTTTGAACATACACGGCTTGGAAATTTGGCGGTATTGCGCGTTTATCATGATCTCAAGGCGGCTGGGCAGTGGACGGACGCGTTGGAAGGTCGGTTACAGTTGCGCATCGGGGCCTTGGAGGGCGATGCGCCCCGGAGTATTCTGAAAAATTGGCTATGGAAGAAAAAAATCGCCCAATATCTGTAGCCGTATTGCAGGTCGTCACGATGGCACGAACCTCCACGTTTTGGATCGGCCTGTTTGCGGCTTGCTATCTGGCCGTGCTGCCGATGGCCAATACCATTGCCTTGCGCAATGTGGCGCTGTTCTTCCTGTTGTTGTGCTTAGGCTGGCGCTTTCGCCACCGCCGCCCTTCGCTGCAATGGCCGCTGCCGCTGCTGTTGTGGGTCATTTACATGCTCGCCTTCCCGATCATTGCCGACTCATCGGTCACGGCGCTTGAAAGTCTTCAGGGACAGTGGGGGCGCGGCGGGCTCGCCATGTTGGCCGGGGCCGGCGTTGCGGCGATTTTTTACGAAAAAGATAATGGTGCAGCCTCTTTTGTCGGTCTGGTAAGTGCGGTGCCAATCTTGGTACATCTTTCGCTCTTTACTTGGAGAGCTTGGGAGACCTCAACCATTCCTTGGGGCTATTGGGGTAGAGAGACACACCATGCCGATCTTGGCTATGCAGCAGGTCAATCTGTCGTTCTCCTGGCTGCAGCCATCTTTGCAGGCCCCAGGAAGTCGATGCGTCCACTGGCAATCGTATTGATCATAGCCTGTCTCTTAAGCACAGCATTGGCGCATTCCCGAGCGGGTCTGGCTTTTAGCCTGATCGGCGGGCTATTTGTCGTCGGCGCGACTTTTATAGTGCGTACAAGCTATCGGCAGAAGCACATTTTGGCCAGTTCGATAGGGATTGTTGTCGTGGGGGCCTTGGTTCTAACGATGGCGGTGAGAAATGATGTTCGTTGGCGCAACATGACTTCTGAACTGGGAGCAGGATTTTATGGCGATGCCATTCAGCTGGAGTGTGAGGGAACCGCATCGATTGCGCCCCAGATCATTGCCAAGTATGGTGATCAGGCGCAACGGATCATTGACAGCGTTCAGTATGGGGATGGCTCCCGGGTCGTTGTTTTGCGTGCCGGTATCGCCCTGGCACTCAAACATCCCTGGGGCAGCGATGGGTCGCGACAAGCTTTCCAGAAATTATTGCGGCAGGAATGTGCCAACCCGGTGATTTCAATGGCACACACCCACAACGGCTGGCTTGATACGGTACTGGCTTTGGGTTGGACTGGCGCGCTTCTGTATCTGGGGGTGCTGCTTTTCTTCATGAGGCGGGGTAGGGCCTACCTGCGGGATGAAAAAGACTTGAACGAGTGGGGTCTGGTGCTCGTGGCCCTATCTGCCTTTTGGATCTTACGTGGGTTCACTGATTCTGTATTTCGGGATCACATGCTGGAGATGCAGGGCTTTGTCTTGGCTTTTGCGTTCGTTGCTGCCAGATACCAGATAAAACCTCGCTGAATGGAGGCAGTTACATGCGTCCCAAGCCGCGCCGCAGGCGGCGGGCCATGTGCGAGAGCCAGTTTCCGCCCTCGCTGGGCCAGTCCATTTCGCGTTCCCAGGCAGATTGATAAACCACTCCGCAATACAGATTGGCAAGTTGCTTGATGTCTATGCGCTCGCGGTGATCTTTCTTCTGCTGCCATGCGTAGTGGTACATCTTGAAAAATGGCTGTGATGGCAACAAATCGATCGCCCGGAATTTCAGCAGGGCCTCACCATACCATCGCATTTCATTCGGAGACTTCAGAATAAGGTCCAGGAAGGACTGTCCATTCGGGCGAAGCAACTTTTCATCCAGGCTTTGCCATACTTTGCGGTCCCAGACGGGACAGTTGGGGCCAAAGTTGTAGTCCTTGCCATGACGTCCGAACGCCACCTGTACTTCGGCAGACTCGCGACGAAAGTTCCCAATAATTTCTCGTTTATCCCTTGATAGGGATGGGAACAAGATGTCGCGGCCCTCGTCAATGATTGTGTAGGGCGTTCCTTCTGGCGTGATGAATTCGTTGATCTGAAACGGACGAATGAATATGCAGTCCGAATCCAGGCACAAATAGGCTTCGGAAATCTCGAGTCGCCAGAACTCGGACTTGATCACTTGTTGCGAGATGTTCCCTGGAATTCTTTCCAGTTTACAACTGTCGATCGCCGAATTGGCCGCAGTGATTGATTCGTCGGCTATCAGCTCGACATTCAAACCAGCAAGATGTTCTTCAAATATTGGGAGATCAGCCGTGGGAACTGAAACATAAAAAGGAATTTTGTCGACGTTGAACTGCTGGATGGTCGTGGCCAGGCGTGCAGCACGCTTAACGTCGACGCTATAACTCTTGCAATAAAGGACGAAGGGCTTCATGAATAACAAATAACTCTCAGGCAATCTGCTTTTGCGCGACCAAAATGAATTGTTTTGCCAGAAGGTCGCCGAGCCCGAAGTTGGTGAGAAGGCGCTTCTGCCACCTATTTGTCTCTGTTCCAATCTGCAGTGTCACTTTTGCCCCTGCCGATTCAGCCAGTTCAATAGCGGACGCTCGCGTAAAAAACCTAAGGTGCGTTCGATCCAGAATGCCTGACTCCGTGTAGCTGAACTTGCCTTTGAATGCTAAATCGACGAGTATGTGATAGTTGCGAACGTTGGGAACGCTGATAATCCAAAATCCGCCCGGTTTCAGCAGAGGATCAAGCCTCCGAATAGTTTCCCATGGGTTGACTAGGTGTTCGAGAACATCCAGGCAGAGCATCAAGTCTATCGAACCAGGAGGCAAATCAGGCAGTGTTTTTTCAATGTCCAGTTTGAAGAATTGATCCACCGATCCAGGGTTGGTACGTAGTTCGGCATAAGGCTCTACGCCCGCGGTCCAGTTGCAGTAGCCAGCGTTCTTCAGCCACTCCAGGGTGTGGCCTTCGGAACAGCCAATTTCAAGAGCACGAAACGGAATACCTAGTCCTTTAGGGAGCAGTGGTTCTATTTCAGTGCGCGCCCGTGAAAAATATTCAACGGTTTTACCAGCGTAAAGGTTGGTGGATGAATCAGCCACGGCGATCTTCGTATAGGGTGAATATCTTCAAACCAAAGTGCAGCAAATGCGTCGCCTGCGCCACCAGCACGCGTCGCAGGGCCATCAGGTCATTACCCGATTGGACCCGCCCCCGGCGTGTGGTGGTCGCCGTCGTATAGCCGGCTTGCCGAACCAACTGTGCATGCATGGTGTCAAAGCGGCCAAAAGGGTAGCAAAAATGCCGTACTTCACAACCCAGCGCCTGCTGCAGTTCCATTTTTGAATTAGCAATCTGGTCGATCGCTTCATCGGTCGACAACTTGGTAAGGTCGGCGTGAGTACGCGTATGAGACCCGACGTCCATGCCACTGGCCAACCAGGTACGCCAGTTGGCTTCGGACATCAGGGGTTTTTCGGCCACGAGTCCGCGGTCCCAACTGTTGGTGCCGCCCATCATGCTGCTGACCGCATAACAGGTCGAGGTAAAGCCGTTCTTCTGCAGAATGGGGAGGGCGTTGTGCAGATTGTTCTGGTAGCCGTCATCGAAGGTGATGCCAACGACCTTGCCCTGCTTTTCGCCCTTCAGGTAAGGCTCCAGATCGCGCATGGAAAGGCCTTGGTAGCCCAGCAGCTTAAGCAGCCTCATTTGGCGTGCAAACGCGCCGGGCGAAACCACAAGCCCGCGAAGCGGTGTGCCACTCGGTGGTGGCACATCGATCTGGTGGTACATGAGGATGGGAATGTTCATGTCTGCATTTGACTCAGGTTGGCGTAATAGCCGCCGGCGCGCAACAGCTCGGCGTGCGTGCCGGTTTCCACGATCCGGCCCTGATCCAGCACCAGGATGTGGTCGGCGCGCTCGATGGTGCTAAGGCGGTGTGCGATGACCAGCGTGGTGCGGTTTTTCATGAGCACCGCCAGTGCGGCTTGTACCTGGCGCTCCGATTCGGTATCGAGGGCAGAAGTAGCTTCGTCTAGGATCAGAATCGGTGCGTTCTTCAGGAGCGCGCGCGCAATTGCAATGCGCTGGCGTTGACCGCCGGAGAGTTTGGCACCATTTTCACCGATGGGCGTGTCTATTCCGTCGGGCAATTGTTCAATGAAGTCCAAGGCATTGGCCGCACGAGCGGCCTGGATCACCTCTTCGCGGCTGCAGGTGTTACGCGAACCAAAGGCAATATTGGCCTCGACGGTGTCATTGAAGAGCACGATGTCCTGGCTGACCAGCGCAATGTTACTGCGCAGGTTGGTCAGAGTCAGGTCGTTGATGTCAATGCCATCAATCCGTATGAGTCCTGATGTGCAGCGATAAAAGCGAGGTATCAGCGCGCTGATGGTGGTTTTGCCGCCGCCGGAGGCACCAACCAGCGCCACGGTCTGGCCAGCGGCAATCTGGAAACTGATGTCGTCAAGTGCCGCACGGTCTGCGCTAGGGTAGCGGAAGCTGACGCGCTCAAACGAAATATTGCCCTGGGCTCTTGGAAGGACCTGCTGGCCGGGGTCGACTTCGGCCGGAGTGTCAAGCAGCGAAAAGACGCTCTCGCATGCAGCGAGGCCACGCTGGAGCGTTGTGTTGACCGATGTGAGTTGCTTGATTGGCGCGATTAGCATCAGCATGGCGGTGATGAACGAAACGAAGCCACCGGCCGAAGCACCAGCCTGGCCGGTTGCCTGGCTCAAAGCAAGATAGGTGATGACGGCCACGGCCACGGCAGCGGCGATATGCGTGATCGGGGTTGTGGCCGAGGAGGGAATGGCTTCGCGCATCTGGGCGCGCCGGAAACGTTCGGTGTCACGCCAGAAGCGCTGGCTTTGCTGGGACTGTCCTCCGAAGATCTTGATGACTTTGTGTGCGGTAATGGTCTCCTCAATGGAGTGAGAGATCAGCCGGATCGACTCTAGGCTCATTCTGCTGGCGGCACGCATACGCTTGCTGAAGGACTTTACTATCAATGCAATCACCGGGCCGATGGCCAGCGTTATGAGGGTGAGTTTCCAGTCAAGATAAAGCAGGTAGCCAATCAGGGCCAAGGCGGTCAGTGATTCCCGCACGATGGATACCAGTGCGTTGGTGGCCGCGTCGCTGACATTGCTGACATCGTAAACCAGTCTCGAAATCAGTTTGCCTGATGATTGATCATGGTAGATCTGAGTTGGCAGGACTAGGATTTTGGCGAACATCTCGCGCCGCAAGTCAGTCACCAGACGGCTGGAAATCCACATCATTAGATAGCCGGTGCTAAAAACAAACACGCTCCTAACCAGGAACAGTGTCACGATGCCCAATGGGATTACCCATACCATACGCGCATCTTTCGTTTGGAAGCCATTGTCCAGCAGGTACTTCATGATGGCCGGAAATAGGGGCTCGGTCATGGCAATGGTAACCATTCCAATGACGGCCAGCGTACAGGCCTTCCAGTAGGGTCGCAGGTAGGAGAGCAGTCGCGCATAGACGGCGCGGTTGGTTGGTTGGAGACCGTTGCTCATGGGGGGGGAGACGGTGCCTGCCACTGCGTCCTTTTCTGGATTTCAATCGCTTTCACATACCGGTAGAAGGTCCCTTCGAAGTTGCCAAGCGCAATGACGAATCCAGCCCACCCGTCCATAAAGCCACGCTTGAAAATGTAATGCTTCACGAAGGACCATATGCCATGCAACAAGGCTGATCCCATGGTGATTTTCTTGTGCTTGATTTTTTCCGCGCCGAGTGATGAATAGCGGTTGGCCTTGTGCATGACCTCAGCCATATTCTTGAAGGGAAATTGCCAGATGGCATTCTTTAGGTGGCCAATCGGTCTGGACGAGTTCAGGATATAGCCCTCATGCACCGGCTTGGTGTCGTACCGCATGGCCCCTTTTCGGAAGAGCTGGGGTTGCCGGTAATTTGGGTACCAACCGGAATGTTTGATCCAGCGGCCCATAAAATAGTTGCGTCTGGGCATCCAGTAGGCGTCCAGGGATTCCGTGTTGTTTGTGATGGCACGGATTTCGGCAGCAGCCTCCGGAGTGCAGCGTTCATCCGCATCCAGGCTGAAAATCCAGTCATGACGGCACACATCAATGGCACTGTTGCGAAGATTTCCAAAGCCGCTGAACTTGATCTGCACCACGCGCGCTCCAAGGGACTCTGCGATTGCCGCCGTGCCATCTGTACTCCAGGAGTCAACCACAATGATTTCATCTGCCCACTTCGCACTTTCGATCGTGGCACGAACCTTTTCAGCTTCGTTGTAGGCGATGATGTAGACAGAAACCAGAGACATCGATAGTGATACCATCAAAAAACATAGCGCGCGGCGAACCACAGCATTGCGCAGGCGGTCTAGTCTATTCCAAAATGCCCCCCGTTGATCTGATTTCCATCGTCGTCACCACTTACAACCGCAGCGACGCTTTGGTCGCTGTACTGAAGGCGCTGGAGTTGCAGGATGACACTGAATTCGAGGTCATCATTGCGGATGATGGTTCCAGTGATGTGCATCGTTCTGCGATTACAAAATATGCGATGGGTACGCGACTGCAAATCACCCATGTCTGGCATCCTGATGTGGGTTTTACGGCATCTTGTGTTCGCAATCGTGGAGTTGGTGCATCGCGTGGTGACTACATCCTCCTCCTTGATGGCGATTGCGTGCCTGAAACTGATTTCGTGCGTCAACATCGACGGCTTCGGGAAAAAGGGTGTTTTGTGAACGGTAGCCGTGTGATGCTTTCGTTGGGTTTGACCTCCGCTGTCATTTCCGGTGATGAAGTGGTTGCAGGCAGATCCGCCTGGTACTGGTTCGCAAAGAGAGCACGGGGACAGGCCAGTAAACTTGCCGGTTTGCTGCGTCTGCCGGGCTGGATGTTGCGAAAGAATACAAAGTTTCTCTGGAAGGGCATTCGCAGCTGCAATATGGGCGTCTGGAAGAAAGACTACGAAGCAATCAACGGATTTGATGAATCCTTTGTTGGCTGGGGACATGAGGATGCCGATTTTGTTCTGCGGTTGCACAACTATGGCGTCGTTCGCAAGAACGGATTTTGTGCAACGGAGGTCTATCATCTTTGGCATCCTGAGTCGAGCAGGGCCAGCGAGTCCGCCAATGCCAAAAAAGTTCGGGACCGGATGAAGTCAGGGGAGTTTCTGCCAACACTTGGTTACAGGGAAAGCCGTGGTGGTCATGACGTTGAGATCAGGACACTGGGATAATTCAAACATGATTAGATTTTTCATATTTCTCTGTTGTGCGCTGGTCAGTCTGACTGCCGATGCGCAGTTTCGTGTGGAGGTGTCAGGCATTGGCATGACACAGGTGCCAATTGCCGTGGCCACGTTTCGTGGTGACGATGTTGCGCCGCAGAAAATTGCCGCGATTGTTTCAGCGGACCTGGAACGCAGCGGTCAATTCAGGCGGATTGATACCGGCACCGTGGTATTGGACGAGGCATCCCGCCCCGAGCTTTCCGGATGGAAGCAACGAAGTGCCGATGCCCTGGTTACGGGCAGTGTTACCCGGTTGGCGGATGGTCGTTATGACGTTCGGGTGCGTTTGTGGGACGTGGTGAAGGGGCAGGATCTTGGAGGACAAAGTCACGCGGTATCTGCCAATGATTTGCGCCTGGCGGCTCACCGTATTGCAGACTTTGTGTATGAAAAACTGACTGGTGATACAGGCGTTTTTTCTACGCGCATTGCCTATGTGACCAAGAGCAAAACCTACAACCTCTGGGTTGCCGATGCCGATGGCGAGAATGCCCAGAGCGCTCTGGCCAGCCCTGAACCCATCATTTCCCCATCCTGGTCGCCCAACGGCGCGCAATTGGCATATGTCTCGTTTGAGTCCCGTAAGCCTGTGGTCTATGTCCATGAAGTTGCTACTGGCAAGCGCAGGCTGGTAGCTAATTTCAAGGGGTCCAATAGTGCACCTGCATGGTCACCTGATGGCAGGACGCTGGCGGTAACACTCAGCCGCGATGGCGGGTCGCAGCTTTACCTGATGGATGCCAATGGCGGTGAGCCAAGGCGCCTGGGACAGTCTGGTTCGATTGACACGGAACCCACCTTCACAGCGGACGGAAAGACGATTTACTTTGTAAGCGACCGTGGTGGATCACCGCAAATCTATCGCATGCCATCGTCTGGCGGCAATGCCGAGCGGGTTACTTTTTCGGGAACTTACAATATCTCACCGTCACTCAGTCCGGATGGGCGGTGGTTGGCCTATATCTCACGTGTGAATGGTGCGTTCAAGTTGCATGTCATGGATCTATCTGCTGGAACGACCACCGCCATCACGGAAACATCTGCGGATGAAAAACCCAGTTTCTCGCCAAACAGCCGGCTTATCATTTATGCAACCCAGCAGCAGGGCCGGGAGGCGTTGATGACGACCACGCTAGATGGAAAGATTAAGGCCCGGCTTGCCGGTCAAAATGGCGATATTCGCGAACCCGATTGGGGTTCGGTACAACGATAATCAGTAAACCCAGGAGTTAGGAATGAAGAGATTGGTCTATGTAGTCGCGCTTGCAGCTTTGCTCAGCGCCTGTGGTTCTGCCGTCAAGCTGGACAGTGTTCCCGTAGAGGATAAGTCAGGAGCACCTGTAGGGGCTGGTGGCGCGGGCGGAGCAGGTGGGGCCGGTGTTGGTAGTGGCGGGGTTGCCTCAACGGATTTGGGAAAGTCATCCCAGGACATGAGCATGCAGTCGGCCTCCCGGTTGGTGTATTTCGACTATGACAGTTTCGCAATTCGTCCCGAGTTCCAGTCAATGATTGATAGCCACGCGCGTTTCATCAAGTCCGACAAGAACCGTAAGGTGGTCATTGAAGGCCATACTGATGAGCGTGGTGGACGCGAATACAACCTTGCACTGGGGCAGAAACGTGCGGAAGCCGTACGTCGTGCATTGAATCTGCTCGGTGTGCCAGACGCGCAGGTGGAGGCGGTGAGTTTCGGCAAGGAGAAGCCAGCGGTACTGGGTTCCACGGAGGCCGCCATGGAAAAAAATCGCCGCGCTGAAATCGTGTACCGATGAAATCTTTGAAGTTTCTGCGTTTTGGGCCCGCTGCACGTATTGCAGCGTCCATCGGCATGGTTGCCTGTATGTCACCAGTCAGTGCCGGTCTGTTCGACGATGAAGAAGCCCGCCGTGCAATTCTGGACTTGCGGCAAAAAATAGAAGCTTCGAGCCAGGCAACGACAGCTGAATCCACACGCGCCAACGACGAGGAAGCGCAACTTCGCCGCAGCCTGGTTGACTTGCAGAACCAACTGGAGGCTCTGCGGGCTGATGTTGCGAAATTACGTGGACAGAATGAGCAGGTTGCCCGCGATGTCGCGGATATGCAGCGCAAGCAGAAGGATGATGCACAGGTGTTGAACGACCGGTTGCGCAAGCTGGAACCGGTCAAGGTCAACTGGGATGGTCGTGAATTCCTTGCAGATCCGCTGGAAAAGCGCGATTTCGAGTCTGCAATGGTTACCTTCCGCAAGGGTGATTTTGCGAATGCGGAAGTTCAGTTTGTGGACTTCATGAATCGCAATCCGCAAAGCGGTTACAGGCCATCTGCCTTGTTCTGGCTGGGCAATGCACAATACGCCACCAAGGACTACAAGGATGCGCTGGCCAACTTCCGCAGCCTCGTATCGCAAACACCAGATCACATGCGTGTTCCGGAGGCGCTTTTGGCCATCGCCAACTGCCAGCTGGAAGTTAAGGATCCCAAGGGTGCACGCAAGACATTGGAGGAATTGATTGCCAGTCATCCTGGAACCGAGGCTGCTGCCGCCGCAAAAGAACGCCTTTCGCGTTTGAAATAGGCGCTTTCCCGGAATTCATTTGAGCAGCGCAATCGCGGCCTCCGAAGACGCGGATATCAAACGCCGCTTTTCAGGACTGGATCGCCTTTACGGCCTTGCGAATGCCGCGGCGGTGCAGCGTGGTCACATTGCAGTCATCGGAGTTGGTGGTGTGGGCTCATGGACTGCAGAGGCGCTAGCGCGCAGCGGAGTTGGGCGATTGACCTTGGTCGACATGGACCACATTGCCGAATCCAATATTAATAGACAAGTGCATTCCCTGAGTTCGACCGTTGGCATGGCCAAGGTCGAGGCCATGCGCGAGCGTATTTTCCAGATTAATCCTTCCTGCGTGGTTCATTGTGTTGACGCGTTTGTCGAACCGGGAAACTGGCCCGGCGTGCTGGGCGGGAAAGTGGATGCTGTTGTCGACGCGTGCGACCAGGTGCGCGCCAAGACCGCTATGGCGCAATGGGCATGTCAGAGTGGCACGGCATTCATTACCGTTGGGGCTGCTGGCGGGAAACGCCATGCGCATATGGTGGATGTGGCCGATCTGGGGGATGTCACTCACGATCCCCTTTTGTCGCAGCTGCGGTATCGCCTGCGCAAACATCATGGCGCGTCCAAGCCTGGCAAAAAGATGGGCGTGATGTGTGTGTTCAGTCGCGAAGCCGTGCGGCCTGCCGATGCTTCTTGTGCCTTGCAGGGTGACAACTCTCTCAACTGTCACGGCTATGGCTCCATCGTGACTGTTACTGCCAGCTTTGGCTTGTGTGCCGCTGGTTGGGTGATGGACAAAATTTCGCAAACTGTGTCTGGAAGCAAATGATTAACGCTATAATTTGAGGCTTCGCAGTATTCGTTAATTCATTTAACAATTTCTGTCGGGACCTTAGCTCAGTTGGTAGAGCAGCGGACTTTTAATCCGTTTGTCGTGGGTTCGACCCCCGCAGGTCCCACCAATTTTTACGGGAATTTAGCTCAGCTGGTAGAGCAGCGGACTCTTAATCCGTAGGTCGAGAGTTCGAATCTCTCAGTTCCCACCAGTTTGGCAAAGCGCCATGTGGAAACCCCGCTATCGAAATGGTAGCGGGGTTTTTTGTTTTCGCAAGGGCTTACCGTTTTACGACGTTTGCATTTTTCAGAGCGGCATGCTTTTGGGCGTTGCGGGTGTTCTGGCGCCCAATAGCCAGTTCCAGTGCGTGCAGTGATTGTCCCATCAGCTCGGCAATCTTTTCGGTCGATGCCTTGGGGTGGTCGCGTAGAAGCGCTGCCGTGAGAATGGCTGCGGATTGAATGATGTTGTCCATCGACGTTTCCTATTTTTTAGAATTGATGCGTCGATTATCCAACTGCCTCCCCAATTTCTAGATGAAAAAATACCCTGATTTTTTTCTCCAACTCGTCAAAGCAGTGTGGCGCCAAGGAGCAGCACCACGCCGCGTCAGGGCTCAATGTGCTGTGTCAGCGTCAACCACTGGTCTTCCAACTGGCGCAGCGCTTCATTCACTTCACTGAGTCGTTTGCCCAGCTCTGCAATTTCCGCCGGATGCTGGTTGACCGAGAGTTTGCTTTCCAGTCCCGCACCTTCACCATTGAGAAGCTGCATGCGTGCATCGACGGCGGCAAGTTCCTTTTTCCACTTGCTCAACTGCCCACCGCTTGGGCCGCCTTTCGAAGGCGATGCAGCCACCGGCGCTGGCTTCTTGATTTCCTCTTTTGAGCTTTGCGACTTGCTGTCAAGTTTGGCCAACTCGCGCTGGCGTTTTGCTTCATCCAGAAGATAGCGCTGGTAATCATCCAGATCACCATCAAAGGGATCCACGCCCCCGCGTGACACCATCCAGAATTCGTCGCACACGGCGCGCAGCAGGGCGCGGTCATGGCTGACCAGCATCACCGTGCCTTCAAACTCATTGAGTGCCATCGAGAGCGCCTCGCGCGTTGCCAGATCCAGGTGATTGGTAGGCTCGTCCAGCAGCAGAAGGTTGGGGCGCTGCCAAACAATCATGCACAGCACCAGGCGCGCTTTCTCTCCGCCGCTCATGCTGCCCACGGCTTGCTTCACCATGTCGCCGCTAAAGTTGAAGGTGCCCAGAAAGCTGCGCAGGTCCTGCTCGCGGGTGGGTTGGTTGCCCAGTTTGCCGGCTGCAGCGAGGTCCTTGACCAGCCGAATCATGTGCTCCAGCGGGGTGTCTGCGGGACGCAGCACATCCAGTTCCTGCTGCGCGAAGTAGCCGATATTCAGGCCTTTGCCTTCCGTCATGTCGCCGCCAAGCGGTTGCAGTGCGCGCGCCACTGTCTTCACCAGTGTCGATTTACCCTGACCGTTGGCGCCCAGAATGCCAATGCGCTGCCCGGCCAGAACCGTTTTATTGACGTTACGGACGATCACGGTGGGCGGTGTGCCTTCGGGTGCGTCTTCAGGAGGCGGGTAACCAAAGCTCACGTTGCTCATGGAGAGCATTGGGTTGGGCAGATTGGCCGGCTCCTTGAATTCGAAGCTGAAATCCGCTTCCGAGAGCAGCGGCGCAATCTTCTCCATACGGTCCAGCGCCTTGACCCGGCTTTGCGCCTGCTTGGCCTTGCTGGCCTTGGCCTTGAAGCGGGCAATGAACTTTTGCAGATGGGCAATCTTGTCCTGCTGCTTGGAATAAGCGTTTTGCTGCAGTTCCATCTGCTCGGCGCGCATGTCCTCGAACTTGCTGTAGTTGCCGCCATAACGCACCAGCTTGCCGCCGTCGATATGCAGGGTGACGTTGGTGACGGCGTCCAGGAACTCGCGGTCGTGGCTGATGACGACCATGGTGCCTTCGTACTTTTTGAGCCAGGCTTCCAGCCAGACCAGTGCGTCCAGGTCCAGGTGGTTGGTGGGCTCATCGAGCAGCAGCAAGTCTGACGGGCACATCAAAGCGCGGGCCAATTGCAGCCGCATACGCCAGCCACCGGAGAAGCTGTTGACCGGGTTGTCCAGTTCGCTGGTCTTGAAGCCCAGGCCCAGAATCAGGGCCTGCGCACGCGCGGCGGCGTCGTATTCACCCGCATCGTGCAGACCGGTGTAGGCATGGGCCATCCGGTCGTAATCGTCAGTGGCCTCGGCAGCGGCTACCTCTGCCCGTGCGGCGTTCAGCGCGGTGTCGCCCTCGACCACGAAGTCGGTAGCACTTTGCTCGGTCTCGGGCATGTCCTGTGCCACCTGGCCCATGCGCCATTGCGCCGGGATGTAGTACTCGCCAGCATCTTCATGCAGGTTGCCGTTGAGCAAGGCAAAGAGCGAGGATTTTCCCGCACCATTGCGTCCAACCAGGCCCACTTTTTCTCCGGGATTGAGTGTGACGGAAGCGCCTTCCAGCAACACCTTGGCGCTGCGGCGCAAGGTGACATTTTTCAAAGAAATCATTTCAGGAGCGATTCACGCGTGATGAGCAAGACCTGGTCGTCACCAGCGCTGGTTTCCAGCCAGACCACTTCCAGCAATGGAAATGCGGCTTCAAAGTGGGGGCGTTCGTTGCCAATCTCCAGCACCAGCACCGCGTCAGGTGCCAGGTGTGCCGGAGCTTGCTGCAACAGCGTACGGATAAAGTCCATGCCGTCCGTTCCACCACCCTGGTTGCCGTCCAGGGCAATAAAGGGTTCGGCCAAGTACTCGGCCGGCAGTTCCGCCATGCTGGCGGCATTGACATAGGGTGGATTGCACAGGATGAGATCGTAGGGGCCAGGCACTTGGGAGAGTCCATCGCTTTGCACCGGGGTCACGCGAGCGGTCAGTGCGTGGCGCTCCAGATTGATCCGGGCGACATCGAGCGCATCCTGCGAAATATCGGCCGCGTCCACCACCACTTCGGGGAACACCATGGCCGCAATGATGGCCAGGCTGCCGTTTCCGGTGCACAGATCGAGCACCCGATGGGTGTTTTCATGGAGCCAGTAATCCATGCCGCCATCCACCAGCAATTCGGCAATCAGGGAGCGCGGCACGATGACCCGCTCGTCCACGTAAAACGGCACGCCCTGCAACCAGGCCTCGTGGGTCAGGTAGGCAGCGGGCTTGCGCGAGCTGATGCGCGCTCCTAAAAGTGTAGCTGCCTGTGCACACTGTTCGGGGCTTAGCGGCCTATTTTCTTTGGATTCTTCACCATCGAGGGGCGTGTCCAGCGGCAAGCCCAGGCTGTACAGCACCAGCCAGGCAGCCTCGTCGAACGCGTTGGTGGTGCCGTGACCAAACGACACTTTGGCATCCGTCAGCTGCTGCGCTGAAGTTTCAATCAACTCAAGCAGGGTCATGCACTGGCCTGCGCGTTCAGATTTTCAAGTACCCGGCGGTAGATGTTCTTGAGCGGTTCGATATCGGCCAGCTCCACGTATTCGTCGACCTTGTGGATCGTGGCATTGGGCGGGCCAAGCTCAATAACCTGGGGGCAGATCTGGGCGATGAAACGGCCATCGCTGGTACCGCCCGTGGTCGAGAGCTGGGTTTCCAGGCCGGTCTCGTCCCGTATGGCCTGGCGCACGGCGTCGACCAGCGGGCCGGGGGTGGTCAAAAAGGGCAGGCCGCCAACGGTCCAGGCCAGTTCGTAGTCGAGGCCATGCTGATCGAGTACTTGCACCAGGCGCGACTGCAAGGATTCCGGAGTGGACTCGGTGGAAAACCGGAAGTTGAAATCAATCACGACGCTGCCTGGAATCACATTGCTCGCCCCAGTACCCCCGTGGATGTTGCTGATTTGCCAGGTGGTCGGCGGGAAGAAGGCGTTGCCAGCGTCCCATGTGATACCCACCAGCTCTGCCAGCGCAGGTGCGACCAGGTGGATGGGGTTCTTCGCCATGTGCGGATAGGCAATATGGCCTTGCACACCTTTGACCGTGAGCTTGGCGCTCATGGTGCCACGCCGCCCGTTTTTGATCATGTCGCCGGTGCGCTCGACCGAGGTGGGTTCGCCCACAATGCAGTAGTCCAGCACCTCGCCACGGGCCTTCAGCGCATTGCAGACGACGACCGTGCCGTCATTGGCAGGACCTTCCTCGTCGCTGGTCAACAGGAATGCGATCTGGAGACAGGGCGCAGGGTTGGCCGCAATAAACTCTTCCACCGCCACGACAAAAGCGGCCAGCGAGGTTTTCATGTCGCTGGCACCGCGTCCGTAAAGTCGGCCATCTCGGTAACTGGGCGCAAACGGAGGGCTGCTCCACTGATCCAGAGGTCCCGTGGGTACCACATCGGTGTGCCCGGCAAACAACAGCGTTTTTGGTGTTCTGCTATTTGCTATCAATTCAGTAGCGGTTTGTGCAATTCCTGCAAGGGTCGCAGGCCTTTTTGCCCATAAATTGGTGACGCGGAAATCGTCCGGGCCACTGACGATGCTCTCGCAAAGGAAGCCGCACGCCGCCAGACGCTGTGCAATCAGGTCCTGACAGCCGCTGTCCAGGGGCGTGACCGATGCACGCGCAATCAATTGCTCTGCCAGGTACAGGGTTTCTGCCATCAGTGCTTCACGTCCAGGGTGATCTCTGTGAACGAAGCCTGTTCATCCTCGTCCTGGGCGGCCACCGGTTGTACCACCTTGGTGAAGTCGTTTTGCAGTCGCCACATCAGGTTGGTGGGCGAGTCGGCATGCGCCAGTCCTTCCTTGCGGTCGACAACGCCTTCCACGATCAAGCGCGCAATGTCGTGCTCAAAAGACTGCGAGCCTTCGGCCATCGATTTCTCCATGGCTTCCTTGACTCCAGAGAAGTCCCCCTTTTCAACCATTTCAGCCACGAGCTTGGTGTTGAGCAGAATTTCCACCGCAGGTGTGCGGGCACCCGTTGTGGTGCGCAGCAGGCGCTGTGATACCACGGCCTTGAGGGCGGCAGCCAGGTCGCCCAGCATGGTGGGGCGGACTTCCACCGGGTAGAAACTCAGGATGCGGTTCATGGCCTGGTAGCTGTTGTTGGCGTGCATGGTGGCCAGACATAGATGCCCCGACTGGGCATAGGCAATGGCTGCCGACATGGTCTCCCGGTCGCGGATTTCGCCAATCAAAATCACATCGGGCGCCTGACGCAATGCATTTTTGAGCGCTACCTGCAGCGATTCGGTGTCGACACCAATCTCACGCTGGTTAACGACAGCCTTCTTGTTCCTGAAAAGAAACTCGATAGGGTCTTCGATGGTCAGGATGTGACCAGCCAGATGCTCATTGCGGAAGTCCAGCATGGACGCCAGCGTGGTGCTCTTGCCCGCACCGGTAGCGCCCACCATCAGGATCAGACCACGCTTTTCCATGATGAGGTCGCCCAGCACCAGCGGAACCGCCAGATTCGCCAGGGGCGGGACATCCACGGTGATGTAACGGATAACCGCTGCATATGAGCCGCGCTGGCGCATGGCGCTGACGCGAAAACGCCCCACGCCGTCCACTGGGAAGCCCATATTGAGCTCACCGGTTTCTTCCAGTTCGGCGATCCGGTTGGCTGGCAGTACTTCGGCCAGCAGATTCTTGGGCGCGTCAGCCGGCAAAGACTGGCTGTTGATGGGCACACACTGGCCATTGATGCGGATCAGCGCCGGTGAATGCGCCGACAGATAAACGTCGGACGCCTTCTTGTCGCTCATGAGGCGGAGAATCCGCTCCATCGTTCCCGGTGTGCTGTTGGTGGCCATCGTGCTCAGACTCCTGATTGGGTGGTGTTTAACCGAACTCAGTCACGCAAAAGGTCGTTGAGGGCCGTCTTGGCGCGGGTCTGTGCATCCACACGCTTCACGATCACTGCGCAGTACAGGCTGTATTTGCCGTCCGCGCTGGGCAGGTTGCCAGAGACCACCACCGAACCCGCAGGCACGCGGCCATAGGTCACAGTGCCGGTGGCGCGATCGTAAATCTTGGTGCTTTGGCCGATATAAACGCCCATCGAGATCACCGAGTTTTCCTCAATGATCACGCCTTCAACCACTTCGGAGCGGGCACCGATGAAGCAGTTGTCTTCAATGATGGTCGGGCCTGCCTGCATGGGCTCCAGTACGCCGCCAATGCCTACGCCACCGCTGAGGTGCACGTTCTTGCCGATCTGTGCGCATGAGCCCACCGTGGCCCAGGCGTCGACCATGGAGCCTTCGTCCACATAGGAGCCGATGTTGCAATACGATGGCATCAACACTACGCCCTTGCCCTGGAAGCTGCCGCGGCGGGCCACAGCCGGTGGCACCACGCGCACGCCGGTGGCCTTGAGTTCGGCTTCCGACATGCCCGCGAACTTGGTCGGCACTTTGTCGTAAAAACCCAGATCGCCAGACTGGATGATGGCGTTGTCCTTGAGGCGAAAGCTCAACAGCACGGCTTTCTTGATCCACTGGTGGGTAGTCCAATGGCCCACGGATTCACGGGTGGCCACACGCAGGCGGCCGGCGTCGAGCTCGTTCAACACATGCTCGACCGCGTCACGCACTTCGGCGGGGGCAGAGGCCACAGAGATATTGGCGCGGTCTTCCCACGCGGCTTCGATGATTTGTTGCAGTTGTTGGCTCATGGGGAACGCTTTTAAGGGTTAATCAAACTCGGGATTTCACAAACTGGACAATGCGCTGGGCGGCTTCCACGCATTCTTCGGTTTCAGCCACCAGTGCCATGCGGATGCGGCCAGCTCCAGGGTTGCTGCCGTGTGCTTCGCGCGCCAGAAAGCTGCCAGGCAGCACCGTTACATTGTAAGTAGCGAGCAGGTCGCGTGCGAAATCGGTATCGCTGCCCTTCACACCGGCCCACAAATAGAAGCCAGCATCCGGCAAGGCCACGTCCAGCACAGCCGACAGCATGGGCGTGACCTGCGCAAACTTGGAGCGGTACTTGGCGCGATTGTCGATAACGTGCTGTTCATCATTCCACGCAGCCAAGCTGGCGGCCTGGACCACCGTGCTCATGGCGCTGCCGTGGTAGGTGCGGTACAGCAGGAACTGCTTGACGAGGGCGGCGTCTCCAGCACAAAAACCGCTGCGCATGCCTGGCACATTGCTGCGTTTGGACAGGCTGGTGAAAATCAGCAGATTCCTGAAATCGGTGCGGCCCAGCTGGGCGGCGGCTTCCAGCCCGCCCAGGGGGGGCTCGTCGCGGAAGAAGATCTCGCTGTAGCACTCGTCGGACGCAATCACAAAGCCATAACGGTCGCTGAGTTCAAACAGTTTCTGCCACTCGTTCAGGGGCATCACCGCCCCGGCGGGATTGCCTGGCGAGCAGACGTATAGCAGCTGGGTGCGCGCCCACACATCCGCAGGCACACTGCCCCAGTCCTGGGCAAAGTTGCGGGCTGGGTCGGAGGGCACAAAGTAGGGCTGCGCACCCGACAGGTAGGCCGCCCCCTCATAGATTTGGTAGAAGGGATTGGGGCACACCACCAGGGCCGGGCCCGCAGCACCTGCTTTTTCACGGTCCACCACCGTCTGCGCAAACGCAAACAGCGCCTCCCGTGAGCCATTGACCGGCAGGATTTGCGTAGCAATGTCCAGATCCAGTGCGTAGCGGCGTTTGAGCCACCGGGCGATGGAAGTCCGCAGCGATAGTTCCCCCGCCGTGGCGGGATACACCGATAGTCCACCGTCGGCTGCCGTAATGGCCTGGCAATAGGCCTGCTTGATCAGGTCGGGAGTCGGGTGCCGAGGCTCGCCAATGCCCAGGCTGATGGGGCGATAGGCGGCATTGGGCGTGACGGTGGAAAACAGCTTGCGCAAGCGCTCAAATGGGTAGGCCTGCAACTGCAACAAATTCGGGTTCATAGGGCCGCATTATCCCTGAGTAGGCGCTAAACTTGGCGCGGTGTCACGGGCATGCGGGATGTTCCCGGACACTGAACCGGAGCTGGCAATGACTTCTGCAGATGGCGGTGCGCTGCCCAAGTACCTTGACAGAGACCGCGCCGTGTCGCAACTGGGCGACGCTGAAGCGCTGCCACCCATGCTGACCATGCTGGAAGAATCGCTGGCGCGGGATATTCCGTTGATTGACATCTGCCTTCGCAGCGGTGACCTGGTAGGTGTCAACCGGCTGCTGCATCCTATGAAAGGCTTTCTTCCCATATTCTGTGGACCGGAACTGTGCGCGGAGCTGGCCGGGGTAGAAGGCCTGAGCAAGAGCAGCACCTTGGCCGAAACTGCGCTGGCCTACGCAGCGCTGCGCTCCAAACTGGAAGCCCTGCTGGCAGAAGTCTCTGCATTTCTCATAGCCGCGGGTGCACGCTGAACAGGAGCTGAACCACAATGGACATCAAACGGGCGCGCGTGATAGTTGTGGAGGATGAAAAGATCATGAGTACCTTTATCCTCAGCAGTTTGCGCAAGCTGGGAATTCTGGATCTCTATGCCTTCGAAGATGGCGCCACGGCCATCCGGGAGGTCATCAAACTCAAGCCCGACCTGATTCTGACCGACGTGCACATGCAGCCCGTGGGTGGCATTGAGCTGGTTAGGCAGCTGCGCTCTCTGCCCAATAACCAGATCAGCAATATTCCGGTCATTTTTCTGAGTGCGGATTCCAGTGCGGCTACGGTGGGTGAGGCGTTGCCACTGGGGGTGTCAGGGTATATCGTAAAACCCCCGAATCTGACAGCGCTAGCCAGCAAAATCGAACAGGCCCTGCGCGGCTGACCTCACGGTATCATTGCGGGCTTAGCGTCAGTAGAACAGTTCCGTGCGTCTCAACTCCATCAAGTTATCCGGCTTCAAATCGTTTGCCGAACCCACCAATTTCCTGCTTCCAGGGCAGCTGGTGGGGGTGGTGGGCCCCAACGGTTGCGGAAAATCCAACATTATGGACGCGGTGCGTTGGGTACTGGGCGAAAGCAAGGCCAGTGAATTGCGTGGTGAGTCCATGCAGGACGTTATTTTCAATGGCACTACCACCCGCAAGCCCGCCAGCCGCTCCAGCGTAGAGTTGGTGTTTGACAACTCCGACCACCGCGCTGGTGGCCAATGGGGCCAGTTTGCGGAAATTGCGGTCAAGCGCGTGCTGACCCGGGACGGCGGCTCCAGCTATTTCATCAACAACCAGCCAGTGCGCCGCCGCGATGTTCAGGACGTATTTCTGGGTACGGGTCTGGGCCCGCGCGCTTACGCCATCATTGGACAGGGCACCATTAGCCGCATCATTGAGTCCAAACCCGAAGAGTTGCGCCTGTTTCTGGAAGAGGCCGCCGGGGTTTCCAAATACAAGGAACGCCGCCGCGAGACCGAAAGCCGCCTGTCGGACACCCGTGAAAACCTGACCCGAGTGGACGACATCCTGCGGGAACTCACGACCAATCTGGAAAAGCTCGAAAAGCAGGCAGAAGTCGCGCAGAAATACAAGGCGCTGCAATCCGAAGTCACCCTCAAGCAGCAGCAGCAATGGTTTCTGAAGCGCGCCGAGGCGCAGGCTGACCAAGCCAAGGTGCAGTCCGAATCCCTGAGCGCCATCAATGCGTTGGAAGCCCGCACGGCGGACCTACGTCACATCGAGGCGGATCTCGAAGTTGTGCGCCAGGCGCACTACACGGCCGGTGACCAGGTCAACCAGGCCCAGGGGCTGCTGTACGAAGCCAGCACCGATGTAGGCCGCCTGGAAGCGGAAATCCGCTTTGTCGTCGAAGGCCGCCAGCGTGTGGAGCAACGCCTGCTCACCTTGAAAGACCAGGTCACCCAATGGGCCACCCGCAAGGATGACGCCCATGCCGAAATTGAACGCCTGGCTGAACTGGCCGCATTGGGTGAAGAACAGACCGAGCTTCTTGCCGCCCAGGTCGAAGAGCAGGCGCAACAGCTGCCAGAACTGGAAGACGCGGTCACCGCGGCGCAGACTTCCGCCAACGATCAGCGCGGCAGCGTCATGCAGGTGCAACAGCAAATCCAGGTACTGGCAGCAGAGCAGCGCAGCATCGAGGAACAATCCCGCCAGCTGACCACCCGCAGTGAACGGCTAACCGCTGACCGCAATGCCCTGGGTGCGCCGGACGAAGCACGCCTGCCGAACCTGCAGGAGCAGCTTGAAGCATCGCAGGAAACACTCGCTGTGGCCGAGGCGCGTCTGCAAGACCTGCAGGAAGCGGTTCCACGGCTGGACGAGGCCCGACGCAACCAGCAACAGGCGGTGAATGACGAGTCCGCACGCCAGGCGGACCTGTCCGCGCGCATGGAAGCACTCAAGGCCCTGCAGGAAAAAGTTAAAACTGACGGCAAGCTGCAACCCTGGTTGGCAAAACATGGGTTGGACCATTTACAGGGCTTGTGGAGCCGCATCCACATTGAGCAGGGCTGGGAAAACGCCCTCGAAGGCGCGTTGCGGGAACGCCTTGGGGCGTTGGAAGTGTCGCGTCTGGAGATGGTGCGCGCTTTTGCGAGCGACGCGCCTCCTGCCAAGTTGGCATTTTTCAGCCCGCCCTTGGCTTCAGTGCCAGAGCGTGCCGGGCAACTGCCGCGGCTGGCCGATTTGCTCCGGGTCAACGATTCCGGACAGAAGGCCGTACTGACGGACTGGCTGCAGGGCTGCTATACCGCTTCGAGTTTTGAAGAAGCGCTGGCCCAGCGCGACAAGCTCCAGAGTGGCGAGAGTATTTATGTGAAGTCCGGCCATGTGGTCATGCCCCACAGTGTGAGCTTTTATGCACAGGATTCCGAGCAGGCTGGCCTGCTTGCTCGCGCCCAGGAAATTGAAAATCTGGAAAAAAAGTTGCGCGCGCAGGTGCTGATTGCTGATGAGTCGCGCGTGGCACTGGCCCGTGCTGAGTCCGCTTATGCCGACAGTGCGCAGCGCCTGGTGACTGCGCGCCGCGAAGCTTCTGAGGCACAAAGCCGCACCCACGAACTGCAGGTGGAAACCCTGCGCCTGTCGCAGTTGCTGGAGCAAACCCGTGCCCGCAGCGCGCAGATTGAGGCTGACTTAACGGAGGTAGTGGCGCAGCTGGACGATTTGCAGGAACGCCGCGTCACGGCTGAAGGGCGGTTCGAGTCGCTGGATATGCAGCTGGCCGACAGCCAGGAACGCCATGCACAGTTGGATGAGCGTGTCATTGAGGCGCAGCGCAAGCTCACCCAGTGTCGCGAACAGCAACGTAGCCTGGAACGGCAGGCCCAGGAAGCCACGTTTGCGCAGCGCAGCCTGCAGGCGCGCAATGCCGAACTGTCCCGGGCGATTGAGACGGCCGACCAGCAGACACAGTCGATTTACGCTGAAGAGCAGCGCGCCCAGGATGAATTGGCCCGTCTAACCGATGCCGCCGCACAGGCGGGTTTGCAAAACGCATTGGCCTTGAAACTCGAACGTGAACAGTCGCTGGGTGCCAAACGCAGCGAATACGATGACCTGACGGCCAAGCTGCGTGCCAGCGATGAGCGCCGCATGCAACTGGAACGCGAGCTTGATCCGCTGCGCCAGCGCATCACCGAATTCCAGCTCAAGGAGCAGGCCGCACGGCTGGGCTTTGAACAGTACGAACAGCAGTTGCTGGACGCACAGGCCGATCTGGAAGCGATCGAACAAAGTGTCAAGGATGGCAACGTGCGCCTGTTCGGGATGCAGGGTGACATCGACCGCCTGCTCCGCGAAATCGCCGCGCTGGGTGCGGTCAATCTGGCGGCTCTGGATGAGCTGGTGGCGTCGCGCGAGCGCAAGCAGTTTCTGGATGCGCAGAACGTTGATCTGACCCAGGCCATGAATACACTGGAAGACGCGATCCGCAAGATTGATGGCGAAACGCGTGAATTGCTGTCTGGCACATTCGCCCAGGTCAACCAGCACTTTGGCCGCATGTTCCCCGAGCTGTTTGGTGGTGGCAACGCACGCCTGGTCATCACTGGCGATGAAATTCTGGATTCGGGTGTGCAGGTGATTGCGCAGCCACCGGGCAAGAAGAACCAGACCATTCACCTGCTCTCGGGCGGTGAAAAAGCGTTGACCGCCATTGCGCTGGTGTTTGCGATCTTCCAACTCAACCCGGCGCCGTTCTGTCTACTCGACGAGGTGGACGCGCCCCTGGACGACGCAAACACCGAGCGGTATGCCAAGCTGGTGTCCAGCATGAGCAAGGAAACCCAGTTCCTGTTCATCAGCCACAACAAAATTGCCATGGAAATGGCCGAACAACTGATCGGTGTGACCATGCAGGAGCAGGGCGTGTCCCGTATCGTTGCGGTGGATATGGAGTCGGCGGTCACGCTGGCGGAATTGGCCTGATTCAACGATGAGCAATTTACAAATCGGATTGGCAATCGCGGGCGGTATGGTACTCGCGGGTGTGGTTGCCCATGGCGCCTGGACGTCGCGCAGGAACGCGCCCAAACAGGCCTCTGCCCCGGAGGTTTCTATCGAGCCCGTACTGCAGGACAGCATGCTCACACAGGACGACAGCGACATTTCCGCCAGTGATCTGAGTGTGCCGGCGATGCCGCGTCGCCCGGCCATGGACTCGCTGATCGACGTGATTGCTACGGTAGCCCTGGATACCTCGGTTACTGCCGTTTCCGGGGAGGCTGCCATTGCCGCCATGCCTGCGACGCGGCGTGCCGGCAGCAAGCCCTATTCCATTGAAGGACTCAATCTGGCAACCCAGCAGTGGGAAAGTCCGCAGGCGGGTCAGCGCTACGGGGCGTTTCAGGCGGGAGTGCAGTTGGCCAATCGTTCTGGCGCGCTCAATGAAATCGAATATTCCGAGTTTGTAGTCAAGACACAGGCTTTTGCCGATGCCATCAGTGCCACGCCCGAGTTTCCGGAAATGCTGGATGAGGTGGCGCGTGCCCGTGAGCTGGATCAGTTCGCCAGCGCTCATGACGCCCAGCTGGGCTTCACCATCAGGGCCCTCAATGCATCGTGGAGTCCTGGCTACATTCACCAGAACGCCGCCCAGCTCGGTTTTGTAGCGGGTGCTATTCCGGGGCGCATGGTGCTGCCTGCCGCTGCAGAAGGTTTGCCGCCAGTGCTGGTGCTGAGCTTCGACTCCCAGGCCGCGCTGGCCGAAGATCCTGCCCAATCGGCCATACGCGACATTGCTTTGCATCTGGATGTGGCCCAGGTCGACCGGGCGGAGCATGCATTTGTACGTATGCGTGAGGCGGCGGCGGCACTGGCGCAGGCGATGGACGGTGTGGTGACCGACGACGACGGCCAGCCGCTGGCACCCCGGACCATGGAAGTGATCGGCACGGAGCTGGAGACGCTGTACAACACGCTTGAGCAACGCGATCTGGCAGCAGGCTCGCCGATTGCCCGCCGTCTGTTTTCCTGACCGGAACGCAGGTGCATAGTGAGTAGCAGGCCAGGATGACTGCAGACCTTTTTTCAGATCTCTCAGCTCCAGGTGACCCGTTGCGGATGCAGGCATTGCGCGAGCAGTTGCACCACCACGCGCACCAGTACTACGTGCTGGACACGCCCCAGATTCCGGATGCCGAGTACGACAGGCTGTTCGTCGAGTTGCAGGCGCTGGAAGCGGCCCACCCGGAATGGGTGACACCGGACTCACCCACCCAGAGGGTGGGTGGCAAGCCGCTGGACCAGTTTGCCGCGGTGCGCCACGCAGTGCCCATGCTCAGTATCCGCACCGAAACTGATACCGAATCCTCTGGCGCCATTGCCTTCGATGCACGCGTGCGCAAGGAGCTTGAACTGTCGGAGACTGACCCACCTGTGGAGTACGTCACTGAGCTCAAGTTCGATGGTCTGGCGATGAACCTGCGCTACGAGCACGGCGTGCTGGTGCAGGCAGCTACGCGGGGCGATGGCGAAACCGGTGAAGACGTCACCCAGAACATACGCACCATTGGCCAGATTCCACTCAGGATAGTGGCCACCTCATCTGGTGGCGAAACATGCACTCCAGTGCCCGTTCCTGAAGTGCTGGAAGTGCGCGGTGAAGTCTATATGCGCCGCGACGATTTTGAGGCCCTCAATGAACGCCAGCGTCAGCGCATTGCTGCCGGGGAGAAGGGTGAAAAGACTTTCGTGAATCCGCGCAATGCTGCCGCGGGTGCCGTAAGGCAACTCGACCCGGCCATTGCGGCGCAGCGGCCCCTGAGCTTCTTTGCTTACGGCGTAGGCGAGGTCACACCGCCAAAGCATGGTGGCCCATCATTCAGCACGCACTCTGAACTGTTGCAAACCCTCGAAAAATGGGGTTTTCCGGTGGCAACCCAAGTGGGACTTGCACAAGGCGCTACTGAATTAGTAGCGTATCACCAGCGTATTGGCCAGGAGCGTGACCAGTTGCCGTATGACATTGACGGTGTGGTTTACAAGGTCAATAGCCTGGCGTTGCAACAACGCCTGGGCTTTGTGACCCGGGAGCCGCGCTGGGCGGTGGCACACAAGTACCCGGCCCAGGAGCAACTGACCACGGTCGTGGCCATCGATGTGCAGGTGGGTCGAACCGGCAAGCTCACGCCCGTGGCCAAACTGGCGCCCGTATTTGTAGGGGGCGTGACGGTGACCAATGCCACCTTGCACAACGAGGACGAGGCTCGCCGTAAGGACGTGCGTGTGGGCGACACTGTGGTGGTGCGTCGTGCGGGTGATGTCATTCCTGAAGTTGTCTCGGTATTGGCTGAAAAGCGCCATAGCGGTGCGGTGCAGTTCAGCATGCCGCGCGTCTGCCCGGTCTGCGGCTCGGCCGCAGTGCGGGAAGAGGGTGAGGCCGACTACCGCTGCACCGGGGGTCTGTTTTGCAGCGCCCAGCGCAAGCAGGCCATCCTGCACTTCGCGCAGCGCCGCGCAGTGGAGGTGGACGGCCTGGGCGACAAACTGGTGGAACAACTGGTGGATGCTGGCATCGTCAACACGTTACCGGACTTGTACTGTCTGGGCCTCACCGCACTGGCCGCACTGGATCGTATGGCCGAGAAGTCCGCACAGAATCTGCTGGATGCGCTACAGAATTCGAAGCAGACGACTTTGCCCCGTTTTTTGTTTGGCCTCGGCATCCGGCATGTGGGTGAGGCCACCGCCAAGGCGCTGGCGCGCCACTTTGGCACGCTGGATGCCATCATGGATGCACCTTTGGAGACGCTGCAGGGTGTCAACGACGTCGGCCCCATCGTGGCGCTCAGCCTTCGAACTTTTTTTGACCAACCCCATAACCGGGAAGTGGTTGAGCAGTTGCGCGCCTGTGGTGTCCAATGGCCGGAAGGTAAACCCGTTGCTGCAGGCCCCAAGCCATTGGCAGGTAAGACACTGGTGTTGACGGGCACTTTGCCCACACTGGGCCGCGATGCCGCTAAAGACCTGATTGAAGCCGCGGGGGGCAAGGTATCCGGTTCGGTTAGCAAGAAGACCCACTACGTGGTGGCGGGCGCAGAGGCGGGCAGCAAACTGGAAAAGGCGCAGGAACTGGGCGTGCCAGTGCTGGACGAGGCTGGATTGATGGAGTTACTCAAATGACCGTGCGCGACATTCTGAAAATGGGCGACCCCCGGTTGTTGCGGGTGGCGCAGCCGGTGACGGACTTTGACAGCGATGCGCTGCATCTGCTGATTTCAGACATGCTGGACACCATGCGGGCCGTCAATGGGGCCGGGTTGGCAGCGCCGCAAATCGGCGTTGACCTGCAACTGGTTATTTTTGGCAGCAATGACAACAACCCGCGCTATCCCGACCGGCCGGTGGTGCCACCCACAGTGCTCATCAATCCGGTCATCAGCCCTTTGGGCGATGGGGAAGAGGAAGACTGGGAGGGCTGCCTTTCCGTACCCGGGCTGCGGGCAGTGGTACCACGATGGACCCGCATCCACTACTCAGGATTCGACCAGTATGGTGACCCGTTCGAGCGAACGGTTGACGGTTTTCACGCCCGGGTCGTGCAGCACGAGTGTGACCACCTGATTGGCAAGTTGTACCCCATGCGGGTGCGGGACTTCAGCCGGTTTGGCTACGCCGACGTGCTGTTTCCCGGAATTGCGGACACCGAAAACGATTGAGGCGGCACGCGGACCGGGTGATCCGGTCATGGGTTAGCGACTGCTTTAGCTGACGAAGTTAGCGTTGTCCGTTTTCATTCGCAAGATGGAATTGCTCATAAAGATGTTCGCCAATCGGGCGCACGCTGGCACTATTCACATATTGCGCAAGCTTCATGTCTTCATGCATCAAATGGCCTAGTAGCCAATCGTTCAATTCGAAAAGAAAATCTTCAGGGAATTCTGTCTTGTGATGGATCTTGGAAAATTGAACATTTAAATCGATCAATAGCCCGGTGTGAATTTTGGAATGGGCCTCCACTTCTGGATAACCAATTTCGTGCATAAGGTTCTGTTCACTCACAAAATGGAACTCAACGAATTTTCTGACCTCAAGCATTACCCGCTGAATTGCTTGGGCCGACTCGTTTGACTTGATGGCAATGTCAAGCTTGCGGCAGAGCATCATGAGCATGCGGTGCTGCGTGTCGATCAGGGCGTTTCCCAAATTCAGTTCATTTTTCCACTGTACGAACATCTGCTACCTCCGTGTCCAGAAAATAGTGGCGTTACGAGATGGCACCCAGCGAAAAACAGGCAGTCGTCAAGCCGCCAGCGCGTCCAGCAGTTCGGTTTCAATCTCGATCTGGGCGCGGTTGTGCTGCAGTTGGGAGCCGTGGATCAGGAAGGTGTCTTCCACCCGCTCGCCCAATGTGGCCACCTTGGCGAGTTGCACTTCGATCTGGTGCTTGGCCAGAACGCGTGCCACGCAATACAGCAGGCCCAGGCGGTCGCTAGCCGATATATTGAGCAGCCAGTTCTGCGCTTTTTCATCAGGACGCAGTGTGACCCGTGGTGCAATCGGAAAGCTCTTGACACGGCGTGAAACCCGGCCGCGGCTCGGCGTTGGCAACGGCCCTGCAAGGGCGATGGCCTCACTCAGACCACGCTCCAGCATATTGATGAGTTCGCGGTAATGGTCTTCCATATCCGCGCTGGATACGACCTGAAAGGTGTCCAGCGCATAGCCGGTCTTGCTGGTGTGAATGCGTGCGTCCAGGATGCTGAAACCGGACTGGTCAAAGTAGCCGCAAATGCGGGCAAACAGGTCACTCTGGTCTCTGGTGTACACCAATACCTGCAGGCCTTCGCCCACCGGTGATAGCCTGGCACGCACGATGGGCGCTTCGGTTGCTTCATGGCGTGACAGCTGCTTGGCGTGCCAGGCAATGTCTGCCGCGTCGTGGCGCATGAAATAACTCACATCCAGCGTGTCCCACAAGGCTTTGTGTGCCTCGTAAGGCATGGCATACAGCGCGACCTGCACCAGCGCTTCGCGTTTGCGGGCCTCCACCTCGGCATCCGGGTCGGGCGCCCGACCACCGAGCACCCGGGTGGTGTACTTGTACAGGTCTTCGAGCAGCTTGCCTTTCCAGGCATTCCACACTTTGGGGCTGGTACCTCGGATATCGGCCACGGTCAGCAGGTACAGGGCGGTCAGATTGCGTTCGTTGCCCACACGTTTGGCAAATTCAGCAATCACGTCAGGGTCGCTCAGGTCCGATTTCTGGGCGATACGGCTCATGGTCAGGTGTTCGCCAACCACAAACTCGATCAGCTGCGCGTCTTCCTGGGCAATCCCGTGGTCCTTGCAGAAACGCCGCACTTCGGCTTTTCCCAGTTCGGAGTGGTCACCACCCCGGCCCTTGGCAATGTCGTGGAACAGGGCGGCCGCATACAACAGCCAGGGCTTGTCCCAGCCCGCGGCCAGCTGGGAGCAAAACGGGTACTCGTGGGCATGCTCCACGATGAAGAAGCGCCGCATATTGCGCAGCACCATCAGGATGTGCTGGTCCACGGTGTACACATGGAACAGGTCATGCTGCATCTGCCCCACGATGCGGCGAAACACCCACAGATAGCGGCCCAGCACCGATGTCTGGTTCATGAGTCGCATGGCATGGGTGATGCCGACCGGCTCCATCAAAATCTTGCGGAAGGTATCCCGGTTGACCGGGTCTTTGCGAAACTTCGCGTCCATCAACTCGCGGGCGTTGTAAAGCGCGCGCAGGGTACGGGCCGACAGCCCCTTGACGCCCACGGTGGTCTGGTACACATGGAAAGTTTCCAGAATGGCGTGGGGGTGGCGCTGGTACAGGTCGTCACTGGCCACGTCGACCATGCCGGCCTTCTCATTGAAATGCGCATTGATGGGGCGGGGTGCATGGGTGGAGGGGTTGAGCCGCTCCTCGATGTTCATCAGCAGAATCTGGTTGAGCTGCGATACTGCCTTGGCCGCCCAGTAGTAGCGCTTCATCAACTGTTCGCTAGCGCGAACGAAGAAGCGTTTGTCTGCGGTGGGTTCTGTTCCCCGGTATCCAAATGACTCGGCCACCGCGTTTTGCAGATCGAATATCAGCCGGTCTTCACGCCGTTTGGCAATCAGGTGCAGCCGGGCGCGAATCATGTACAGCAGGGATTCATTGCGTTGGATTTGCCGGACTTCAAACGGTGTGGCTAGCCCGTTGGCGGCCATTGCAGCCCATTCGTCGCCATAGCCTGCGGCCTTGGCCACCCACAGGATCACCTGCAAGTCGCGCAACCCGCCGGGAGACTCCTTGCAATTGGGTTCCAGGGAGTAGGGTGTATCCTCAAACTTGGTATGGCGCTGGTGCATTTCCAGCGTTTTGGCCACAAAGAAGGCTCTGGGGTCCATGGCTGCAAAGAAAGCATTCTGGAACTGGTCAACCAAGGCCGCGCTACCGGTGATCAGCCGGCACTCCAGCAGGGAGGTCTGGACGGTGACGTCCCGTTCGGCTTCGGCCAGGCACTCGGGGAGCGTACGCACGCTGGAACCGATCTCCAGACCCACATCCCAGCAAAAGCCAATGAATGTCTCTATCCTAGCCTTGAGTGCGGCATCGGTCTCCGGGCTGTGACCATCAGGCAAGAGCAACAGCACATCGACATCGGAGTGCGGGAAAAGCTCACCGCGGCCAAAGCCTCCCACCGCCAGCAGGGCCATTGGCGCATCCAGACCGGCAAGCGACCAGAGCTGGGAAAGTACCGCATCGGCTTGCTTTGACAGCTTGCGCAAGCCGTTGCGCACGTTGCGGGCGGAGGCATCTGTCGCGCCCATGCCCTGCAGGACCTGCGCTTTCTCAGTCCGGTATTGGGTGCGCAGAGCCTTGAGATCAGCCATGGCAGAAGGTCAGACCTGCGCAGGAACAAACGCCGGTATCGGTGGGCTGGCGTCGGACAGCGTCAGCACTTCGTAGCCGGTGGGTGTCACCAGCACAGTATGTTCCCATTGGGCCGACAGGGAGCGGTCTTTGGTGACGATGCTCCAACCGTCTTTCTCGGGACCTTCCTTGATGTCCTTGCCGCCAATGTTAATCATGGGCTCGATGGTGAAGGTCATGCCTTCCTTGATCTGCTCCAGGGTGCCTGGGCGCCCATAATGCAGCACCTGAGGCTCTTCGTGAAAGCCCTTGCCAATGCCGTGGCCACAGAATTCGCGCACCACGCTAAAACCCTGGCTTTCGGCAAATTTCTGGATGGCGTGACCAATATCACCCAGATGAATACCGGGCTTGACCATTTTGATACCGTGCCACATGGCGTCGTAGGTCACGGCGCACAGGCGTCTGGCGGCAATGGACACTTCGCCCACCAAGAACATGCGGCTGGAATCGCCGTGCCAGCCATCCTTGATGACGGTGACGTCCACATTGACGATATCGCCCTTTTTCAAAGGCTTGTCATTGGGAATGCCGTGGCAAACCTGGTGGTTGATCGAGGTGCAGATCGACTTAGGGTAGGGCTTATTGCCCCCACCGGTGTAGTTCAGTGGCGCAGGGATGGCTTTTTGCACATCCACGATGTAATCGTGCGCCAGCTTGTCGATTTCGTTGGTGGTGATGCCGGGCTTGATGAACGGCGTCAGGTAGTCCAAAACTTCGGCCGTCAACCGGCCGGCCAGGCGCATGCCTGCGATGCCTTCAGCGTCTTTATAGGTGATAGTCATGGCAGCTATTATCCCATTGGCCCTCTTGTCCCCGCAGGTAAGGGACTATTCGTTTGTCGTCGTTGAGACTTCCCAGATAATCCCGCAACCAAAGAAAGGTCAGGTCGTTGGATGTGTTTTTCAAAAAAGCTGGGGCTATGGGCCTTTGGCATAGTCACACTAGTCGCAGCGGTACAGGCTGCGGAGCCAGCCCGAGGACACTTGGAGCGCATTGCTGCCTCCAAAATCATGAGGGTGTGTATTTGGCCCGACTATTACAGCATTACCTATCGCAACCCCAAGACGCAGCAGCTGTCCGGCATCGACATTGATCTGGCGCGGGAACTGGGCAAGGACCTCGGCGTATCGGTAGAGTTTGTCGACAGTTCTTTCGCCAAACTCATCGATGACGTGACGCAGGACCGCTGTGACCTGGCCATGTTTGCCATTGGAATTACGCCGCTGCGCGCTGAAAAACTGCGCTTTACCAAACCCCATCTGGCGAGCGATATTTATGCCATTGCCAGCAAATCCAATCGCCGGATCAAAGAATGGGACGACATTGACAAGGCTGGGTCTGTGGTGGCCGTAGCCAAGGGCACTTTGCATGAACCTGTAATGAAACAGCTGTTGAAAGCCGCACAACTTCTTGTTTTAGATACACCGTTTGCGCGGGAAAACGAAGTGCAGGCGGGGCGTGCTGATGTGTTCATGACCGACTATCCCTACAGCCAGCGGTTTCTTGTGAATGCCGAATGGGCACGTCTGGTGGCTCCGCCAAGCCCGTTGCACATTACACCTTATGCCTACGCAATGAAGCCCGGTGATGACCACTGGCATACGCGGGTAGAACGGTTTGTGAGCGACATCAAGCGGGACGGCCGCTTGATGTCGGCAGCCCGGCGGTACAAGCTGGAACCTATCGTCGCACCGTGACCCACTCTATCAATCAACTTCGCCTGGCATTGATCGCCGGGTTAGTGCTGTTTGTTGTGGCCGTTTTAAGTGTGACGGGCTACACCTTGTGGCTATTGCAGCGCGATGTCATTGCCGATGGCTACGAAATATCTGAAATGCATGCCCGAAATTTGGAGGAATTTGTAACCCAGAATTTGCGCTTTGCCGAGACCGCTGGCCAGCAGGCGCTCCGCACCCGCAACGGCGCTCTGGCGGTGAAAGAAACGGAAGCGTCTCTACTGGACGCCCTGCGTGAATCACCATTTTTGCGCTCTATGTCGGTGCTGGATAAAGGCAACCGCATCATCGCAAGCTCCAATGCAGCCAACAGGGGGCTTGTGGTGGACCCGCAAAATTTCTGGCCTCCCACATCACAGACTGCCGAAGTCTTGACTATTGGCGCTCCCTGGGCCGGAAGGGATTTTGCAACGGGTCATCCCGTTAAACAGCAACAGGCAAGCACGGCGATCGAGCAGTATTTCGTCCCGATTGCCAAAGACACCACCGTTGGCGGCAGCTCGGTGCGCTTGTTGATTGCGCTGAATCCCGATTTTTTCATTTCCCATGTCGCCCAGGCATTGCCCGGGTCGGAAGGTGCGGCAGTTGTAGTGCGCTACGACGGTATGGTACTGATGGACTCAGGCGCAGCCAGAGTCGGTGTAATGCGGGATTTCGTAGCTGAAGGTGTCCACCTGGATGACGTTGAGTCGGGTCAGTTGGAGCTGGAGGATGGTGTCAGGGGCACCCAACTTGTCGCCTATAAGGCCTCGCAGCTCTATCCTCTGGCCGTTTTTGTACAGCGACCACGTGCACTGGCTTTGGGCTATTGGCAGGCGAGAGCGACTGCACTGGTGGCCATTGTTGTACCGGCACTGGTCATGGTCATCTTTGTGTCACTGTTCTTTTTACGCCGCCAGAAGCAGTACAACTTCCAGCGCGAAGAAATGGAGCGACTGCAGCGCATCAATGCCACGGTGTTCGAGGCCAGTGCCGAAGCCATCATCATTACGGACGCGCGGGCCAACATCATTTCAGTGAACCCGGCTTTCAGCCGCATTACCGGTTGGGGTGCCCATGAAGTCATCGGGAGGAACCCTCGGCTGTTGGGTTCGGGGCAGCAAGACAGTGCGTTTTACGCGGAGCTGTGGCGCGTGCTGCTCCAGAAGGGCGACTGGCATGGTGAGGTGGTTAACCGCAAAAAGGACGGCACCTTGTACAACGCGCGGCTGTCCATTATTGCTACCCGCGACGAGCGTGGGCAATTGCAGCATTTCATTGGTGACATCTGGGACATTACTGCCAACAAAGCGGCTGAGGCGGCCTTAGCTGAGTCACGCAATCTGTTGGTTTCCGTTGTTAATACGGTGCCTATGCGCGTGTTCTGGAAAGACCGCGACCTGCGCTACCTCGGCTGCAACATGGCATTTGCTGCAGATGCAGGCATGCCACATCCAGACAACGTCATTGGCCGGGACGACTACCAAATGGGATGGGCGGCCCAGGCAGAGTTGTACCGTGCGGACGACCGCGCCGTGATGGACTCCGGTGTACCCAAACTGTTTTTCGACGAACCGCAAACCACGCCCGACGGGCGCACTATTTGGCTGCGCACCTCCAAAGTACCACTGCGTGATGACGGCAAGGCCATTGTTGGGGTTTTGGGAATTTATGAGGACATTTCCGAATACAAGCGCATTCAAACAGCACTCGCAGTGAGCGAAGAGCGTTTTCGTCGTGCTTTTTACCTGACACCAGATTCCCTCAATATCAACCGGCTGGATGATGGTCTTTACGTTTCCGTGAACCGGGGTTTTACGCAGCTTACGGGCTATACCGAAAGCGAAGTGGTAGGGCACACATCGGCCGACATCAATATCTGGAACGACCTTAAGGACCGAGCGCGGCTCGTTGACGGCCTGCGCAACCACGGCACGGTAACCAATCTGGAAGCCGTGTTTCGGGCGAAAGACGGTCATACCCTGCACGGGCTGATGTCAGCGAGTGTGATTGACCTGGATGGTGTGCCGCATATTCTCAGTGTGACGCGCAACATCTCGGAACTCAAGGCGGGGGAAGACAAGTTGCGCCTGTTGGCCAGTGTGTTTGCCAATTCACGCGAAGGCATCATGATCACCTCTACCGACGGCACCATCATTGACGTCAACGACGCCTTCACCAGAATCACCGGCTACACGCACGATGAGGTGCTGGGGCGCAATCCGCGCCTCCTGAATTCCGGGCGTCAGGGCAGGGAACACTATGTGAAGATGTGGCGTGACCTGATCGAGAAGGGTCACTGGTACGGTGAGATTTGGAATCGCCGCAAAAGCGGTGAAACGTATGCCGAGATGCAGACTATCTCGGTTGTGCGCGACGCCGACGGCGTGCCGCAGCATTACGTGTCCCTGTTTTCCGATATTTCTGCCTACAAAGCGCATCAAAACCAGCTCGAACACATTGCCCACTACGACGCTTTGACAGGATTACCCAATCGGGTACTGCTGGCAGACCGCATGCACCAGGGTATTGCTCAGGTGCTGCGGCGCAAGGAACTCCTGGCGGTGGCATTTCTGGATCTGGACGGATTCAAATCAGTGAATGACGCTTTCGGCCACGAAGCTGGCGATCAATTGCTGATTGCGGTTTCCGAGCGCATGAAGCAGACGCTGCGCGATGGCGATACGCTGGCACGTCTGGGCGGCGACGAGTTTGTGGCCGTGTTGCTGGACCTGCCGGATGTCGAATCCTGTGTGCACATGCTTACCCGGTTGCTCTCTGCAGTGTCGGAACCAGTCGTGTTTGGTGACCAGGTATTGCGAGTGTCCGGCAGCGTGGGGGTTACCTTTTTTCCACAGACCGATGAGGTAGATGCTGACCAGTTGCTGCGCCAGGCCGATCTGGCCATGTACCAGGCCAAGCTGGCGGGCAAGAACCGTTACCACGTGTTTGACGCTGAACTGGACCGCAACATGCGCGGCCAGCACGAAGAGTTGGAGAGCATTCGACTGGCACTGCACGCGCAAGAATTTGAGTTGCATTACCAGCCCAAGGTGAACATGCGCAGCGGCAAGGTCGTTGGGGTCGAGGCCTTGATCCGCTGGCGCCACCCCACACAGGGGCTGCTCACACCGGGGGCGTTTTTGCCGGTGATCGAAGACCACCCGCTGGCGGTGGAGTTGGGTGAATGGGTCATTGACACCGCGCTGGCCCAGGTGGAGACGTGGAAACGTGCCGGCCTGCATTTGCCAGTCAGCGTGAATATTGGCGCGCGCCAATTGCAGCAAAGCGATTTCATAGCGCGCTTACGCACTTTTCTGGACAGACATCCTGCCTTGGAGAGGGGGGATCTGGAACTGGAAGTGCTGGAAACCAGCGCGTTGGAAGACTTGCACCACGTCTCCAAAGTGATGGAAGACTGTCGGGAGCTGGGTGTCAGCTTTGCACTGGACGATTTTGGCACCGGGTACTCATCGCTGACTTACCTCAAGCGGCTACCAGTAGCACAGCTCAAAATTGACCAGAGTTTTGTGCGCGACATGCTGATTGACCCCGATGACCTGGCAATCCTGGAGGGCACCATCGGCTTGACCAACGCATTCAGACTCGCCGTGATTGCCGAAGGAGTCGAAGCCGTGGAGCATGGCACCATGCTGCTACGGATGGGCTGCGAGTTGGCGCAGGGGTATGTGATTGCCAAACCCATGCGCCCTGAAGAATTGCCCTTGTGGATTGCAAATTGGCGCACTTATCCCGAATGGCTGGATCAGCGCGTTGTGGAACGCAAAGATTTTCCATTGTTATTTTCAGGTGTGGAGCACCGTGCCTGGGTGCTCGCATTGGAGAGTTTTTTACGGGGTGAGCGGGATGCACCACCGCCCTTGGACGCGACTAAGTGCCGCGTGGGTCTATGGCTCCACGATGGCGGTCTGGATAGCTACGCGAACCCAGGCGCCCATGCAGCGGTGCACGCGCTCCATGATGAAGTGCACACCGTAGCAGCCAGGATTCTGCAATCCCACGCCCAGGGCCTCAAGGCCGCTGTTGCTGACGGACTCCTGGAGCTGCATAGGCTTCGCGACGGATTACTGACTGCGTTGGACAAGCTGCTGCGCTGACACCCACCGCAGTTAAAATTACCGGCTGGCAAGTACCAATCCGGTTCGTCTCTCTTTTCAGGCCCCACAGTGACCCTGCATATCACCTCTTTTGAGGGCAGCAACGCCCTGAGCAGCTTTCGCGTTCAACAACTATTGCCGGCCCTGCAAGGCATCCACGACAAAATTTCCGGCATTGCTGCACGGTTTATCCACCTGGTCGCCAGTGATTTGGAGCCTGACGAAGGCCTGAAACGCCAGTTGGCCGCACTGCTGACCTACGGAGATCCCTTCCAGGGTCCGACGGATGGCCCAGCCATTGTTGTAACGCCGCGCTTTGGTACGGTCAGCCCCTGGGCGTCCAAAGCCACCGACATCGCCCACAACTGCGGGTTTGCCGTCAAGCGCATTGAACGTCTGGTGGAGTACCGTCTCACGCTCAAGAACGGCTTGCTGTCCAGATCGACGCTCTCGACGGACCAGCTCCAGCAAGTTGCAGCCCTGCTGCACGACCGCATGACCGAAAGCACCATGCTGGACCGCGCCCAGGCGCTGGACCTGTTTCATGCGCTGCATCCGGCACCGATGGACCATGTGGATGTGCTGGGTGGTGGGAAAACTGCACTGGAAAGCGCCAACAAGGACTGGGGCCTGGCCCTGGCGGCCGACGAGATCGACTACCTGGTCAACGCTTTCACCACCCTGGGCCGCAACCCCACCGATGTGGAGTTGATGATGTTTGCCCAGGCCAACAGCGAACACTGCCGCCACAAGATATTCAACGCGCAGTTCACCATCGATGGCGTGGCGCAGGACAAAAGCATGTTCGGCATGATCCGCAACACGCACCAGCTGGCACCCCAATACATGCTGGTCGCGTACTCGGACAACGCCTCGGTCATGGAAGGTGTGCAGGTCGAGCGTTTTGTAGCGAAATCAGCCTCTAGCCCCCGTGAAATAAGCGCATCAAGCTATGAAAAGCATAGCGATACAAACCACATTCTGATGAAGGTGGAAACGCATAACCACCCGACGGCCATCTCGCCGTTCCCCGGCGCATCCACTGGTGCAGGTGGAGAGATCCGCGACGAAGGCGCGACTGGCCGTGGCTCCAAGCCCAAGGCGGGCCTGACCGGCTTTACCGTGTCCAAGCTCTGGGGCAGCACCCTGGGCAAGCCCGAGCACATTGCCAGCCCGCTGCAGATCATGGTCGAAGGCCCGCTCGGCGGCGCGGCCTTCAACAACGAGTTCGGCCGGCCCAACCTGCTGGGTTACTTCCGCGAATACGAGCAGACCGTGGCCAGCGATGTGGACACCGTCCAGCGTGGCTACCACAAGCCCATCATGATCGCGGGCGGCCTGGGGGTCATCGACGCCACCCAGACCCACAAGATCGAATTCCCTGCCGGCAGCCTGCTCATCCAGTTGGGCGGACCCGGCATGCGCATCGGCATGGGCGGCAGCGCGGCCAGTTCCATGGCCACCGGCGCCAACGCGGCGCACCTGGACTTTGACTCGGTGCAGCGTGGCAACCCCGAGATCGAGCGCCGAGCGCAAGAGGTCATCAACCAGTGCTGGGTGCAAGGTGACAAAAACCCGATTCTGGCGATCCACGACGTGGGCGCTGGTGGCCTCTCCAACGCCTTCCCTGAGCTGACCAATGATGCCGGTCGCGGCGCGCGCTTCGACCTGCGCGCCGTCAAGCTCGAAGAATCCGGCATGGCGCCCAAGGAAATCTGGTGCAACGAAAGCCAGGAGCGCTATGTGCTGGCCATCGCCCCGGAATCGCTGGCGCAGTTCCAGGCCCTGTGCGAGCGCGAGCGTTGCCCGTTTGCCGTGATCGGCGTGGCCACCGAAGAGCGCCAGTTGCAACTGGTGGACGAGGGCGCCGAGTCCCCGGTCGATATGCCGATGAATGTGCTCTTGGGCAAACCGCCCAAGATGCACCGCGACGTGAAGACCGTGGCGCGCAGCTTCAAGCCGCTGGACCTGACCGGCGTGGACATTAAAAAGGCCGTCATTGATGTGCTGGCCCACCCCACCGTCGCCTCCAAGCGCTTCCTGATCACGATTGGCGACCGCACCGTGGGTGGCCTGACGCACCGCGACCAGATGATTGGCCCATGGCAGGTGCCGGTGGCGGACTGTGCCGTCACACTGGCCGATTTCAAGGGCTTTGCCGGCGAGGCCATGTCCATGGGCGAGCGCACACCGCTTGCTGCGCTGGACGCGCCTGCGTCGGGCCGCATGGCAGTTGCCGAGGCCATCACCAATCTGCTGGCCGCACCGATCGAGTTGCCCCGCGTCAAGCTGTCGGCCAACTGGATGGCCGCCTGTGGCGAGCCGGGCGAAGACGCCGCGCTGTACGCCACCGTGAAGGCCGTGGGCATGGAACTGTGCCCGGCCCTGGGCATCAGCATTCCGGTGGGCAAGGATTCGCTGTCCATGCGTACACAGTGGAAAGACGAATCCGGTGACAAGAAAGTCACGTCTCCTGTCTCCCTGATCGTCAGCGCCTTCGCCACGCTGAAGGACGTGCGCGGCACGCTGACGCCCCAACTGGACAACGGGCAAGACACCACCCTGGTGTTGGTCGACTTGGGCCATGGCAAGAACCGCATGGCCACCAGTGTTCTGGCGCAAACGCTGGACCAGGTGGGGGATGCCGTCCCCGACCTGGAAGACCCACAGGATCTGGTCAACCTGGTCGAGGCGGTCAACTACCTGCGTGGCAAGGGCATGATCCTGGCCTACCACGACCGCAGCGACGGCGGCCTGTTGGCCACCGTAGCCGAGATGGCCTTTGCCGGCAAGGTGGGCGTGGCGCTGAATGTGGACATGCTGGTCACTGAAGGCGATGGAATCACGGACAGCCGCATGGACGTAGGCGACAGCAAAAATTGGTCTGGTCAGGTGAGTGCCCGGCGCGACGAACTCACGCTCAAGGCCCTGTTCAGCGAAGAACTCGGCGTTGTGCTGCAGGTGCGCACCATGGAGCGTGGCGATGTGATGCAGGTGCTGCGTGCACATGGTCTGTCGCAGCACAGCCATTTCATTGGCAAGACCCGGCCTGCGTCCTCCAAGATCGACGCTGGCAAGGGAGAGCTGCACGTTTGGCGCGATGCCAAGAGCATCTTCAGTGCCCAGCTGTCCGACCTGCACCAGGTGTGGGACGCCGTGAGCTGGAAGATTGCCCAGCAGCGTGACAACCCTGTATGTGCCGATGCCGAACACGCCGCTGCCGGTGCCGAAAACGACCCCGGCCTGCACATTTATGTACCAAATAGTGCTATAGCCCCCGTGGAATCTGCACAAGCAGCTACTAAAAACGTAGCACCTGCGGTGTTGACGAACCGTCCCAAGGTGGCTGTGCTGCGCGAGCAGGGCGTCAACTCCCATGTGGAAATGGCCTACGCCTTCACCGAAGCAGGCTTCGAAGCGTACGACGTGCACATGACCGATCTGCAGACTGGCCGCGCCAGGTTGCAGGACTTCAATGGGGTGGTTGCCTGCGGCGGCTTCAGCTATGGCGACACATTGGGCGCCGGCATTGGCTGGGCCCGCTCCATCACTTTCAATGCAGCGCTGGCCGACCAGTTCAAGGCGTTCTTTGACCGCCAGGACACCTTCGGACTGGGCGTGTGCAATGGTTGCCAGATGTTTGCCGAACTGGCCGACATCATTCCAGGTGCGCAGGACTGGCCGCGTTTCACCACCAACCGGAGCGAGCGCTTTGAAGCGCGCCTCTCGATGGTCGAAGTATTGGAATCCCCCAGCCTGTTCTTCAAGGATCTGGCCGGCATGCGCCTGCCCATCGCCGTGGCGCACGGGGAGGGCTTTGCCAACTTCAAGTACCGCGGCAATGCGGACAAGGCAATTGCCGCCATGCGCTTTGTGGACAACACCGGCGCTGCGACCGAGGCCTATCCGTTCAACCCCAATGGCAGCCCGGGTGGCCTGACGGCGGTTACCACCGCCGACGGTCGCTTCACCGCGATGATGCCGCACCCCGAGCGCGTGTTCCGCAACGTGCAGATGAGCTGGACCTCGCTGGACAAGAGCGAATTCAGTCCCTGGATGGAACTCTGGCGCAACGCCCGCAAGTGGGTGGCATAAGCTACCTGGTAACACATTTGCTGCGTCCTGACAGGGAGTGCACCAATGCAGGACCGTTGCCTCCGTGTATTGGAGGCGGTGGCCTTGTCTTTTGGCGAAGGCACCCAAAATACAAAGCTTAGCAACTCTTATTTGGTTTTTGAATGTCCGATCTGATCAGCAAACTGCAATGGCGCTATGCCGCCAAGAAAATGAACCCTGAAAAGGCAGTGCCCCAGGAAAAAGTGGAGCGCATTTTGGAAGCTATTCGCTTGACCGCCACTTCCAGCGGCCTGCAGCCTTACGAAGTGATTGTGGTCACCAACAAGGAAATCCGTGAAAAGATCAAGCCCATTGCCTGGAACCAGGGACAGATCACCGACGGCTCGCACCTGCTGGTGTTTGCGGCTTGGGACAATTACACCGCCGAACGCATCAATGGCATGTTCGATCTGGTCAACGCGCAGCGCGGCTTCACCAGCGAAGGCTGGGAAAACTACCGCAAGATGCTGCTGTCCACCTACCCCGAGCGCGACGCCGAGGTGAATTTCAACCACGCAGCACGTCAAGCCTATATTGGTCTCGGAACCGCTCTGATCGCGGCCGCTGAAGAGCAGGTGGACGCCACGCCCATGGAAGGCTTTGATCCCAAGGCCCTGGACGAGATTCTGGGCCTCAAGGCACGTGGACTGCGTAGCGTGGCCATCTTGCCACTGGGCTACCGCGAGGAGGCTGAGGATTGGCTGGTGAATCTGAAGAAGGTGCGCCGCGCACGCGAAGACTTCATCACAGAAGTGGCCTGAGTCATATTTTTGCTTGTGCGCCCAGCATGGGCGCACTCTTACGGTTTCAGGTCACCGGCAGTCGCTTGCTGACATCCAGCATACGGCTGGACAAAACTGCACCCAGCGCCAGGGTCAATGCCAGGGCAACGCTGGGATGCTGGCGCCCAAGTTCAGCGAATTTTCCTATGCCCATGGCCCAAACTTTGCAATCACTGTAGACGGAAACAGACGCATTGCGAGGCAGCGTAGAAAAGAAACCACCTTCGCCCACGACCGTTCCCGGCCCCAACACAGCCAGATGCACCAGTCCGCCATCGGTTTTCATGTCCACTTTGAGATTGCCTGATTCGAGAAAATAGAGGGTGCGGTCGCGCTCTCCCTGGGCAATCAGCAGGTGGCCACGTTCATGCTGTGACGGCGTGACGTAATCTGCCAGCACGCTCCAGCGGTAATCCTCCAGAAACTTTCCCAGGGACCAGTCTTCGGTGTTGCGGGCAATGGCCGCAACAAGGCCACTGACATCCTGCCCGTTGCGGGTAGGGCTTGAACTCGTCATGGGACATCCTTCATGGGGGAATTATTGAATTTGCCGGTCTCACAGGGTACACAAGTCTTGTGGGGAATGTCCAGCACATTCATGGTTTGCAAAAGGGGGGCGCATGTGGAAGTTGGCATCTGGCATTGTTTCCGCCTGCGCAACCCTGACCGTACAGGATGAAAAAAGCCACTTCCGGATGGACCGTGGGGGGGCATCACGGGTTATCGGTTCAGCTTGGACAGAATGGAACTGGTTCTTGCGATCGTGCCCAGCGCGACTTTTTGGATCAACCGTTCTAGTGACCAAACTCCCGCCCAGGCCGGGTTTTATGAAACGTGATCGGAATTCCCGCTTGCGCTTCCCGTAGTTCCTTGCGGCTCTGGTTGGCTACAGAGGTTTTCATTTTGCCCACCACATGCATCTCGCAGGGCTTGCAGTCAAAGCGCAGGGTCAGCTTTTCCTTGCCATTGACCAGTTGCAGCGGCTCGGCCTTGACCTGCCCCTGCACCCCCATCACGCCCTTGGCCTGTTTGGGACACAGACTGAGTGAAAAACGCACACAGTGCTTGGTGATCATCAGGCTCACTTCGCCCAGTTCTTCTACCGCTTCGTAGGCTGGCGCGATCACTTTCACGCCGTGTTTGCCGTAAAACGCGTGCGCAGCCTGGTTGAACACATTGGCCAGATAACTCAAGCTGTCCTCAGGGTAGGGCACTGGCGGTATGACGGGTTGGCTGGGCGGGAGTCGCTGCCAGGCATCGGCACGGGCCCGCTCCAGGGCCTCTATCGCCTCACGCCTCAGGGGATTGAGCACGGATGCGGGTACAAACCAGGGCTGGCTGAAATGTACCTGCACGTCCAGCGCAGCAAAGACGGTGGCACCCAGCTTGCTGATGTTCTGCCGCAGTGTCTCCAGCGCCGTTTCCGGGTCTTTTGCCAGCTCCCGGGGCAGGGACGTCTGGGCTCTGACAGTAAATCCGTCTTCGTCTGTCAGGGTCAGGACAATTCCGCTGGGCGTTTCAGCCAGTGTGGCCCACACACCCAGTCGCCGGTCGCTGGATTTTTTCTCCAGGGCACGGATCCAGTGCACATCGCGGTTGCGGTTGACTTCCACGCCCTTGCGCAGGTCCTTGAGTTCTGCAATCGCATCCTTTGGGAATACCCGCCACAAGCCTCTGGAGGGATGGATGGGTTCGGCGCGGTTGACGGCGAGGCCCACCAGTTCTTTCTGCAGATCGTAATAGCACAGCCCATCGCCGTTGCTCAGGGACTTGCTGCGGTCCGACAACTCCAGTTCCACCGAGTCGGCGTTGACCTTGCTCACATAACCAATGGGCTGGCCCGGATTCTTGGGGCTGTCAAAAGCCCCGATATCGATCTGGCGCCCCTGCACAAAGTAGTCGGTGAACTCGCGGTTGAAGTTCTGGTCGGGATCGGGTGTAAACGTGAAGGTGGTGGTTCCGCTGCTGGAGCGCGCAAGCGGTGCATCGGATTCCTGGCGGTTCTCGATGAGTTCATCAAGCAGTTTTCGGTAATGGGCGGTGATGTTCTTCACGTAGCCCATGTCTTTGTAACGGCCTTCGATCTTGAAGCTGCGGATACCCGCATCGACCAGGGCCGCCAGGTTGTCGCTCTGGTTGTTGTCTTTCATGGATAGAACGTGCTTGTCGTGTGCCACAAACCGGCCTTTGGCGTCGACCACCTGGTAGGGGAGACGGCAGGCCTGGCTGCATTCGCCGCGGTTGGCGCTGCGTCCGGTATGGGCCGCACTGATGTAGCACTGGCCGCTGTAGGCCACGCACAGCGCGCCGTGGACAAAGAACTCCAGCGTGCAACGGCCGGGATCAATCGCCTTGCGGATATCCGCAATCTGCCGCAGCGTGAGTTCCCGTGCTAGCACGATTTGTGACAGCCCCACATCCTGCAGGAAGCGCGCTTTTTCCGGCGTACGGATATCCGTTTGCGTGCTGGCATGCAGTTGAATCGGCGGCGTATCGATCTCCAGCAGGCCCATGTCCTGGATGATCAGCGCGTCCACGCCGGCGTCATACAACTGCCAGGCCAGCTTGCGGGCAGGTTCCAGTTCGTCGTCGCGCAGGATGGTGTTCAGCGTGACAAAAATCCGGCTGTTAAACCGATGTGCGTGTTGCGCCAGTCGCGCAATATTCTGGACGCTGTTGTCCGCGCTGGAGCGGGCGCCAAACGACGGACCACCAATGTAGACCGCATCGGCCCCATGGTTCACAGCTTCGATGCCAATATCGGCGTCGCGCGCGGGGGCCAGCAATTCAAGCTGGAAATCAGGCAATGACATGGGGAGAGATTATCCCAGTGTCCACCCGCGTATGCCAGACAATGGGCTTATGCCGCCGGCGTGGCCTGCCGGTATTCCTTGCGCGGCACCACTGTGTTGCTGCTCAGGTCAAAAAAAACGCGGCTTTGAGCCGCGTTTTTCTGCAGATCCGACAGGCTTATTCAACTTTGGCCTTGGCGCGCAGTTCTTCCTGAAACTTGCTCATTTTTTGCTGCTGTAGTTGCTGGGTAATCTGGGGCTTGACGTCGTCAAGTTTGGGCAACTGCGCATCGCGCACATCGTCCAGGCGGATTACGTGGTAACCAAACTGGGTCTTGACCGGTGTTTCGGTGGTTTTTCCTTTGCCAAGTGCGGTCAGGGCCTCGCTAAATTCCTTGACATAGTTACTAGGCGCCGCCCAGTCCAGATCTCCACCTTTGGCCGCGGAGCCTGGATCCTTGGACTGTTTCTTGGCGATGACGTCAAATTTTGCGCCTTTTTTGAGTTGGGCAATGATGGCCTTTGCTTCATCTTCCTTTTCCACCAGAATGTGGCGGGCCCGGTATTCCTTGCCAGCATTGGCGGCGGCAAATTTATCGTACTCGGCTTGCACTTCGGCGTCCGTTACCGGGTTTTTCTTCTGAAAGTCACTGAAGAGTTCACGGATCAGGATGGACTGGCGGGCCAGTTCCATCTGGTTTTTGAAATCGTCGGTAGCATCAAAGCCACGTGCCTGGGCTTCCTGAACGAAAATTTCGCGGGCAATCACTTCTTCCTTCAACTGACCCTGCATTTCGGGCGGAATCTGACGGCCGGCACGGGCCATTTGCTGGGCCAGCGCGTCCATGCGAGCCTTTGGAACAGGCTTGCCATTGACGATGGCAATGTTCTGCGCCAGAGCGGCGGGAACCAGGGCGGCCAGCAGGGTTGCTGTAGCGATGGCGGTCAAAATTTGCTTTTTCATTCCATTTCCTTCGGGATTCTCAATCAGGGATGCCTTGGTGTGAGGCTCAAGCCTCAATGGCCAGGGCATGCAATCCCTGGTCAATGAAATCTTGCAGCGCATCATACACAAGGCGGTGGCGTGCTACGCGGCCCAGTCCTGTAAACATTTGTGTCTCAATACGCACACGGAAATGGGTGCCATAGCCGGTTTCGTTGGCACCTGCGTGACCAGCGTGCTTGAAACTCTCATCAATGACTTCGAGACTTGTGGGAGAAAGACGCTCACGCAGGCGTTGTGTCAATGCCTCGGCGCTGGGGGCGGCACTCATGGTTTGGATTTATCCGATGGGACACTGTCGGCCCGGATGTGCGGCGCGATGTAGATGCCCTGGCCAATGATGAAAACGAGGGGAAACACATAGCCCCACAATTTGAAGCTGACCCATGCTTCCGTACTGTAGTAGAGCACCACATAGGCGTTGATTGCCGCCATGAATGCGGTGTACACAACCCATGCCACATTCAGTCTGTGCCACACGGCATCCCGCAGATCGAGCTGGCTGCCCAGCAGCAACTTCAGGAAATTCTTGCGCAGTCCCCACACGGCAACCGCCAGTGCAATCGACATGGCGGCATACAGCACGGTGGGCTTCCATTTGATGAATCGGTCATCGTGCAGCACCAGTGTCAGCGTGCCAAACACCAGTACCAGTCCCAGTGTGATTTTGTGCATGACCTGCAGTTTGCGGTCCATGCCGTATATCAGAGCCATCTGCAACACGGTTGCCGCCATCAGTACGCCGGTTGCAATATAGATGTCGTACAGCTTGAACGCGCCGAAGAACAGCAGCAGGGGAAAAAAGTCGATCAGTATTTTCATTAAGGTGTGAAGTGTAGCGAGGCTGAGTTCATGCAGTAGCGCAAGCCGGTGTCGGTAGGGCCGTCTTCAAACACATGGCCCAGGTGGGCACCACACTGGGCACACACGGTTTCCACCCGGGTCATGCCGTGGCTTCGGTCGGTGATTTCCTTGATCGCACCCGGCAGGGCCAGCGAAAAACTGGGCCAGCCGCAATGGGCGTCGAACTTGGTGTGGGAGTCAAATAGCTTTGCATCACAGCACACGCAGTGGTAACTACCGTCTGCCCAGTGCGTTTCGTACTTGCCAGAGAAGGGCCGCTCGGTGGCGGCGCGGCGCGTGACCTGAAATGCCACGGGTTCGGCGCCTTTGGCCTCCAGCAAGGCTTTCCACTCGTCGTCGTTTTTTTCGATAGGGAAGGGCATGGTTATGACTTTCAAGGAAACGGGGCCGCAGATCAGGAACTGCAACTGATGGCAATGCTGGCAGCCCATTCGGGCGGGAAGCCGGCATACTGGGCATATTGTGGATGCTCATCGAACGGCCGCTCCAATACTTCCAGCAGTCCGCTGACACCGGAAAAGTCCTTGCGTTGGGCCGCACGTATGGCCTGTTCACCCAAATGGTTGCGCAAGACAAACTTGGGATTGGTTTGTAGCATCAAATCGGCCGCTAACCCTTGTGGAACATGCTTAAACAGCTCTGAATACGATAGCAACCAGGCGTCGATGGCAGGGCGATTCAGGAACAGGTCGCGCACCGACGGGTCGTCCATCCGGCGTGCGCGGGCCCAGTGGCTCAGGCGTCGCCAAAAGATGGTGTAGTCCACCCGGTCTGCCGCCATCAGAATCAGCAATTCCTCTATCAGCGGCCCGGCCTGTGCCACCGGCTCGGCCAAACCTAACTTGGCAGACATGCGCAGGGCATAGGCGCGGGGGTAGATTTCCTTGAAGGTCTCAAGAGCGGCAATTGCGTACTCTGGCTCGCCCACCAACGGCATCAGCGCCTGGCCTAGGCAATACAGGTTCCAGTAGGCGATGTGGGGCTGCTTGCCGAAGGCATAGCGGCCCTGGGTATCCGAGTGATTGCAGATATGGGCAGGGTCGTAGGCGTCCAGAAACTGGAACGGCCCATAGTCAATGGTCAGCCCCAGAATGCTCATGTTGTCGGTGTTCATTACCCCGTGGCAGAAACCCACGGACTGCCAGTGGGCCACCATGTCGGCCGTGCGCCGGGTTACCTCCGCCAGAAATGCCGCATAGCGGTTACTGCCAAAACGCGTGTCGTGCGCACACTCTGGGTAAAACTGATCAATGACATAGTCAGCCAGGGTACGCAACTGATCGTGCTGGTCGTGGTGACAAAAATGCTCAAAATGACCAAAACGGATGAAACTGGGGGCCACGCGGGTCACCACCGCTGCGGTTTCCATCACTTCACGACGCACGGGAGCGTCCGATCCGGTCACGCAGAGCGCACGTGAGGTTGGTATGCCCAACCCATGCATGGCTTCACTGCAAAGGAATTCCCGGATGCTGCTGCGCAACACCGCTCGCCCATCCCCCATGCGGGAAAACGGAGTCAGTCCCGCGCCCTTGAGTTGAATTTCCAGATTGGCGGTTTCGCCCAGCAAAATGGCACGTCCGTCCCCCAGCTGTCCCGCCCAGTTGCCAAACTGGTGACCGCTGTACACACTGGCCAGCGGCACGGTCCCCACCAGCGCACGGTTTCCGGTCAGTACCTGTAGCCAGTCCGGTGACGCACTCCAGTCGTCAGGCAGTCCGATCTGCTGCGCAAGCGGTTTGCTGTGTCCCACCCAGTAAGGTGCGGGCAAAGGTGTAGGCTGGAGCGCAACAAAAAACGCTTCCCCCAACTGCGAAAAGCTGTTCGTCCAGCGCAGTCCAGCATCGAACCCAGCGCTGTCCGGTCCAAATTTTGTCATTTTTCAATTGTCCGGCAATCGTCAAAGGCCGTCCTCACGCAGGGCCATAGTCGCAGTACCATACGCCCCACGCTGGTGCGCCGAATGGGTGACGCGCCGGCTTCCAGCCATCTTTAATTTGGAGACAGAGCCCTATGCTAGGTTTAATGCAAAAACACCAGTTGATGATTTCGTCGCTCATTGAGTTCGCTGAGCGTCACCATGGTGAAGGCGAGGTGGTGTCACGTCGTGTTGAAGGCGATATCCACCGCTATACCTACAAGGATGTGGGGTACCGCGCACGCAGGGTGGCCAATGCACTGGACAAGATGAATCTTGCGTTCAGCGACCGGATTGCGACGCTGGCCTGGAATGGCTATCGCCACCTGGAACTCTATTTCGGCGTGAGTGGCTCTGGCAAAGTGCTGCACACCCTGAACCCTCGCCTGCATCCCGACCAGATCGTCTGGATTGTCAATCACGCCGAGGACCAGGTCGTATGCTTTGACATGACATTCCTGCCCATCATCCAGGCTGTACAGAGCCGCTGCACCACTGTCAAGCACTGGATCGCGCTGTGCGATGCAGACAAGTTGCCGGCGGACAGCGGCGTTCTTGGCCTGCAAAGCTATGAAGCATGGATAGGCACCGAGTCTTCCGAGTACACCTGGCCCGAGTTTGACGAAAACTCGGCATCCAGCATGTGCTACACCAGTGGCACGACCGGCAATCCCAAGGCTGCGCTGTACAGCCACCGTTCCACCATGCTGCACGCATTTGCAGGCGCTTTGCCCGACTCACTGAATATGAGTGCCCGTGATTGCGTCTTGCCCGTGGTCCCCATGTTTCACGTCAACGCCTGGGGCCTGCCTTACTCTGCCGCAATGACGGGGGCCAAGCTGGTGTTTCCCGGCCCGGCCATGGACGGCAAGTCGATCTATGAATTGATTGAGAACGAAAAAGTGACCTTTGCTGCCGGTGTGCCCACTGTGTGGCAAATGATGTTGTCCCATATGCAGGCAGGCAAGCTGAAATTCTCAACGCTGAACCGGACGGTAATTGGTGGCTCCGCCTGCCCGCCGGCCATGATCACTGCCTTCAACGATCTTTATGGCGTTGAGGTGCTGCACGCCTGGGGCATGACGGAAATGTCTCCGCTGGGCACCGTGTGCACACTCAAAAACAAACACGCCAGCCTAAATTCCGAAGAAAAAATGAAGGTGCGCCTGAAGCAGGGCCGCGGAATCTACGGCGTTGACATGAAAATTGTGGACGAATCTGGCAAATCACTACCCTGGGATGGCAAGGCCTATGGTGATCTGCTGGTCAGGGGCCCGTGGATCATCAGTGAATATTTCAAGGGGGAGGGCGGCGCTCCGCTGGTCAACGGCTGGTTCCCCACCGGCGACGTGGCCACCATCGACGCCGACGGCTACATGCAGATCACCGACCGCAGCAAGGACGTGATCAAGTCGGGCGGCGAATGGATCAGTTCCATCGATGTGGAAAACATTGCCATGGCGCACCCCGCAGTGGCCATGGCGGCCTGCATTGGCATGAAGCATCCGAAGTGGGACGAGCGTCCCATCATCGCCGTAGTGAAAAAAACCGGTGCCGAAGTGACGCGTGACGAACTGATTGCCTTCTACGACGGCAAGACCGCCAAGTGGCAAGTTCCTGATGACGTGGTTTTTGTGGACACCATTCCCCTGGGAGCCACTGGCAAGATGCAAAAAGCCAAGTTGCGGGAAATGCTGCACGACTACAAATTGCCGGGTACCTGAGGCAGGTCAAGTCACCTTGGTGATAAGTCTTGGGGGAAACCCTTTAGCTGTGGGGCACAAATACTTGTACGCTAGTGCAAATTCTGTTTTTTTAGGAGACAACCCATGAAATTTGCATTCAAACTTGTTGCCGCAGCGACCGTGCTGGTGTGTGCCCACAGCGCCTTCGCCCAGAAGGGCGAGGTCGTGAAAATGGTCCGCATTGACCCCCTTACCGGACTGTTGGGACCCGTGGGTGTGAGCCAGATGAAGGGTTACCAGTTCTTCGCTGAAAAATTCAGCGGCGCTGGCAACCCTGCTGGTGTCAAGTTTGATATCACTTTCATCGACAACAAACTCAGCCCGGCGGAAAGTCTGAATGCGTTGAAAGCAGCGATTGACCAGGGAGCGCGCTACATCATCCAGGGCAACGGTTCTTCCGTAGCAATGGCCCTGACCGACGCTGTTACCAAGCACAACGAGCGCAACCCAGGCAAAGAGGTGATCTACCTCAATGACTCTGCCGTGGACCCCGACCTGACCAACAGCAAATGCAGCTACTGGCACTTCCGCTTTGATGCAGATACCTCCATGAAGATGGAAGCGATGTCCAGCTTTATTGAAAGCCAGAAGGACGTCAAGAAAGTCTATCTGCTTAACCAGAACTACTCGCACGGTGTGCAGGTGGCCAAGTTCGCCAAGGAGACCCTGGCACGCAAGCGCCCTGACATCCAGATTGTTGGTGAAGACCTGCACCCGTTGGCCCAGACACGCGACTTTGCGCCCTACATAGCCAAGATCAAGGCGTCTGGCGCTGATACCGTGATCACTGGAAACTGGGGTTCAGACTTGTCCCTGCTGATTAAAGCTGCCAATGAAAATGGCTACAACGGCAAGTTTTTTACCTATTACGCTGGGGTGACCGGTACACCCACCGCATTGGGAACCAATGGCGCCGGCCGGGTCTACCAGATTGCCTACAACCACTACAACATGGGTGGGCAGATGTCCAAATGGATGACCGAGTTCCACGATAAATACAAGGACGATTTCTACACCGGCTCGACCATCCGCATTTTTCAAATGCTGGGCGCAGCCATGGCCAAGGCCAAGTCCACCGACCCGGTCAAGGTAGCTGCGGCTATGGAAGGCCTCAAGGTGGACAGCTTCAACGGCGAAGTAGAGATGCGCAAAACGGACCATCAGTTGCAGCAGCCGCTGTACATGACGGTCTGGCAAAAGGCCGACAAGAAGTACCCCTACAGCCCTGAGAACACTGGCATGACACTGGCTCCTCTTAGAGAGTACCCCAACTATGTGTCCAGTACTCCCACCAGCTGCCAGATGAAGCGTCCCTCCTGATTCAAGGGCGCATTTTCCAGGAGCCCGAACGCGTAAAGCTTCGGGCTCTTTTATTTGTCTGCGTTAGGAAGGATCTTCAGCGATGGAGTTTTTTATCATCTCGATGCTCAACGGGCTGAGCTACGGTCTGTTGCTGTTCATGCTGAGTTCGGGCTTGACGCTGATTTTCAGCATGATGGGCGTATTGAACTTTGCTCATGCTTCTTTTTACATGCTGGGCGCCTACGTGGGCTATACGATCTCTGAAATCATGGGGTTTTGGCCCGCGCTGGTGCTCGCGCCACTGGTTGTGGGGGCCATGGGTGCGTTGTTCGAGCGCACAGCGCTGCGCAAGGTCCACAAGTTCGGGCACGTACCTGAGCTGCTGATTACTTTCGGACTGTCCTATGTTCTGCTCGAACTGGTACAACTGATCTGGGGGCGTATTGCCCTCGAATTCCGACCACCGGAAGTGCTTCAGGGGCCGGCTTTCACGCTGATCAACCACTCGATCAATGGCCTCAGCATGGTGTGGGGCGCCGCACCGGCGGAAATGTGCAGTGCCGCTGACGCTGCCATACGGCTGGTGTGCTCACCGTTTCCGGCAACGCGTGGTTTCATGATGCTGGTTGCACTGATCATGCTGGGCTCGGTGTGGCTGTTGCTGACCCGTACCCGCATCGGACTGGTCATTCAGGCGGCCCTCACGCACCCGGAGATGGTGGAGTCTCTGGGGCACAACGTACCACGGGTGTTCATGCTGGTGTTTGGCGCTGGCGCTGCGCTGGCCGGCCTGGCGGGCGTCATAGGAGGCAGTACCTTCCTGACCGAACCCGCGATGGCTGCCACCGTGGGCTCAATCATTTTTGTGGTGGTGGTGGTCGGTGGTATGGGATCACTGTCGGGCGCTTTTCTGGCATCGATTTTGATTGGCGTGATCCAAACCTTTGCCGTAGCTTTTGACTACTCCGTGGCCACGCTGGCGCATCAGTTGGGTATACAACTGAGTAGCGGAGCCAGCGACAACTCGTTTGTCAAACTGACTTTGTCCCAGGTGGCTCCCATCCTGCCTTACCTGTTTCTGGTCCTGATTCTGATATTCCGCCCCAAAGGCCTGCTGGGCACGCGGGAAGGCTAAGACATGAAAACTCACTACGAATTAAAGCCCCTCAACGTGGGGCGCTGGGTGGTGTGGACGCTTTTTGCGCTGCCGCTGCTGATTGCGCCGCTGATTTTCAAGAGCGGCCTGGCCATTACGGTGCTCTCGCAAATGGGCATTGCCATCATTGCCTGCCTGTCCTACAACATTCTGTTGGGGCAGGGCGGCATGCTGAGCTTCGGCCATGCGGTCTACACCGGCCTGGGCTCGTACCTGGCCATCCATGCACTCAATGCCATCACCAGTGGTGCGTTGCCCATCCCGGTGTCCACTGTACCGCTGGTTGGTGGCCTTGCCGGCATGGGGTTTGCTGTGCTGTTCGGCTATGTCACCACCCGCAAGGCGGGCACCACTTTTGCCATGATCACACTGGGTATGGCGGAACTGGTATTTGCCATGTCCCTGATGATTCCCGAATTTTTTGGCGGGGAGGGCGGTGTCTCCGGTAACCGCGTCACCGGCAAGGCCGTCATGGGCATCACCTTCGGCCCGCCGATTCAGGTGTATTACCTGATTGCTGTGTACACCTTCTTGTCGGTGGCTGCCATGTTTGCATTTACCGGCACACCGCTGGGTCGCATGCTCAACGCGGTACGTGACAACCCGGAACGTGTGGAGTTCATCGGTTACAACCCGCAGCGCGTGCGGTACACCGCCTTCATCATCGCCGGCTTCTTTGCCGGCATCTCGGGCGGGCTTGCAGCGCTGAACTTTGAAATCGTCACGGCCGAAGTGGTCGGTGCGGCACGCTCCGGTGCCTACCTCTTGTTCACATTTCTGGGTGGTGCCACCTTCTTCTTCGGGCCCATCATTGGTGCGGTACTCATGGTGCTGGCTTTTGTGCTGCTCAGCGAATTCACCAAAGCCTGGTTGCTCTACCTAGGGCTGGTGTTCCTGTTCATGGTCATGTATGCCCCCGGCGGCATTGCCAGCCTGATCATGATGAATCTGCGCGTCGCCAAGTATGGCCGCCTCAGGACCCTGTGGGTGTCTTATTTCGGGTTGGCTGGTACCGCCATCGTGGCTTTGATCGGCGCGGCCGCCATGGTTGAAATGATTTACAACCGTCAGATGGATTCGGCTATGGGTTCCACGCTGCCTTTTATGGGTACAACTCTGGACGCTGCGGGAGTGAATAGCTGGTTTGGCGCATTCTTTGTGTTAGCCACGGGCTTGGGACTCTTCGAGGTGTGCCGGCGTCAGTTCGTCAAGCAATGGAGCCATATCCAGGAAGACATTGAAAAAGAAATCCAGCGGCAGGAGGCCCTATGAGCAGCACGGACGCTTCCGGCACACCTTACGCCCTGGAGTTGCGTGAACTGCGCAAGAGCTTTGGCAAGACTGAAATCATCCGCGGCGTGAATCTGGCGGTCAAGCCTGGTGAGCGGGTGGCCATCATCGGGCCCAACGGGGCGGGCAAATCCACATTGTTCAACCTGATCAGTGGCCGCTTTGAAGCCAGCAGCGGTGATGTGCTGCTGAACGGCCACAACATCAACGGCAAGAAGCCGTTTGAGATCAACCGCCTTGGACTGTCACGCAGTTTTCAGATCACCAACATCTTCCCCAAGCTCAGCGTCTTTGAAAATCTGCGTTGTGGCGTGCTATGGAGCCTGGGCTACAAATACACCTTTTTCAAGTTTCTGGCGAATCTGGACGACGCAAACAGACGGGCCGAGGAATTCATGCACATGATCAAGCTCGACCGCAAGCGCGACGTGCTGGCCATGAACCTGACCTACGCCGAGCAGCGCGCCCTGGAAATCGGAATCACCATTGCCGGTGGTGCCAGCGTGATCCTGCTGGACGAACCGACTGCCGGCATGAGCAAGAGTGAAACTACCCGCTTCATCGCCCTCATCAAACAGGTGACCGAAGGCAAGACGCTGCTCACCGTAGAGCACGACATGGGTGTTGTTTTTGGCCTGGCGGACAAAATTGCCGTGGTGGTGTATGGCGAAGTACTTGCTTTTGACACACCCGATGCGGTGCGCGCCAATGCCAAGGTGCAGGAGGCCTATCTGGGGTCCTCGGTGGCCGATGCACAGGCAGGAGGACACTGAAATGCTGCAAATAAGCGATCTGCAAGCCTATTACGGCAAGAGCCACGTTCTTCATGGCGTGGACATGCGCGTAGGGGAGGGCGAAATTGTTTCACTGTTGGGACGCAATGGCTCGGGGCGGTCCACGACTGCCAAATCCATCATGGGTATGGTGGACTGCCATGGCTCGGTGCAATGGAAGGGCAAGGCCATCCAGGGCATGGAAGCCTACGAGATTGCCCACCTGGGCATTGGCTATGTTCCCGAAAACCGCGATATTTTCCCCAAGCTGACGGTCCACCAGAACCTCCTGCTGGGCCAGAAGCGTGGCAAGAAGAATGCACGCTGGTCATTTGAGGACATGTACCGCATGTTTCCGCGGCTCAAGGAGCGTGAACATACCGAAGCCGGCGTGTTGTCGGGCGGAGAGCAGCAGATGCTGACCCTGTGCCGCACCCTCATGGGTGATCCTGACCTCATTATCATTGACGAGCCCACCGAAGGCCTGGCGCCCAAGATTGTGGAACTGGTCGCGGAGTACCTGCAGGAATTGCGCAGGCGCGGCATCTCGGTCTTGCTCATCGAGCAGAAGCTCACCATTGCCATGAAGATTTCCGACCGCTGCCTGGTGATGGGGCACGGAAGCATCGTGTTTGAAGGCACGCCCGACGAATTGCGCGCCGACAGCTACGTCCGCAAGGAATGGCTGGAGGTCTGAGCTTTGTCCCACCTGTGACAAACCCGATTTCCTGAACCGACATTCCCTTTTACAATCAAAAACGAACGATCGTTCTATTTTTACCAACGAGGACTGCAAGCATGACTGCGCAATACCAAGTACATGGCGACATCGCCGTAATCACGCTGAACAACCCGCCCGTCAACGGTCTGGGGCATACCACACGTCTGGGCATCACCGACGGCATGGCCAAGGCCAATGCCGATGCTGCGGTCAAGGCCATTGTTCTGACCGGCGCTGGTGGCGCCTTCTCTGGCGGTGCTGACATCAAGGAATTTGGCTCTCCCAAGGCTTTGCAGGAGCCCAACTTGCTGAGCGTCATCAGCGTGCTCGAAGACTCTCCCAAGCCGGTGGTCGCAGCTATACACACCGTTGCCATGGGTGGTGGTCTGGAATTGGCTCTGGGCTGCCACTACCGCATTGCGGCCCCAGGCACCAGTATCGCGCTGCCCGAAGTCAAGCTGGGCCTGATTCCCGGCGCCGGTGGTACCCAGCGCCTGCCACGTGTGCTGGGCGTCGAGCCCGCACTGAACATCATGGTCAGCGGTGAACCGATCAAGAGTGAAATGCTGGCCATGCTGCCCGGCCAGAAGCTGTTCGACAAAATGGCCGCGTCCGCAGCATCGCTGGCAGACGAAGCGCTGGCATTGGCCCGCTTGGTGGCCGATGTGCGTCCCCTGCCGATCGTGCGCAACATGCCTTGCAAGCATCCGCTGGGCGATGCGTACTTCCAGTTTGCCCGAAACATGGTCAAGGGCATGTCCAAGAATTTCCCCGCCCCGGCCAAGTGCGTGGACGCAGTGCAGGCAGCGACAAAAAAGAAGTTCGACGAAGGCATGGCAGTGGAGCGCGAGATCTTCCTGAACCTGATGCTCACCTCCGAGAGTCGTGCATTGCGCCACATTTTTGTGGCTGAGCGTGCAGCATCAAAAATACCGGATGTCCCGGCAGATACTGCGCAGCGCGCTATCAACTCTGTAGCAGTCATCGGTGCCGGCACCATGGGCGGTGGTATCGCCATGAACTTCCTGAACGCGGGCATTCCCGTGAAGATGCTGGAAATGAAACAGGAGGCGCTGGACCGTGGTATCGCCACCATCCGCAAGAACTACGAAGCGCAGGTCAAAAAAGGCAAGCTCAAGCAGGACAAGTACGACCAGCGCATAGCCTTGCTGACCACCACCCTGAGCTACGACGACCTGACCGGCACCGACATGGTGATTGAGGCCGTGTTCGAGGAGATCGGCGTCAAGGAAGCGGTGTTCAAGGAACTTGATCGCGTGATGAAGCCCGGTGCCATCTTGGCCTCCAACACCTCCACGTTGGATGTCAACAAGATTGCTAACTTCACCAAACGTCCCGAGGATGTGGTGGGCCTGCACTTCTTCAGCCCGGCCAACGTGATGAAGCTGCTGGAGGTGGTACGCGGTGCCAAGACCGCCAAGGACGTGATGGCTACCGTCATGAGTGTAGCCAAGAAGATCAAAAAGACCGCTGTCGTATCGGGCGTGTGCGACGGCTTTATCGGTAACCGCATGATCGAGCAATACGGTCGTCAGGGCGGCTTCCTGCTGGACGAAGGCTGTACCCCCGCGCAGGTGGACAAGGCCATGGAGAAGTTTGGCATGGCCATGGGCCCATTCCGCATGGGTGACCTGGCCGGCAACGACATTGGCTGGGCCATCCGCAAGCGCCGCTACCAGGAAAAGCCAGACATGAAGTACAGCAAGACTGCTGACCTATTGTGCGAAAAAGGCCGCTTTGGACAGAAGACCGGTGCCGGCTGGTACGACTATGTACCCGGCAAGCGCGACGCGATCCCAAACGCCGAAGTGGTGACCATGATCGAAGAGCACCGCAAGTCGCTGGGCATCACCCCACGCAAGATTTCGGACGAAGAAATTGTGCAGCGCCTGGTGTTCAGCCTGGTCAACGAAGCCGCCCACATTCTGGAAGAAGGCATTGCCAACAAGGCCAGCGACATCGACATCGTCTACATCTTCGGTTACGGCTTTCCGGTCTACCGTGGCGGCCCCATGAACTATGCCGACCAGGTGGGCCTGTTCAATGTGGTGCAAGCCATGAATCGCTTTGCCCAGAACCCGCTGGACGACGCCAAATTCTGGCAGCCCGCACCTTTGCTGGCCCGCCTTGCCGCTGAAGGCAAGACCTTTAACTGATTGCACTCGCAGTTCACCGAATTCAAGGACATACCATGACCTCAGCCGTTATCGTTTCTACCGCACGCACCCCCCTGGCCAAGAGTTGGAAGGGCGCTTTCAACATGACCCATGGTGCCACTTTGGGTGGCCACGCCGTGGAACACGCGATCCAACGCGCCGGCATTGATGCTGGCGAAGTGGACGACGTCATCATGGGGTGCGCAAACCCCGAAGGGGCCACCGGCGCCAACATTGCCCGCCAGGTTGCCCTGATGGCGGGTTGCCCGATAACCACCTCGGGCATGACCGTCAACCGCTTCTGTTCCTCCGGTTTGCAGACGATTGCACTGGCCGCCCAGCGCATCATCGCCAACGAAGGCGATATCTATGTGGCGGGCGGCGTGGAATCCATTTCCTGCGTGCAGCAGGAAATGAACCAGCACATGCTGGCCGATACCAACCTGCTGAAGAAGAAACCCGAGATTTACTGGAACATGCTGCAGACCGCCGAGCAGGTGGCCAAGCGCTACAACATCAGCCGTGAGGTCATGGACGAGTACGGTGCCGCCAGCCAGCAAAAGGCCGCTGCCGCACTGGCCGCCGGCCTGTTCCAGGCCGAGATTGCGCCCATTACGGTCACCATGGGTGTGGCCGACAAAATCATGGGCCTGACCACCAAGCAAGTCACCGTCAGCAACGACGAAGGTATCCGCGAAGGTACCACCTACGACGGCATCAAGGGCCTGCGCTCGGCAGTCCCCGGTGGTCTGGTCACAGCGGGCAACGCCAGCCAGTTTTCCGATGGTGGCGGTGCTGTGGTAGTCATGCATGAAAAGCTTGCCGAGCAAAAGGGCCTCAAACCCCTGGGACGCTTCCTCGGTTTCGCCGTAGCAGGTTGCGAACCCGACGAAATGGGCATTGGCCCGGTGTTCGCCATTCCGAAGGTCCTCAAGCGTCTGGGCCTGAGCATGAACGATATCGACTTGTGGGAGCTGAACGAAGCCTTTGCGGTGCAGGTGCTCTACTGCCGCGACAAGCTGGGCATTCCGGCTGACCGCCTGAACGTCAACGGTGGCGCCATCGCCGTGGGTCACCCCTATGGTGTGAGCGGCCAGCGCCTGACCGGCCATGCACTGATCGAAGGCAAGCGCCGCGGTGCCAAGCGCGTCTGCGTCACCATGTGTATCGGTGGTGGCATGGGTGCCGCCGGCATTTTTGAAGTGCTGTAAACCAGGCACGAAGCCACGCATCAAGGGCCGAACCTGCGAACTGTGCGCAGACCGGCCCTTTTTTTGACCCCCATTTCAATCGGCGCAGACCATGACCCTACGCTCCACCATTGACTTTCTGCTGCACGAGTGGCTTGGCACCACAGCCCTGGCACAGCGCGCACGATTCAACGACCACACACGGGAAACCTTTGATGCAGTGCTGGACACCTGTGAGCGCATTGCCCGAGAAAAATATGCGCCCTTCAACCGCCTGGTAGACACCCAGGAGCCGCACTTTGACGGTGAAAAGGTCATCCTGCCCCAGGCCACGCACGACGCCAACAAGGCGTACGCCGAGTCTGGCATGCTCAGCGCCGCGCAGGACTACGAGATGGGCGGCATGCAACTGCCCTACAGCGTGGAAGCCGCCGCCAACGCCTTCTTTGCCTGCGCATCCGTCAGCATTGGCTCGGGCATGCTGACCACCGGCAACGCCAACCTGCTGATGACCCATGGCACCGACCTGCAAAAAGAGGTCTTCGCCAAGAACGAATTCTCCGGACGTTTCTCCGGCACCATGTGCCTGAGCGAACCGCAGGCCGGCTCCAGCCTGTCGGATGTGGCGACCCGCGCGGTGCCCGATGGGGCCGACTTTGCCAGCGATCCGCTGGGTGCCCGTTATCGCCTCACGGGCAACAAGATGTGGATATCCAGCGGCGAACATGAGCTGACCGAGAACATCATCCACCTGGTGCTGGCCAAGATTCCGGACGAAAGCGGCAGGCTGGTTCCTGGCACCCGCGGCATTTCCCTGTTTATCGTGCCGAAGAAGATGGTTAACACACAGGGTCAGCTGACCGGCGTGCGCAACGACGTTGCACTGGCCGGTCTGAACCACAAGCTGGGCTGGCGCGGAACGACCAATACGCTACTCAATTTCGGCGAAGGCAAATTTCCGGTTCCTTCGACAGGCTCAGGACGGGCGGTTGCGGGTGCGATCGGCTATCTGGTTGGCCAGCCCGGCAAGGGCCTGGCCTGCATGTTCCACATGATGAACGAGGCACGTATCGGCGTCGGTATTGCCGCCACCATGCTGGGCATGGCAGGCTACTACGCCTCACTCGACTACGCAAAAAGCCGGCCGCAGGGGCGGCCCATGGGCGCAGCGGGGAAAAACCCCGCGCAATCACAAATCCGCATCATCGAACACGCTGATGTCAAGCGCATGCTCCTGGCGCAAAAGGCCTATTGCGAGGGCGCGCTGGCACTGGAGCTCTATTGCGCCCGGCTGGTGGACGAACACCACACCGCGGGTGGCCAGGAAGCCGACGATGCACGTCTGCTATTGGAGGTGCTCACCCCCATTGCCAAGAGCTGGCCAAGCGAATGGTGCCTGGAAGCTAATTCGCTGGCCATTCAGGTGCACGGCGGTTACGGCTACACCCGTGATTTCCCGGTCGAGCAGTACTGGCGCGACAACCGCCTCAACATGATTCACGAGGGCACCCACGGCATTCAGGCCATGGACCTTCTGGGCCGCAAGGTCTTAATGGAAGAGGGCAAAGGCATGCAGTTGCTGGCAAACCGCATGATGGCCACCATTCACCGTACGGGCAACATCCCGGCACTGGCCGTACACGCCAAGGCGCTTGGACGTGCACTCAAAGACGTGCGTGATGCCACGCAACAGGCCTGGTCCACCGGCGTGCCCACCGATGCGCTGGCCAATGCCGTACCCTACCTGCAGGCCTTTGGCCACACGGTGCTGGCCTGGATCTGGCTCGATGTCGCCGCCTGTGCGCTGGACGACGACCCGCAGCAAGCGCGTGCCGACACGCAGGGCCGTGTGGGTGCAACCCGCTATTTCTTCCATTACGAACTGCCAAAAGTCGGCGCTTGGCTTAGTGTGGTGCAATCCCGCGATCCGACCTGCGCAACATTCCCCGAGGAGGCTTTTTAATGGGATTTTTCAAGAAACACAGCGGCACTACCAGTGCCCGACTGGTCCGGATTGAAAGGCTTGTCTGGATTTTGATCTATGGCGGGCTGCTGGCAATTGTGCTGGGAATGTTTGTTGCCAAGGGAGATGTACAGAATGCTGATGTGTTCTATGCCGCTGGCGGTATTGCGGTATTGGTGGGCGTGGTCATGATTTACCTGCGATCCCGCATGCATGAAGAAACTTAAACAGGAGAAAGACTATGGCACGTACTATTCATCAATTGTTCGACCTCACCGGCAAGACTGCACTGGTGACGGGTGGTTCCCGTGGCCTGGGCCTGCAAATGGCCCACGCGCTGGGAGAAGCCGGTGCAAAAATCATGCTGAGCTCGCGCAAAGCAGAAGACCTTGAAGAGGCTTGCGCCCAATTGCAGGCCGCAGGCATTGATGCCCGCTGGGTCGCAGCCGACTGCGCCAAGGAATCCGAAATCCACCGCCTGGCCGATGAAACCCTGCACCGCATGGGTGATGTCGACATTTTGGTCAACAACGCCGGAGCCGCCTGGGGCGCGCCTGCCGAGGACCATTCTATTGAGGCATGGGACAAGGTGATGAACCTCAACGTAAGGGGCTACTTTTTGCTCAGCCAGGCAATAGCCAAGAAAAGCATGATTGCGCGCCGATCGGGCCGCATCATCAACATCGCTTCCATCGCGGGCCTTAACGGCAACCCGGAAGGCCTGAACACCATTGCCTACAACACCTCCAAAGGCGCAGTGCTGAACTTCACCCGTGCACTGGGCGCGGAATGGGGCAAGTACAACATCACCGTCAACGCCATCTGTCCCGGTTTTTTCCCCAGCAAAATGACCGCCGGCACCCTCAAAGCCCTGGGCGAGGAAAAGCTGGCAGCAGGCGCCCCGCTCAAGCGCCTGGGCGATGATGAAGACCTCAAGGGCTTGTGCGTTCTCTATGCTTCGGACGCCGGAAAGCACATTACCGGCCAATGGCTCGCGGTCGATGGCGGCGTCAGTGTGGTGACCGGTGGCTGACATGGCCCCCACGCTCCACCGCTGCGCGGGTCGCTGCCCCCCGAGGGGGCGAATCTTCCTTTGGGCGGCCCTGCGGAAGATTGGTGCCCCCACGCGCCACTGCCCTTCGCCGGCCCTGCGGCGGGGTGCGCTATGAGCGTCAAAAATTGGACCCACGCCGTGGGTTTCGGGGTGGAAATCCCATTCGTCAATCTGCTGGGGTTCGAACTCACGCAGTTTGAAGATGGCCACTCCGAGATTCATTACGCCCCGAAAGCCGAGCACCTGAACTCCTTCAACGTGACCCACGGCGGCGCGTTGATGACGCTGCTCGATGTGTCCATGGCCACTGCCGCGCGCAGCATCGAGCCCGACATGGGTGTGGTCACCATCGAGATGAAAACCAGCTTCATGCAGCCCGCCATGGGGGTGCTGACCGCCAAAGGCACACTGATGCACCGCACTGCCACCTTGGCGTTTACCACGGCCACCGTGTTTGACGCCAAGGGCCGCGCCTGCGCCCACGCGACCGGCACCTTCAAGTACGTCCAGCGCCTGCCGACTGGCCCCAAGAGCACCAACCCCGTCAACATTTCTACCGATTGAGCACACCTATCATGCCCTCCAACCAACAAATCCTTCTCGACAACCGCCCTGTGGGCGAAGCCGTTGCCAGCAACTTCAAACTGGTCGATTCGACCACGCCCGCACTGCAGGACGGCGAGGTTCTGGTGCGCCACCACTTCCTGAGCCTGGACCCGTACATGCGCGGCCGCATGAACGATTCCAAAAGCTATGCCGCACCCCAGCCGCTGGGCCAGGTGATGCAGGGCGGCACCGTGGGGGAGGTGGTCGAATCCCGCAATACGCGTTACCCGGTGGGCGACAAGGTGGTCGGCATGGGCGGCTGGCAGCAGTACAGCGTGGTCAACGCCAACCAGCCCGGTGCATTGCGCAAGGTCGATACCACCCATGTACCCCTGAGCGCTTACCTGGGCGCCGTGGGCATGCCCGGTGTGACCGCCTGGTACGGATTGGTGAAAATCTGTGAGCCCAAGGTGGGTGAAACCATGGTGGTCAGCGCAGCTACCGGCGCGGTGGGCAGTGCGTTCGCCGCCCTGTCCAAAGCACGTGGCTGCCGCACCGTCGGCATTGCCGGCGGGCCCGACAAATGCAAATACGCGGTCGATGAACTGGGCTTTGATGCCTGCATTGACTACAAGCAGCACCAGACCGCGGCATCGCTTTCCAAGGCACTCAAGGAGGCTTGCCCCAACGGGATTGACGGCTATTTTGAGAACGTGGGCGGCATGGTGCTGGATGCCGTATTGCCGCAAATGAACGCCTTCGGGCGCATTGCCGTGTGCGGAATGATCGCAGGCTACGACGGCCAGCCCTTGCCCCTGAGCCATCCGGCGCTGATCCTGATGCAGCGCCTCAAGGTGCAGGGCTTTATCGTCAGTGAGCACATGGACATCTGGCCCGAGGCCCTGACCGAACTGGGCACCCTGGTGGCCACCGGCAAGCTGCGCGCGCGCGAGAGCATTGCGCAGGGCCTTGCGTCGGCACCCGAGGCCTTTCTGGGCCTGCTCAAAGGCAGGAACTTTGGCAAGCAGCTTGTCCAGTTGATCTGAACGCAAGCCACCGGAGGTGAACCATGTCTTCCACTGAAACGCTGTACCCTCCGACACACGCGGTCTTCAACCAGCCGCTGCCTCTCGTGGACTACAACCTGTTCACCAGCAACCAGCCGCTGCGCGACGCGCTGAAATTCAACGCCCCAACGCTCAACACAGGTGGCCTGCACGTACTGGGTGCCAATTGGGGTACTGCCGACATGCAGACCCACGCCCGCCTGGCCAATGTGCATCCTCCGGTGCTGCGCACCCACAACAAGCAGGGCTACCGCATCGACGAAGTGGAGTTTCACCCCGCCTACCACGCACTGATGCACGAAGCAGTGCACGCCGGCCTGCATGGCGCGGTGTTCTCGCCAGAACAGCAGGCCACCGGCCATGCGCACCAGTTGCGCGCCGCCGGATTCATGATGTTCACGGAACTCGAGCCTTCGGTGCTGTGCCCCATCTCGATGACCTACGCGGTCACGCCAGCTTTGCGCAGCAACGCGGCCATCTACGCCGACTGGGCGCCCAAGCTCACCAGCCACCAGTACGACCCGCATCTCAAGGTGTGGCGCGACAAGCCCGGCGTCACCATGGGCATGGGCATGACCGAAAAACAGGGTGGTTCCGACGTACGGGCTAACACCACCCGCGCCACGCCCGATGGCAGCGATGCCTGGGGCCAGCGCTTTGCCATCACCGGGCACAAGTGGTTCTTCTCGGCCCCTATGAGTGATGCGTTCCTGGTGCTGGCGCAGGCCCCTGCGGGCCTCAGCTGCTTCTTTTTACCCCGTGTGCTGCCCGACGGTACGCGCAATGCCATCCATATCCAGCGCCTCAAGGACAAGCTCGGCAACAAGGCCAATGCCGGTACCGAGGTCGAGTTCCATGGCGCTACCGCTTGGCTGGTGGGTGAGGAGGGCCGTGGCGTGCCGCAGATTCTGGAGATGGGCACACTTACCCGGCTGGACTGCGCGCTGGGTACCAGCGGTTTGATGCGCCAGTCGCTCAGCATTGCGCTCAACCACACCCTGCAGCGCGAAGCCTTTGGCAAACGCCTGATGGACCAGCCGCTCATGCGCAATGTGCTGGCCGACCTTGCTATCGAAAGTGAAGCTGCTTGTGCACTGTCCATGAGGCTTGCGCGCTCTTTTGACCATCAAAGCGACCCATTTGAGCGGCTCATGGGCCGAGTGCTCACGCCCATATCCAAATTCTGGATTTGCAAGCGCGGCGCGGCGTTCTCGCAGGAGACCATGGAATGCCTGGGCGGCAACGGCTATGTAGAGGAAGGCGGAGAAGGCATCATGGCCCGCATCTACCGCGAAATGCCGCTCAACTCCATCTGGGAGGGTGCCGGCAACATCATGGCGCTGGACTTGCTGCGTGCCCTGCGCAAAGGCGACGTGGCCAGCGCGCTGGCGCAGGAGCTGGCCCCAGCCCAAGGCGCGCACGCCGCGCTGGACCGGCTGGCCGCCGCACTGCCCACCCGGGTGGAACACATGGCCAACGAACTCGAAGGCCGCCGCCTGGCGCAGGATGTGGCGCTGGCGGTGCAGGCCGCCTTGTTGTACCAGAGCGCGCCCACGGCGGTGTTCAGTGCCTTCTGCGATTCACGTCTGGGCGGCAACTGGGGCCAAAGCTTTGGCACCCTGGGCGCGGGCGTGGACTTTGACGCCATCCTCACACGGGCCATGCCGGGCTAAACACACAAAGAAACAAAGGAGATTCCCATGACTGACCTTATCCTGCACCACTATCCCGTCTCACCGTTTTCTGAAAAAGTTCGGCTGGTGCTGGGCTACAAACAACTGGCCTGGAAGTCGGTGATCATCCCCTCGGTCATGCCCAAACCCGATGTGGTGGCACTCACCGGTGGTTACCGCAAGACGCCATTCCTGCAGATTGGCAGCGATGTGTACTGCGACAGTGCCCTGATCTGCGACGTGCTCGAACATCTGGCCCCCGAACCCACGCTGTACCCTCCTAGCCATAAGGGGCTGGCCCGCATCGTTGCGCAGTGGGCTGACGAAAAACTGTTCTGGGCTGCGATGGCCTACAACTTCTCGCCCAAGGGAACGGCCCAGTTGTTTGCGGGAAACCCGGACGCCCCGATAGAACAATGGGGCGGTATCGCCAAAGCCTTTGGTGAAGACCGCACCAAAATGCGTCTGGGCATGCCACGTATGCCGCTGGCCGATGCCGCTGCGGCTTACAAGAGCTACCTGCGCCGTATGGCCAATATGCTGGACGGGCAGGATTACCTGCTGGGCGATGCGCCCTGTGTGGCCGACTTTGCCGCCTACCACCCGCTGTGGTTCACCCGCACCCAGACCAGCGTGATGGCCGGTGTTCTGGACGCCACACCAGCCGTACTGGCCTGGATGGACCGCATGGCGGCGATCGGTCACGGCCGGTTTGACGCCATGACTGCTACAGAATCCATAGCTGCCTGTGCACAATCCACGGGGGCTGCAGCCCAGAATGACTCCACATTCCAGGACGAACACGACATTGCGCTGGGCAGCCGGGTCACCGTAACGTCCGAGAGCTTTGGCCCCGAACCCACCGAGGGTGAACTGGTGGCCGCCACCCGCACTCGCTACACCCTGCAACGTGTAGACGAACGCGCTGGCATCGTCCATGTCCACTTTCCCCGTATTGGCTACATTCTCAAGAAAGCAAACGCATGATTTCAGATTTCAAGAACAAGACCGCCGTATTGACGGGCGCAGGCTCCGGCTTTGGTCTGGAGTGCGCCCGTATTGGCGCCCGGCTGGGCATGAACCTGGTGCTGGCCGATGTGCAGCAGGACGCGCTGGACCGCACCGTGGCCGAGATGCAGGCCGCAGGTGCCCAGGTGCTGGCCATGAAGGTGGATGTGTCCAAGGCCGGGCAGGTGGAGGCCCTGGGCGCGGCCACACTGGCGCGCTTTGGTGCACCCCACTTTGTGTTCAACAACGCAGGTGTGGGGGCGGGGGGCCTGATCTGGGAAAACACCGCGGCCGACTGGGACTGGGTGATTGGCGTCAACCTCATGGGTGTGGCCCATGGCATTCGCGTGTTCACGCCCATGATGCTGGAGGCGGCAGCCAAAGACCCGGCCTGGCAGGGCCACATCGTCAACACCGCCAGCATGGCGGGGCTGCTGAATGCCCCCAACATGGGCATTTATGGTGCCAGCAAGCACGCGGTCGTCAGCATGAGCGAAACCCTGTACCAGGACCTGGCGCTGGTAACCGAACAAATATCGGCCAGCGTGCTGTGCCCCTACTTTGTGCCAACTGGCATCAGCCAGAGCCACCGCAACCGCCCCCAGGATCCCGGCGGCCAGGACCAGAAACCCACCCGCAGCCAGTTGATTGGCCAGGCCATGAGCGACAAGGCCGTGGGCAGCGGCAAAATCACCGCCGCCGAAGTCGCGCAGAAGGTGTTTGACGCCATCGCAGCCAACCAGTTCTACATCTACAGCCACCCTAAGGCCCTCGCCTCGGTGCAAGTGCGCATGGAAGATGTCTTGCTGGGGCGCAACCCGACCGACCCGTTTGCACACAAGCCCGAGCTCGGTGTGGAGCTCAAAAAGGCATTGCGCAGCTGATTTGGGAGTAAAGGCTATAAAATAGCGGCTCGCCTGTGGCTTAACACAGGTTTCATTTTTTCATTTTTCAGGATTCGCCATGGGCAACAAAATCGTCACCGAAGCAGACCGCAAAGCCACTCCCGCTCCTAAGCCTCTGCCCGGTATGTCCCTGCCAACCGGTGGCCGCGGCCAGAAAGTCAGCCTCGAGCGTGGCGTTGCCACCCGTAGCAAGAAGAACCCCGGCAAGCGCTCCAAGAAGGGCGGATGATCCGATACCTTGGACAAGCGCCAACGAAAAAACCCGCCAAGGCGGGTTTTTTCATTATTGTCAAACCACTGACGATGAACCCCGCGTGCTCAAAGCTTGCGTGGTCCTGGGTCCGGACAAATTTCTCCAGCCCCGCAAAGGCCACGACTGTGTTGCCCAGAAAGGTTTCGAATCAACGAGAACGCAGGACTTCCGATGCCGGATACCCATCCGATGATTTTGCGATGCCGCCAAAATTCTCTCTGCCTAGTCAGTCCAGCGATAGGCACTGGCTTCGCTTAGTGTCCAGCTGCCGTCGCCGGGTAGCTGCAGCACCCAGCGGTGATGCTTCAGGATGGCGCCATGGTGGCTGACACTAACCGGGGTGATGGACAGGCCAGCCAGCTGGGAATACAGCCGCTCCTCATTATCGGCATCGAGTGCGCTGGTGGCTTCGTCCAGCAGCAGGTAGCGGGGTTTTGTCAGCAGGGCACGCGCAAAGGCCAGGCGTTGCTGTTCACCCACCGAGAGCACCCGGGGCCAGTCGAGTTCGGCACCCAGACCACCAAAACGCGTGGCCAGGGTGGGCAGATTGACCAGGGCCAGCCACTCCAGCAATTCTTCGTCCGAAATGGCACGGTCGGTTTGTGGATAGGTGAGCTGACAGCGCAGATCACCCAGGGGAAGGTAAGGTTGCTGAGGAAGAAAAAGCATGTCCAGTTCGGCGGGGCGCGTCACTCCGCCTGAACCGGTACGCCACAGTCCGGCGATCACCCGCAGCAGCGAACTCTTGCCGGTGCCACTGGGCCCTACAATGAGTAGCCCTTCACCGGGATTGACCGCCAGCGTCAACGCCTTGATCAGCAGTTGCTCCCGGTTCGGGGTGAGTACCGTCAGATTGTCCAGCGCCAGCTCGAACCCGTGCACCGTCCGTATCTGCTGCGTGCCTTCATCCGTTTCGGTGGCAACGGGATGGGTGGGGGCGCCTAGGGTGTCCGAAAAGGCGTGCAACCGGTCAACGCCGGCAGAGAAGCGGCTCAGTCCCTCAAAGTGGTCCACGATGACCGTAAGTGCACTCAGTATGGCCGCAAAAGCGCCGGCCGCCTGAATCGCCCGGCCCACCTCCAATTCGCCGGAGAGCACATCATTCGCAACAATCACGGTCGGCAGCACAATGGTCAGAAATTTGTGGGCGTACTGGAACAGGTTGAGCTTGAACTGCCAGCGCAGCACCCGCAGGTAATTGGCGTATACCGCGCCAAACACGCTTTGCAGGGCCGACATTTCCCGCGCCTCGCCGTCGTGGAAGGCGATCGGCTCGGCGTGCTCGCGCACCCGAATCAGATTGAAACGGAAGTCTGCCTCACGCTGCAACTGACTGAAATTCAGACCGATCAGCCGCTTGCCAAATACAGCGCCGGTAAACAGGGTGGTGAAGATGGCGTAGCCAATCAGAAAATAAACCAATCCGCGCGAAATGGTCCAAAGCACGCTCGAGAACGCCACCAGATCGATCACCGAACCCAGCACAATCATCGAAAAATACAGGGATTGCTGGGTAAAGCTGTTGATGTCTTCTGCAATCCGCTGGTCGGGGTTGTCGATCCCGCTGGTATTGAGCCGGTAATAGGCACGCTGGTCAAAATACTGCGCCAAAAAGTAATTTGTCATCCAGCGGCGCCAGCGCAACCCCAAGGTGTCGCGCACGTAGTAATACAGGGCATAAATTGGCACTGCAGCCAGCAGAATTGCGGTGTAGCGAACGATAGATTGCCAGAAACGGTCGGAATCTCCGGCAGCCAGCGCCGAGGTGAATTCTCCGGTTTCGTTGTTGAACAACACGTTGAACGCGGTCTGCCCCAATAGCAGCACCACCAGCAGGGCCAGCAAGCCCCTGGCACGCCAGCGCTCGTCGGATAGCCAGTAAGGACGGGCGATCTTGGCAAAACGCCGCCAGAGTCGCGCGTTGAATCCAGCAGGGTCTTCAGTTGCCATAGATCACCGAAGTTTAGAGGCATCCCGCCTGAGCACACAGGATTTGTTCCAGTATTCCAGTGCAATTTGGTAGGTGTTGAGCTGCGACTGCACCGTAGTGTCAATATTCACCCCATACCCTCCGGCCATGACAAACACCACCGGTATGCGACGCACATGGCACCAGTCAAACACGCGGCGGTCGCGGGTCTGCAGGCCCTCAAATGTCAACTTGAGCCGGCCCAGCCGATCGCCCTCGTGCGGGTCAGCCCCGGCCAGGAACAGCACCAGCCCCGGCGCACAGCGCTGCTCCAGTGCTTCCAGCGCGTACTCCAGGGCAGCGAGGTACTCCACGTCGCCGCAGCCATCGGGCAGGGCCACATCCAGGTCACTGGTTTCCTTGCGAAAGGGAAAGTTTTTCTCGCCATGCAGGGACAGGGTGAAAACACTGGGGTCGTCACGCAGAATGTGGGCCGTGCCGTTGCCCTGGTGCACATCCAGATCAATCACCGCCACCTGCAGGGCAGGGCGCCGCGCTGCATGGGCACGGCCCCATTCGGCCTGCATGACCCGCGCAGTTACCGCCACATCGTTGAAAACGCAAAAACCGCCGCCCTTGTCGGCATAGGCATGGTGAGTGCCACCGGCCAGATTGGCTGCTATGCCTTCACGCAGGGCTACGCGTGCCGCAGCCAGCGTGGCGCCCACGGAACGGCGGGCGCGCTCTGCCATGGCAGGAGTCCAGGGAAATCCGATTTCGCGCACCACCGCAGGCGCCACGGTGCCGTTGCAGATCGCTTCGATATAAGCGGGTGTATGGGCAAGCGCCAGTTCCCCATCCGTGGCGGCTGGCGCCTGCTCCAGGCGCACCTGCGGCAGATGGACTGCCAGCTGGTCGCGCAGCATCCGGTACTTGGCCATGGGAAACCTGTGCCCCTGCGGTAGCGGCAGCACGAACTGGTCGCTGTAAAACGCATGCATCCGCTGACAAAGGCGACCTGACGGCCTCAGTACGGCCGGAAGTTGCCACTACCTCCGCGCACCGGAAGGGTTTGCGCCGGCGCAGCCAGGCGTGTGGCTGGCGCCCTGCGCTCTACCTGTGGCGTGTTGCGGGTGCGCACGGTTGCCTTCTCCTGACCTGTCTTGAAGAAGGCAATACTGGCCTGCAACTGCTCGGCCTGGCCTGAAAGCTCTTCGCTGGTAGCGGCCAGTTCTTCAGAGGCTGAAGCATTCTGCTGTGTGGCCTTGGTCAGTTGGCTCATGGCGCCGCCAATCTGCACCACCGACTCGCTCTGTTCGCTGCTGGCAGCCGCGATTTCCTGCACCAGTTCGCTGGTGGACTGGATGCTAGGCACAATTTCACCAAGAAGCTTGCCAGCGCGTTCGGCGGTGGACACGCTGGCGGCAGCAAGTTCGCCGATCTCCTTGGCAGCCCCCTGACTGCGCTCGGCCAGCTTGCGCACCTCTGCAGCCACTACCGCAAAGCCTTTGCCATGCTCGCCGGCACGCGCCGCCTCAATGGCAGCGTTAAGAGCCAGCAAGTTGGTCTGATAGGCGATGTCGTCAACGATGCCAATCTTGCTGGCGATCTGCTTCATGGCCGTGACAGTTTGATTTACCGCCACGCCGCCATCGGTGGCCTCCCGGCTGGCCTTGGTAGCCATGCCATCGGTGACGCGGGCGTTGTCACTGTTCTGGGTAACAGACGCCGACATCGAGTCCATCTGTGCCGTGGTCTGTTCCACGCTGGCGGCCTGTTCGCTGGCCGCCTGGCTCAGCGATTGCGCCGTGGCGCTGACTTGGCTGGCGGCGCCAGTCAAGGCATCTGCGGCATCATGGACCTCGCCCAGCACCCGGGTCAGGTTCTCGGCCGTGGAATTGGCGCTGGCCTTGACCTTCCCAAACAAGCCCGCATAGTCACGCTCGATGCGGTGGGTCAGATCGCCCTGCGCAAACGCGGCAAGCAGTTCTGCCACGTCTGTCAGACCCTGTTCACTGGTGTCCATCAACTGGTTCATGCCAGTGGAAAGATTGGCAAAAAAGCCTGTTTTTCCCTCCACGGAGAGTCGCTGGCTGAAATCGCCCTGGCCGGCGGCCCGCACCAGTTCAGCCACTTCGTTTTCCGCAGCCAGCTGTGCCGTGATGTCTTCCCACTGGCCGATCGTACCTAAGCGCTCGCCGCCACTGGAGAGTACCGCGCTAGTGGTGAGCTGGTACATGCGTCCACCGAGCTCCATCTGGGAGCGCACCGTGCCGGTCATGTTCCGTAACCGCGCCACAACCGCGGGTGGGTCTGCATAAAAAACGCCCACACTGCCGTTGAGTATCTTGTCCGGGTCAAAGCCCGGGATCTGGCGTGCAAAGGCCTCACGGTCACGGTGCAATGTTTCCCGCAAGGCCTGGTTGATGTAAACAATGGTGCCATCATGGTCAGCAATGCGGATCGGCATGCTCACGTTGTCCAGTGCAATGCGAATACGCTCGTTGTGCGCGGCCTCACGCAGATTGTGCTGTAGGCTGTCGCGTACCGCATCCATTTGCTGGTTGAATACCGCCTTGTCGCCCGGTTGCTTTGGCAGGGATTGCGAAAAATCCTGCTCTGCATAGGCACCTACCAGGGAAGTGACTTGCTGCAGGCTGGCGTTCTGTGTGTCTACCAGTGCATTTACCTGCTGCGCCATTGTGGCGAAGTCGCCTGGCAAATCCTGCGTTGTCATACGGGCACTGAGCGCGCCGGCCTGCTGTTCCCGAGCCAGGTTCTGGATACCCCGGTTGACATCGCTGATGCGTTGGCTCAATGACCCGACCGATGCCAGCAGACTGCTGTTGTCTCCGGCTTTCAGGGCAATTTTGTAGCCTAAATCTCCTGCCGAGATCGCTGCCACCGCTGCCGCCACCTCCGATGGCTCGCCGCCCACCTGGGCAAATATGCTCTTGCCAACCCATACACTCAGCACCAGGAACAGGAGCAGTGCGGCCGTACCCGACACCAGCAGGATTGTGCGGGAAGACTGTGCCGCAGCCTTGGCAACCATGACCTCTGCATCAGCAACGTTTTCGTTGAGTTTCACGATCTTGCGCAGGGTGATTGCGCTGGCTTCAAGCAAGGGGTCCAGTGCAGCCGTCCGTTGGTAGTACTCCTTGAAGAGCTCAATTTGCCGTTTTTGCTGGGTATTCTGGCTTAAGGCCACAATGGTTTCCGCGACCTGGGCGTCTGCGGCCTTCACAGCAGCAATCTGCTTGAGGTACTGCCCCCAGAGCACGGCTTCTTCTGCCGTCTGCGGTAACGGCTCGTAGAGCTTGAAGCCTTTTTCATACTGGCTCCAATGGAGTTCGCGTGCTTTGAGATCTCTCTTGAAGCCTTCCTGCGTGTTGTAGTCCAGCTCAAAAAATGCGACGTGGCGGTTGTCAGAGTTGACCTCAGCCAGATTCACATCCATCTCCGCCAACCCGATAATGGACGGGAGGCGTACCTGGCTGATCTCGGTGGTAGCGGCACCTATGATGCCCTGGGCATGCAGACCTGCACCGATCAGTGTCACGATTGCCACAAATGCCAGCAGAACCAGCAAGGAGAGTTTCTGTTTTAAGGTCAACTTGTTCATGGAGTCTGTTCTTTTGGCGTTTTTGTACGGGGTTGAAACCTGGCCAACGATAACAGTTGCATATGTCCAAGTTTCGGAGATTATGGTCAGTTTTTTACAATTCAGCGCGCTTTAACAAAGTGACCGTGTGGCACACTCTCGCGCTCTGATTGTGCCGGCCAAAATCGTCGGATTCACCCCCGAAATTAAGACTCTTTCGACCTCCTTTTCCCCGTTTATGCAGAAAATCATCGCGCAGATCGCGCAGGAAATCCGTGTTCGTCCCAACCAGGTGGAGGCCGCAGTAGCGCTGCTTGATGGCGGCGCCACCGTGCCGTTTATTGCACGCTATCGCAAAGAGGTGACCGACGGGTTGGACGATATCCAGCTCCGTGAGCTCGAAACCCGCCTGTCCTACCTGCGCGAACTGCGTGACCGCAAGGAAGCTGTCGTCAAAAGCATTGACGACCAGGGCAAGCTCACCCCGGTGCTGCTGGCTGCAATTGACGCGGCTGCCATCAAGCAGGAAGTCGAAGACATCTACCTGCCGTTCAAGCCAAAGCGCCGCACCAAGGGCATGATTGCCCGCGAAGCCGGTATCGAGCCCCTGGCGGACAAGCTGTTTTCCGACCCGACGCTGGTGCCTGCGGACGAAGCTCTGGCCTTCGTTCTGAGAGAAAAAACCGAGGCCGGAGACGACTTCACCACGGCGCAGGCGGTGCTGGATGGCGTGCGCGACATCCTGTCCGAGCGCTGGGCCGAAAACCCGGTGCTGGTGCAGGACCTGCGCGAATGGCTGTGGACTGAGGGCCTGTTGCAAAGCAAACTGATGGATGGCAAGGACGAGAACAACGCTGACGTGTCCAAGTTCCGTGACTACTTTGACTACGACGAGCCCATTGGCCGTGTACCCAGCCACCGTGCGCTAGCAGTGTTCCGTGGCCGCGCGCTGGACATTCTGGATGCCAAACTGGTGCTGCCAGAGCCTGCTTCAGCATCAAATCAGGCTCCACCCCCCGGAAACATTGCACAAGCAGCTATCAAAACAAGAGCAACTCCGGTAGTGTCTCTAGCCGAAGGCCGCCTGGCCCTCAAACTGGGATGGAGCCACCAGGGTCGCGCGGCTGACGATTTGATCCGCAAATGCGTGGCCTGGACCTGGAAGGTCAAACTCAGCCTGTCCACCGAGCGCGACCTGTTCGCCCGGCTGCGCGAAGACGCCGAAAAGGTGGCCATCAAGGTGTTTGCCGACAACCTGCGCGACCTATTGCTGGCGGCCCCTGCCGGCCCGCGCGTCGTGATGGGCCTGGACCCCGGCATCCGCACCGGCGTCAAAGTGGCCGTGGTCGATGGCACCGGCAAACTGGTCGATACCGCGACCGTGTTCCCGCACGAGCCGCGCAAGGACTGGGAAGGCTCGCTGCATACGTTGGGCAAGCTCTGCGCCAAGCACGGCGTCAACCTGATCGCCATCGGCAACGGCACTGCCAGCCGCGAGACGGACAAGCTGGCGGGGGATCTGATCAAGTTGCTTGGCAAGAGCGCCGACACTTCACCGGGGGGATGGGTGGCAAAGGGTTCAGTGCAGGTAAAGGAGGAGCCCGCAGAGCGGGCGGGGGACACGGAGCTGAGCCCTTTACCGCCCAGCCACCTCACCAAGGTGGTGGTGAGCGAAGCGGGCGCCTCGGTTTATTCGGCAAGCGAATTTGCGTCGCAGGAGATGCCCGATGTGGACGTGAGCCTGCGTGGAGCAGCCTCCATTGCCCGCCGCCTGCAGGACCCATTGGCCGAACTAGTGAAGATCGACCCCAAGAGCATTGGCGTGGGCCAGTACCAGCACGATGTGAACCAGAGCGAACTGGCCAAGACTCTGGACGCGGTAGTGGAAGACTGTGTGAACTCAGTGGGCGTGGACCTGAACACCGCCTCGGTGCCGCTGCTGTCGCGCGTGTCCGGCCTGTCGGGTACCGTCGCCAAGGCGGTGGTGCGCTGGCGCGAAGCCAATGGCGCGTTCGGCAGCCGCCAGGACCTGCTGAAGGTCACCGGTCTGGGCGCCAAGACCTTTGAGCAGAGCGCGGGTTTCCTTCGCATCCGCGGCGGCAGCAATCCGCTGGACATTACGGGCGTGCACCCCGAAACCTATCCCGTCATCGAACAGATTATCGCCAAAACCGGCAAGCCCGTGGCCGAGATCATGGGCCGCTCCGACATGCTCAAGACGCTGCGCCCCGAGCTGTTTGCCAATGAACAGTTTGGTGTGATTACCGTGAAGGACATCTTCACCGAACTCGAAAAACCTGGCCGCGACCCGCGCCCGGACTTCAAGGTGGCCCGCTTCAACGACGGTGTGGAAGACATCAAGGACCTCAAGGAAGGCATGGTGCTCGAAGGCACGGTGAGCAACGTGGCCCAGTTCGGCGCCTTCATCGACCTGGGCGTGCATCAGGACGGTTTGGTGCATGTGAGCCAACTGGCGCACAAGTTTGTGAACGATGCGCGTGAGGTGGTCAAGACCGGTGACATCGTCAAAGTTCAGGTGGTGGAGGTAGATGTGGCCCGTAAACGCATCGGTCTGACCATGAAGATTGGTGCGGCAACTGCCGGGAGCCGCGACCGGCCGGGGGACAACCGCTACCAGGGTGCGGCGCGTGGTGAAAGGCCGCAGAGTTTGCGCCAAGACGCGGGCTATTCAGGGAATTCCGCCATGGCAGCAGCCTTTTCCAAGCTGAAACGTTAAGGCAGAGGTAGCGAAGAAAAGTACGAGACCACTTCAAAGCGGAAAGAATGCACATTTGTAAGGATGCAGAGTAATACGGTTAGTCCGAATGGACTATATGCAAAGTAGGGGAAGCAAAACACAATGCGTTCAAGGAAATAGGCGCTCGCTGCAACGACTTTCCGTCCAACTTTGAAAGAAAAGAATGATTTTCAAGAAAACAGTTCTTGCGGTTTTGGCGACCGTAGCAATGGGTTCCAGCACCGCTTTTGCTGACAATAGCTTGACGGGCCTGATTGGCGGACCTTTGGCTAACCCAGGTTCGTTCATGGCTACGTATGAGTCGTCTGTAGCAGATGCGCAGGCCACGCTTAACTTTGTCTTGAGTGGTTTCAAGTCGCTGGATGGATTCAATTCCTATCAGGACGTATTTACCCTGACTATTAATAGCGCAGAAATGTATTCCGGTTCGTTTAATCTGGGCGGTGGCGGCACATCCAGCACTTCGTTCGGTTCTGGCACTGCAGTGACCTTGAATGAACATGGCGTGAACCCCGGGACCAATATTGGCTGGAACGGTGGAACTACCACCGTGACAGGTCTGAAATTCAACCTGCTGCAAGGCCACAACACGTTCCTTTTCGCTTACTCGGCTCCTGGTATTTTAAACGGTGGCGGTCAGGGATTGGGTGATGAAGGTTGGGGTGTCAAGTCTGCCATGGTTTCGGCTGTTCCAGAACCTGCAACCTACGCCATGATGCTTGCCGGTCTGGGCCTGATAGGGACCATTGCCCGTCGCCGCAAGCAAACTGCGCAAAATACCTGATCGGCCCAGCCCAAATAGATAAACCCGCTTTGGCGGGTTTTTTTGACTGTATTGCTCTAATCATTCGCCTTTGGGAGGCCGAAACACGAGTAGGCCGGGCGAGGTAGCCGCGGGCGCGATACATAATCGGCGTATGTCGGTGACCCTGTCCAAAGGCCTGTTGTCATGAACCTCAATGTATTGCTGGAGCATCAGTTTGAACTGCCCAGCATTCCCAAGGTGGTAGCGTTGCTGCTGGTAGAACTGGACCGTCCCGAAACCGACCTGAAAAAGATCAACCAGCTCATTGCCACCGACCCGGCACTGACCACGCGCCTGCTGCAGATGGCCAACTCCGCCTTCTTCAAGCTCACTGGCAAGATCAACAGTGTGTCTGAAGCGCTGGCCCTGCTGAACCTGGCCCAAGTGCGTACTATGGCGCAGGAGGCTGCCGCCCACGCTTCGCTCAAGTCCGTGCCCGGCATCAATCTGCAGCAGTTCTGGGAATACAGCCACAACGTGGCGCGGGTATCGCGTTCCCTGGCCGGCTTGGTGCGGCAAAACCAGCAGGCGGCATTTACCTGTGGCTTGATCCACGCGATTGGCGAACTGGCCATGCAACTGGCGATGCCAGAAGCCCTGCAGGAGCTCAACGAAAAAACACCGCCACTGGATCTGCGCCGGGCCAAGGCCGAACGGCGCCATTTTGGCTATTGCTATGCGACGGTTGGCGCCGGATACGCGCGCAAATGGCAGTTCCCCCAGGCCATGATTGACGCACTGGAGTACCAGTACGCCCCCTTTGAGAACAATGTGTACGAGCCCCTGGCTGGCGTGATTCACCTGGCCGCCTGGCGTGCACGGGGGAAGGAAGCCGGCCTGACCGACCGCGGCCTGGCCGTCACCTTCCCCGGCGAGGTGGGTGTGGTTCTGGGGCTCGATATCGACATGGTGCTGCAGCAGGACCCGTTCGACTGGGCAGCACATACATGACCCCCACGCTCCGCCGCTGCGCGGGTAGCAACTGAATGAAGGCACTTCAACTTTTTGCGGGCCCACGGGCCAGAGCTTCTATTGCCCGTAACGGTCTGCAACCTGGCGATATCTGTACCATTCCGGCGGCAGCTGGTGGCCCCAAAGGGCTGTTGCTAGGTGCCTTGGACCGTTTTCTGTTCGGTACCTGGCTTCAGGGTTCCACCCAGCCGGTTGATCTGGTGGGCGCCTCCATTGGCGCATGGCGTATGGCTACGGCCTGTCTCAATGACCCGGTGACAGCTTTCGGGCGGCTGGAGCGGGATTACATCTCCCAGCACTACGAACTGGCCCCCGGGCAGAAACGCCTCACCGCCCAATTCGTGAGTGAAACCTTTGGCGCCAATCTGCAGGCTTTCTATGGCGGCCGGCTGCAGGAAGTGCTTAACCACCCCCGCTACCGGCTGCACATCGTCACCTCGCGCGGTCGGCATCTGCTGGCCCGTGAGCATGGGTTACGCACCCCCCTGGGGTACTTCGGCGCGTTTCTGACCAACACTGTGCACCGCAAAGCAATGGGGGCCTGGCTGGAACGCGTGGTGTTCTCGTCACCGAGCGCTACGCTTCCCTTCGGAACCCAGGACTACCGCACCCGCCAGGTGCTCTTGAACGAAGCCAACTTCAACCCCGCATTGCAGGCCAGCTGCTCGATTCCGTTTGTGCTGCAGGCCGTGCACAACATTCCCGGCGCACCGCCAGGCGCCTACTGGGATGGCGGCATTACCGATTACCACCTGCATCTGAACTATCCTGCCGCCCAGGATGCTATTAAAACCGTAGCTGCTTGTACACATTCCACAGGGGCTGCAGGCAATATTGACACAAAGCCCGGAATTGTGCTGTACCCGCACTTCCAGAAGAGTGTGGTGCCGGGCTGGCTCGACAAGAGCCTGAAATGGCGCCATGGTGCCACCCACTTTCTGGACACTATGCTGCTGCTGGCGCCCAACCCCAAGTGGGTCAAAACCCTGCCCAATGGCAAGCTGCCCGACCGCACCGATTTCACCCATTACGGCAATGACCTGGCTGGACGCATGAAAGCCTGGACAACAGCCTGCAGCGCCAGTACCCAACTGGTGGACGAATTCGCCGCCTGGCTGGACCGGCCAGAGTTGGCACTAGTTCACCCAATCTGAGGGAATGTGCAGTATGAACCAGCGCACTTTGATTATCATCAAAGCGATTCGCAAGTGAATTCTGAGAATGCTGGGGTAATTAACCAAGGGATGCCATGACAAACAACAATACTGCAGCCTATTCCGGCCTGTCAGGCAGTGCGCAGGCGCGCATTGAAATAGTGCGTGGCATCGCCCGCGACGTTGCTGGACCAGCGGCTCAATCGGTGGACAAAGATGCCCGCTATCCGGTTGAGACCATGAATGCGCTCAAAGAAGCCAAGCTGCTGTCGGCCTATGTTCCCGAAAGCCTGGGTGGCTTTGGCGCCAGTATCATGGAACTGGGCTATATGTGCGAAGCGCTGGGCCAACGCTGCGCCTCCAGTGCCATGGTGTTTGCCATGCACCAGATTCAGGTGGCCTGCATGGTGCGCCACGGCACCACGCCATTTTTCCAGGACTACATGAAAAACATCGTGCGCGACCAGCGCGTGATTGCCTCCGTGACCTCCGAGGCCGGTGTGGGCGGTTCGGTGCGCACCAGCATCTGCCCGATTGAACGCAAAGGCGACCAGTGCAGCATCCGCAAGGAAGGCACCGTGGTCTCCTACTGCGAAGACGCCGACGACCTGCTGATCACCGTGCGGCGCAATGCCGAGGCGGCCTCCAACGACCAGGCGCTGGTGCTGGTAAATCGGTCACAGTGTGAATTTCAGGTGCTCAGCAGCTGGGATGTGATGGGCATGCGCGGCACCTGTAGCCTGGGCTATGTGGTCAATGCACGCTTTGGCGAGGAACAGATTGTCCCAGACGGGTTTGGCGACATCAATGCCCGTACCATGGTGCCCTGGGCGCACATTCTGTGGGGATCACTCTGGCTGGGAATTGCCACCGATGCGGTGGCACGCGCTCGCGCATTTGTGAAGGACACTGGCCGCAAGATGGGCGGTACACCGCCTACCGCGACCCGCCTGAGCGAGGTGTCCATGCAGTTGCAGTTGATGCGGGTGCAGGTGCGCGAGCGCGCTAGGTACTACAACCACCTGGTCAGCCAGCCTGACGGTGGCCGGGGAGAACTGTCTTCGGTGGACTTTGCGGTGCAGTCCAACCACCTCAAACTGTCGGCGTCCGAACTGGTGGCCGATATCTGTACGCAGGCCTTGCGCATTACCGGCACTACCGGCTACCGCAACGATTCACCCTACAGCGTGACCCGCCATCTGCGCGATGCCCACTCGGCCGCACTCATGATTGGCAACGAGCGCATCCACGCAGGCAATGGCCCACTGCACATGATGTACCGGGACGAAGCCCTGTAAACACACAGGTTGGTGGGCAGGTAGAGCGTTACAGGGACTGCGCCAGCATGTCCCGGTAGTCGTCCTCCGTGGCAATGCGCGGGTTGGTCTTGTGGCAGTGGTCCGCCATGGCACCTTTGATCACAGCATCAAACTGGGCCGGTGTCACCCCCATCTCACCCAGGCCTTTGGGCAGACCCAGGCGGGCATTCATGTCCTTGATGGCCTCGCCAATATCGCTGCTACTGGCCAGCCCCATGGCGTGGGCCATACGCTGCAGGCGGTTTTCCTTGCGGATGGATTCGGCCTGCGCGTTGAACGCGATCACTGCCGGCAAAAACATGGCGTTGAGCGTGCCGTGGTGCAGGCGGGGGTCCACACCACCCAGGCTGTGGCTCAGACTGTGCACGCAGCCCAGTCCTTTCTGAAAGGCCATGGCGCCCTGCATGCTGGCACTCATCATGTTCAGGCGCGCTTCGCGGTCGCTGCCGTCCCGGGTGGCACGCTCGATATTCTCCCATCCTCGTGACAGACCGTCCAGGCCAATGCCGTCCGCGGGCGGATTGAAGGCCGGTGCCATAAACGTTTCCATGCAGTGGGCAATGGCATCCATGCCGGTCGCAGCAGTCAGTTTGGGGGGTAAACCCAGGGTCAGCTCTGGGTCGCAAATGGCGGTCTGGGGCACCAGGTTCCAGCTGTGAAAGCCCAGTTTGCGGTGGTCGTCCACAATGATGATGGCACCGCGCGCCACCTCGCTGCCGGTACCGCTGGTGGTGGGCACCGCGATGATGGGGGCCACCTTGTCGGTAATGCGAGGCGAGCCGCCCTCAATCGTGGCGTAGTGGGTCAGTGGTCCTTCGTGCGTGGCGGCGATGGCAACGCCCTTAGCACAGTCGATGGCCGATCCACCGCCTACGGCAATCAGGCCGTCGCAGCCGCCAGTCCGGTAAGCCTCCACCGCGGCGCGCACAGCGGTCTCCGTGGGGTTGGAAGGCGTCTGGTCAAACACGGCCACCCGCATGCCGGGCAGGGCATCCAGGGCTTTCTGCAGCACACCGGCGGCTTTCACGCCCTGGTCGGTGACGATCAACGGACGGCTGATGCCAACACGTTCGCACTCGCTCTTGAGCAATTTGACGGCGCCAAATTCAAACTGGATCTGTGTCACGTAGTAGATCAATGCCATAGTCCGCCTTGTGTAGGATGTTCAAAAACGGCACTTTACCAAGAACGCGCAATTCCATGAGTCCCCACCATTACCGCCACCGCAATCCCAAGGCCTTGTTGACGCCTGCCATGCACAATGTGCTGGAGCGCATTGCCCGCGCAGGCAATGTGCCAATGCACGCTTTGAGCCCCCGGCAGGCCCGCCTGGTGTATGCCGCGGGCGCCGGTGTGCTGGAGCTTCCCACCACGGCCTTGCCCCGTGTGGAAGATTTCACGGTACCCGCACGCGACGGCTACGCCATACCGGTGCGCCTTTATGCGCCTTCGCTGGAATGCTTGCCGGTGCTGGTGTACTTTCACGGTGGCGGTTTCACCATTGGCAACATTGCTACCCACGATGGCCTGTGCCGTCGGCTGGCCCATCTGGCGGGCTGCGCTGTGCTGTCGGTGGACTACCGGCTGGCACCAGAGCACAAATTCCCCACCGCGCAGGAAGATGCCTGGGACGTAGTGCAATGGGTGGCACAGTCCGGGCAAAGCTGCCAACTCGACACCGGCCGCATGGCCCTCGGCGGCGACAGCGCGGGAGGAACGCTTGCGGCGGTGTGCGCGATCCAGGCCCGTGATGCCGGCCTGCCGCTGTGCCTGCAACTGCTGTTTTACCCCGGGGTAGCGGGGCACCAGAACACGCCATCCCACCAGACCTTTGCACAGGGCTTCGTGCTGGAAGAACCACAAATTACCTATTTCTTTGAACACGCCATCCGCACCGCTGCCGACCGCGACGACTGGCGGTTTGCACCGCTGGACGGACGCACCGAGTCCGGCTACACCGCCGATCTGACGGGCGTTGCGCCCGCCTGGTTCGGTCTGGCCGAATGTGATCCGCTGGTGGACGAAGGCGTGCAGTATGCCGATAACCTGCGCATGGCAGGCGTGTCGGTGGACCTGGAAATCTACCGTGGTGTGGTGCACGAATTCATCAAGATGGGCCGCGCCATTCCCGAGGCTGCAAAAGCCCACGCCGATGCAGCGCATACACTCAAGAAGGCATTTGCACGATGACCATGAAACGAAGCGATTTCCGGTGCCTTCACCGCATGCGGGTACGTTGGGCCGAGGTGGACATGCAGAAAATCGTGTTCAACGTCCACTACCTCATGTACTTTGACACCGCCATGGCCGACTACTGGCGGGCGCTGGCGCTGCCGTATGAGAGTTCCATGCACCAGCTCGGCGGTGACACCTATGTCAAGAAAGCCACAGTTGAGTATTTCGCTTCGGCCCGCTACGACGATCAGCTGACGGTGGGGTTGCGGTGCGGACGGGTTGGTAGCTCTTCCATCCGTTTTGACGGCGCCATTTTCCGGGGCGAGACCCTACTGGTCACTGGCGAGTTGCTGTACGTATTTGCCGATCCCGCCACGCAGCGCTCCCGCCCGGTGCCCGAAGCACTGCGTGATCTGTTTCTGGTTTATGAAGCCGGGCAGCCGGTGGTGACGCTGGAAACCGGGGACTGGAACACGCTGCAAAGCAGTGTTGCCGCGTTGCGGCAATCTGTTTTTGTGGAAGAGCAGGGGATTGACGCTGTGCTGGTATGGGATGCTTCCGATGCCAGTGCGGTACACGCAGTGCTGACCAACCGCCTTGGACTGCCGGTGGCGAGCGGCCGGCTGGTGCAGCAGGCGCCGGGGGTCGGGCGTATTGGCCGCATGGCCGTGCACCGCTTGCTGCGCGGCGCCAGTCTGGGGCGCGATGTGCTGGATGCGCTGCTGGCGGCGGCGCGCCAGCGGGGCGACACTGAAGTCATGCTGCATGCACAGTGCGAGGCGGAAGGCTTCTACCGCAGGCTGGGTTTTACCGCCCGGGGCGATGTGTTTCAGGAGGCCGGACTAGACCATATCGAAATGGTCAGGGTGCTTTGAGATATTAGAAGCCGAGCGAAGCCAGCAAGTCGTCCACGTCGTCCTGCTTCAGGGCGGTGCCGTCGGTTTGCGGACCTTCAAGCTGGTGGGTGTCCACCGTAGCTTCAGCCGCATCCGACTTGGGTGCGGCCACCACTTCAGGAGAACTGTCGATCAGCAGCTGCACCAGCTGCATTTCGGTGCGGGTGATGATGTCGATGACCTTCTTGATCACCTGGCCAGAAAGATCCTGAAAATCCTGCGCCATCATGATGTCGCCGAGTACGGAGCTCTGGTCGCCTGCAAACTTGGCTGTACTCTCGGCAAACTTGCCACAGACGGTCAACAGCCCGCGCGCGCGGTCCACCGACATATCGCTGGACAAGGCCATGCGGGACAGCGACTGGCTCAACTCCAGGCCGCGGGAAGACAGGTCGTCACACTCCGGCTTGGCGGTTTCGACCAGTGAGAGCACCTTGTTGGCGGCGTCTTCGGTCATCTTGCCTACGTAGGCAAGACGATCGCGTGCATTGGGAATTTCTTTCACAATGCTGTGCAACTGATTGCCACCCAAAACAGTCAAGGCTTCATGCATTTCCCGGGTAATGGAGCCCAGTCTGGCGAACGCTTCTTCTTTGCTAAGTGGTGTGGACATGTATGGACCTGATCCCTGTTTAACGCGGTTTTACATGCTAGTTTACAGGGTGTTCTGCGGCTAAACATCCGCCAGCAGGGGGTAGGGCAGTGGCAGGCGTTGCAAGAGTGCTCCCCCTGCCGACTGGTGGTGCAAAGTGCTGCCCTCGGTGGCCGTCAGTTGAACCGAAACCAGCGCGTCAAACCCGCCTTGCGGTGCAGCGGCGCACTGCACCACCAGACCTGCTGGCTGGTCGGCATCGCTTGAAGAAAACACTTCATCTCCCACTGCCATGGCCGCTGTACCATGAACCAGAAATATGCGACGTTTGAGTGTGCCGCGGAACTGGCTGCGCGCCACCACCTCCTGGCCCGGGTAACAGCCCTTCTTGAAATTCACACCGCCAACCGATTCGTAGTTGAGCATCTGCGGCACAAACGCATCGATGACCGGCGCGGTGAGCGTGGCCACGCCACTGCGCACCTCACCCCAGCGCCAGATGTCCAGCGACAGTGCAGCCCCCGCAGGCGCCGGTTCGGCCAACGGCACAACGCACAGTTGGCGTACCACGCCGTCAGCCGGGTACAGGTCGATTACGGATTGGGCATCAAAATCGGCCTTGGCCCATGCAGAATGTGCACGGTCAGCTATTGTTTTAGTAGCGCCTCCAGCCAGACCATAGAGTGCAAAGTCGGCTGACGCATCCGTCAGCCGGGCCTTGGCGCGCAATACAAACATCGATAGCCGCTTCAGTGTGGCGGCCAGCAGGTCTTTGCTGCACACCAGCAGAATGTCGCCGTCAGGTCGCTTGAATCCGATAAAGCTAGCCTGCATGCGCCCCTTGGCCGAGCAGAACGCGGCGAGGCGTGCTTGGTCCTGACCCAGAAGAGAAAAGTCCTGGGTCAATTGGCCGTGGATGAACCTGGCGGCATCTTCACCGCTGATCCGGATCACACCAAGGTGGCTCAGCAGGGCCACACCGCTAGCCAGGGTTGCAGAAGTAAGGGGGAGTGCTGTTGCATTCATAGGGCTCAATTATGATTCCCGCATGAATTCACAAGGGATGTAGGGCTGTGCGTATTTTTTTTGCCATCATACTGTCAGCCGTCCTGGGGGCTGGCATGGCAGCGTATTTCTGGGTTAACCAACCTCTGGAGTTGACGGGTGGCACGGCAGACCTGTCGATTGAACCGGGCGCCAGTGCGCGTGAGGTGGCCTCCAGTACCGCCGCTGCGGGTGTATCCGTGAACCCCACCCTGCTGTATTGGTGGTTCCGGTCATCAGGAGATGCACGCCAGATCCGGGCTGGCAGCTACGAGGTGGAACCGGGTACCAGCCCACGCACGCTGTTGCGCAAACTGGTGCGTGGCGAAGAGGCTCTGCGCAGCGTCACTCTGGTAGAGGGCTGGACCTTTCGCCAGGTGATGGACGCCTTGGGCAAAGCCGAGCAACTTAAACCGCAAACCCAGGGCATGACCTCTGACGCCATCATGCTGGCGCTGGGCATGCCAGGTGTGGCCGCCGAAGGCCGGTTTTTCCCGGATACCTATACCTATTCCAAGGGCAGTGCCGATCTGGCCGTACTCAAGCGAGCTGCCCGGGCTATGGACAAGAAGCTGGCCTGGGCGTGGGAGCAGCGATCCCCGCAAACCCCGCTGCAGACACCTGAGCAGGCGCTGATTCTGGCCAGTATTGTGGAGAAGGAAACCGGACGTGGCTCAGACCGCCCCATGGTGTCGTCGGTCTTCAATAACCGTCTGCGCATTGGCATGCGGCTGCAAACCGACCCCACTGTCATCTATGGCCTGGGTGAGTCCTTTGATGGCAATCTGCGCAAGAAGGATCTGCTGACCGACACGCCATGGAACACTTATACCCGTGCCGGCCTGCCACCCACCCCTATTGCCATGCCTGGCACGGCCTCGCTGCTGGCTGCAGTGCAGCCCGCTCCTTCCAAAGCCCTGTACTTTGTGGCGCGCGGTGACGGTACCAGCGCGTTCAGCGCCAGCCTAGATGAACATAACCGGGCCGTCAACAAACACCAGCGTGGACAATAGCCCCATGAACGGACTTTTTATAAGTTTTGAAGGCATCGACGGAGCGGGCAAGTCCACGCACATCGAACGGCTGGCCCAGTGTTTTCGGGATCAGGGCAGGGCGGTGACCCTAACCCGGGAGCCTGGCGGTACGCCACTTGCCGAGCGCCTGCGGCAAATGGTGCTCAATGACCCCATGGACACCATGACCGAAGCATTGCTGGTGTTCGCTGCGCGACGCGACCATATTCAGAACGTCATTGTTCCAGGCCTGCTGCGTGGTGACGTGGTGCTGTGCGACCGGTTTACCGACGCCACGTTTGCCTATCAGGGACAGGGACGCGGGTTTGACTCCAGCGTGTTGAAGACGCTGGAGTCCTGGGTGCAAGGCTTGGGGCTGGACCTGGCTCTGCCCGAAGGAATGCTGCAACCGCATGTGACAGTATGGTTTGACCTGCCCGCCCAGGTGGCGGCACAGCGGTTGGCCGGTGCGCGTGTGCCCGACAAATTTGAGGCACAGCCCCACGCCTTTTTTGAAAAGGTTTCCCAGGGCTATGCCATGCGCTGTGCCGATGAGCCTGCGCGATTCGTCCGCGTTGATGCCAGCCAGACACCGGAGGCCGTATGGCAATCGGTACACCAGGCCGCCCAGGCCAAGGGCTTGCTGCCATGAGCGGTACGCCGACGCAAGTCAGCGCCCCCTGGATCAGTGCACAAACTACCCGGCTACTGACGCAGCGCGGACACGCCTGGCTGCTGCAAGGCCCATCGGGTTTGGGGCAATACAGATTGGCGCTGGCGCTGGCGCAAGCTTGGTTGTGCGAACAGCCCGACGATGCTGGAGCCTGCGGTCATTGCGGCAGTTGCCACGCGATTTCTGTACGCACCCATGCCGACCTTCACGTGCTGATGCCCGAGACCACCATGCTGGACCTGGGCTGGCCCCTGAGCGAGAAGGCACAGGCTGACATTGATGACAAGAAGCGCAAACCCAGCAAGGAAATTCGGGTAGACGCCATGCGCGATGCGGTGGAGTTCTCCCAGCGTACCAGCGCCCGAGGCCGCGGCAAGGTAGTGCTGGTGTTTCCCGCAGAAGACATGAATGCCATTGCCGCCAATGCGCTACTGAAAACACTCGAAGAACCGCCCGGCGATGTGAAATTTGTATTGGCCACCGAGTCGGCCCACCAGCTATTGCCAACCCTTCGCAGCCGGTGCATCGGCCACACCATGGTCTGGCCCGAACACCTGGCAGCAAGGCAATGGCTGCTTTCTGCCGGTGTCTCGGAGGGTGATGTGCGCATTTTGCTCAATGCATCTGGTAGACGACCGGACGATGCCATGCTCTATGTCCAATCCGGCCGCCTTGCCGCTGACTGGGCGCAATTTCCCAGAGCCATGGCGCGGGGCGATGTCGGCTTCGTCAAAGACTGGACCGCTGGTCAACTGATTGATGGCCTGCACAAACTGAGCCATGACATGCTGGCACGCCAGGTCGGAGCTCCCCCCCGATTTTTTGAAGTAAAAGACCTGCAGGGTTCCGGAACACTGGGCAAACTGTCCGAATGGAGCAGGGAACTCGCGCTCGCCACACGCACGATGGATCATCCATTTAGCGCAGGCCTCATGCTTGAAGCACTTGTCGCCCAGGCCCAAACAGCCCTAAACTCTGCGCATTGACCGTGTATACGCCATGAGCACCACAGCACCATCCACGCCCCGACCCAGTGTCATTCAGCTTTCCATCAAGGAGAAGGCGGCGTTGCAGGCGGCCTACATTCCAGCATTCACAGACGGCGGGGTGTTTATTCCTACCGCTCGTGAGTATTCGCTAGGAGACGATGTGTATGTGTTGCTGTCCCTGCCTGACGACACGCAGCGCTATCCCGTCGCCGGCAAGGTAGCATGGGTTACACCCGCAAAGGCCGCTGGTGGTCGAACCCAGGGAGTTGGCATCGTTTTTCCCAAAGACGACAAATCCCGCGCCTTGCGGCTGAAAATAGAAGAAATCCTCGGGGCCCAATTGGCTTCCGACCGCCCTACGCAAACCATCTGAGTGTTTACCGATTCACACTGCCACCTGACATTTCCAGAGTTGGCATCCTCCATCGATGCAATTCGGCAGTCCATGGCCCAGGCCCAGGTGGGCAGAGCGCTTTGTATTTGCACCACCCTTGAAGAATTCGAACAGGTTCACGCACTGGCGCGGCGTTTTGATAATTTCTGGGCCAGTGTGGGGGTCCACCCAGACAACGAAGGTGTAGCGGAACCCACACTTGACGATCTCTTGACGCGCGGTACCTTGCCCAAAGTGGTTGCCATTGGCGAAACAGGGCTGGACTACTATCGACTGGGTGAACGTACCATCGCGGACATGGAGTGGCAACGTGAGCGCTTTCGGGTTCATATCCGGGCCGCCCGAACGCTGCAAAAGCCGCTGGTCATCCATACCCGCAGTGCGTCAGACGATACTGTGGCCATCTTGAAAGAGGAGGGTGAAACCGGTGCAACTGGGTCGGCAGGTGGCGTATTTCACTGCTTTACCGAAACCCGGGAGGTTGCCAGAGTTGCCCTGGACCTAGGCTTCTACATTTCATTTTCCGGAATTTTGACCTTCAAAACTGCGCAGGATATCCGCGATGTTGCGGTCCTGGTTCCCTTGGACCGCCTGTTGATTGAAACCGACAGCCCCTATCTGGCTCCGGTTCCTTATCGCGGAAAAACGAACAACCCTTCCTATGTTCCTTTTGTGGCGAGACAACTCGCCGCGGTCAGAAATTGTCCGGTTGGGACTATTGCGCAGGCCACAAGTGAGAATTTCTCCAGGCTTTTCAGTGTTAAAGATTGGCCGGAAACAACATGAGATATTTACTGTATCTTTTTGTTTCTATTTGGTTTTCTTTGGCGAGCGCCGGATCTTACGACGATTTTTTTGCTGCGGTACTTCGTGATGATGTCGCGGTTGTACGTGACCTGCTGAACCGGGGTTTTGACCCCAATACCCCAAGTCCTAAAGGTGAAACGGGCTTATTGCTTGCCGTCAAGGCACCTGCGCCCAAGGTCACTGAATTGTTGTTATCCCAAGTCGCGACCCGAGTGGAAGTCCGCAATGCAAGCGATGAAAGTCCGCTCATGCTGGCTGCACTATCGGGCAATGCGGACCTGTGCTTGCAACTGATTCGCCGTGACGCTGATGTGAACAAGCCTGGCTGGACACCATTGCATTACGCAGCCACCGGTGGGCATATGGAAGCCATCCGTGTGCTGCTTGAAAACCATGCCTATATCGATGCTGGATCTCCCAACGGGACGACGCCCCTGATGATGGCCGCAATGTACGGAACTTCGGGAGCCGTCAAACTGCTTCTTGAATCTGGTGCGGATCCAACCTTAAAGAACGCACAAGGATTGACAGCGATCGACTTTGCAATGCGAGTGCAAAAAAACGAGTCCATTGATATCATTTCAGCCTTTGTCAGAGCAAGGAACACAACCAATGGTTGGTGACAAATCTTTGACCAGTACCGAACCGTGCGCGGAGTGACATGCAACATCTGAGCAGCAGCCTCCGGGGTCAGCCCCGCATCACTTAGCAGGATTTTGAAGCGTGAGCCCAGCAGGGCGCGGGCTTCACGGGCTTTGCGGACGGTCGTTGCCCGCTTCTTGTACTTTATACGATGCATCGGTCATAAAGACCCTCCAATATAGTGCAGATTCTGCATATGAAGACAAATGAATACCGGTCTATCAGGGCGCGAAGCGGCATCCATGGCACACAGCGACCCGTCCCGCGAGGGGCATGATTGGCTAGGAGATACCCCCTTGCGAGGTGCAGCTGAATCAGTCCCCGAGGGCTTGGTTTGGTTGGTCGGGTACCCCTCCCAACGCCTGCCATGTGGCTGCGCCCCATACCCCGCCGTGGTCATTGCATGACCCCCGCTGGTGGCAGTGTCAGCGCGTGAGGGAGCGCCACGGCGCACCCCTCCCGCGCAGCCACAGCCCCCACGTGGTCCAGCCAATGGGCTGCAATGGGTGCAAGTGGGTGCTGGTCGTTTTCGGCTTGGTGGGTAGCCAGGTCGTGCAGTAGCTCACAGGCCGCCCGGACGCGTTCGGCGTATTCGAAGGAGATCACAGCGCCCCTCCGATCTGGCCGCTACTTGGACGGGTTGCGCCGGTACCAGTCGGCCAGCTTTGCTTTGTCGGCCTTGCTGAGGTTCGGGCCAGCGTAGGGCTTGGGGTCACCTGCAACGGCAGCCCGGAGGGCTTGGAGCTTGGGGGCTGCTTCGACCTCAGGCCCGGGAGGGCTTGGAGGCTTTGCGGCAACGCTTGGGGCAGGGGGTTCAGGCTCAGGCTGTAGCGCAACCGGGGCACTGGTAACGGCAGTTTCGGGCCGTTGTAAATACGCGTCAAGGGCGACGCCGATAAGCCCGTTGAGGGAGATTCCGACCCGCTCGCAGTACGACTTGGCGAGGGTTTCGATTTGGGGCGTGAGCCTGATTGTGATTGCCATATCCGCATCATGGTATCAGATTGATACCACTTTGCCGCCACTATCGGTAGGTTATCCCCGTGATTACCAAGGGGGATGTCGCTCGGCGCTGGTGTGGGCTGGAGCAACGATTCCGAAGTGCATGGTTCACTGTAGGCCGTCTCAGGAGCCCGTGCAAGCGCTTTCTGGCGTTCGTAGAGCTTGCCGAAGGACTGCGCCCGCAAGATCAGCAAGGACCACCAGGACGACTCAGTACCCGAGATGGTGCGACCCTCAGGACTGACCAGACAGCCGCGGGTGAAGTGCCAGCCGGCCCAGTCTTTGCCGGGCAGTTCCATGTAGCGCAGCAGCCGCAGCAACTTGGTGACCGCGTACGGCACCGCGTGGGTGCCTGCGGCCCAGTTATGCAAAGTGCGCAGCGACACGTGCAACATCTTCGCAGCGTCCAGGTACGAAAGCCCCAAGTCCGAGAGCAGCGCTCGGAAGCGCCGTGCTGATTCCATGCGGTCTGCGGGGCACTGTGGCACCCTGCGCAACCGTCGTCCTACTTTATACGATGTATCTTATGTTAATAAAATTACTGTAGTATGAATGAGTGATGCCGCTCGGTGACTACAAAATACGAAACGAGACCATCGGCACTGATGGATCAGAAAACGACCCACCCAGGGCAAGTTCCCCATGTCCATGCAGTACGCATTCATCTCGGCGCAGTAAAAGATCTGAACCGTTGGCGCCGGCAAATCTGACCCAGCTTCCATAGCTGCTGACATCCGCCAAAACAACACTTCCATTGCGCCATTCCAAACGAGCATGCGTACGTGAAACCCGTGGATCGTTCACCATGAAGTCCACCGTACGCACACGCCCGATGGTGACTGGCAATTCAAAGGACTTGAACCGCTTGGTAAGGCCAAGGCAGGTCAACTCAATTTCACGCCCCAGTGCATCCACTTCACCCGATGCATAGGAATGATCAATGTCCCCTTGCATAGTGAGAAAATCCGAGGCAGCATCTTCACGCCACTCAATCTGGTACACGGTACATGGTTCGGCACGCCCCCGGATATTAATCGGGCCAAGAATGCGAAATGTGACACCTGGGGATTCATTTGCGCTAGTAAGCGACGCCGCATTCGCCCAGATCTGACCAGGCCCACTGAGATCGCAAAGACGGGCCGCCACATTCACAGCATCCCCGTAGCAGTCACCATCGACAATCTCGACCTCCCCGCTGGCGAGGCCTATCCGGATGGGCATTGCAACGTCAGTAGTCGCAATCGACTTGCTATGCTGCCGCTGAAGGTCCACAACTGCCCTGACCGCACTTTCTCCGTCAGGGAAAAGCGCCAGAACACCATCCCCAAGAGTTTTAACAACACGTCCGCCAAACGATTCGCACTGCCTGCCAATCCAGGTAGTAATGTGTGTTACGCGCTCGGTAGCACGGGCGTTTCCCAATGACTCAAATACGGCTGTGCTGCCATGCAAATCCGTGAAAACCACCGTCGCTTGAACACCCATTCCCAATAGTTCCCATCAATATGAATGAGGTGAGTTTAGGGCATTGCGCAGTTGTTGGACATCCCGAATGCACCGGAATGTCCACTCTCCAGAAATCCCTCCCAGAGGCTTAAGAAGAACCCCACTGAGTGCAGCCAAATAACCACACTGCAAAGCAATACCCCACTTGAAGAATATTCAAAAGTACAACATAATAAAAAGATTGTAAGTCACTGATTAATAACAATTTTTCCAAAGCATTTCAGTATTTCCCAATGAAAATGCGCTCGGACACTCTCAAACAGAATGATTTGACGCCCAAAGTGCGCTGGGCAGCCACCTATCTGATCAGCGGGTTACAAGGTCTGCTGGGTCATCGCAGCAGCGGCCATCCAGGCCAAATGCAAGTGGCAATGCGTGAAATACGTGCTGCAATGTTGGAATGCCTGGGGCAGTGCGGAATTGACACGAAATCAGTCGTTCACTTGCGCATCGCCTACGCCAACGACATCCAGGACTTGTGGTATCTGCGCGGCGATGTCATGGCGGTCATCGCCGCCAATGAGGGTGAAATGATTGCAAAGAAGAAACTGGCGCAGATTAGCGAGCGCTTCGCTGGTCTGCTACCCCGGGCACTGACTGCGAGAAATAGCCCGCTAAACGAAGAACAACCGCACTGACTAGCCCTGATGCCCCCATAGCAGCAGGGCGTCGCGCCCTTCCAGCAGTAAATCAATTTGAGCGCCCACGGGCAACATAACCTTGGTCTGGACATGTCCATATGGAAGGTTTGAGATTACGGTTGCCTTCACCTTGCTGCGCAGCCAGTGAACAACTGTGTCGAGCCGGTATCCGCGATCATGCGGTGTGAGTGAAAACCCGGTGAATTGTCCTAGCACGATGGCCTTTTGTTGCGCCAGAACACCAGCATGAAGCAATTGCGTCAGCATGCGCTCCAACCGATAGGGATGTTCGCTGACATCCTCCAGAAACAGGACGCCACTTTTGATCTTCGGGAAATACGGCGTACCCAACAGCGATACAAGGATGGAAAGATTACCTCCCCACAAGGTGGCACCACGCACGACCTTGTTCACCGAATCCGTGCCCGGATGCTGACGCCAACCAGCGCCCTCCCCCCTGTCATGCAACATGTCAGCGAAGCAATCTTCCATGATGTCATCCGGAGCAGGCAGGGCCCCAAAACCTTCGCACACTGCCGGGCCAGCCCACGTGATTGCCCCGGTCTTCGCAAACAATGCCAACTGGAGTGCAGTGAAGTCGCTGATACCCACAAAGCGTGTGCCTTTCCCGATCGCCTTCGCAAGGGTTTTGTAGCGAATATCAGGCAACAGGCGTGTGATGCCATAGCCGCCACGAGAGATAAGTGCCACATCGGCCCCACTGGTGGCCGCACGGTGAATGGCGGCCAACCGCTGGGCATCGTCGCCAGCGAATCGTGTATGACTGGCCAGTGCGTCAGTATCAACTTCGACTTCATGTCCCAACGATTGAAGGCGCTTGACCCCGCGCTTGAAAGCCGCTTTGTCACGCACCGCACCGGAGGGAGAGTAAATATAAATGTGCTTTTTCACAGGCGAATTATCTGTCAGCAAATAACTCGACAACTCTGTGCGCCAATTCAGCACCCTGCTCTTGCACAAAGTGCCCCGCCGACGGCAACACCAGCAATTGCGGGGCGTATCGGATTTGCTTTTGCAACCGCTCCATGACCGAAACCCCTAGCACAGGGTCAAGTGCTCCAACTGCCATCACAGTTTTGCCCTGCCAGTCGCTCTTCAGAAAAGCTGCAGCTCTTTGTGACAGGTCGGCACCAGGCGCGTCGGGACGATCAGGCACAATCTCAGGAAATGCACGCAAGGCGGCCCGATAACCGGCATCGGGGAAAGGTGCGTTGTAGGCCGCAGAGTCCGCACCATCCATTTCAGGATTGCCCCGCCGCAAAAGGCGCCCAACATCAAAATCCGGCTTTTTTCGACACATTTCGCGCCAACTCAGGAAGCCCGGACTCAAGGGCGACTCACCCGTTGCCAGCACGGTATTCATGACAACCAGCCCCTTATAACGCGATGGCACCTCCATCGGCAATGTCAGCCCCAGGATGCCTCCCCAATCCTGGACCACGAGCACAATCCCACTGAGGTTCAGCGACTCCACCAGTTCCAGCAGGCAATTGCGGTGAAATTCAAACGTATGCGCCGTTTCCCGCTTGGGTTTGTCGCTCTTGCCAAAACCTATGAGGTCAGGGGCCACGATGCGATGTCCCGCATCCAGCCAGACAGGAATCATCTTGCGGTACAGATAGCTCCAGGCTGGGTTGCCGTGCAGGCATAAAAGCACAGTTTTGGCATCCTGCGGGCCTTCGTCCAAAAAATGCATGCGCAAGCCGCGCAGTGATGGAAGTTGTTGCGTGTACCTGCCCTGCCATGGATAACCAGGCAAACCGGCAAAGCGCTTGTCAGGAGTGCGTAGAGCATCTTCACGTAGCGGTTGAGCCACCGCCTTTTCCACCTCCCTGCGCTTACGAAAAAAAGCCTGGACAACAACGGCACACTCCTCATGCAACACACCGCCACTGACCTGCGTGTGATGGTTGATCAGCTTATTCGAAAAGAGGTTCAGTACCGACCCTGCTGCGCCAGTCTTGGGGTCCGGTGCACCGAATACAACGCGCGCCAGTCGCGAATGCAGCATGGCTCCTGCGCACATGCTGCAGGGCTCCAGGGTCACATACAGGGTGCACCCCTCCAGGCGGTAGTTTCCAAGTGTTCGCCCAGCGGCGCGCAATGCAGCAATTTCTGCGTGGGCCGTTGGATCGTTTTCGGAAAGGGGGGAGTTGGCACCAGTGGCAATGACCTCATCGTCCTTGACCACAACCGCACCGACAGGCACTTCGCCACGTATTGCAGCTTCTCTGGCCTGGGCAAGGGCCATCCGCATGTAACGATCGTCAGTAGATTCCAGGGTACCTGTGTGCCCTGGCGGCACATCAAAAGCGGACGTCATTGACCAGAAGGGCGGGACTGAAGCCACTCGCGCAGTTGGATGGCGGTCAACGGCCTGGCATACAGATAACCTTGTCCTTCATGACATCCCAACTTGAGCAGTGTTTGCGCCTGCTTTTCCTCTTCGATGCCCTCGGCAATTACAGTAAGGTTCAGGTTACGCCCCAACTCAATGACCATGGATGCAATATGACCGCCTATGACGTCCTGACTGAGTTCCGAAACAAAAGTCCGGTCGATCTTAAGGCGGTCAATCGGCAATTGGCGCAACTGGCTCAGCGAGGAATACCCGGTTCCGAAATCGTCAATCGCAATAGAAATGCCCATTTTCCGCACCATGCGCAGAGTCTTCAGCATGAAGTCCGCTTCTTCCATGGCAACGGATTCGGTAATCTCGAGTTCCAGAAACTTCGACTTGATGCCAGTATCCTGTAGAGCCGCATTGAGTTTCCCCAAGAACTCTGGATGACGGAATTGCACCTGCGAAACGTTGACCGACATTCTTAGACCGGGATAACCCAATGCCTGAATGCGGACAAGCTCGTAACAAGCCATACGCAAAACCCAATCGCCAATGGGAACAATCATTCCTGATGCCTCGGCCAATGGAATAAATCGGTCGGGTGGTACAAAAGTTCCATCCTCATTGCGCCAGCGAATCAGTGCTTCCATGCCGACCAATTTTCCGCTGGCAAGATGTACCTGTGGTTGATAAACAATGAACAAACGCTCACTCTCAACGGCCTGTCTCAAATTCTGAAGAAGACCTACCCGCTCCCGGATATCAGCCCCCATCTCTGCCGAAAACATGACGAAGCCGCCACGCCGGGTCTTCTTGGCACGCTTGAGTGCAATGTTGGCATCTTTCAATGCGTCTCTGGCAAGGATGGCGCTTCCCAGTTGATTGGTCAGCCCCATGGTTGCAGTGACTATCATGGAGTCGTCTTTCACCACGATGGCGTCGCGGAACAGACCCAAAATTTGCGTCGGATCAAGCTGGATCGCCGTCCCCATCAAACCAAATGTGTCGCCACCGATTCGCGCAAGGATTACTTCGGCGCCAAGATTGAACTTCAGCCTATCGGCAATAGCCTGCAAAAGACGATCCCCCTGCTGATGTCCCAATGCGTCATTGATTTCAGAAAAGTCGTCAATGTCCAATATGGCGATCACGTCCTCTTGCGATGGCGCAACCCTCAGCCGATCCTCGCACAGGTCAATGAACTTGTTGCGGTTTGGCAGTTCCGAGAGGCGGTCATAAAAAGCGAGCTGGTCGAGTTTGCGAATCTGTTCATAAGAACGCAGTGCCGCCGTCACTGTGGCATACAGTTTGGTCCGCGTCAGCTCCGATTTTGTCTTGTAGTCGTTGATATCAAAATCGTGAATCGTTTCGATTTCAGGGGCATACCCAGGCTGGCCCGTGCGCAGAATGATCCGAAGTTCCGTGAGTTTGAGCCGTTGTCGTACGGTTTTTACGAGTTCCAGTCCCGCGTCCTCACTCTCCATCACAACATCCAGCAAAATAACTGCAACATCCTTTTCACGAGTGAGTTGTTCGACCGCGTCAACGGCTGAATATGCATGGAGAAACTCAAGAGGACGTCCGAGTATCTTGACACCAGACAGGGCAAACGTAGTAGCCCGGTGAACATCCGGCTCATCATCAATCACCATCAACCGCCAGACCAACTCTCTGGCGGCCACTGTGTCATTTTCGTCGTCGAGAAAATGGATTACGTCGTGATCTATTGACATAGTGCCGGTGGCCTGTCGTTTCAAAGCATTGTGCACCGGCTACGCCCCGTCCGGGGCTTCTTAGGGTAAATCGCTAGCCAGATAAATGCAGGTGCACTCGCTCAACTACTCCCACTCAATGGTCGCAGGTGGCTTGCTACTGACATCGTACGTTACGCGGTTGATGCCGCGGACTTCGTTAATGATCCGGCTGGAGACCTTCTTCAACAAAGCGTAGGGCAACTCCGCCCAATCGGCAGTCATGAAGTCGCTGGTTTGTACTGCGCGAAGAGCCACAACATAGTCATATGTACGTCCGTCGCCCATCACTCCAACGCTCTTGACAGGCAGGAATACGGTGAACGCCTGACTGGTCAGGTCGTACCAACTCTTACCGGTATCCAAATCGGTAAAGTTTCGCAACTCTTCGATAAAGATCGCATCGGCCCTACGCAGCAGGTCCGCGTATTCCTTCTTGATTTCCCCAAGAATCCGCACCCCCAGTCCAGGCCCGGGAAACGGATGGCGATACACCATGTGGTAAGGCAAGCCCAAAGCAACACCCAACTCTCGCACCTCATCCTTGAAAAGCTCACGCAACGGCTCCAGCAGACTCAGTCCCAACTGCTCAGGCAGCCCTCCCACGTTGTGATGGCTCTTGATGGTGACTGCCTTCTTGTTGCCCGAACCGCCTGATTCAATGACATCAGGGTAAATGGTGCCCTGTGCCAACCACGCCACATGCCGAGAATGGTCATTCTTGAGCTTGGCTGCCTCAGCCTTGAAAACCTCTACGAACTCACGGCCGATGATCTTGCGCTTGGCCTCGGGATCGCTCACCCCCTTGAGATGACCCAGAAACTGGGCTTCTGCGTCTACGCGGATCACTTTGGCATGGAGCTTGCCAACAAACATGTCCATCACCATATCGCCTTCATTCAGACGAAGCAGCCCATGGTCCACAAATACGCAGGTGAGCTGCTCCCCGATGGCGCGATGTATTAGTGCCGCAGCAACTGAAGAATCCACACCGCCGGAAAGACCCAGAATGACCTCATCCTTGCCTACCTGGGCCCGGATATGCTCCACCGCTTCAGCGATGTAGTCTCCCATGATCCAGTCCGCTTTGGTACCACAGATATCGACAACGAAACGCTCCAGAATCGCCGCGCCAAGCTTGGTATGGGTCACCTCCGGGTGGAACTGCACACCGTAAAAACGACGCTCTTCATCAGCCATACCGGCTATCGGGCAACTGTCTGTGCTGGCCATGAGCTTGAACCCATGCGGCAACTCGGTCACCTTGTCGCCATGACTCATCCAGACCTGCAACATGCCATGGCCCATTGGCGTGGTGTAGTCCTGGATACCGTCCAGCAGACGGGTGTGACCATGCGCACGTACATCAGCGTGTCCAAATTCGCGTGTTTGACCGCTAGTCACCCTACCGCCCAGCTGATGTGCCATCGTTTGCATACCGTAGCAGATGCCCAGTACAGGAATGCCCAACTCGAACACCATCCTGGGGGCTTTGTCCGTGCTTTCCTCATAAACGCTGGCGTGGCTTCCGGAAAGAATAATGCCTTTGAGATTACCGTCCCGTGCGTAAACACGTATCCAGTCGTCTGTCACATCACAAGGATGCACCTCACAGTACACGTGCGCCTCACGGACACGCCGCGCTATCAGTTGGGTAACCTGGGAACCAAAATCAAGAATGAGTATTTTCTGGTGCATACAGTACGGCGGCAATTTTTCGACGGGCCGCCCCAAGAAAAATTAACCCCCTTGGGGGGCAGCGACCGGCAAAGCGGTGGAGCGCGGGGGCATCATTCTGCCCGGTAATTGGGGGCTTCTTTGGTAATTTGCACGTCGTGCACGTGGCTCTCGCGGATACCGGCGGTCGTGATTTCCACAAACTCTGCCTTGCTCTGCATGTCTTCAATCGTGGGGCAACCGCAGTAGCCCATGCTGGCACGAATGCCACCTGCCATCTGGAAAACGATGGATACCATAGACCCCTTGTAAGGCACCCGGCCCTCAATGCCCTCGGGCACCAGTTTGTCCGCATTAGGATTTCCGGTACTGGATTCCTGGAAGTAACGATCGGCGCTGCCTTGCTGCATGGCGCCAATGCTGCCCATGCCACGGTAGCTCTTGTAGCTACGGCCCTGGTACAGAATCACTTCGCCAGGCGCTTCTTCGGTGCCCGCAAACATACCACCCATCATGACCGTACTGGCGCCGGCCGCAATCGCCTTGGCAATGTCGCCACTGTAGCGGATACCGCCATCGGCGATCAGCGGTACGCCAGTTCCCTTGAGGGCGGTAGCCACATTGTCAATCGCCATGATCTGTGGAACACCGACGCCGGCCACGATGCGCGTGGTGCAGATAGAACCAGGACCAATACCAACTTTCACCGCGTCGGCACCCGCTTCGGCCAGCGCCAGAGCGGCAGCACCGGTGGCGATATTGCCCCCCACTACGTCAACCTGCGGGAAGTTCTGCTTGACCCAGCGCACGCGATCAATCACCCCCTTGCTGTGGCCATGGGCGGTATCCACCACGATCGCATCGACGCCGGCGCGCACCAGCGCCTCGACGCGCTCTTCGGTACCCTCGCCCACGCCGACCGCGGCCCCCACTCGCAGGCGGCCCGTGGCGTCGCGTGCCGCATTGGGAAAGTTGAGCTGCTTGGTAATGTCCTTGACGGTAATCAAGCCTTTGAGTTCAAAGGCATCATTCACCACCAGCAGGCGTTCCAGCTTGTATTTGTTCAGCAGGGCTTTGGCGGCCTCTGGAGTGGTGCCATCGGGCACGGTCACCAGACGCTCACGCGGCGTCATGATCTCGCGCACTGGCTGGTCATAGCGGGTTTCAAAGCGCAGGTCGCGGCCGGTAACAATGCCGACCACCTTGCCACCATCGCACACCGGAAAACCGGATACGCCCAGTTGGTCGGACAGCGCCATGACCTCGCGCACGGTCGTGTTGGGGGTAATCACTACCGGATCGCGAAGCAGCCCCGACTCATACCGCTTGACCTTGGCCACCTGGGCCGCCTGCTCGGCAGGTGTCAGGTTCTTGTGAACGATACCCATGCCGCCCTCCTGGGCGATGGCAATAGCCAAACGCGCCTCCGTCACCGTGTCCATGGCGGCAGACACCAGGGGCAGGTTCAGAGAGATATTGCGTGAAAAACGGGTGGCTAGTGAGGTGTCCTTGGGAAGGACTTGGGAGAACGCTGGCACCAACAACACATCGTCGAAGGTGAGCGCTTTTCCGAGAAGGCGCATGTCTAAGCTCCAAAAGGCGGATTGTACCCGCGGCCAGACGCCTTGCAGAGCGCTACACTAACAACATGAAGCTGACCCACCTCCTACTTGCTGCGACAGTGACTTGTATCTGCTCTGGTGCCATGGCGCAATGGCAATGGATTGATAAGGATGGCCGCAAGGTTTTCAGCGATCGTGCTCCGCCGCCCGATGTCGCAGACAAGAACATCGTGAAGCGGCCCACCGGCCGTGTGGCAGCCAATCCGGTGCCGGCTGCTGATGCGCCTGTTGCGGATGCGGGGCAACCCGCAGCGGCACCAGCCCTGGTTGCCAGTGCTCCCAAGGGGGTAGACAAGGAACTGGAAGCCAGAAAGAAACAGGCCGCAGACGCCGAGGCCGCCAAACGCAAGGCAGACGAAGAGCGCGTAACCAAAGCAAAGGTAGAAAATTGCGCGCGGGCCAAACAGGCCAAGACAACTTTTGAATCAGGTGTGCGTGTCGCCCGCACGGGGCCTGCGGGTGAACGCGAAGTGATGGACGATACAGCACGCGCTACCGAACTCAAACGCATTCAGGCCATCATTGACAGCGACTGCAGATAGTGCGGTCCTGAATCAATACCCCGCCTTGGCGCCCTCCCGGCGCTTGGCAAACAGGCCGGCCGATTTGGCACCCTGCCGCGCAAATCGCTCCCGGCGGGCCACTTTGGGGTCAACCGTCAACAGACGATAAAGTTCCACCCTGTCCTGGTCCCGCAACGCTTGTCCTAACGCTGCCTTGCGCCCCCAAATGCCTGCCGCAAGCGTGTCGGCCTCCTCGGCTCTCAAACCCGCCAGCACAGCGCTGGCCCGAATGGCAGTGGCAACAGTGCTGCCCACTGGCAACTGCAGTACACACCCCCGTACTTCACGCTGGGCGGGTGAAAACACCAACGTGACCTGTAGCGTGTGATCAGTCGCCATACACCTGCTGGGCCCGCTTGACGAATGCATCCACCAGATTGGCTGCAATCTTGTCAAACACCGGGCCGACCAGTTTGCCCAGCGCTGCGTTATCAAACCCGTAGTTCAGCGAAAGTTCGACTTTGCAGGCTCGCTGGGAACCATCTCCCAAGGGGAAAAAATTCCACTGACCGTCCAGTTTGGAAAACGGACCTTTGACCAATTGCATATCGACCTGGCTGGGCTCAGTGTGGAGATTGCGGGTGGTGAACGTCTGGCGAACCCCGGCAAAAGAAATGCCCACTTCTGCAACCATGCCCGCCGCATCCCGCTCAACCACATTGGCATGGTCACACCAGGGAAGAAATTTCGGATACTGGTGCACATCAGTGACCAGCGTGTACATTTCCTGCGGGCTGTACCAGATCAGAACGGACTTGTGGACGGTTTTCATAGAATAGGTGCCTGCGCGGAATTGTAAGCACGGCCTGATGTGCACACCCCTGCCCTTTCAATCCCGTCTGTCACCCCCACTTCATTGCAATGGCCAAAAAACCCGAAATATCGCCCCGCATCGCCGATAACAAGAAAGCTGCGTTCAACTACTTCTTCGAAGAACGCTTTGAAGCCGGCATTGTGCTGGAGGGGTGGGAAGTCAAATCTCTGCGGGAAGGCAAGGTGCAACTCACCGATGGCTATGTGGTCATCCGTAACGGCGAGTTGTTCATCATTGGCCTGCAGATCAACCCGCTGCATACAGCGTCCAGCCACGTCAGCCCTGACAAGGTACGGACCAAAAAACTGCTGCTGCACAAGGAAGAGATCAAACGGCTGATTGGCAAGGTAGAGCAAAAAGGCTACACCCTGGTACCCATCAACCTGCACTGGAAAAATGGCAAGGTGAAATGCGAGATTGCCCTGGCCAAGGGCAAAGCCGAACATGACAAACGCGACACCATCAAGGACCGTGAAGGCAAGCGTGAAGTCGAACGTGCCATGAAGGACCGCAACCGCTAGCGCTGCCGGGCCGCCAAAGCGCGTGAGAGCCTCCATGGGGGCCCATTTACCTAGCGCAAACCTGCCAAGGGGTGGGCCCACGCTGGCCAGGGGCTGGCAAAGAAGGGCGCCACCATGTCCGCCGTCACATCTTCAATCCGCGCCGGACTCCACTGCGGGCTGTGATCCTTGTCCACCGCCAGCGCCCGAATGCCCTCTACGGTTTCACTGCGAGCACCCGAGCGCCCCAGGTGGGCCATGGTGAAGCAGTGCCGGACCAGATCGCGCTCCATGCGCAGGTCGTCCGCCAGTGTCATGCTGCGCGCCCGGCGCACCTGCTCCAGCACCACGTGTAGCATCAGGGGTGAGCGTTTGCGCAGTGCAGCGGCTGTCTTTGCGGCCCATTCATCGGCAGAGGCCTCGAGTGCCTGCACCATTGCCACCACGGAGGTCATGGAAAATATTTGGTCTATCTGGGCTACAGGCCCCGTAAAACTTGCACAGTCAGCTATTGAAAACGTAGCGACCCATTGATCAAGCGCAACTGCGCTGGCATAGTCCAGCGTAGCGAGTGCCCGCCAGGCCTCCTCTAGACGCGCTGCATCAACGGCCATGTCAGCTAGACCCAGGGCGATGGCCGCGGGCCCATCAATGACATCCCCTGTCAGGGCCAGCCACTCGCCCGTGCGGCCGGGGCAACGGCTGAGGAAAAAGCCTCCACCCACATCCGGGAACAGTCCGATATTGGTCTCCGGCATCGCCATCTTTGTTCTGGACGTTACCAACCGATGTGATGCGCCCTGGCTGATCCCCATCCCGCCCCCCATGACAATCCCATCCATAAATGCAATGTAGGGCTTGGGGTAGGTGTGGATTAAATGGTTGAGAAAGTACTCTTCAGTGAAAAAGTCTTCCAGCTCGGGGTTGCCAGACAAAGCGGCGAAGTGGAAAAAGCGGATGTCGCCACCCGCACAGAAGTCCCCAAAGTTGCCGATTTTGCTGGTACCACGAATCGCCACAGCTTGCACCTCGGGATCACTCTTCCAGGCCAACAGCGCCGAAGTGAGCTGGCGCACCATCTCCAGGTTGAGGGCATTGAGTGCCTTGGCGCGGTTCAGCGTGATGTAGCCCACACTTCCAATGACCTCACACAGTACGGTACTGCTCATGCGCGTTGTCTCCATCCAATGATTTCATTCACCACCAGGGCGCCAATAACCAGCGCCCCACCTGCCAGCACGGCGTGAGAAGGAACTTCGTTCACTCCCAGCCACGCCAGCAAGATACCAAAAATCACTTCCAGCAGTTGCAGCAGTGAAAGCTCGGGCGCTTTGAGAACCCGTGCGCACATCACACTCAGCACACAGGGCACAGCAAGCTGAAACACACCGAGGAAACCCAGCAGTGCAATGTCGTGCCCACTAGCTTGAAAGGGAAGCGCCAAAGGCAATGTCAGCACTGCGGAAATAACAGCACCGACCCACACGGCAGGCATCAAATCCACATCATGTCCCTGGTCGTGGGCGTGCTGGGTCACCGTCCAGTTGGTTGCGCCGGCAATGGGCACACACAGGGAAACCAGCGTACCGAGCAAACTGATAGACGCCAGTTGGGCCGCGTACATATAGACCATGCCCGCGCCAGCCACCACAATCGCCGTCCAGGTGCGCAGCGGCACCCTGTGTCCAATGAAAAGTCGCGCAATGAGGGCCGTGAGCAACGGGCCCACCGACATGGTAACCAGCACGTTGCCCACACTGGTCAGTGTGAGCGCCAGCATGAAAGCGGTGAACATGGCGCTCCAGCACAGGCCGGACAGCCAGAATGGGAGGCTGGCGTGGCGGATGCGGAAAAACACGTCACGCCCTTTGAAAAAAGGCAGGATCAACAGCAAGCTGGCGGCCGTAAAAAACGCCCGCCAGAAAGTTACTTCAAAGCTGCGGGCGTATTCCAGGTAGCGTGTCACCACACCAGCGGTAGACCACATCAGGGTCACCGCCACCATCAGAAACACCGCTTTGGTATGGGTCAGCGGTTGCTTCACTTGAATGGCTGGATCAGGAGCGGCCTGCGCGCTTGCGGTCGCTTTCCTTCAGGTAGCGCTTGCGCAGACGCACGGATTTGGGCGTGATTTCGACCAGCTCGTCGTCCTCGATGAATTCCACGCCATACTCCAGCGTGAGTTCAATCGGCGGTGTGATCTTGATGGCGTCTTCCTTGCCGGACACACGGAAGTTGGTCAGTTGCTTGGTGCGCGTGGCGTTCACCACCAGATCGTTGTCACGGCTATGGATACCCACAATCATGCCTTCGTACACCGGGTCATTCGCCTTCACAAACATGCGGCCACGGTCATCCAGCTTGCCCAGCGCGTAGGTGAATATTTCACCGTCGTCCATGGAAATCAGCACGCCGTTTTTACGGCCACCGATTTCGCCCTTGTGCGGCTCGTAGCTGTCAAAAATGTTGCTGATCAGGCCGGAACCGCGGGTCAGATTCAGGAATTCGTTGGAGAAACCAATCAGGCCACGCGCAGGAATGCGGTATTCCAGACGCACACGGCCACGCCCGTCCGGCTCCATGTTCACCAGTTCCCCCTTACGCTCACCCAGTGCCTGCATCACACCACCCTGGTGTTGCTCTTCGATATCGGCAGTGACCAATTCAATTGGCTCACACTTCTCGCCATTGATTTCCTTGAACATCACGCGAGGCTTGGAAACAGCCATTTCGTAGCCTTCGCGGCGCATGTTTTCCAGCAGGATGGTCAGGTGCAGTTCGCCACGCCCCATCACTTCAAAAATACCTTCTTCGTCAGTCTCATTGACGCGCAAAGCCACGTTGTGTTGCAGTTCTTTCTGCAGGCGGTCCCATATCTGGCGGCTGGTCACGAATTTGCCTTCGCGGCCGGCCAGCGGGCTGGTGTTGACGCAGAAGTTCATGGTCAGCGTGGGTTCGTCCACCTTGAGCATGGGCAGCGGTGCCGGGTTGACGGGGTCGGTCACAGTCACGCCAATGCCAATTTCAGCAACGCCGTTGATCAGCACAATTTCGCCAGGACCCGCTTCGGTGGCCTGCACACGGTCCAGGCCCTGGAAGGTCAACACTTGGTTGATACGGCCCTTGATGGCTTTGCCATCCGGACCTTCCATCACCAGCACATCCATATTCGGCTTGATCGTGCCTTGGCTGATACGGCCCACGCCGATGCGCCCCACAAAGGTCGAAAAATCGAGTGCGGAGATTTGCAACTGCAAGGGAGCAGCCGGGTCACCCTTCTGGGCGGGTACGTGCTTGAGCACCGTGTTGAACAGGGCCGACATATCGGGGCCCCACTGTTCACCGGGTGCACCTTCTTCCAGCGAAGACCAGCCGTTGATTCCCGAGGCGTACACGACGGGAAAATCGAGTTGCTCGTCGGTCGCGCCCAGCTTGTCAAACAGGTCAAACGCCGCGTTAACCACCTTGTCGGGGTTCGCACCGGGCTTGTCCACCTTGTTCACCACCACGATGGGCTTGAGGCCCAGGGCCAGAGCCTTCTTGGTCACAAAGCGGGTCTGGGGCATGGGGCCTTCCTGCGCATCAATCAGCAGCACCACGCCGTCGACCATAGACAGGGCACGCTCCACCTCGCCGCCAAAGTCGGCGTGTCCGGGGGTGTCCACGATGTTGATGTGGGTACCTTCCCAGCTCACAGCGCAGTTTTTGGCCAGAATCGTGATGCCACGTTCCTTTTCAATCGCGTTGTTGTCCATCACGGTGTCGACCACTTTTTCGTGCTCGGCAAAAGTGCCGGACTGGCGCAGCAACTGGTCCACCATGGTGGTTTTGCCATGGTCCACGTGGGCGATGATGGCGATATTGCGAATTTGTTTAGTACTCATAGTTCACTTTCTGCTAACTTTTCAAAACTTTGCTGCGGCGACTGATCCAGCGTCTGGTTGATTTCTGCCAGACTCAACAGCCGTACAGGGATCAACTCCCCTGCCTCTATATGCGCGGTACCCAGCAACGCCCTGGGGCTGGTGCCGTACACCGCAACTTCACGCGCATCGGGCCAGGAGCCGCGCCTGCGCATTCCACTCAAAAACCGTGCAGCATTCTCGCTGTCCAATGTGACAGCCACATGCCTGGGCAACAACACATCGACTGGCTGCAGGCACGCCATGCGTTCTGCTTCCGTCATGGCCTCCAGCGCGTCCAGCGTGACACACTGCGATTCCTCAAAATCGCCGGTCCGGATCCTGCGCAAAGCGCTCAGGTGCGCGCCACAGCCCAGGGCCTCCCCCATGTCCTCACCCAGGGTCCGGATATAGGTTCCCTTGCTGCACTTCGCTATAAATTCAATAGCTGGTTGTGCAATATCCACGCGGGATGCGATCACTTTCAGTTCATATATCGTGACAGATCGCGCCGCACGTTCCACTTCCACTCCAGCCCTCGCGTACTCGTACAGGGCTTTTCCATCCTTCTTCAACGCACTGTGCATGGGTGGCACTTGTGCGATCGGCCCCGTGAACTGCCTGACTACTGCCTCCAGCTGCGCCTGCGTGACCTGCACCGGGCGCTGCGCAATCACATCTCCCTCGGCGTCCCCGGTGCTGGTCTTGATACCCAGTCGCGCAGTCGCCCTGTAACTTTTATCCGCATCCAGATGCATCTGGCTGAACTTGGTGGCAGCACCAAAACACAGCGGCAACACACCTGTGGCCAACGGGTCCAGAGTCCCGGTATGTCCCGCTTTTTCGGCCCGCAACAGCCATTTGACTTTCTGCAAAGCCTGATTGCTGGACAACCCAATGGGTTTGTCCAACAGCAGCACCCCGTGCACAGGGCGCCTGAAAATTTTGCCACCACGCTCCGCCGCTGGGCGGGTCGCTGCCCCCCGATGGGGGCGCGTTTCGCCTTGGGGCGGCCCTGCGGCGAAACCCCGCCCACCTGACGCGGACTCCACCTTAATTGTCCTTCGCGCGCGAAGCCACCGCCCGTGCAATCAGGGCGTTCATATCTGCCGCACGCTCAGTCGTCTGGTCAAAAATGAAATGCAAAGTTGGCACCGTATGGATGTGCAAGCGCTTGAACAGGCCAGCACGCAAAAAGCCCGCCGCCTGGTTCAAACCTTCTGCCGTCTGCACCGGATCACCGACCAGAAGACTGAAAAACACCTTGGCATGGGCGTAGTCCGGCGTCACCTCGACGGCCTGAATCGTCACCATACCCACCCGCGGGTCCTTGAGCTCGCGAGCGATCAACTCGGTCAGATCCCGCTGGATCTGATCGGCGACGCGAAAACCGCGGTTGGGGGTGGATGACTTCTTTTTCATACACAGGCTCTGCGCGCCGCCGGGCCGCCCCAAGGCGAGCGACGCCCCCCTCTGGGGGCAGCGTAGTACACGAAGTGACAAGCGTGGGGGCTCATAGAGAACGGGCGATTTCCTTGATCTCGAAGAACTCCAGCTGATCACCTTCATTGATGTCGTTGTAGTTCTTGAGCTTGATACCGCATTCGAAGCCTTCCTTGACTTCGCGTACATCGTCCTTCATGCGCTTCAGGGAATCCAGCTCGCCGGTGTAGATCACCACGTTGTCGCGCAGCAGACGGAAATGCGCGCTGCGGGTAACAAAACCGCTGGTGACCATACAACCTGCCACCGTACCGATCTTGGATGCCACAAACACGGTACGAATCTCGGCGGTACCAATGACTTCTTCGCGCTTCTCGGGCGCCAGCATGCCGGACATGGCTGCCTTCAACTCATCGACAGCGTCGTAAATGATGTTGTAGTAGCGGATATCCACGCCATTGCCTTCGGCCTGTTTGCGCGCACCGGCATCGGCACGCACATTGAAGCCGATGATGATGGCCTTGGAGGCAATCGCCAGATTGACGTCCGACTCGCTAATGCCACCCACGGCGGCATAAACCATTTGCACCTTGACTTCGTCGGTCGACAGCTTGAGCAGCGACTGGGCCAGTGCTTCCTGCGAACCCTGTACATCGGCCTTGACGATGATCGGCACCATCTTGACGTCGCCAGCCGACAGATCGGAGAACATGTTCTCCATCTTGGCGGCTTGTTGCTTGGCCAGCTTGGTGTTGCGGAACTTGCCAGCACGGTAGGTAGAGATTTCACGGGCACGGCGCTCGTCCGACATCACCATGAACTCATCACCGGCTTGCGGCACTTCGGTCAGACCCTGGATTTCCACCGGAATGGAAGGACCTGCGGTCTTGATAGGTTTGCCATTTTCGTCCAGCATGGCACGCACGCGGCCATAGGTCTGACCGGCCAGCACCACGTCGCCCGTCTTGAGCGTACCGGACTGCACCAGCACGGTCGCTACCGGGCCGCGGCCCTTGTCCAGTTGCGCTTCAATGACCAGGCCCTTGGCCATGGCTTCCACCGGCGCCTTGAGTTCCAGCACTTCGGCCTGCAACAGCACCTGCTCGAGCAGCGTGTCGATGCCCATGCCGGTCTTGGACGACACGGACACAAACGGAGAATCGCCACCGTATTCTTCGGGTACCACTTCTTCAACCACCAGCTCCTGCTTCACGCGTTCGGCGTTGGCATCAGGCTTGTCGGATTTAGTAATCGCCACCACGATAGGAACGCCCGCCGCTTTTGCGTGCTTGATGGCTTCCTTGGTCTGGGGCATCACGCCGTCGTCGGCTGCCACCACCAGAATCACGATATCGGTCGCCTTGGCACCACGGGCACGCATGGCGGTAAACGCCTCGTGGCCCGGGGTATCCAGGAAGGAGACCATTCCGCGTGGGGTTTCCACGTGGTAGGCACCGATGTGCTGGGTAATGCCGCCGGCTTCGCCCGCTGCAACCTTGGCGCGGCGGATGTAATCCAGCAGTGAGGTCTTGCCGTGGTCAACGTGGCCCATCACGGTCACAACCGGTGCACGCGGCAGGGACACGGCTTCCTGGCCTGACACATCCTCATCGGTGAAGGCTTCGGGATCGTCGAGTGCTGCGACAACCGCCTTGTGGCCCATCTCCTCCACCACGATCATGGCGGTATCCTGGTCCAGCGGCTGGTTGATCGTGACCATCTGGCCCATCTTCATCAGCGATTTGATGACCTCGGAGGCCTTGATGGCCATCTTGTGTGCCAGTTCGGCCACGGTGATGGTTTCCGGGACGTGCACTTCCAGCACCCGGGCTTCCACAGGCGCTACCTGGTTGTGATCATCGCGGTGATCGCGGTCATTGCTGCCGCGTTTACCACGAGGTCCACTGCGCCAGTTGGTTGCGCGACCGGCACCTGCAGTGGTATCGCCACGGGTTTTGAGTTCCTTTTTCTTGGCAGGGTCTCCGGCCCAACTGCTGGAGAGCTTGGCCGACTTGACTTCCTTGCCATTGCCAGTTGGACTACCACTGGTGCCGGCAGGTGCTGCTTTGGCCACACCGGTGCCAGCAGCAGGTTTGTGCAGCGTACCTTTCAGGCCGGCCTTGGCATCGGCCGCAGGCTTGGCTTCTTCGGGCTTCTTGGCAACCAGCACCTTCTTGGGTGCCGACATCATGTTGCGAATCGCGGCAGCTTCAGCCTCTGCCTTGCGTCGACGGTCGCCCAGATCTGCGGCTCGGGCCACTTCTTCGGCAGCACGGGCTTTGGACTCCGCTTCCGCCTTTTCACGGGCTTCGGCCTGTGCGGCTGCGCGTGCTGCCGCCGCATCGACGGCTTCAGCGGTCGCTTCGCTCTTGCCTGCGGCAGCCTGGCTCTTCTTCAACTCTTCAGCAGCCGCATAGCTGGCGGCGCGCTCCTCAGCCTCGCGTTCACGCTTTTCAGCTTCTTCACGCTGGCGACGCTTTTCTGCAAGGTCTTCTTCTTGACGACGAATCAGCTCGGCCTGGCGGCGGGCTTCTTCCTCACGGCGGGCGAGCTCGGACTGGTCAACCGCAGGTGCGGCCGGTGCAGCACTTGTAACTGTTGCTGACTCCACCACTTCGGGTGTTGCCTCTGTACTGTCATCACGGCGCACAAAGGTGCGCTTCTTGCGTACTTCCACCTGGATGGTGCGTGCCTTGCCGGAAGAGTCGGCCTGTTTGATTTCGGTGGTCTGCTTCTTGACCAGCGTGATTTTCTTGCGATCCGCTCCGGCAGTGCCGTGGCTGTTTTGCAGGAAGTTCAACAGGCTGTGCTTGTCGGCATCGGTAAGGACGTCGGAGGCCGCCGATTTGGCAACCCCGGCCGACTTCAGCTGCTCGAGCAGCATGTCGGTGGATTTCTTGAGTTCATTGGCAAACTCGGCTACGGTCGTACTGGACATTTGTGCTGATACCTTTCATGACCGTTACTCTTGAGAAGCGGCGTCATTGGTAAACCAATGTTCGCGCGCCTTCATGATGAGGGTCTTGGCTTCGTCCGCAGACTGGCCCGTAATTTCTGTGAGTTCGTCAACGGCGAGGTCCGCCAGATCATCGAGCGTATGCACACCCTTGTCTGCCAGTTTGCCGATCAGTTCGGGCGTCAATCCTTGCAGATCGCGCAGGTCTTGGGAGACCTCTTCCACACTTTCTTCGTGGGCAATTTCCATGGTGAGCAAGGCGTCCTTGGCACGGTTGCGCAATTCATGCACGGTGTCTTCGTCGAAGCTTTCGATTTCCAGCATTTCCTGCAGCGGCACGTAGGCCACTTCTTCCAGGCTGGTGAAACCTTCGGCGATCAGGATGTCGGCTATTTCCTCGTCCACATCGAGCTTTTCCATGAACAGCTTACGCCCCGAATCGGTCTCCACGGCCAGCTTCTGTGCGGACTCTGCCGCATCCATGATGTTGATTTTCCAGCCGGTCAGTTCGGACGCCAGACGCACATTCTGGCCACCACGGCCGATGGCAATGGCCAGGTTTTCCTCGTCCACCACCACATCCATAGCATGTCGCTCTTCATCCACCACGATGCTAGATACATTGGCCGGAGCCAGCGCACCAATAACGAACTGGGCAGGGTCTTCGCTCCACAGCACGATATCGACGCGCTCACCTGCAAGTTCGTTGGTCACGGCGTTGACGCGGGTACCGCGCACACCCACACAGGTGCCGATGGGGTCCACACGCTTGTCGTGCGACAGCACGGCAATCTTGGCGCGCGAACCGGCGTCACGGGCGCAAGATTTGATCTCCAGCAGGCCCTGTTCGATCTCCGGCACTTCCTGGCGAAACAACTCGATCATGAACTCGGGGGCAGAACGCGACAACACGATGGGCGCGCCGCGCAGCGTCAGATCCACTTCCATGATCATGGCGCGCACCCGGTCGCCGGTGCGGAGGTTTTCCTTGGGGATCATCTCGCCGCGGCGGAGGCGGCCTTCAACGCGACCGGATTCGACAATGATGTCGCCCTTGTCCATGCGCTTGACGGTGCCAACGAAAATCTTTTCGCCACGCGACATGAAGTCGTTGAGCAGCATTTCGCGCTCGGCGTCGCGAATCTTCTGCAGGATGACCTGCTTGGCAGCCATGGCTCCAATGCGCCCGATGGGCACGGACTCAATGGCTTCTTCGATGTATTCGTCCACCTCGATGTCGGGGATCTGCTCTTTGGCTTCAAACAGCAGAATTTCCTGGTCAGGCAGTTGCAGGCCGGCCTCATCGGGTACAACGTGCCAGCGGCGGAATGTTTCGTAGTTGCCACTGTCACGGTCCAGCGCAACGCGGATGTCCACATCGCCGGCATACAGTTTCTTGGTTGCCTGGGCCAGGGCCGCTTCCACAGCACCCAACACCACATCACGCTCCACGTTCTTCTCACGGGAAATTGCTTCGACCAGCATCAACAGTTCGCGATTCATGCCATGACTCTCCTGAATACTCTTTTCAAACCAAAAAACAATGTCGCAACCTAGCCCTAGGCCAGATCACCGCTTCCAGCCACTGCATCGCCCGGTGTGCCGCGGCCCTTGAAACTCACAATGGGTGCCAGTCGCGCTTCGCGCAACTCATCAAGCGCAAAGCCCATGGCCTGTAACGGCGGAGGCACGCGCTTCTTGCTGACCTTCTGGCCGGGCTTGACCTCGGGTGCATCGCTCCAGACGATTTGCCAACCCACGACACCATCGGCAGCAAGCACTTTTTCCAGCGTGCCACGAAATTTCTTGCGATTGGCGTTGACCGAGCCGCTGGCAGCCGCCCCGATGGGCGCCTTGAGCGTGAGGTCCACCACATGGCCCACAAAGCGCTCAAAGTCCTGCACATGGCGCAAGGGGCGATCGATACCGGGCGAAGACACTTCCAGCCGCTTGTATTCGACACCATCGACTTCCAGCGCAAACTGCAGCTGGCGGGTCACTTTTTCGCAATCTTCCACGTTGACAAACTGTTCAACCGCAACAGCACCCAGAGCGGGCTGCGTCCAGGGCAGATCAATGGTGATGCGCAGCAAGCCCCCGGCAGAGCGTTCAATCTCCACCAGGTCATATCCCAGACCGGTCACGGTTTGTTCAACAATTTCCTGCAAAGCCACGTTTTATCAGCCCTTTCGGCCACATCCAGTTCATCACGTTCAAAAACAATCGACCAAAAAAAACGGGCGGTAATTACCCGCCCGTTTGGTCGTGAGCTTTGGATTGTACTGCAAAAGCGCCTTAGTCCCTTGATTCTTAAGGAATTATTCCGAAGCTGCCAGCAGGGTGCGGGTATAGGTATCTTGGGGGCGCTGCATGACCTCCTCCACCGGCCCGGATTCCACAATCTGGCCACGCTGCATGACGATCACCCTGTGGGCCATAGCGCGAATCACCTCCACATCATGGGTGATCAGCAGGTACGCCAGGCCACGCTCCTTCTGCAGGCGCTGCAAGAGCTGCAGAACCTGCTGCGCCATGGTCACATCCAGGGCGCTGGTGGGCTCGTCCAGCACCAGCACACGCGGCTGCACAATGAGCGCCCGGGCGATGGCAATGCGCTGGCGCTGGCCACCAGAGAACTGGTGCGGATAGCGCTGCAACAGACCCGAAAACTGCGCCTCATCCAGGCCCACATCCAGCAGCGCTGCCTGCACCCGCTGCCGTCGAACCAGCGCATCAAGTTCGGGGGCATGGACCTGCAAGCCTTCGACCACAATTTCTTCGACCGTCATGCGTGGTGACAGTGAGGAAAATGGATCCTGAAACACCACCTGCACTGCTTTGCGCAAAGCACGGTCCTGAGAAACGCCCTGCCCCCAGGTGCTTGCAAACACACGCAGATCCCCACCAAAGGGAAGCAGCCCCAACGTCGCCAACGCGAGTGTGGACTTGCCCGAGCCGGATTCCCCGATCACACCCAGCGTCTGTCCGGCTGCCACCTCAAAGTCAGCCCCCGTGACCGCGACAAATTCCCCCTTGGAGAACCATCCCCGCAGACCGGGGCGTGGAACCGGGTAACTGACACGCACCGCCTGGCCCTGAACCAGAGCTTCGGCGCCCACCCCCGGGCCCACCACATCCCGCCGTGGCTTGCTGGCAATCAAACGCCGTGTATAGCCATGTTGTGGATTGGCGAACACGGCGTCCACAGCACCCTGCTCCACGATGCGGCCATCCTCCATCACCGCAACCCGGTCGGCAAACTGGCGCACCAGGTTCAGGTCGTGCGTGATCAGGACCACGGCCATGCCGTGCTTGCGCTGCAGGTCGGTGAGCAAATCCAGAATCTGGCGGCGCACGGTGACATCCAACGCCGTGGTGGGTTCGTCCGCCAACAGCAGTTTGGGCTTGCAGGCCAGCGCCATGGCAATCATGGCGCGCTGGCGTTGTCCACCAGAGAGCTGGTGCGGATAGGCTTTGGCGCGTCGCTCCGGCTCTTCGATGCCGGTATCTGCTATCAATTTGATAGCTTTCTGTGCACATTCTGCGCGGGCCAACCCCATTTTTTGCTGCAAAACCTCAGCGATCTGGTCACCAATGGTAAACAGCGGGTTCAGTGCCGTCATGGGCTCCTGGAAGATCATGGCGATGTCTTGCCCCCGAATCGCCTGCAATGCCTGCTCTGGCAAGGCCAGAAGATCGACCGACTCACCAACCTGATCGCCGCCTTGCAACACGGCTTGCCCCCGCACACTGGCGCCTTGCACCAATCCCAGCAGACTAAGTGCGGACACCGTTTTGCCCGAACCCGACTCGCCCACCAGGGCCAGTTTCTCGCCCACCCCGACGGAAAATGAAATGCCATGCACCACTTCGCGCCCCCCGAAGGCGATGTGCAGGCCAGAAACTTCCAGCAAGAGCGTCGCACCGGTCATGCATCCGCCTTTCGGGGATCCAGGGCGTCGCGCAAGGCGTCTCCCATAAAGGTCAGCAGCAGCAGCGAGACAACCAGGACGCCGAATGTAGACAGCGATATCCACCAGGCGTCAATATTGTTCTTGCCCTGCGACAGCAACTCGCCCAGCGAGGGTGTTCCCGGCGGCACACCCAGACCCAGAAAATCCAGCGATGTTAGTGCCAGAATCGCACCACTCATGCGAAATGGCAGAAAAGTCACCACTGGCGTCAGGCTGTTGGGTAGCAGATGGCGGGTAATGATTTTCCAGTTGGACACGCCTAGAGCCCGCGCCGCCCGCACATAGTCCATCTGCCGGTTGCGCAGAAACTCGGCCCGCACGTAGTCTGACAGGCCCATCCAGCCAAAGAGGCTCAACAGAATCAGCAGCAAGGCAATGCTGGGGGCCAGTACAGCACTGAAGATGATCAACAGGTACAACTCCGGCATGGCCCCCCACACCTCGATAAAGCGCTGAAACGCCAAGTCCGTCTTTCCGCCAAAAAACCCCTGAACAGCCCCGGTAATCACGCCCAGCACAACGCCAGTGATGGTCAATGCCAGCGCAAACAGCACGCTGACCCGAAAGCCATAAATCAGCTGCGCCAGCAGGTCGCGCCCCCGGTCATCGGTGCCCAGCCAGTTGTCTGCACTGGGTGGCGCCGGGTTGGGGGCGGGGGCAAAGTAATTCAGGGTTTTGGGGCCGTAGCGGTTGGGAGCAAACACCGCCCAGTTGCCCGGCTCGGCCAGCTTCTTCTGGATGAACGGGTCCAGATAGTCGGTGGGCGTAGCAAAGTCTCCGCCAAAAGTGGTCTCCGGGTAATCCTCGAACATGGGCGTGTAGACCTGCCCCTGGTACACCACAACCAGTGGCCGGTCGTTGGAGACCAGCTCGGCCACCAGACTCAGCCCCACTAGGACGCAAAACACGATCAGGCTGACAAAGCCCAGCCGGTTGCGCCTAAAGCGCTGCCAAGCGCGTCGACCCGGAGAGCTAGGACGCGAGTCAGGGCTACCGTGGAACCCGCTTTGCTGGGCCACTGGTAGCGCCCCCCTGAGGGGGGAGGCAGCCGCTGGCTGCTTCGGGGGGCTAGTCAAACTTGACACGCGGATCGGCCCAGACGTAGCAGAGATCGGAAATCAACTTGGTCACCAGTCCGATCAAAGTAAACAGGTACAGCGTACCCATAACAACCGGATAGTCCCGGCGAATCACACTCTCATAGCTCAACAGCCCCAGACCATCGAGCGAGAACAGGGTTTCGATCAACAGCGAACCAGTAAAAAAGGCGCCGATGAAGGCCGCCGGAAAACCGGTGATGATGGGTATCAGCGCATTGCGCATCACATGTTTCCACAGCACCTGCCGCTCGGACAACCCCTTGGCGCGGGCGGTCACCACATACTGCTTGCGGATTTCTTCCAGGAACGCATTTTTGGTCAGCATGGCCGTCACGGCAAAGCTGCCCAGCACCATCGAGGTAACCGGCAAAGCGATATGCCACAGGTAGTCGGCGATGCGCGCACCCCAGCTCAGGGTTTCCCAGTTGCTGGACGTCAACCCCCGCAGAGGAAACCACTGCAGTTGCCCGCCAAAAATTACCAGCAGCGCCACGCCGAGCACGAAACCCGGAATTGCATAGCCCGCCAGAATCAACAGCGTCGTCACCAGATCAAAGCGTGAGCCAGCCCGCACCGCCTTGGCCACACCCAGCGGCACGGCGACCAGGTAGCTGATGAAAAAGGTCCACAGCCCCAGGCTCATGGAAACCGGCAGTTTTTCCCAGACCAGGGCAGAAACATCCCGGTTCTGGAAAAAACTCTTGCCAAGGTCAAAGCGCGCAAACTGTTTGAGCATCTGCCAGAATCGCTCTGGCGCGGGCTTATCAAAACCGTAGAGCGCCTTGGCCTGTTCAATGCGTTTAGGGTCCACGCCCTGCGCTCCCCGGTAGCTCAGGCCACCGCCTTCTGCCCCATTGCCCGCTCCCGCCTTCGCCTCGGCCAGGTACTGTTCCACCGGGCCACCTGGCACAAACTGGATCACCACAAAGGTCAGAAACAGCACGCCCAACACCGTGGGCACCATTAGTAACAGGCGTTTGACGGAATACCAAATCATGGTTTTGCCCACCAAGTGTCAATCGCCCAGCCTTCGCCCGTGGCGTAAGGCGGCATGGTGTCGGGCTTGTCCAAACGCCAGGCGTTGTAAGCCATGCGGTGCGTACCTGCAGACCACTGCGGCACCAGCAGGTGCAAGTGGCCAATAACCCGGTCCAGCGCCCTGCAGGCAGGCAACAACTCGGCCTTGCTCCTGGCACTGGTGATGCGGGTGATGAGTGCATCAACCGCTGCATTTTTAACGCCGCTATGGTTGCCAGAGTCCTCCTGGTCCGCCGCTTTGCTGCCAAACAGATCGGCAAACTCCTGACCCGGGTTATGGGTGCCCTGATAGGCCAGTGAGGTGATATCAAACTCGAACTTCTGCAGCCGCTGCTGGTACAGCGCAAAGTCCACTGGGCGGAATTGCAGCGTGACGCCAATCTTTTCCAGATTGCGCGCCCAGGGCGTGACCACGCGGGCGCCGCCCTCATTGCTGTCTAGATACTCCAGCACAAAAGGCTCGCCTTTGGCATTTCGCAAGGCGCCGTCACGGTATTCCCAGCCTGCGTCTTTGAGCAGCCTTTGGGCTTGCCGCAAATTGTCCCGCAGGCTATTGGAACCATCGGTGCGGGGGGGCGCGGCGACCGGGCCGAAGGTCGCAGCAGGTATATCGGCGCGCCAGGGCTCCAGCAGCGCAAGTTCCTTGGCGTCCGGGAAACCGCTGGCCTGGCAATCCGTGTTACCAAACAGACCCTGCACCCGCTGATAGGCGCCGTAAAACATCTGTCGGTTCATCCACTCGTAGTCCAGCGCCAGACCTAAAGCCTTTCGTACCCGTACATCCTTGAGTTTGTCACGCCGGGTGTTGAGTACATAGCTCTGAAAGCCAGTGGGCAGGCGGTGTTTGAATTCGGCCTTGACCAGTTCACCGGAGTCGAACTTGCGGCCATTCACGCGCCGCGCCCAGTCACCTGCTGAAAAGAAACGCATCAAATCGAATTCGCCGGCTTTCAGCGCCTCCAGCCGTGCGGTGTTGTCCTTGTAAATCTTGACAGTGATGCGGTCAAAGTTGGCGGTGCCGCGGCGAACGTTGAGGTCTTTGGCCCAATAGTTTTCATCACGCACGTAAGTGATGTCCTTGCCAAAATTCACAGGACCAATCTTGTAGGGTCCGCTGCCAATCGGAATGTCCATCACCACCTTGTCGAAGGGTTTACTCTTGCCCCCCTCTTCGCCCCAGCGGTGGCTGAACACCGGAAGCCCCCCCACCGTCAGGGGCAGTTCGCGGTTGGGCTTTTTGAAACGGTAGCGCACGGTGGCAGCGTCGATGATGTCCAGACCGGCCACGTCTTCGAGTTGGCTGCGGATTCCGGGCGACACAAACGGGCCGTTGAGGGTGTCAAAACTGTGTTTCACGTCCAGCGCCAGCACGGGGTCACCGTTGTGAAATCGCGCCTGCGGCCGCAGCCGGAAGGTCGCGCTCAACCCATCCGTCGCAACGCTGACATCCTCGGCCAGCAGCCCGTATGCTGCGGCCGTTTCATCCAGCGAGCCCACCAGCAAGGTATCAAACATCAGGCTGCTCAAATAAGCCGGGGCGGAGCCTTTGATGGTGAATGGGTTGTATTTATCGAATGTTGACATGCGTTGGTTGCTCACCAGACGCAGTTCACCGCCTTTGGGGGCCAATGCATTCACATAGGAGAAGTGGTCAAAACCTGGCGGGTATTTCAGGTCTCCCCACAAGGCGTAGCCATGCGCAGCCCAGCCGGGAATGGCAAGGAAACACGACAGCATTAATACCCACATTCGCATGCGACAATTCTGCACTACACAAAGCATTTTTCACGAGGACGATATGGGCTTTTTAGCTGGCAAGAAACTGTTAATTACGGGTGTGCTTTCAAACCGTTCCATTGCCTATGGCATTGCCAAGGCCTGTCATGCCCAAGGCGCAGATTTGGCTTTCAGCTATGTAGGAGAGCGCTTCAAGGACCGCATCACAGAGTTCGCCGCCGATTTCAACTCCACACTGATTTTTGACTGTGATGTGGGCAGCGACGAGCAGATAGACCGCCTGTTTGCCGACCTCTCCAGCCACTGGCCCACGTTTGACGGGTTTGTGCACAGCATAGGCTTTGCACCGCGCGAGGCGATTGCGGGTAACTTCCTGGACGGTCTGACCCGCGAGAACTACCGCATTGCGCAGGACATCAGCGCCTACAGCTTCCCTGCCATGGCCAAAGCGGGCCTGCCGTACCTTAACGACAAGGCAGCTCTGCTGACCCTGAGCTACCTGGGTGCCGAGCGCATCATCCCCAATTACAACACCATGGGCCTGGCCAAGGCGGCACTGGAAGCCTCGGTGCGTTATCTGGCCGAAGCCGTAGGCCACTTGCCCGATGGACGCAGCATTCGCGTCAACGGCATCAGCGCCGGTCCCATCAAGACCCTGGCCGCCAGTGGTATCAAGGACTTTGGCAAACTGCTGAGCTATGTGGCAGCGGCAGCCCCCACCCGCCGCAACGTGACCATCGAAGAAGTTGGCAATGTGGCAGCGTTCCTGATGAGCGATCTGGCCAGCGGCATGACCGCCGAAATCACCTACGTGGATGGCGGCCACAGCAAGACCATGGGCGCCGTAGCGGACTAAGCGCTTAAATAAAAAAACGGCTCTAGCCCTCGCTGCACATGCACAAGTAGCTATAAATTAGATAGCAATTTGCCTATGGAAAGGGCTCCCGATGGAGCCCTTCTACTTTTACGCTTTGACGCAATCCGCGTAGTAGCGCATTTTGCCGTCGTCACCCACGTCCCCCACCAGTCCATGGATATCGGTTTCGAAGCCAGGGCACTGCGCGTTGAATTCACGTGAGAACTTGAGGTAATCCACCACCTTTTTGTTGAACACTTCGCCGGGCACCAGCAGCGGAATGCCGGGGGGGTACGGAGTCACCATGCCCACGGAAATACGGCCTTCGAGGTGGTCGATTTCTACCCGTTCGGTCTTGCGCAGGGCAATGTGGGCGTAGGCATCGCTCGGGCTCATCGCCGGTGTCAGGTCGCTCAGGTAGACCTCCGTTGTCAGCCGCGCAATGTCGTACTTGGCGTAGAGCTGGTGAATGTGATGGCACAGGTCGGCCAGCCCCATCTTCTCGTAGCGCGGGTACTTCTGCACAAACTCAGGCAGCACGCGCCACATCGGCTGATTTTTGGCGTAGTCGTCCTTGAACTGCTGCAGCGCGGTCAACATGCTGTTCCAGCGGCCCTTGGTGATGCCGATGGTGAACATGATGAAGAAGCTGTACAGCCCGGTCTTCTCTACCACAACGCCATGTGCCGCCAGGAATTTGGTCACGATGCTGGCCGGAATGCCGGTTTTGGCGAACTTGCCATTGAGGTCCAGTCCCGGCGTCACCAGAGTGGACTTGATCGGATCCAGCATGTTGAAGCCATTGGCCAGCTTGCCAAATCCATGCCAGTTGGCCTTAGCCGACTTGCTCTCGCCCTTGATGATCCAGTCGTTCGCGCGACCAATCCCCTCCTCCGCCAGTTTGTCCGGGCCCCAGACCTTGAACCACCAGTCGTCGCCATACTCTTCGTCCACCTTGCGCATGGCGCGGCGAAAGTCCAATGCTTCGGCAATGCTTTCCTCCACCAGTGCGGTGCCTCCAGGCGGCTCCATCATGGCTGCAGCCACATCGCAACTGGCGATGATGCTGTACTGCGGGCTGGTGGACGTGTGCATCAGGTAGGCCTCATTAAAGAGGTGCTTGTCCAGCTTCACGGTCTGGGAGTCCTGCACCAGCACGTGGCTGGCCTGGCTGATACCGGCCAGAAGCTTGTGGATGGACTGGGTGGAATAGACCATGGCCTCCTTCGGGCGCGCGCGATTCTTGCCCATGGCGTGGTAGGTGCCATAGAACGGATGGAACGCCGCGTGGGGCAACCAGGCCTCGTCAAAGTGGATGTTCTCCACGTAGCCGTCCAGCATGCCCTTGATGGTTTCGGTGTTGTACAGCACACCGTCGTAGGTACTCTGCGTCAGCGTCAGGATGCGGGGCTTGACCTTTTTCGGGTCCACACCCTTGAGCAAAGGGTTGGCCTTAATTTTGGCCTGGATGGTGGCAGGCTCAAACTCGCTCTGCGGAATCGGGCCGATGATGCCGAAGTGGTTGCGCGTAGGTTTCAGGAACACCGGAATCGCCCCGGTCATGATGATGGCGTGCAGATTGGATTTGTGGCAGTTGCGGTCCACCACCACGATGTCGCCGGGCGCCACAGTGTGGTGCCACACCATTTTGTTGGACGTGGATGTGCCGTTGGTCACAAAAAAGCAGTGGTCGGCATTGAAAATCCGCGCCGCATTGCGCTCGCTGGCCCCTATGGCACCGTTGTGATCCAGCAGTTGACCCAGTTCTTCCACCGCATTGCACACGTCGGCGCGCAGCATATTCTCCCCATAAAACTGGTGGTACATCTGGCCTACCGGACTCTTGAGAAAGGCCACGCCTCCGGAATGGCCGGGGCAGTGCCAACTGTAGGAACCGTCCTCGGCGTAGTCCAGCAAGGCCTTGAAAAACGGAGGCTGTACGGTTTCCAAGTAGCTCTTGGCTTCGCGAATGATGTGGCGAGCCACGAACTCCGGCGTGTCCTCAAACATGTGGATAAAGCCATGCAGTTCGCGCAGGATGTCATTGGGGATGTGCCGGCTGGTTTTGGTCTCGCCGTACACATAGATAGGAACCTCGGCATTCTTGCGGCGCACTTCCTCAATGAAGTGGCGCAGATTCAACACGGCGGGGTCCAGATCCGGACCCGGCGTAAATTCCTCGTCGTCAATAGAGAGAATGAAGGCACTGGCCCGACTCTGCTGCTGGGCAAACTGGCTCAAATCCCCGTAGCTGGTGACCCCCACGACTTCAAAACCTTCCGTCTCAATGGCCTGTGCAAGAGCGCGAATGCCCAGGCCGGAGGTATTTTCCGAGCGAAAGTCTTCGTCAATGATGATGATGGGAAAGCGAAATTTCATTGCAGACTCCAGCCACAGGCCAAAAACAGAAAAACAGGCGCGAAGTGTAAGGACTAAATGCGGTACACCCGTTGCGGTACATGCCTTTTGGCCCACAATGTGGCATTGTCAATACACATGGGGACCCTTGCGGGGTATGCAATATGGCTGAAAGCACCATCTGGTGGCTGCTGACGGGAGGTGCTGTCGCAGTCGAACTGCTGACCGGAACCTTTTATCTCCTGATGTTGGCCCTTGGCCTGGCAGCGGCGGCCGTGGTCGCCCATCTGGGCGCCAGTCTGGTCATGCAACTGGTCGTCGCGGCCCTTGTGGGCGGCGGTGCCGTTGTGTTCTGGCATGTACGGCAAGGGAAAATGGGTGCGGAACTCCCCGCCCAGGCCAATCCCAACGTGAATATGGATATCGGCGAAGTCTTGCAGGTCAACGTCTGGAAGGCTGATGGAACTGCTGACGTACAGTACCGCGGCGCCCACTGGACGGCCATTCACCGCACAGGCATCACGCCCAGCACGGGGCTGCATCGGGTCAGCGAAATTATCGGTAACCGCCTGTTGCTCGACAAAACCTGAAAAAGGAAACCTTATGGAAATCGCTCTCCTTCTGCTTGTCATCGCAGTCATATTTGTTACCCGCTCCATCAAGGTCGTACCCCAGCAACATGCCTGGGTCATAGAACGACTGGGCAAGTACCACGGCACGCTGACACCCGGTCTGAACATTCTGGTGCCCTTCGTCGACAAAGTGGCCTACAAACATGTGCTGAAGGAAATACCACTGGACATTGCCAGCCAGGTTTGCATCACCAGGGACAACACGCAGTTGCAGGTAGACGGCATCTTGTACTTTCAGGTTACGGACGCCATGCGTGCCAGCTACGGCTCCAGCAACTACATCGTTGCGATTTCACAGCTGGCGCAAACCTCTCTGCGTTCGGTGATCGGCAAGCTGGAACTGGACAAGACCTTCGAAGAGAGGGACATCATCAACGCACAGGTGGTCACTGCCATTGATGAGGCCGCCCTGAACTGGGGTGTCAAAGTGCTGCGCTACGAAATCAAGGACCTGACGCCTCCGAAGGAAATCCTGCATGCCATGCAGGCGCAGATTACCGCTGAACGCGAGAAGCGCGCGCTGATTGCCGCCTCCGAAGGCCGTCGCCAGGAGCAGATCAACATCGCCACCGGCGAGCGCGAAGCATTCATCGCCCGCTCCGAAGGCGAAAAGCAGGCAGTGATCAACAAGGCCCAGGGGGAGGCCGCTTCCATCACCGCCGTAGCCAACGCCACCGCCGAGGCCATTGAGCGCATTGCTTCAGCCATCCGGCAGCCAGGGGGCGAGCAGGCTGTGCAACTCAAGGTCGCAGAAAAAGCGGTAGAGGCCTACGGCCGGGTTGCCGCGGATGCAACGACGACGCTGATCATTCCAGGCAATATGAGCGAGGTTTCCACCCTGATCTCCACGGCCATGAAGATGGTGCAAACCGCGTCGCTACAGACGCCCAAACCGTGAAGGCGTGGGGCCAGGGTGATAGCCCCTGAACAGGTCGGTGATGGACTCCATCACCGTTTGCGCCACGCATTCGCTCTGACAGGCGGCAATGGCGTTCATGAGGTCCGGGCGCAGGTACCACAGCTCAGCGACATCCCTTGCGAAACTGAGCCGCATCTCTACAGCGTATTGATTCGAATCACAATGCGTCTCCAGCGCTGTCAGCATGGCGGCCCGAATACGTTCGATCACCACTTCCTGTGTGCCGTAGGTATCATGCCCCAGCAAAGCCCAAAAGCTGTTTCTCAATCGCATTTCACATGAATCTCAGTTCAAATAGTCAATGGCTTATCCAAATGTGCATGCCCCGAGCACCAAAATTGTGCAAGGTGAACGTCGCATACCGTGAGTATCGACATTGGACGTGCCGGGCATAACGACAAAAAAGCCCTTGCTTCACTGGGAAACAAGGGCTTTCAGGGGGTCTGCTTACACGGTTGGAGACCGTTGAGAACCTATTTCTGGCGGCAGGCGTCATTACTAAGATGCCCGCTAACCCGCATAAAACCTAGCGATTCCGATTCGTTCATTGTACGTTACCCTTACTGTTACCCACACGCCCCGCCACTGACAGAGCATACGGTTAGTTATATCTTTCACGGCAATGAGTCCCGCCCGTGCATTCATGATCCCCTACATGGTGTTCTGCTTCCTAGTAGGCGGAATCTTTGGGTTACAGCTGGCGCTGATGTGTTTGAACGCATACCTCAAGCGACAAGTCGCTAAAAAGCCGCTTACCGCGGTCTAGCTAACTAGCAAGGCTTGTTGGCCATCGCTTCATTACACGCAGTGCCAAGTTATCCGGGCGGACCCGGTACACAGCCAGCACCCTATCTGCCACATGCATCACTAGAAGTCAACCACCAAAAATAAGCATGCCGGATATCAGCAGCACCAAGGCGCCCAGCGTTACGCGCCATGCGAACTGCCAGACGGTCCAGTTTCTTTGGTGGGTTTCCATCAGCAGATAAGCGACAAGTACAGCGCCTAGCGGCAACGTCGGGCCAAGCAGCAGGCTCAACACCAGCATGGCAGCGGCAAACGACATGAAAGCGCATTGTGCGAAAGACATTGCTTATTCCCCCTCAAGTGAAATCGAGAGTAAGACGTTTTACAAGACAAAAAAACCGTCTGCATGATTGATCATCGTACGACCCCGCGTCTTGGCATGTGGGTTTTGCATCGTTGTTCATTTGGTCTATTCGCACAAAGCATCCGTCGTTTGCCTTACTACGGGGTGCTCAAAGTGGGCAGCGCTGATAGCGGCAAGTACCTTCTGTTCAGCCTCCGAAATGGCAATCACTTTGTTATTCACAAGCCAATGGACTATTTCCATTGCCCACCTTCCCGACTCCATGAAGTGGGCGCCAGACCGGCTAAAGTGTTGAGGCGAAAGTCCTGCAAGGTCCATAGGCCAATGACCTGTAGCAGCACGGATCAACATAGAGACATCGGCCTCCACAGCTTCTGCAAAGGTGTTTTCACGGTCGTCTGGTAGCTCCCAAGCGTATAACTTGAATTCGTTAAAAGCCGCTTGCCAGCGATACCCCGCGTCATAACCTTTGTCAATTCCCTTGGTAAAACGACTTCCCAAACCCTTGGCAGTGCAACCAACATACTGGGCAATGTTTTTTGCTATGACTACGTAAACAGCGTTCTTGAACTTGCAACTTATTATGGCGTCTCTGGAATGAGGCACTAGCGTTCGATCGTTGCCGCTTTTATCAAAATCTGCGCAATCTTTCGGCTCAAAAATGACTTCTGTGCAAAAGGGAATTTCACTGTGATCATGGTGGTGCATGACGACAATTTAGCAGACTGTTATGGGCCAACCAGTTTGCGAGCCGCACAGCATCCAAAATCTAGACACGACAAAACTTTGCGCTAGTTTTGTGCGGGCCACCCAAAGGAGCCTAACCAAAAAACTTCAGGGCACCCACCGCACAGTGCAGAACATCGTCCAGAAGTCCTAACTCCCTTTGAAGCCACATCGCGAATTGTCTGGCCTTGCAGCGCAAAAACGTATGGTGTAAGTTCGGCAAATGCACCTAACTCGTCTGTCACTCCCTGCGATTGTTCTTTTGCTGGCGATGCTGGCATGGCCCTTTGGGATAGCAGTGCTGGCGCTGGTAATCATCTTGGACATCGGTGTGAAACGTGAGTGGCACGCCATAGACATGATTGCAGCCGGTGTTATAGCGATGGGACTTATTTTGTGGCTTGTGGCAAAACTTGGAGCTTGAATGGTTGAACCCTAACCGGTGGCGCTGACCGCGATGGTGTTTGTTTTCTGGCTTGGAGTCGTGCAATGACTCGCACAAAAGGAGCATAAAGTTTTGTCGTGTTTCGCTTCACGCAAAGCTTTTTTTGCTTTTCAGTCTACCCCGCCTGAATGTTCATTGCGATATTGTCTAAACCGCGCATTCGTTCCGGCAACTTCGTACGATTCACCCGCAGTGCGTTCAGCAAAGACGCTGCGGACTTACGCTTTGATGGTGACAGCCCCCAAGTTGGGCGCACCCGATGAAGGTCGTCGTTGACGGCAACACGGTGCAACGAATAAAGGCTCATAGTTCAGTCCGCCAAACGGGGGCCAAAGCGTTTTATTTCATCAGGTGTCATCGCTTTAACGAAATGCGGCCCCAAAGTATTAGCACTTGCGGGAGAGGATGCTTCTCCAAGGTCCGCAAGAACTACCGGCTCACACTGGCTAGGATGTAGGCCCGCAGCCTTTAGGCTTTGGCTCAATTCGGCAACGGGGTCTGTATCCATGCTCACTCCCATAATAGAGGCTGGTGCCCCTGAAATCATTACTCAGAGTCAGTTTGCCCGTATTGTCATCGTCGAGCTTCTAGTAACGACCGGCAACCCCACCGCCAGTATTCGTTTATGCACAGGTCTTAACTTGCCATCTCGCAAGTATTCGCCGTGAATGTACCCCTCGCTGATACCTTCCCATAATTGGAGGTAAATCTGCTTCTTGCGCATGTCGATCACCCTGCGCCTAGAGGTTTGTACGGTCTTGCGTCTAGCCATAGCAATTACTTGAAAGCATGCGCCATAAAAAAAGGGGGGCGAAAGCCCCCTGCTGGTCGCCGCTGGTGTCAGTGTATCGCTAGCGCGGCTTCTACGGCGCAGTCCGCATCCAGTAGCGCGGCGGCTTCCTCCGGCGTTGCCTCTGCCACGGCGCGGGGGTACATGGTGAACCAGCGGTCATAGTCGCAGTCGGTCAATTGGCCTTGCGCAGCACGTTGTGCCCAGTCGTGAGCCATGCGGGAAAGTGGCGACGCGGGGGTAAGATTCGATGCAGTCATGTCAGACTCCTAAACAGTTTGATGTGATTAGCTGGCGGGTGTGTTGACGCACATTCCGCTAGCGCTTTGTGCCTGTTGGCACACCCAGATTTTATTAAAGACAGGGGAAAATTTCAAGGGCCATTTGTCTTTAAAGCCTTATTCTCATTAAGTTTGTTGCTATGTTTTATGTAGCAAATGGACTGGATGGACATGGCCGGGGGTGGCGTGGACCAATTCAAATCGGACCGGGTGCCCTGTTGACGTGTGGCGCTCACGGCGAGCCTAGCCAAAGACGACTGTCTCATTTAGTATCACAAAAAAGTAGATATCTAGGGAGGCCGCATGGCGCAGCTGAATCAAAGTCAAATGGACTTTTTGTCCGCTCACGCTATTCCTTTATCCAAAGTGTTTGACGCATCGGGCCTTTCCGCACCGCAGTGGAAACAGGCGATGAAAGACTTGGATATGTGGGTCGCGTATGGCGGCTCACCGTGCGGTATTGCTGGCCATCAACTTCGGACGCGAAACAGTGACTGTGTTCAATGTCGACCGGCTGCGCTGGGTTATCTCAAACGATATACACAACAGGGAAAAGTCTATGTGGCCGAATCGGATAGCAAGAAATTAATCAAAGTTGGAATGGCATCAGACCCCGCAGCGCGCACAGCGCAGCTGAATGTGTACCGCTATGGGGGTGCCGACGATTGGAAATACTTTGGCAGCGCCGAGTTTGCGCATGCTGGGAAAGTGGAGTTTGAGGTCCACAAGGCGTTGTCGCGATGGCAAGCACAAGCCACCTACTTCAAAGATGGCGCAGAGCGAGAGTGCCGCGAGTTATTTAGTACTGAGCATGTCGACCCGATGGACGCTATGACGGAGATAGTCAATGCAGGTACAAGAGTCGGCGAAGTAACAATTGCATCGGGGTCTGAAAATAGCGACTCCAACATGCAGGCGGTTGCTGGAAAATTGGACGTAAGAGAACGCGCCACTAATTCGTTGGAAAAAGAATCCGGTGCAAACACACCCAACGCAAATAAGCCAGCAATCAAAAAAAGAATAGCGTTTGATCAAACAACTGGTAAGACCACCATCACCAGCGTGCTTTCCCCACAAACATTACAGCGAATGTCGGAGGAAGCACTTAAACACCAGAAACAAATAGCGCAAGTTGAAAAGCAAAGACTAATTGAAGATCAAAAACTTGTTGACGCCTTTTACCAAGCGACCATGGCAGCGGCATTGAACCGCAAAAGCTGGGTGTACTTTGATCAGAAAATAGTTTCGCTATTGGACCTCAATGAATTCACGGTAGAGGAATCTAGGAGAGATGAAGCACGTGAACGCTTTCTAAAAAGTGAAAAAGACAGGTACGAGCTAAATTTCACGCAAGCAATGTTGGCCGCAAAGGAAAGCCTTCCACCAAGTGCCACTCGCATATATCCCAATGCTTATGCAAAAGACTTTGATGCGCTGGTTGCCAAGTGCTTCCATGGTGAATCAGTCGAACTCACGGTTGATAAAGTAATTCAAATTCTGTCTAAGTTTTCTTTTTTACCTGTGGAAGCTTTCCACCAAAGCCGGGGAAGTATAGAAACAGTGGCGCGGGCAATGTTTGCCTTAGAAGAATTGAATTTGAAGTTACTGAAAGTGATGGAGTGCAATCGTGAAATTCCGACTGACTGCCATCGAGCCGTTAAGTTAACTTGGGCTGATGCAGTCGCAGAATATGGCCCCTATAGAGTTGCCTCCGCTGGAAAACTAAAGTGGGTATCTGCAGTATGGCCGCGATGGGAAAAATATTTCAACGATGATCTCGAATACGCCGCGCGATCTGGCGCAACTAGCAGGCAGTTTGAATTTTGGGTGGCAGACGACGCAGATCAAAAATTTCCATATTCGGTTAATCTTGAAGGCATTGACGTACCAGACAAGGAGGATATGAGTTATGAAGAACGCCAGCGCTTTGAATACTGGCAAGAAATTCAAGAACGCGAATATTCTTCTCCAGTTTTCGTTGCTGATGAGGGGTATTTAATGCATGTACACCCTCTGCCATTGGCGGAGATTCTAGAAATCAAGGGCTATCAAGTTTCAGCAAGCCTAAAACATTTTGATCTGGACATGTCCGATGAACAAATTGCAAATACCGATAACTACCAAATAGCTATCGGCGATCTGCAGGGCTGCACCGGAGGTGATTCATATCTTGTCAGTGTTAAGTGGGGGTGAGTCGATATAGTTTGTCCATTCAATACATCGGCTTCAAACTGGGCACCACCTCCGGGTGTGCACGTTCCATCATACCCGGCATGGCACTGAGTACCACCCCCACGATTTCTGCAGGGGTCATGGGAGGATTGCCAATCCGCAGCGCATTGAATGCTTTTTTCGCAGCCTCGGCCTGCCCAACGAGTTTCGGCAAGACATCCATCCAAGAGTCCATCACGTACCCCTTGTGGGCTTCACGCAGATGGTCTGGGGCACTTTGTTGCCACGCATGTCGGCCAGTGCGCTCCGAGGTATTTACAAGTGTTCGGGCGAATTCCCACGTTGCCACTGCCGCACGTTCTGCCCATGCGCGTGTAGGGTCTGGAGCACCTGTTCCACGGGAACCTTCGCCACTGGTCATTCTGGCGACTACGAAGGAGGTCACGATGCGAGCCTCCATGTCCGGGTCTTCAGGTCCAAGTTGGTCGATATCGACAGAAGCCATAGTACTAACCTGCTCGCAGAAGTATGCGTATACATGCTGTCCCACTCCGGGTAGCACGGGGAGGTTGTAGGTAGTAACGGCACTGCCATCGCGGACGTTTATTTCCGCTTTAGGTAATGGGAGGTCTATTCGAAAGTCCTCGTCTGTGTATCTCATAGTTGCCTTTCTTTGTCTGCCAATTCCATCGGGCCCGCACGCCAATTGGTATAGATGTCGAGGCCTGTGATGCGCGTCTTGGGCCTACCGCGCGGAGGTCTGGGTGCGTTGGTACCCGGTGGGCACCACCACTTGGTTAACAAGCGCTTGCCCGATGGGAGCCGGGCCCACACCCACTCAGCAGTCCATCCAACGAGTTCAAATTGGTGGCGCAATGCGTAGGCAGTCAGTCCGGTCACGGACTTGAGTTGGGGCAGTGGCGTCGGCACGTGCGGCAGTTTTGCAATGCGTTGTGCATTGCGAATGAAGGGCGCTAAGTCCTTGTTCACGGCTTTCTACCGATGCGACGAGGTGAGACAAGTGCAGGCGCTGCAGGCGCATTGCAGGCGGAAAAAAGGCTTGCGCCTGCACCCAATAAACCTATGCAAATCAATGACTTACGTACGTTTTTAGCATGGGATGCAGGCGCTGCAGGTGCATTTTTCGAAAACTTTCTATATTCTTCTTTCCTTCCTTCTTCTATTCCTTTTCTTTTTTTTCTGAAGAAGTAGAAAAATTCACCTGCAGCGCCTGCACTTGTGCTCAAAATCGGCCCGCAACCCGCATGGATACTAGGTTTCTGGGGTGCAGGCGCTAGGAAAATATGCGCCTGCACTGCGCCTGCAGCGCCTGCACCCTCCGCCTTCATTGGGCAACCTTTCTGGAGAAAACAATCGCATTTCTGTCATTTGCCTTTGCAGCCTGCACGCGCAAGCCAAGTGCTTCCAGCGTTGGGGTTCGGTGATCAATGGCATGTTTGAGGGCACGTTCACTTGTTGGAGGCTGCTCTCGCTGATCAAAAGGCATGGCCTGACAAACCGCCTGTAACCAGCGCGTGGTTGTGGCGACTGTGAACCGCGTACCAGAATCCTCCCATACGCACACGCCGTCCCTAGCAATCGCGCGTCCCGTGGGTTTTGAAGCATGCCGCAGTTTTGTGTCCGCCTCCCATTTGTCCAAGACCTTCAGAACGCCCACAAGGACAAGGTCACCTTCCGCAATTACGGTGGCATCGGCCTGCCGCCGTGCTGCCAGTATTTCGCCGAACCAGCCCGCCTTCTGTCCGAGGGCTTGATGCACGGCTTCACCCAGTTGCTCAAAGTCCGCCATTCGGTGGGAATAGTGCCGCTGAGCCTTTACCGCTGCCAGATTCCCAAGTCCGACCGATAGCAACGCACAAACGGCCCCCAGCAAGTCCGGGTGCCCATCTTTGAATTCTCGCCGTACATCCGACTCCGACTTGTACCCGGTACGGGGTGGTGTCAGCGCAATTGTTTGCGTTCGGGACCGCGCATCGCTTCGGGTAAAGATTGACGTTATGGAGGTGTAGACCTGCGGGCGCTGTACATGGATGGACTCAGTTTCCCGCTGGGAATACAACCGCCGTGCCGAAAGTTCCCCGCCTGTTGATATCCTACAAGTTAAGTCTTGGTTGTCCGCAGAAAGTTTGCTCACGTTGTCAGCGTGAAGCGCATATCGGTTGCTGGCTGCAGCCATCACATCCGGCTCATTAATCCCGGTGCTTGGAATTTCGCCGTTTTGGGTGGGGTCAAAAATGCTGACGGTAGCCCTCGCCATCGTGGACTTCCTCGCACCAGCGGGACCAACCAATTCCAGTATCGGGTGCGGTGTGCCAGGGCGCAGGTATTCGGTAAGGACAATTGCATAGACTGGTATATCTCCACAACGAACACCATGCGCCGATGCAAACTTACTCAGGATTTCGTAGCCTTGTTGGGCTGTCACTTGAGTTGGCTGCGGAAGTACCCCGATGCCGCTTCCCCGATGAAATAGGGTAGTTCCTTGAGCTTCCACGCGGTAGCCACTGGCGCTAACGCGGATGCGCTCGCCTGAATTGTTAGCCGTATCGATTACTACTTCGCCGCCGTCATTAGCAGCGCGCATGTGCACTTGCCTGCGAAGCTGCTCCGCTCTGGCATTTGCCCGCCCGCCTTGAATGACTGCGTCTACCGCGCCTTGAGTTACGGTCTTGCCAGCGCCCAACGCACTTTGCAGTTTGGACCGGATGTAGTCAGCAGCGTCTTCGCTGTCAGCGTGTGGGCAATCCGTCCGACCGCTCGAACGATGCACTTCCAGTCGCAATGCGCCATACTGATCGATGAAGAACACCAGACTATCCTGCAGGGCTCTGGTAGCTGCTGCTGCCCCGCCTTTCTTGTCCGCGCCTACATCATCCTTCACCGCCTTGATATCGGCATCCGTTGGTGGCCCATCGTCGTCTTCTGCAGCTACGACTGTCAACTTGGGTGGCACTGGGTTTGCAGTAGTGCGTGCCATGGGTGTTGGCTCCTTGAGTCCAAGACGTTCCATGTCGGCTTGCAGCCGGTCCTTGAACGCCTTCATACTTGCACCTCAGATTCGGCACGGATTTCACTCCAGCGCTTTGGGTGGTATCCGGCGAGGTATGTCCAGGCGGGCTTTGCACCGGCCCAAACATGCGTCTGCACTGCTTTACGGTAGGTCTGTTCTGCGGTGTCCCGAGCCATGGCAAACAGACTGGCCGCTGCGATAGAAGGAGTGATTGCCGGTGTCCAGTTGGCAAAACGGGCAGGTGTTGAATACTGCGGACTGTCGTTCTTTGAACGGCTTATCTGGGCACTGCGATTTTCAAAATCCAATGCGATCCGCAGCAATTGCGCCGTGTCCATGCCGTGGCCCTTTGAAATGGCGATCAGCAGGCATATGGTGCGGTCCCAATGGCTGTAATTGTCGGGGTCCATTACTGCCACGGCCATAGCTATCTGCTTAAGGCTCGGGTGCGGTCCGTCCCAGTGCAACGTTTTGCCTATTGCCTGACGTATGGGGGTAGCAACCCTGTGACCGATTTGCGGGACTGTCGGTGTCAACGCCTTAACTGAAGCAACACCACCTATGAAAATGCGCCGTTCGGCAAATTTCTCACGTCCCGGCCCGATAGCCCAGCACCCTTGCTGCTGACAGAGTTTGTCACCGCTAGGGTCCCCGGCAGACTCAAACAGGGTTTTATTGCAAGCGTGCCATGTTTGTTTGTAGGCCGCGCCGTCAAGGTCCGCGTCCACTGGGATGAGTATGCGCACACGGTAACCGGGCTTTTCCGGCAGACCGATACTCCAAGAGGTAAAGAGGAAATAGCTGATGCATTCGCTCTCCAAACGTGCTGCGATACGGTCTACCTGCGTGCGGTCGGACTTATCAAAATCAAAGACCAAAAGCCCGCCGCTATCGGTCATATGCCTGGTGCTGCGCTGCTTGCCAGTTTGGGGCGAGCCTGATGATTTCGCTCTCTCCAGTGTTTTTCCTACTAGCGGGGCGACTCTCAACAATCCGGGTGTGAAGTATTTACCGGAGTATTTGTTAGCAATGACCTGTGGCCCACTTGCAGGTGCGAGTATTTCTGCGAGCTGAGGCAGTGTGCACCGTTGGTGTTCCGCCATCGGAACTGTTTGCATTGCGCTAGGGTAGATAGATGTCGCGCTGGTCCAGTCAGCCAGTGGCATAGTGCTCAGGTACTCACTCATCGCGCACCTCGCGCGAAACTACGTCCATGACATCGACTGGTGTGCCGCCGGGGGAATTCGACAGAATGATATGGACTGAGAATTTTTCCTTGTTTTCCGCAACGGGCGCACGCTCCATTGGAGCCATGCCAGTAACCTTGTGGACAAATTCGGCGATCCGTACGAGCGTTACAGCACCTAGTTGCCCGGTTTCCAATTGACTATCCAACTGCTTGAGGCACTTACGAAGCAGCCCATGACTCTGTGCACGGGCCGCTGCTCCCGATTGCCCTAAAGTCACTGCCCGTGCCTCTACCGCTTTCAGTGTTTCCGGGTCACTGATTCGCGCCAGCGCAGCACTTGCAGAAATGCGGTGCTTTGCTGCCAGCGCATCAAGTCCCAAGTTTTCGCATGCGTATTGGGCTGCATCGTCAATGAAGTCATCGGTATGGGGTTGAATTACTGGTAGGTTCATTCCGCAGCCTTTCTGGCTTGCACAAACGCCTCTAGTTCTGCAGCATCCCAGAATGTGCCGCCATCAAACCGGTGGGGCTGAGGTAGTTTCTTTTTTGCAGTCAGCCGCCAGATCGTTGCTACCGAAAATGGAAGGATGCCGGGGACTTTGTTTCCGAATTCGTCATAGTGATACGCGACTTGTTTGACCCGTACCCAACGGCGAACCGGAACCAAATTGCTAGAAGATGTCATGCTGACACCTCTTGTGTTTGGGCGGCAATCCACGCGGCTGGATCAGCCACAAAAGCAAGGACGGCCTTTGCGTGCCATCGGGTCCAACGGGGCCCAGATCGCACGGGTGCTGGAAAACGGTTGAGTTTTACGTCTTTGAAAATGCTGGAGCGACTTTTCTTCGCAAGCACTTGCACCTCGTCTACGCGCAACAGTCCATCGGGATGGACTACAACGATTTTCTCTTTAGTTCTGGTCCTTTTCGCTTCCGCATCGCCTTCTTGCATTGTTACCCTTTCCGCAGTCCATACGGCTGCATTTAGGGTTCCAATGTACGATGACTGTGCGTTTACGTAAACGGTTAACCATCTCAAAATTGGCTAAATCAATAGCGTTTATGCTATCATTTATGTAGCAATCAATTATTCGTACGTATTTAAGCGTCTACAGGCATCCACAAGATAAGGAAGAAAATAAATTTGGTTTGCGACTCAAATTTGCAACAAATCACGCCAATTTGCGCAGCGGCAACACGTTCCCCTTCGCTGCAGCTTCCACGAAGTTTCCCCACCAAGCCATCATTGCCGCCCGCTGGGGCAAGTACTGGGCCTTGTTGTATGCCGCTGAAACCGAACTGCGTTCTGCATGGGCTAGCTGCGCCTCAATGTGGGCGTGTTCGAACTGGTGTTCGTGCAGAACTGTGGACGCTATGCCCCGAAAACCGTGGCCTGTGTGCGGTGTTGCACTGTGCGGGCCATACCCCATGATTTCCAACGCCTTCAAGATGGTGTTGTTGCTCATTGGCTTGGCGTGGTCGCGCTCACCGGGGAATAGAAGCTCCCGCCCACCTGTGATGGTCTGCAGGGTGCGCAGCACATCCAGTGCTTGTGATGACAGTGGCACGATGTGCGGGGTTTTCATTTTCATCCGTTCACCCGGAATATCCCAGCGTGCGGCATCTAAATCAAACTCTGCCCACTTCGCCTCAATCAGTTCGCTGGTACGTACGAATGTCAGGGCCATCAGCTTCATTGCCAGCCGGGTTGTGGGCTTGCCTTTATAGGCTTCGATCTTGCGCAGTAGCTGAGGCAATTCCGCTGCACTCACCCGCGCAAAGTTTTCGACCTTACGCCCTTTCAGTATCTCGGAGGGTTTGACGTCCGACGCCGGATTACGCCGCGCCTTACCGTGGGCGATGGCATAGCGGAATATCTGACTGCATGTTTGCAGAGAGCGTTTCGCCAAATCACTGGCGCCGCGCTTCTCGATGTCCTTGGCAAGTTCCACCAGTTCGGGGGCTTCAATCTCTGACACGGGGCGGGTGCCGATTTTTGGAAAAACGTCCGCCTCCAGCCGCCGCAGAGTTTGGGTCACGTGGTGGTCACTGGTCCGGGCGTGTCTCCAATGGTCCCACCATTCACGGGCTACAGCCTCAAAGTTATTGGCGTTGGAAACGGCCTTGGCTTTGCGCTGCGCATGCTTCACGGCCACCGGATCGCTGCCACTGGCAACCAGCTTACGCTGCTCGTCCCGAAGTGCCCGCGCTGCGGCTAGGCTCACGTCCGGGTATTGCCCTAGGGATGCCGTTTTTTCCTTGCCTTCGTGCCTGTACCGTAATTGCCACAGCTTGGAACCGTTGGGACGCACCAGCAGCACCAATCCCCGGTCGTCAGGCATTCGGTATTGCTTTTCGGCTGGCTGCGCCTTCTTGATGGCGGTATCAGTTAAAGCCATGAAACCTCCCGTTTTGTGGGTAACGGCGGGGACTGGTGTGGGTAACGGCTTTATTACCCTCATCGTTACCCACAAAAAACCGTGGCTTCAAGAATACCGGAAAAGACGCAAGAAAAAAAAAGCCCCTGCTTCACTGGGAAACAAGGGCTCTTAGGGGGTCTGCTTACACGGTTGGAGACCGTTGAGAACCTATTTCTGGCGGAGCAGGCGGGATTCGAACCCGCGGTGGGTTTTACCCCACGCACGCTTTCCAGGCGTGTGACTTAAACCGCTCATCCACCGCTCCAAAGCCTGCCATTCTACATCGTTGGGCCGCAGTTTTAAACAACGGCTGCAATTGAACGAAAAAAAGGACGCCCTTTCGAGAGTCCTTTCTATGGCCAGAAGCCGTTTGAAGTGAGCGCGCTGAATCAGCGGATCACAGCAATGGTTTCAAGCTTGCCAGCGCGCACGGTTTTCAAGGTCAAAGCGCCGTTCTTGATATCGCCCTTTTCATCGAAGGAGATTGGACCAGTTACGCCCTTGTAGTCCGTAGTAGCGGCCAGCACGGGCAGGTACTTCGCTGGGTCAGAGGAGTTAGCCTTGACCATGGCAGCCACCATGATCTTGACCGAGTCATATACGTAGGGAGCGTACACCTGCACATCTGTATTGAACTTGGCCTTGAACTTGGCCTTGAACTCATCCATACCAACCTTGGCTTCGCCTTCCACGCCACCCGCTTCAGCGCAGAAAACCTGGTCGTCCGCAATGGCGTCACCGCCAAGCTTCACCAACTCGGTGGAGCAGATGCCATCTCCGCCCATGAACTTCGCCTTGATGCCCAGAGACTTCATCTGCTTGAGCATGGGACCGGCAACCGCGTCCATACCACCGAAGAAAACTACGTCAGGCTTCTTGCCCTTGATAGTGGTCAGGATGGAGTTGAAATCGGTTGCCTTGTCGGTAGTGAACTCTTTTGCCACAACTTTGCCACCAGCGCCTTCAACGGCCTTGGTGAACTCTTCAGCCACACCCTGACCATAGGCGGTACGGTCATCGATCACGGCAATGGACTTGCCCTTGAGAGTGCCGACCGCGTACTTGCCCAGTGCACTACCCAGCTGTGTGTCGTCAGCCACCACGCGGAAAGCCGTCTTGAAGCCCTGGCGTGTGTACTTGGGGTTGGTCGCAGAGGGAGAAATCTGGGGAATGCCTGCATCGCTGTAAATCTTGGATGCGGGAATAGTGGTTCCGGAATTCAAGTGACCAATCACACCTGAGACCTTTGCATCGACCAGCTTCTGGGCAACGGCAGTACCTTGCTTGGGATCTGCAGCATCGTCTTCTGCCATCAGTTCCAGTGTGACCTTCTTGCCGTCGATTGTCACGCCAGCAGCGTTCAACTCCTCGATGGCCATGCGTGCACCGTTTTCATTGTCTTTACCCAAGTGAGCGATCGCGCCGCTGGTAGGACCAACGTGACCAATCTTCACCACAGCTGCTGCTGGGGTAGCAGGAGCCACAGCGGGAGCAGCCGCTTCTTCTTTCTTGCCGCAAGCCACCAACAGCACTGCCGCAGCCAAAACTGTCAAAGTACTTTTCACTTTGAATTGCATAAAAACTCCAAAAATAAAAAATGAAGAAAAACGGCGTGAATAAAATTATTCCACACACGCGGCACGATAACCGAGTTTCTTCTCTGCAACTATAGGGAAGCCCCTGAATGCGGATTTTTTTTATTCTGTTCGGGTCAATCCGTGGCCGCAATCCGGGCAACAATCGCCTTGGCGACGGCTTCATGAACTGCGGTATCAATGCCTGCATGCAACTGCGGAAGTAGTTGCTGGAGCTGCGCATCCAGCATGACACGCAGTTGAATCTGCAGTGCATGTGCGAGTTCCTGCTGCAAGGCAAAGAGGGCCCTTGAATCGTAGACAGCGGCCGGCGGTGGATTCGCCACCTGCGTCTGCACCACACCCGGTACGATGCTTCCGGGATGAACCACCTCCGTCAGTGTCGGAAGAAAGCGGGACCTGGGTTTGGGAGACGTCATGGGCTCAAGCCTTCAGGGCCAAGTCGTGCCGCGTAATGGCAATACCCTGACGCATGTAGTGTTTCCAGCGCTCACGGGCTAAGTTACGGTCTGCCTCATCCGTGCTGACGACTTCAATGACACGGGCAAACCGCTCAAAGCCCAATGGAGCCTGCTCCAGCAGGTTGACCAGCACCGGCAAACGTGAACAATCCAGCGATGCATCGCCAGACAACACCACTGATGAGCGTGCAGCCAACGTACCGGGTGCTTCGGCATAAGTATGGGTCACAAAATCTGTAGCTGCTAATGCCCATAACGCAGTATCCAGCTGCTGCAGAGTCTCTCCTGCACCGACCACCATCACACGCACACCGCTGGCTGTAGCCTTGCGTAGCAGGCGACAGACATAGGCCAGTTTATCAGGGGCCCCGAAATGAAAGGCAACGTCCGTAGTCATGGGCTAGCATTGGGATGGGCGGACTGCGTCATGAGATATTCCACCAGCAGGCCGACGGGGCGACCGGTCGCGCCCTTGGCCGCGCCGCTCTTCCAGGCTGTGCCTGCAATATCCAGATGGGCCCAGGGAAACTTCTCGGTAAAACGCTGTAGGAACTTCGCCGCAGTGATTGCACCGCCCGCCCGCCCGGCCACATTGGCCACGTCAGCAAAACCGGTTTTGAGTCCTTCCGCATAGTCATCATCCAGCGGCAGCCGCCAGCACAGATCCTGCGCAGCTTCGCCCGCGGCAAACAGGGCAGCGCCCAGATCCTCCTGTGAGGCAAACAGACCGCTGCGCACCCCCCCCAGCGCAACCATGCAGGCGCCAGTCAGGGTGGCAATGTCTACCACTGCACGGGGCTTGAAGCGTTCGGCGTAGGTCAGCGCATCGCACAGCACGAGACGACCTTCTGCATCGGTATTGAGAACCTCAATGGTCTGTCCACTCATGCTGGTGATCACGTCGCCAGGTTTGACCGCCCGGCCACTCAACAGGTTTTCGCAGGATGGAATCAAGCCCACCACATTCATGGCAGGCTTCAAAATGGAAAGGGACTTGAACACGCCCAGCACACTGGCCGCCCCGGACATGTCGAATTTCATTTCATCCATTTCAGGCGCGGGCTTGATCGAAATGCCGCCACTGTCAAAGGTAATACCCTTCCCGATCAGCACCGTAGGAGCATGCGACTTTGTAGCACCGTCGTACCGTAGGACGATGAAACGCAAGGGCTCATCAGAACCTTGCGCCACCGCCATGAAGGAACCCATGCCCAATTTGGCAACTTCTTTGGGGCCCAGCACCGTACAACTGATTTTTGGCAACTTGGCCAACTCGTGTGCCGCCCTGGCGAGCAGGCTGGGGGTTGCATGGTTGGCGGGCCGATTGGCCCACTCCTTGGCCAGTTCCACGCCGCTCACAATCCCTACCGCGCGCTCAAATGTACCCTGCACTTCGGACGCGTTGGAGACTACAAGCAGAAGCTTCTGCAAAGTCCGTCCCTCAGGTTTGGACTTGGTGGTTGTGTAGGTATAGCTTGCATCTGCCACCGCGTGCACCGCTGCCCGCACACCGTCTTCCCGCGCTGGGGCTGCAAAGCACACCACCAGCTTCTTGATCGCTGTACCTTTCAATCCGGCCAAGACGGCCGTCAGCGCTGTTCGCACCTGCTTGGCATTGCCCTCTCCCACACCCGCCAGCACCACACGCAGCGCATTGGCCTGCACCGGTCGGTACAGTGCAAGCAATTTTCCGGGCCTGGTCTCCAGATCCTTGTCCTTGATGGCCTGCGCAACTAGCTGCGACAAATCGTCCTTGCCGGTCTTGTAAGCTTCAGGCACCAGCAGCACCAGTGCGTCACATTTTTCACTGGCAACCGCCACCAGACCCATTGACTTGAGTTCAAAGTTCATAATTCGGGTTTTCCTTCGCACCGATGTTATTCCATTCCTCCGTCCGCAAAGAACTTGCCCGCAGTTTCGGCGCCACCTTGGTGGTGCTGGCGACTGTGGTGATGACCATGACACTGATCCGCACAGTGGGCGAAGCCTCGCGGGGGACCTTCAATCCGACCGATGTGCTCATCATCATGGGCTACACCGTGCTGTCCGACATGCCAACGATTCTGTCCATGAGTCTGTTCATCGCAATTCTCAGTGTGCTGACGCGCATGTACGCCGACAGCGAAATGGTGATCTGGTTTGGCAGTGGCCGGGGCTTGAGCTCCCTGATCAAACCGCTGTTTCGCTTTGCCTGGCCTATTCTGGTCGTTATTTTTGCTCTGGCGCTGTTCATCCTGCCATGGGCATTTGGTCGCATTGAAGACCTGCGCGACAAGTACGAGAAACGTGGCGACATCGCGCGTATCGAGCCCGGCCAGTTTCAGGAATCAGCCAATGGCGACCGGGTATTCTTTATCGAGAAGGACAGCCAGAGCAAGGAGTCTGGTAGCAATGTATTCATTGCTACCAGTGAACAGGGTAAGGAAACCGTCGCCTCTGCGCAACGCGGCCGGATCGAGATCATCGGCCGTGACAAATTTCTGGTGCTGGAAAACGGCCAGCGTCTTGAAAAGACTTCCGGCAAACCGGACCTGACCATCAGCATGTTTCAGCGCTATGGCGCGCGGGTTGGCGCCGATGACCAGTCTGCGCGCACCTACGTACCCACCAGCTCCCTGACGACGTTGCAACTGGTGCAGGAACCCAACGCGCGCAACCTGGCCGAGCTGTCATGGCGCATTGGTCTGGGTCTGGCCGCCTTGAACTTTGTGGTCATTGGTCTGGCCTCTGCAGGGGTCAATCCGCGCGTGGGTCGGACGGCCAACATCGGCTTCGCATTTATGGCTTTTGTGGTGTATTTCAACTTGCTCTTGCTGGGAAAAAACTGGGTGGAAAACCGCCAGGTCGAATTTGTCCACTTTTTGCTGGCTTTGCATGGTGGTGCGCTGGCAGCAGCCCTGCTATGGCTGGGCATACGCCACAACAACTGGACCCTGCGCAAGCCGCAGCGCAACCGCCAAGCCGTCGATGACAAGGTTGGCACTCCATGAAAACCATCCGCAAACTGTTTTATGGCGAGGTCGTCCTGGCGGTGACGATGGTGACACTGGGGTTTCTCGCACTGTTCTTCTTCTTTGATTTCGTGGAAGAACTCCAAACCGTGGGGCGTAACAGTGTGCTGGGCTACCGCATTCCCCAGGCCTTGATCTACGTGGCGCTGCTGGCGCCCAACCACCTGTATGAGCTGCTGCCGATCACCGTCTTGATCGGTACCATCTTTGTGATGGCGCGTTTTGCACAAAGCTCGGAATTCACCATTCTGCGCACTAGCGGACTGGGCCCCTGGCGGGCGCTTCGCACCCTGCTGGCACTTGGCCTGGGCTTTGTCCTATTCACATTTGCGGTGGGCGACTATGTGGCACCCATGGCTGACAAGACAGCGCAATTGCTCAAGGCCCGGTTCCAGGGCAAGGTCACCGTTGGCAAAACGGGCGCCTGGCTCAAAGAGAAGCAGGCCTACGGTCACTATGCGGTCAACGTGGGGGCCCTTGCACCGGATGCCAGCATGCGCGATGTTCGCATCTTCGAATTCGATAACAGAGGATACCTGGTGTCCATGACTCTGGCGAAATCGGCGCACTTTGGCGATCATGACGACTGGATGATGGAGCAGGTTGACCGCACCGAATTCACCTCCGCTGAAGCCGACGGTGGCCATGCGCAGCGCCTGACCTCCGACAGTTTCCGCTGGCCCACTCAAATCAGCGCGGAAATGGTGGCCGCAGCCGTGCTGCGCCCAGAGCGCATGGGGACAATCGATCTTTTTCAGTTCATGCGCCATCTCACCGCCAACGGGCAGTCGGCGCAGAAATACGAAATCCAGTTTTGGAAAAAAGTGTTCTACCCCATGAGTTGCCTGGTGATGGTCGTGCTGGCGCTGCCTTTTGCCTACCTGCACTTCCGCTCCGGCGGCATAGCAAGCTATGTTTTTGGCGGTGTCATGGCGGGTATCAGCTTTGTGCTGCTGAACAATGTGCTGGGCGACCTGGGAACACTACAGGGCTGGCAACCCTGGTTTACGGCGGCTTTGCCAGGGCTTATTTACTCCATGCTGTCCCTCACGGCGTTTGCCTGGCTGGTGATCCGAAGATGACAACGTACAACCCTCAAAAAGGTATCGTCCTGTTTGCACATGGCTCGCGTGACCCGCTGTGGCACAAGCCCATGGAAGCCGTGGCCCGGCAGATTGCGTTTGCGCAGCCGGGTGCGGCGGTGGCCTGTGCCTATCTTGAGCTCAGCACGCCCGATTTGCCCACGGCCGTGGCCACGCTCGTGCATCAAGGCGTCAACTGCATCACCATCGTGCCTATGTTTCTGGGAGTGGGAAAGCACGCCCGAGAAGACCTGCCCGTGCTCGCCCGGGATCTGCAGCAGCAATACCCTGACCTGCCCATCACCCTGCAACCTGCAGTTGGAGAAAATCTTCGACTGATTGCGCTGCTGGCCGACATTGCTCTGGATGGGGTCTGACAACGCAAGGTTTTATAGATGATTGAGGCATAATGAATTTCATCTTTAGGTGAATTTCGATATGAATCTACATCAATTCCGATTCGTTCAGGAGGCAGCCCGGCGCAACCTCAACCTGACCGAAGCTGCCAAGGCACTGCACACCTCGCAGCCCGGCGTTTCCAAGGCCATCATTGAGCTCGAAGAAGAGTTGGGTGTTGACATTTTTGCCCGGCACGGCAAACGCCTCAAGCGCATTACCGAACCTGGCCAACACGTACTCAAGAGTATTGAAGTGATTCTGCGCGAGGTCAGCAACCTCAAGCGCATTGGCGAGCAGTACAGCGCGCAGGACAGCGGCACACTCTCAATCGCCACCACCCATACCCAGGCGCGCTATGTGCTGCCGGAAATGGTGGCCGCATTGCGCACAGCCTTCCCCAAAGTTAACGTCAGCCTGCATCAGGGCGCGCCCGACCAGGTGGCCCGTATGCTGATTGACGAAGTGGCCGAGATCGGCATCGCCACCGAATCCCTGGCCACCTACTCCGAACTGGTCACCCTGCCTTGCTATGAGTGGCAGCACATGCTGGTGCTGCCCGTGGATCACCCACTTGCGGAAAAGGACCGCATTACCCTTGAGGACGTGGCCAAAGAGCCGCTCATTACCTACCACCCCTCTTTCACCGGCCGCACCAAGATCGACCAGGCCTTTGCCGCCCGCAAGCTCGAACCTCGCATTGCTCTGGAAGCCATCGACTCGGACGTGATCAAGACCTATGTGCGCCTGGGCCTGGGTGTGGGCATTGCCGCCGAAATGGCCGTCAAGGATGTGCAGGAAGATGGCGGAAAGAGCGGACTGGTGGTTCGCCCGGCAGGGCAACTGTTTGGCATCAACGTTGCCCGCGTGGCCTTCAAGCGCAGCGCCTACTTGCGCAACTTTGTCTATACGTTTGCCGAACTGTTGAGCAACCGACTGAACCGCCAGCTTATCGCCCGCGCGATGGACGGCCATGTCGAAGACTACGAAATGTGATGCCCTGACGCTATGACAACACCCCGAATGCACAGCCGCCTTCCCGAGGTAGGCACCACCATTTTCACCGTCATGTCCGCACTGGCCGCACAGCACAAAGCGGTGAACCTGGGCCAGGGTTTTCCAGACTTTGCCTGCGATCCGGTCCTGGTGAACCATGTCACACAGGCCATGCTGGCCGGGCACAACCAGTACCCGCCCATGCCCGGTGTCCCAGTGCTACGCGAAGCTGTGGTGGCCAAGATCGTGGCGCTGCACGGCCGCAAATACAGTGCGGCGGACGAGATCACCATCACCGCGGGTGCGACGCAAGCCATCATCACCGCGATCCTGGCCGTGGTGCACCCCGGTGACGAAGTCATCGTGCTGGAGCCCTGCTATGACAGCTACGTGCCCAACATCGTGCTGGCCGGCGGAATACCGGTGCGCGTGCCACTTGGCCAGAGTTCAGCGCCCGGCACCTTCCGCCCGGACTTTGGCAAGATTGCCGCGGCCATCACGCCCAAAACCCGCGCTATCGTCATCAACTCGCCCCATAACCCCAGCGGCACGGTGTGGAGTGCGCTGGACATGCTGGCGTTACAGGAATTGCTGGAACCCACCAACATTCTGCTGATCAGCGACGAGGTGTACGAGCACATGGTGTTCGACGGCGAGCAGCATGAGAGCGTAGCCCGTTACCCTGCCCTGGCCGAGCGCGCGTTCATTGTGTCGAGCTTTGGCAAGACCTACCATGTGACTGGCTGGAAGGTCGGCACCGTAGCCGCCCCCGCGCCTCTCAGTGCCGAGTTCCGCAAGGTGCACCAGTTCAACGTGTTTACCGTGAACACGCCCATGCAATACGCCTTGGCTGCCTACATGGCCGACCCGGCACCTTACCTGGATTTGCCCGCGTTTTACCAGCGCAAGCGCGACCTGTTCCGCGCAGGACTGGCCCAAACCAGATTCAAGCTCCTGCCAAGCCAGGGCACCTACTTCCAGTGCGTGGACATTTCGGCCGTCAGCGACCTGGGCGAGGCAGACTTCTGCCAGTGGCTCACCCGCGAAATCGGCGTAGCTGCCATTCCGCTAAGCGCGTTTTATGGCAATGGATTTGACCAGCGCGTGGTGCGCTTCTGCTTTGCCAAGAACGACGAGACGCTAAAGGCGGCGCTGGAACGGCTGGGCAAGCTTTAACCAGCCTGCTGCCGTCAAACTCAAGGAGTGGCTGACGGGGTGGCTGGAGGAATTGCCGGAAGCTGCAGCTTCTTCCAGGCCTGGAATCCCCCTGCTACCGAAAGCGCCTTCGGATAGCCCAGTGATCGCAGGAGTGATGCAGCGGCCAAGCTGCGACGACCGCTATTGCAGATACAAAGCAACAGGTGGTCACGACCGTGGTGCAGCTGATTGATCATCGTGAAGAAAGTCTTTGCATCCATGTCCTTCGGTTGACCAGCGTCCAGGATGTCTTGCTCGTCCTCCGTCAGTGCATGGCCGAGCATGACCTTCACTTCAAACATGGGTATGTGCACGGTGTCGGGGATGGCACCCTTCATCTCGATTTCGAAGGATTGCCGTATGTCGATCATCGTCGCCAGTCCCAGGCGACACAACTCCAGGGCTGTGGGTAGGGTGACTTCGAGCGAGCTACTCTCTTCCAATGACATGGCTTCATCAGCATTCATACGGGGGTCCAGATCTCGGCGTTCGAACAAGTTGGATGTGTGAACGATTGTCCCACGGTTTTTTTGAATCGAACTTTCCTTTCCGATTTCGGGATTGACGTACCAGCCGCAGTGAAGCGCGGTGTAGTACCCGGGTTGCCCAGCAAGACAACATCCCCGAGGCTTCAAATGTGAGCCTGCACCGCAAAGCTTGGTCTCAACTTTGCAGTTGAGACCAAGCTTTGTCGAGTCGTTTGACGCTGACGGGCTGCGGCGTGCGCAGTTCCTGGGCGAAGAAGCTCACGCGCAGTTCTTCGAGCAGCCAGCGGAATTCCTGCATGCGCTCATCCACCACGCCTTTGCGTTCGGCCACCAGGCGCCAGTAGCGCTGCTCCTGCGGGCGCAACTCGGCCAGCCGGGCGGCGTCGCGGGCAGGATCGGCGCGGTACTTGTCCAGGCGCAGGGTGATGGCTTTGAGGTAGCGAACCAGATGCTGTAACCGGTCCCACTGCGTGGCCTGCAAAAATTTCTTGGGAATCAGGCGGTTGAGCTGCTGTTGGGCGTCCGCAGTTGCATCGTGGGCGTTCTTGGTGTCCTTGATCTTGCGCGAGGCGGCGGCGTATTCCAGCAGGATGAAGCCAGCCATGCGCGCCACCTCGTTGGCAATCAAGGTCAGACGCCCGCGGCCTTCCTCGATGCGGCGCTTGAAAGCAAATTCATCGGTGGGCAGCGGGTCCTGCAGAAAGGCGCGATCCAGCGCCACGGCAATAATCTGCTCGCGCAGCTCCTCAATCGTTCCGCCCGTTCCGGAGGAACCTGCTGATTCCTTGCCGTTGTCGGCCTTGCCCACGTTCATATAGGACACGGCCATCTTCTGCAGGTCGGGAATGTTCTTTTCCAGGTACTTGAGCGCGTCCTTGATCTGCAGCGCAAACAGGCGGCGTAGGCCAGCACGGTGCTTGGCTGACGCCACCTCGGGCTCGTCAAACACTTCCACCGCGACCGCGTCGCCCGCGTCGATCAGCGCGGGAAAGCCAATCAGCGTCTGGCCGCCAGAGCCCGGCTTCTGGATTTCCAGCAGCTCGGGCAGTTCGCCAAAGGTCCAGGCGGTGTGGCGCTGCTCCACCAGCGCAGGGGGTTGTTTGCTGGCGGGTTGGGATTTTGCTACTTTTTCAATAGCTGCTTGCGCAATATTGACGGGGGCTGGAGGCTGATTTGGCTTGGAATCACCCTGCGCGGCAGCTCCTGCGGCGCCCTGCCCCAGCTTGAGGTTGGCCAGGGCCTGAAACGCCCCGCGCGCCTGCTTGCCCCACTCCGCTTTGAGCGCCGCCAGATTGCGTCCCTGCCCCAGCTGGCGGCCGTGCTCGTCCACCACGCGGAAGTTCATGAAGTAGTGCGGCGTGAGCATGTCGACCTTGATGTCGGCGCGGACGATGTCCAGGCTGGTCGCCTCGCGCACCAGTTTGAGCACGGCGTCCACCAGGCTGCCGGAGCCAAACTTCTCGGGAGCGTTCAGGACTTCGGCAAACCTGTTGGCCGTGTCCGGCAGCGGCACCAGCCGGCTGCGCGGGCGCTGGTGCAGGGTCTTGAGCAACGCCTGCACCTTGTCCTTGAGCATGCCGGGCACCAGCCATTCGCAGCGCTCTTCGTTGACCTGATTGAGCACAAACAGCGGCACCGTCACCGTCAGGCCGTCGCGCGCATCGCCGGGTTCGTGTAGGTAGGTGGCGGCACAGTCCACGCCGCCCAGGCGGATGGTCTTGGGGAAGGACTCGGTGGTGATGCCCGCCGCCTCGTGGCGCATCAGCTCTTCGCGGGTCAGGCGCAGGAGCGAGCTCTCGCGGCGGCTGGGCGGCCGAGCGCTCTGCTCCGTGTCCCCCGCCCGCTGCGCGGGCTCCTCCTTTACCTTCGCAGAACGCTCGGCCGCCCAGCCTCCCTCGTTGTACTGTGGCTTTTTGGATTCTTCGCGGTACCAGCGCTCCAGGCTGTAGCCGCTGCACACATCGGCGGGGAGTTGCTGGTCGTAAAACGCGTAGATGAGTTCATCGTCCACCAGCACGTCCTGCCGGCGCGCCTTGTGTTCCAGCTCCTGCACCTGCTTGATGAGCTTGTGGTTGGCGGCCAGAAACGGCAGCGTGGTTTCCCACGAACTATTGCCCCCAGTCCTGGCTGCGCCAGGCCCCCCAGGGGGGTGCATGCGCTCTTGGGGCCGCCCGTCGAGCGCATGGCCCACCAGCGCTTCGCGGATAAAGATTTCGCGCGCTCCGGGCAGGTCCACCCGGCTGTAGTTCACCCGGCGCCCGCTGTACACCACGATGCCATACAGCGTAGCGCGCTCCAGTGCCATCACCTCGGCGGCCTTCTTTTCCCAGTGCGGGTCCAGCAGCTGCTTTTTTAGCAAATGGCCGCCCACCTGCTCCAGCCATTGTGGGTCGATGTTGGCAATTCCACGGCCAAACAGGCGCGTGGTCTCCACCAGCTCGGACGCCACGATCCATTTGCCCGGTTTCTTGGTCAGGTGCGCACCGGGGTGGGCAAAAAACTTGATGCTGCGCGCGCCCAGGTACTCGCCGTTCTGCCCTTCTTCGAGCTTGCAGCCGACATTGCCCAGCAGGCCCGACAGCATGGACAGATGCAACTGCTCATAGCTCGCAGGCTTGGTGTTGATGCGCCATTTGTGTTCCGCCACCACCGTGTGGAGCTGCGAGTAAATGTCTTTCCACTCTCGCACACGGCGAATGTTGACGAAGTTCTGGCGTAGCAGTTGTTCATACTGGCGGTTACTCAGTTTGTGTGAAGCACCGCCAGCGGAGGGCGCTGTGGCACGGGGCGCGCCGGGTGACGAAATTGAGCTACGCGACGAGGAACCCGGCGTACCCCGGGACGCAGCGTCCGCAGCGCCTTCGTGCGAACCACCACGCGCATCGTGGATCCACTTCCACAGCTTCAGGTAGCCGGTGAACTCGCTCTTCTCGTCGTCAAACTTCTGGTGCGCCGCATCGGCCTGCTGCTGCGCCTCCATCGGCCGGTCGCGCACATCCTGCACACTCAGGGCCGAGGCAATCACCAGCGCTTCGTCCAGCGCCTCGCGGCTGCGGGCCTCGATCAGCATGCGCCCCACGCGCGGGTCCAGCGGCAATTTCGACAACTCGCCACCCAGAGCGGTGAGCTCATTGAAGTCATCCACCGCACCCAACTCGTTGAGCAACTGGTAACCATCGGCAATCGCACGGCCGGATGGTCGCTCCAGAAAAGGAAAGTCCTCCACGATGCCCAGGTGCAGCGACTTCATCCGCAGAATTACGCCAGCCAGGGACGACCGCAATATCTCGGGGTCGGTAAAGCGCGGCCGCCCGTCAAAGTCCTTCTGGTCGTACAGGCGGATGCAAATCCCGTTGGCCACGCGTCCGCAGCGCCCGGCGCGCTGGTTGGCCGAGCTTTGGCTGATGGGCTCCACCAGCAACTGCTCCACCTTGCTGCGAAAGCTGTAACGCTTGATGCGCGCGGTACCTGCATCAATCACATAGCGGATGCCCGGCACCGTCAGCGAGGTTTCAGCCACGTTGGTGGCCAGCACCACGCGCCGGCCGGTGTGGCCGTCAAAAATGCGGTCCTGCTCGGCCGGACTCAGGCGGGCAAACAGCGGCAGCACCTCGGCGCTGCGTAGGATGTGGTGGTGGCTCAGGTGCTTGCGCAGATGGTCGGCGGCCTCGCGGATCTCGCGTTCGCCAGTCAGGAAGACGAGAATGTCGCCGCTGTGGTGCGGGTCGCGCCAGAGCTCGTCCACGCCATCGGCAATCGCGTTGTTCAGGTCGTATTCGCGGCTTTCCTCAAACGGCCGGTAGCGCGTTTCCACCGGGAACATGCGTCCCGACACCATGATGACCGGTGCCGGGCCCTTGCTGGATTTGAAATGGTCGGCAAAGCGTTGCGCATCAATGGTGGCCGAGGTCACCACGATCTTCAGGTCCGGCCGGCGCGGCAGGATCTGGCGCAGGTAGCCCAGCAGAAAGTCGATGTTCAGGCTGCGTTCGTGCGCCTCGTCAATGATGATGGTGTCGTAGGCGTTCAGCAGCGGGTCGGTCTGCGTCTCGGCCAGCAGGATGCCGTCGGTCATCAGCTTGACCGAAGCGTCTTTACTCAGCCGATCCTGGAACCGCACCTTGTAGCCCACCACATCGCCCAGCGGTGTCTTCAGCTCTTCGGCAATGCGCTTGGCCACGCTGCTGGCGGCGATGCGGCGGGGCTGGGTGTGGCCAATGAGCCGGCCACGCTGCCCCCTGGCAGTTGCGCTTGCACCGTCAGAATTTGGATTGGGGCGCTGACCGCGCCCCAAGGCCAGCGCGATCTTGGGCAGCTGCGTGGTCTTGCCCGAGCCGGTCTCGCCGCAGACGATGATGACCTGGTGCGCCTGCATGGCGGCCATGATCTCGTCGCGTTTGCCCGATACGGGAAGGGACTCAGGGAATTCTATTTTCAGGGAGCTGGAGGTCAAGGCACGCACTTCGTAGAGAATTGCGGATTATCCCAGTCCTGCCAACCTTGCGAGACCACCTGCGCCCACCATGACCTCCGTCTTCAATTTCACCTTCGTGCCCTGGTTCCGGTCGGTAGCGCCCTACATCCATAAATTCCGCAACCAAACCTTTGTGGTGGGCATCGCGGGTGAGGCCATTGCAGCAGGCAAGCTGCCGCACCTGGCACAGGACCTGGCCATGATCCAGAGCATGGGGGTGAAGATCGTGCTGGTGCATGGCTTTCGCCCGCAGGTGAACGAGCAGCTCAAGGCCAAGGGCCATGCCGGCAAGTATTCGCACGGCGTCCGCATCACTGATGAGATGGCGCTGGACTGCGCACAGGAGGCTGCGGGACAGCTGCGCTACGAGATCGAAGCCGCCTTCAGCCAGGGCCTGCCCAACACGCCCATGGCCGACTCGACCGTGCGGGTGATCTCGGGCAACTTCATTACCGCGCGGCCGGTCGGCATCGTTGACGGCGTGGACTTCCAGCACAGCGGGCTGGTGCGCAAGGTGGACATTGCCGCCATTACCAAAACACTGGACATGGGCGCCATGGTGCTGCTCTCGCCTTTTGGCTTCTCCCCCACCGGCGAGGCGTTCAACCTGGCCATGGAAGAAGTGGCCACCAGCGTGGCCACCGCCCTGCAGGCCGACAAGTTGATTTTTCTGACCGAGGTGCCCGGCATCCGCATGGACCCGACGCAGCCCGCCAGCGACGATAACCCGATCGACACCGAGCTGCCGTTGGCGGCTGCGGAAAAGCTGCTCCAGGCTTTGCCCGCCGCCAACCAGCCTACCGACGTAGCCTTCTACCTGCAGCACTGTGTGAAGGCCTGCAAGGGCGGCGTGGAGCGCAGCCACATCATTCCATTCTCGGTGGACGGCGCCATCCTGCTGGAAGTCTATGTGCACGACGGCATTGGCACCATGGTGGTTGACGAGAAGCTCGAAGAACTGCGCGAAGCTACGGAAGAAGACGTGGGCGGCATCCTGCAACTGATCGAGCCATTCGAGAAAGACGGCACCCTGGTCAAGCGCAGCCGCACCGAAATTGAGCGCGACGTGGGCAATTACACCATCATCGAGCACGACGGCGTGATCTTTGCCTGTGCCGCGCTCTACCCCTACCCCGAGGCACGCACCGCGGAGATGGCAGCACTCACCGTATCCCCCGATGCGCAAGGCCAGGGCGACGGTGAACGGGTGCTCAAGCGCATCGAGCAACGCGCCCGCGCCGCTGGCCTGCAAAGCATCTTTGTACTCACCACGCGCACCATGCACTGGTTCATCAAACGCGGCTTTGCCCAGGTAGACCCCGACTGGCTGCCCGAGGCACGCAAACGCAAATACAACTGGGACCGCAAGAGCCAGGTGTTGGTGAAAAAACTGCCATAAGGTACAGCGCGCCACACCCTTGATGTTTGTCAAACGATTGGGGGCCGTACAGTCACACAATGGTCACAAACCATTACTATCCGTGACCCATGGCAAACCCGAAAAACCCCGAATCAACACCTTCCGCATCCGGCAAAAAGAGTACCAGACCGCAAACGCCCGCCAACGTGCCCTTGCGCGCCGTCTCGGGAGGGGATGTGTCCCATGGCGCAACCCGGAAGGCTGTGGCCAAATTCACGACGGACCAGGCGGTGGACGCGGCGCAGACATCCAAAGAAGTGGCCGTCAAGGACATCTTGTCGCGTCGGACGGACAAGACAGCAGCGCTACAGGCCATCCTGAAAGGGAGTTCTGCGGATGATGTGGTAGCTATTGAACAGATGCTGCTGGCCGATGGCCTTATCAGTCTCAAAGGTCAGAACAAGCTCAATCCGGACGAAACCCTGTCGCGGGACTGGCGCACTGGCGGTTACCCGTATAAAAACCTGATGTCCCGCAAGACCTACGAGGCGCAAAAATATGCGCTACAGGTCGAACTGCTCAAGCTGCAAGCGTGGGCGAAAGAAAGCGGCCAGAAAATTGTGCTGCTTTTCGAGGGCCGCGATGCGGCCGGTAAGGGCGGCGCCATCAAACGCTTCATGGAACACCTGAATCCCCGCGGTGCGCGCGTGGTGGCGCTGGAAAAACCCAGCGAAGTCGAGCGCGGCCAGTGGTATTTCCAGCGCTATGTACAGCACCTGCCCACGGCAGGCGAGATCGTGCTGCTGGACCGTTCCTGGTACAACCGTGCGGGTGTCGAGCGGGTTATGGGGTTTTGCAGCGATGCGGAATACCAGGAGTTCATGCGCCAGACGCCCATGTTCGAACGCCAATTGGTCAACAGCGGCGTGCACCTGATCAAGTTCTGGTTCTCGGTCAGCCGCCAGGAACAGCGTCGCCGGTTCAAGGAGCGCGAGTTGCATCCACTCAAGCAATGGAAGCTCAGCCCCATCGACCTCGCCTCTTTGGATAAATGGGACGACTACACCAAAGCCAAGGAAGCCATGTTTTTCGAAACCGACACCGCTGATGCTCCCTGGACGGTGATCAAAAGCGACTGCAAGAAACGCGCGCGGCTGAACGCCATGCGCTATGTACTGCACAAGCTGCCCTATACCAACAAGGACCTGAAGAACATCGGTGCGCTGGACAACCTGCTGGTGGGCCGTGCCCATGTGGTGTACGAGCGGGGTGAGCGCCCCGGCGGCGCGATTCTGTAACTTACGCTTGGCGCAGCTGGCGCCATGCCAGCGCTGTGCCCAGCATGGCTACGCCACTGAACCAGAGAAAGGACCAGTTGGCAATCGACCCGCCCAGAAAGGTCCAGTCGACCTTGGTGCAATCGCCACTGCCCTTGAAGATCATGGGGATCACGCGTTGGAGTGGAAACGCTTCAATCATGCCGTAGAGGTCGCGTCCGCAGGACACCACCTCGGGCGGATACCACTGCAGCCAGCTCTGACGGGCCGCCACATAGGCACCTAGCAGGGCAAGAACGACAACAACGATCGCTCCGGTGATTTGCAAGCCTTTTTTGCCTGTAGCCCCCGTCAGTCCTGCACAAGCAGCTATCAAAATGAGAGCGTACCGCTGTACGATACACATGGGGCACGGCACCAGACCCACGACCTCCTGCAAGTACAAGCCATAGGCCAGAAGTGCCAGGCTGGTCAGACAGACCGCGAACATTACACGCCGAGGGCTGTTGTCCAGCCAATCCACTACCAGCTTCAAAATTTGCATCCTTTTTTCGGGCCCACGCCCTGCCTGTGCGTGGTTGGTGCCAATTGTGCCGCGTAAGTTCCCGGAGCACGCGTTACGGATACCCAAACCGAATAAGATTGGGCATTCTGTATTTGTGGCACACACCATCAAGGGTTTCGCATGGCACGCACCGTCAACTGTATCAAGCTGGGCAAAGAGGCTGAGGGCCTGGATTTTCCGCCCTACCCCGGCGAACTGGGCAAGCGCATCTGGGAGAGCGTAAGCAAGGAAGCCTGGGCCGCCTGGCTCAAGCACCAGACCATGCTGGTCAATGAAAACCGCCTGAACCTGGCCGATGCACGCGCCCGCCAGTACCTGGCCCGCCAGATGGAGAACCATTTCTTTGGCGCTGGAGCCGATGCTGCGCAGGGCTACGTTCCCCCGGCGGCATAACCTCACCCCGTGAACGCAGGGCGCACCGCCTGGACTGTGCTGGACACCGCCTTTGGCGATGGCAGCAAGCTTCTGGCGTGCTGGCAACAGTGGAAGGACACCCCACAGCGCCCCACCCTGCTGCACTATGTTGGCATGCTTGCCGAGGTTCCGTCGCAACGTGACTGGCCTCCTGCGTTGCAAACGGCATGCCAGAGCCTGGGAAAGGGTTTCTCCAGAATTTTGCTGGACGGAGGCCGGGTTTCGGTGACGCTTTGCATTGGCCCGCTGCAAACCATGCTGGCAGAGCAGTCCATGCAGGCCGACACTGTTCTTCTGGGTCACGGAACTGGCGACTGGGACAAATGGACACTCAAGGCTCTCGCCCGGTTATGCCGCCGCGGCACCCGGGTCGTGACACAGGACGGTGCACAAGTACTGCAAAACGCGCTAGAAGAAGCCGGCTTCCGCCCTGCGCCACCGGACTACATTTTTGATCCCCGCTGGGATCCCATTGGCACCCGCAAAGGAGAAGCGCCCACCGCCATACAGTCACCGGCACGCTGCGCGGTGATCGGCGCGGGCCTGGCCGGCGCCAGTGTGGCGCATGCGCTGGCCCTGCGTGGCTGGCAGCTCACGGTGCTCGACCGGCACGCCCGCCCGGCGCTTGGCGCCTCCGGACTTCCGGTGGGACTGGTAGTGCCCCATGTGTCAGCAGATGACAGCCCGCGCTCGCGCATGTCGCGCAGTGGTACCCGGTTGATGCTCGGGCACGCCCGGCATCTGCTGGCTGAGGGTCCGGACTGGGCCCCCAGCGGCGTGCTGGAACACCTGGATGCGGAGGCAGGCAAGCTTTGGCACCCCATGGCTGGCTGGATCAAGCCTGCGCTTCTGGTACAGGCGTGGCTGGACCATCCCCGGATTCGCTTCGTTGCAGGAGCGCAGGTCACAGGACTTCGGCGCCAGGACGGCGTCTGGCACCTGTTCAACGAAAATGGGCAGGAGTTGGCGGTAGCCGAGCACGTGGTGCTGGCCAATGCGTTTGGCTCTCAATCGCTATTGAATTCCATTGCAGGCGTTGCCGATCTTCAGAGCGATGTGCTGGCCAAGGCTGCGGCTCTGCAACAGGTGCATGGCACCTTGAGCCATGGCCTCTGCCCTGCCACGCCATCTGGAGCAGCCACCCCACCGCATTGGCCAGAATTTCCGGTGAACGGCAATGGAAGCTTCATTCCCTGCATTCCGTCGGCGTCCGGCCTACGGTGGTACGCCGGGTCCACCTTCGAACTCCAGGATGCTGCAACTGCGGATGTGCCGGCGCAGCATCAGGCCAACCTGCAAAAGCTCCACGCATTGCTGCCGAAGGTGGGAATGGAACTGGCGTCCGCATTTATGGCGGGCACCGTGACGTCTTGGCAGGGCACGCGTTGCGTAACCCATGACAGACTGCCGCTGGTCGGCGCGCTGCAGAACACTGCAGACAACAGCTTGTGGATATGTGCCGGAATGGGCGCGCGGGGGTTGAGTTTCTCCGCACTCTGTGCAGAGCTTGCAGTAGCGCAGCTGCATGGCGAACCGCTTCCGGTTGAGGCCAGTCTGGCACGCGGCTTGTCCGCGCGTCGCCCCAGGCGCAAGCGCCCGGTAAATCAGACTTTCTGAAGCAAGTCCATCACCTGCTGGGGCTCAAAGGGGATCTCCAGCAGGCCAATGCATCCCAGGTCTTCTGCCATTTCCATAGCACGCCAGGTGGGCGCATCGGTGGCCACAATGGTGGAGCGAACCGGTGTCGGCATGTCCTTGAGGGTCTGCACCAGCACCCAGGGGTCCGCATCAATCAGTTCCAGACTGACCACCACCAGATCGTACTGGCGTTGCGACACCTTGACTGCTGCGTCAGCAGCCGTGTCCACATCTTCAACTTCGGTCAAACCGGCTAGCGCCAGACGCGCGCGCAGGTAGAGCCGGTCCGGACGCGCCAGGCCGACCAGCAAGGTGACTTTTACGCCAGGCGGCACCTGCTTTTCAACCAGCTGACCAGGCTCGGACTCTTCAAAAGGCCGCGGTGCAAACAGGTCGTCCAGGACATCCAGCAAGGCGCTCCAGTCTACCGGTCGCTCGAAAGTGCGCCATGCGTTAGCGGGCGCCCGCGCACCGACGCAAATCACCTTCAGATTCTGGTTGAAGCGCGGCGAACCCAGCTCCAGGCCCCCCTCGTAACTGTCCACGTCAATCAGTGCCACATGGGGCTGTGACGGGGTTTCTGGCGTCCACAGCATATAGGTAGGGTTCATGTGTTCCGACAGGCGAAACATCGTATTGAGCGAATGCCGCTCCGAATCACTGAATCCCACCACCTTGACCCACGTTGGGCTTGCCATTGTTCTGCCTTGCTATTTCATTGCTGCCGCCGGGCGACGGCTTCGGACATACTCGTCCGCAGGTTGATAGTTCTTGCCGTCCGCATAACGCCACTGCACCATGGTGCCCTTGCCACCGCGCACATCAAGCTTGCCCACATAGGCACCCATGGTGGATTGCTGGTCCAGTGCCCGAAACTCTGCAGGGCCGAACGGCGTGCGGAATTTGAGGCCGCGCATGGCCACCACGAGCTTTTCGTTGTCGGTACTCCCGGCCTTGCTGATGGCCGCAAAGATGGCCTGCATGGTCGCATATCCCACTACCGAGCCGACCTTGGGGTTTTCGTTGAATTTCTTGTAGTAACTGGCGGCAAAGGACGCATGCTCACGGCTGTCAATCTGGTCCCAGGGGTAGCCAGTCACGATCCATCCCCTTGGGGTTTCGTCCTTGAGCACGTCCAGGTACTCGGGTTCACCCGAGAGCATGGATACCACCGGTATTTTGGGGAACACATTGCGCTGATTACCTTCACGCACCAGTTTGGCCAGATCGGCACCAAAAGTGACGTTGAAAATGGCGTCTGGCCTGGCCTGCATCACGGACTGCAGCGTACTGCCAGCGTCCAGCTTTCCCAAAACGGGCCACTGCTCGGCAACAAATTCCACATCGGGGCGGCGTGCCTTCAGCAATTCCTTGAAGCTGGCCACGGCACTCTGGCCATACTCATAGTTCGGAGCAATCGTGGCCCATCGCCTGGCCGGCAGCTTGGCGGCTTCTTCCACCAGCATGGCCGCCTGCATGTAGGTGCTGGGGCGCAGACGGAATGTGTAGCGGTTGCCCTTGTCCCAGACGATGGCGTCGGTCAAAGGCTCGCTTGCCACAAACAGGCGCTTGTTCTTCTGCGCGTAGTCGGCCAATGCCAAGCCTACATTGGAGAGGAAACCGCCGGCCAGCACATCCACCTTTTCGCTGGATGTGAGTTCAATGGCGTGGCGCAGGGCCTCTTCGGGCTTGCCGCCATCGTCGCGGGCAATAACCTCGACCTTGCGGCCCAGCAAGCCGCCGCTGACATTGATTTCTTCCACTGCAAGTTGCCAACCTTGACGGTACGGCGTGGTGAACTGTGCAATGGTGGAGTAGCTGTTGATCTCCCCGATCCTGATGGGTTTGCCCTGTGCAAACGCACCGACCGAACCCGCAACTGCCAACGCAACAAATAGTTTTTTCATGATTTCCCCAAGGCCCCGAACTCTAGCAGCGTTTTGCTGCAATACCCTGACTAGCGTTCCTTCAGATACGGTTTGCCCAAAGCCTGCGGTGCCACCGCCCTGCCAATGAAGCCGGCCAGCAGAACCACTGTAAGCACATAGGGTAAGGCCTGAATCACCTGCACCGGCACTTCACCAATGCCCGGAAATTTGACACCCTGCAATCGAATGGCCACCGCGTCCAGAAACCCGAACAGCAGACAGGCCCAAAGCGCGCTGACCGGATGCCAGCGTCCGAAAATCAATGCCGCCAGGGCCATGAAGCCGCGTCCGGCAGTCATGTTCTGGGAGAAATTGGCGCTCTGGGCCAGCACCAGATAGCTTCCGGCCAGCCCGCAGAGCATGCCATTGAGCGTCAGGGCGTTATAGCGAAGTCGTATGACAGACACGCCAGCGGCGTCCACCATCTGCGGATTTTCACCCACGGCGCGCAGCCGCAGTCCAAATCGGGTACGGAAAAGCAACCACCAGATACAGGGCACCAGCACCAGCGCCAGATAAACCAGTCCGTCATGCCCCAGCAAGCCCACGCCAATGATCTTGCCGCCCCAGGGCATGGCGCTCAGTGCGTTCTCCAAGTGTGGCGCCAGCGGCGTAATGCGCACCCCTTCCCCCACGGGAGGCGTCTGCCCACCCTGGGCATACCAGGCAATACCCAGAACGGCAGTCAGTCCGGCCGCAATGATGTTGATGGCGACACCGGAAACCACCTGGTCCCCCTGGTGACTGACACACGCCAGACCGTGCATCCATGAAAGGGCCATGGCCACCAGCATGGCCATCAGCAGCGCCAGCGGCAATGAGCCCCAGGAGGCACCGGCTGCGCCAGCCGCAAAAGCGGCAAAAAGCATCTTACCTTCCAGCCCGATATCCACCACACCAGAGCGTTCGGACAGCAACCCGGCCAACGCACAAAAGATGAGGGGCGTGGACATACGCAGTGTCGAGGCGATCATGCCCGCCAGCCATGCCTCATCCATGATGCCCCTCCTTGACGTCGGCTGCCCTGGGCGTGACAAGCGCTAGCAACCATCCCACCACCGGGGCAATGACATAGGCCATGGCTCCCGAGAACAGCACGATGAAGCCCTGCAGCATGACCACCATGTCGCGGCTGAATCCGCGCACTTCAAACGCCACCTCGGCACCTCCCTGAAACAAGGCACCAAACAGGATGCTTGACAAAATGATGCCCACTGGATGGTTGCGCCCCATCAGTGACACGGCAATGCCGGTAAAACCGGCGCCGCTGACGTACTCCAGCAGCAGGCGCCCATTCACACCGGCGATCTCGTTCATACCCACCATGCCAGCCAGAGCCCCGGAAATGCACATGGACACCATGATCTGGTGGCGTGCGTTGATACCGGCATATTCCGCCGCGCCCGGACTGGAACCCACCGCCCGCAGGTGGTAACCGTATCGGGTGCGCCACAGGAAAAGGTACACCGCAAGTGACGCCAGCAGCGCAAGAAAGAAGCTGACATTCAGCGGTGAGGCCGGCCACTGCACGCCCAACCAGCCTAGCGCCTGGTGCATGCCAGGCAACCTGGCAGAATCCGCAAACGGCAAGCTCTCCACCGACATCGTGCCTGGGGGACGCAGGTGGTTGACCAGTAGGTACACCAGCACGCTGCTGGCAATAAAGTTGAACATGATGGTGGTGATAACGACGTGGCTACCCCGATACGCCTGCAGGTAGGCCGGTACTGCCGCCCAGGCCAGGCCAAACAAAGCACCGGCCAGCAGCATGACGGGCAGCATCACCCAGGCAGGCAGTATGCTCGACCACCACAGGGCAACCAGCCCAACACCCAGACCACCCAGAATGGCCTGGCCCTCACCGCCAATGTTGAAAAGCCCGCCCTGGTAGGCCACCGCCACCGCCAGGCCGGTAAAAATAAAAGTGGTGGCGTAGTACAGGGTGTAGCTAATGCCCCGCGCGGAACCAAAGGCCCCCTTGACCAGGACAGCAATTACCTCCGCCGGGTGCTGCCCGACCAGCGCCACTACGGCGCCCGCGGCCAGTAGCGCCACCAGTAGACATACGGCCGGCAACAGCACCAGATCGGCCCAGCGCGGCAGGGGATGCGACAACTTCATTCACCTCCCCCCGTCATCAGCAGTCCCAAGCCCGCTTCGGTGCAGTCGTCAATGGCCAACTCCCCGGCGATACGGCCCTGGCTCATCACGATCACTCTGTCTGACAGTGCCAGGATTTCGTCCAGTTCGCTGGACACGACCAGCACAGCACAGCCTGCATTACGCATGGCCCGCAACTGGGAATATATGAACTCGATAGCTCCAATGTCCACACCCCGCGTAGGCTGGCCCACCAGCAACACCTTGGGCGACTGACCCAACTCGCGCGCAAGTACAAATTTCTGCTGATTTCCACCCGAGAACTTGCCGCTCAGCAATTCCGGGTCCCGCGGACGCACGTCAAAGCGCTCCATCATGGCCGCAGTTGCACTGCGCATGCGGTCATGTGCCATCCAGCCGCGCGATCCATACTGGGCCAAACCGTCATAGCCCAGCACGGCCGATTCCCACGCAGCAAAGTCCATCACCAGCGCGCGCGCATGGCGATCCTCCGGCACATGGGCCACACCCAGCGCACGCGCGGTCCGCGGGTCGATCCATGCCTGCGTCGTAAAAGACTGGCCGCAAACCGTCAACACCCCCGATTCGGGATGCAACAAACCCGACAGCACATCGAGCAGCTCACTCTGGCCATTGCCGGAGACGCCGGCAACACCGACGATTTCACCTGCCCGCAGCTTCAGAGACACCCCTTTGAGGCGCTGAACCTGCAATGCGTCGTGAACAGCGATGTCTTTGGCCTCGAGCACAACACTCCCTGCCACCGGAGTGCTGCCCTCGATGCGCCCCGTATGCACCTTGCGCCCGACCATGGATTCGGCCAGACCTTCAATCGAGGCCTCCCTGATGGCCAGATGCTGCACGACGCGTCCCGCCCGCATGACCGTGACCTCGTCACACAGAGCCATCACCTCCTTGAGCTTGTGCGTAATCAAAAGGATGGTGGTGCCCTGCTCGCGCAATGTCCGCAACACGCCAAACAGATGCTGCGTTTCCTGCGGCGTCAGCACCGCCGTGGGCTCATCCAGAATCAGGATGCTGGCACCACGGTACAGTGCTTTCAGAATTTCGAGCCGCTGGCGGTCGCCCACCGGCAAATCGGCCACCAAGGCATCCAGTGCGACCTTCAGTCCGGTGGTCTGCATCAGTTCGTTTAGGCGGGTGCGGACAGCCGCATCGGCCTTTTGCAGCAGCCAGTGGGGTTCGGCACCCAGCATGACGTTTTCCAGCGCGGTCAGGGTGTCCACCAGCATGAAGTGCTGATGCACCATGCCAATACCGTGGCGAATCGCATCATCGGCGTTCCGGATGGTCACTGGTGTGCCTGAAACGGAAATGTCCCCACTGTCGGCCTGGTAAAAGCCGTAAAGAACAGACATCAGCGTGCTCTTGCCGGCACCGTTTTCTCCCACCAGGCCGTGCACCGTGCCTGCCCGGACCTGCAACTCCACATCGACATTGGCAGCCACGGCGCCAAAGCGCTTGTTGATGCCGCGCATCTGCACGGCCAGCACACTGGAGGTCACTGCATCAGTATTTGCAGGCGTTGTCGGCCATGTAGTCGGCCACCTTGATCTTGCCGCTGATGATGTCGGCCTTGACAGCTTCCACCTTCTTCTTCATGTCGGCAGTTACCAGTTTGGCGTTGTATTCATCCATCGCGTAGTCCACCCCTCCCTCTTTCAGGCCCAGCACCATAATGCCGCCCTTGTGGGCTTTGGCTACGTTGTAAACCGCCACATCCACACGCTTGAGCATGGACGTGAGCATGGTGCCAGGCTGCAGGTGGTTCTGGTTGCTGTCGACGCCGATCGCCAGTTTGCCGCTGTCTTTGGCCGCCTGGTACACACCCGTGCCGGTGCCGCCGGCAGCAGCAAACACCACATCCACGCCCTTGGCAAACTGGGCCTTGGCGAGCTCACCGCCACGCGCCGGATCGCTCCAGGCTGCACCGGTGGTACCAGTCATGTTCTGCAACACCTCCACCTTGTTGTTGACATATTTGGCACCCTGCTCATAGCCGCACTCGAACTTGCGAATCAGCGGAATGTCCATGCCGCCCACAAAGCCCACCTTGCCGGACTTGCTGGCCATGGCCGCCATGGCGCCCACCAGAAAGCTGCCCTCCTGCTCCTTGAACACCACCGACTGAACATTGGGCAAACCCACCACCATATCGACGATGGCGAAATTCAGCTTGGGAAATTCCTTGGCCACTTTTTCAATGCTGGACGCCTGGCTGAAACCGACGCCGATAATCGGGCTGGCGCCTTTTTCTGCCATGCGTCGGATGGCCTGTTCGCGTTGCGATTCGTTGGCGATTTCAAATTCCAGGTACTGCTTGCCCGACTCCTTCTTCCACTTTTCCATGCCATGGAAAGCAGCTTCGTTGAAGGATTTATCGAACTTTCCGCCCATGTCATACACGATGGCGGGCTCAGCCATCGCCTGAAAGGATGTTGCCAGGGCAGCAGCCAAAAGGCCCAAACGGACGAAGGTCTTGGGGACGAAGGACTTGGATTTCATAGGTACTCTCTTTTCAGTGCGTTGATTGTTGGAAAGCCGTGACAGTTAGTGGAAGCTTAGCAAAGTGTTCATGGCTTTGTCCAAGGGTACGACATGCAAACTTCAAGCCACGTGGGGCTAACCCTAGTTTGGCGGCACAATGGTCAACGTTTCCACATGGCAAGGTGACATGATGATTCTGGTTGCAGGCTCTGCCAACTTGGACTTTGTCGTCCGGGCGCATCACATACCCGCCCCTGGCGAAACCGTCCTGGGCCATGAATTCAGGACATTTCCCGGTGGCAAAGGAGCTAACCAGGCCGTTGCCTGTGCGCGCGCTGGAGCGGCAGCTACCCGCATGCTCTGCGCCATAGGCGACGATGCCTTTGCCGCCCCGATCGAAGCCAGCCTGAGAGATGCTGGCGTTGAGTTACTGGCCGTGCGTGTTGCGGGCACTCCGACAGGTACCGCCTTTATCTGCGTGTCGGACGATGCCGAAAACGCCATTACCGTAGCCCCCGGAGCCAACCACTGCCTGTTGCCACACCACCTGCCGTCCCTGGAGGGCGTAACCCATCTGCTGTTGCAGTTGGAAACACCCCTGCCCACTGTCACAGCCTTTGCTCGCGCGGCGCGTGCCATGCATGTAACGGTGGTACTCAATGCGTCGCCGGCACAGCCACTGACTGAAGACCTACTGTCCCAGGTGGACATCCTGGTCGTCAATGAAGGGGAGTTGGCCTCCATCACCCAATGCAAGGGCAGCATTGCTGAAGCACTGGGGCGGCTTGCGGTGCCTTATGTAGTGGTAACCCTGGGGCATCGCGGCAGCTGTGCCCGCACGCCCCAGGGCATGCAGTTTCAGGCGGCTTTTCCGGTGAGCCCCGTGGACACCACGGCAGCAGGCGATACGTTTTGCGGCACGATGGTGGCTGCGCTGAGTCAGGGCAAGTTCATGGCTGAGGCCATGCGTTACGCCAGCGCTGCGTCAGCACTGGCGTGCACCCGCCCCGGCGCACAAGGCAGCATCCCGCTTGCGGCCGAAGTGACCGATTTTCTCCACCAGCATGCGCCCTGAGCCCCCAATGAAACAAATCCCGGCCCCTTTCAAAGTCATCTATGACACCGACCCTGGCGTGGATGATGCTATTGCGCTGTACTTTGCCCTGGCGCACCCGGCCATTGACCTGATGGGAATCACCACCACCTTCGGCAATGTGACGGTAGAGCAGGCAGCCGCCAACGCGCTGTACCTGACCGCGCTGGCCGGCAGGCATGTGCCTGTGACCAAAGGTGTGCAAAAGCCCTGGGTCAGGGACGGCGAAGCACCGCCGGCCCATATCCATGGTGCCGATGGATTGGGCAATCTGCCTTCACGCACCATCACCACGGCCGCGCCGGACCCGCGGTCGTCGGCCCAGTTCATCGTGGATATGGCCCGGGCCCATCCTGGTGAAATCACCCTGGTGGCTGTCGGACCACTGGGCAACCTGGCACTGGCCCTGAAACTGGAGCCTGCCTTGCCAGTTCTGCTGCGCGAAGTCATTGTGATGGGCGGCACTGTGCTGGAGCCAGGCAACGTATCACCGGTGGCCGAAGCCAATATCTGGAATGACCCGCACGCCGCCGACAAGGTTTTCACAGCAGGCTGCAAGCTCACCATGGTGGGGTTGGACGTCACCCACAGAGTCGTCACCGAGCTCACCCTCTTCGACAGGATCGCCCGTCATCACGCCCATCCGGCAACGGACACCCTGCACCACGCGGTGAAGTTCTACTCCACTTTTTACACCGGCCTGCACAAGCATATGGAGCAGACGCCTGGCTGTTATGCGCACGATCTGCTGGCTTTTGTGTATCTGGTGGCGCCCGGACTATTTGCTTTGGAAACGGGTGCCATACGCGTAGCGACCGAAGGTCTGGCGCTGGGGCAGACCATTCTCAACCGCCGTCCCTACATTCGCTACCCACACCCCGGTTGGGGCCAGGACGTGCCGGACACCCGGGTCTGTATGGCGGTGGACAGCCATGGTTGCCTGCGCCTGTTCGAGGACACCATGCTGTCGGGCTGGCTCAAACGCTGATTTGCCCCACGCCAACATACCGTGTCCATTGACAGAAGACCAATTTTACATATACTCTATGGGGTATATTTATACTAATGCTCCCCTGTGAGAAAGGTCAGCCATGCACTCCATTTCCCGTACGCTCGAAAATGCCACCAGCCCAACACCGTCGGGCATTGAGATCACGATGCTTGATGTGCGCTCGCCAGGCGAGTTTGCGATGGGCCATGTGCGCGGCGCACTGAATGTGCCACTGGACCGACTAGCGCAAGCCATCGAACAGATGATTCCCGACAAAAAGGCCCCACTGTTGCTGTACTGCGCCTCGGGTGCACGTTCAGGCATGGCCTGCAACATCCTGCAGCAAATGGGCTACAAGGACGTGCGCAATGGCTGCAACGCCGGGATCGTGTCCCAGGAACTGAATCTGCCCATCCAGCGGCTGTGAACGGAACCGCCCATGAGTGAAAAGAACATCACCGTCACCCTGCGCCAGCAGCATGACTACCGATTTGACATCCACTTCGATGAAGCCATGCCGGTGGTCACTACCGATGAACCGGCTCCGCTTGGCACGGGTCAGGGGCCGTCCCCGGTTCAGCTGCTATGCGCTGCGGTCGGTAACTGCCTGAGTGACTCCCTGCTGTTTGCGTTGCGCAAATTCAAACAGGCGCCCGAGCCGCTGAGCTGCAACGTGGAGGCCGAAGTGGGACGCAATGCCGAAGGCCGCATGCGGGTACTCAAAATGGTGGCGACCATGCATCTGGGAGTCCCTGCCGCACGGCTGGAACACCTGGACCGCGTACTGGGACAGTTTGAGACGTTTTGCACCGTAACCCAGAGCGTGGGACAGGGTATTCCGATCACCATCCGGGTTTTCGATGCCGATGGCGTCTGCCTGAAGTCCTGACCCTACGTGCTGTGCGCCTGCCTGCGTAGCAGGCGCACATGCATAGGTCGGGTGAAATAGGCTCCGTCAGCGCCGCAATGTGGCGCAAAGCGCTCACGCACTGCCGACAGCATTTCATCGTCCGCCCGGTGATTCGCAAAGGTGGAACGCATCATGCGCTGCTCAAAGTCCTCGAAGTCCCTGAAACGCACCGGCATGTCAAACCACCGCTGGGCCACTTGGACCCAGTATTTGGAGCCCATCGCTTCGTCCACCGCAGCCTGAGCCGCCCGACGCACCTCGCCCTCATCATTGAAAAGCCGGATGATCTCGTTCAACGGCCCGTGATACACAGGTTCGGAGACATAAAAATGCCCTCCCTGACGCAGTACCCGGCCAACTTCGCCAATCGCTTGCGCCATCCAAGGGATGGGCACGTGGTGCAGGGACTTCAGCATCAGGACCAAATCAAAACTTGCTTCAGGAAAAGGAATGGCCTGAGCACCAGCCAACAAAAATTTCAACTGCTCCTGAGGGGCAGCCAGGTTCTTGGCGTGCTGACACTGGTCGGTTTCCAGGCCCGTCACATGCGTACCGGGGTATCGCTCCACCAAGGCACGGGCCAGTCTTGCCGAGCCACACCCCAGTTCGATGATCTTTTGATCCGATAAGGTCACAAGCTCAGACAGCACCGACAACTCGTCGGTCACCAGGTCGGGTGGGGTGGGGTTCATATGCAAGGTTTCTCCGGAAAGAATGCCTGGTTCAAAAAAAACAGCACTTGCGCTATGTGGTCGGGCAAGGAATGACTGAGGTCATGCCCTCCAGGGATGGCGAGGCATTGCGCCATCCCGGCAGGTGCTGCGGTGTGAATGCGGCGCACGTCATTGAATGGCACCGTTTCGTCTTCGGTCCCATGCACCAGCAGCACCGGGCAGCGTGTGCGGGACACGGTGTTGATCGGGGCAATGTCTTCAAACCGCTTGCCAATGACGTTTTGCACATGCTGCAACACGTACCACCCCACGATCGCGTAGGGTATGCGGTAGGCGGCCAGATAGCCGCGCATCACCTCGCGCGGATGTGCAAAGGCACTGAGACTCACCACGGCGCACAGGTCCTCACGGCGGCTGGCACACAGCAAGGCAGCGCCAGCACCAACGGAATGCCCGATCACCGCCAGTTGGCCTGGATTCACCCCAGACTGCTGTTTCAACCATCCCAGGCCTGCTTCAATATCTTCCGCAAAACGCGGTAATGAGGTGAATTCCTCGTCATCGCTTTCTCCGTGGCAGCGCGCGTCCATGAGTAGAACTGCGTAACCCGCCGCATGCATGGGCTTGGCTGCGGGAAGCATCATGCTGGCATTCGATCCCCAGCCATGCATCACCAGTACGGCAGGCGCATTGACACCGCCGATTGCCGGGACAAACCAGGCAAACAGGGTTTTGCCGGTGGGGCCCTTTATCCTGACTGCTTGTGCATCAAGACCCAAATCGGCGGGGGTGTTCTCATGTTGAACACGGGGTGCACGCAAACCGCTCAGGATCGCGCGGTGCGCGCCTTTGCGCAACATCAGCACAGTGACCACCAACAGGAAAGCTGCAACTATGTTCATCGTCGGAAAGTATACCTATTGGGGTATTTATCTCATGCCATTGAATCAGCCGACATTGCGGTTGACGGCTAACGTGGCGCCTTGCATTGGGAGGTGCCCGACAGATATATATTCACATAGATATATCAACATAGCAAAAATGTAGTTTTCAATATATGCAGCCGCGCCTAAAGTCGCGGACATGCATGATTTTGCGTTTGTCTTTGCGGGTTTCTTTGTCGGGCTGGTGGTCGGTCTGACGGGCGTGGGTGGCGGCTCACTGATGACGCCCATCCTGATCTTCTTCTTTGGCGTCAAGCCTTACTTGGCGGTGGGCACCGACCTGCTGTTTGCGGCTTTTACCAAGTTGGGCGGCACGCTCAAACTGGCTCGCTCTGGCCATGTGGACTGGCCCGTGGTGCTGAATCTCTCTGCTGGCAGTATCCCTGCCGCACTGCTTACCCTCTACATCCTGCACAAGCTGGGTGCCACCAGCGCCGAAGTGCAGCGCCTGATGACCAGCACCCTGGGCTTTGCCCTGCTGATGACCGCTGCGGCCACACTCTACAAAGCCCTGCGCGGCAAGACGGCCCCCATTTCGGTGGCCAGGGGCCAGGAGGCACAAGCCGCCCGCCCACGCCACTGGAGCCTGCCCCTGTTGTTTGGCGCACTGATCGGTACGCTGGTCACCCTCACCTCGGTGGGCGCTGGCGCCATTGGTGTGACGGTGCTGATGTTGCTGTACCCCCTGTTGCCGCTGCCGCGCATTGTCGCCGCGGACATTGCCTACGCCGTGCCGCTGACTCTGGTGGCTGGTATGGGCCACGCCTCGCTCGGCTCGGTGGACTGGCCCCTGCTGGCCAAGCTGCTGGCAGGCTCGATTCCCGGCATCTGGGTCGGCTCGCACCTGATGTTCAAGACCCCCGAGCGTGTCATCCGTTCCCTGCTCTCCCTGTTGCTGGCCTATGCCGGCGTCAAGCTCATCGCCCTCTGATCCGAACACCATGTACCAATACACCGAATTTGACCGCCAGTTCATCCGTGCCCGCGCCGCGCAACACCGCGATCAGCTCGAACGCAACCTGGCCGGCACACTCAGCGACGACGACTTCCGCCCTCTGCGCCTGCAAAACGGCTGGTACATCCAGCGCTACGCCCCCATGCTGCGCGTGGCCGTGCCCTATGGCGAACTCTCCAGCACCCAGCTGCGCGTGCTGGCCCGCGTCGCCCGCGAGTTTGACCACCCCAGCAAAGAGGTGTTTGAAAAGGCCATTGGCACCCAGGCCACCTGGGGCACAACCCACCTGCCTGTGGGCTATGGACACTTCAGCACCCGCCAGAACGTGCAGTTCAACTGGATTCCTCTGGCCAAAAGTGCTGACGTGATGGACCTGCTGGCCAGCGTGAACCTGCACGGCATTCAGACCAGTGGCAACTGCATCCGCAACATCACCAGCGACGAGTTGGCTGGCGTGGCCGCCGACGAAATTGCCGACCCGCGCCCCTTTGCCGAAATCCTGCGCCAGTGGAGCACGCTGCACCCTGAGTTCGCCTTTCTGCCGCGCAAGTTCAAGATTGCCATCACCGGCGCCACAGAAGACCGTGCCGCCACGGCCTGGCACGACGTGGGCCTGCACCTGATCCGCAGCGCCGCTGGCGATGCATCACAAGGAATTGCCGTTGGCGATTTGGGCTTTCGCGTGCTGGTAGGTGGTGGCATGGGCCGTACCCCCATCACCGGCACTGTGGTGCGCGAGTTCCTGCCCTGGAACCAGATCATGAATTACCTGGAAGCTGTGGTGCGCGTCTATAACCGCTGGGGCCGCCGCGACAACGCCTACAAGGCCCGCATCAAGATTCTGGTGAAGGCTGAAGGCCAGCGCTATATCGACGAAGTGGAAGCCGAGTACCAGCAGATCCTGACCGTAGACGGTGCGCCACACACCATCCCGCAAGCCGAGCTGGACAGGGTTACCGCATCCTTTGTGCCTCCAGCCCTTGTAGAACGTGCACAGGCAGCTACTAAAACTGTAGCAATTCCACCCGAGCGCCAAAAGGACTACGAGCGCTGGCTCAAGCAAAACGTCGCATCGCACAAGAACCCCGCCTTGCGCGCCGTGACTCTGTCCTACAAGCGTCTGGGCCAGGCACCGGGCGATGCCGATGCCGACCAACTGGACACGGCCGCTGATCTGGCTGACGAATTCAGTGCAGGCGAAGTACGCGTAACGCACGACCAGAACCTGTTGCTGCCCTGGGTGCGGGCGCAAGACCTGCCCGCCCTGTGGGTGGCCGCCACACACGCCGGCCTGGCCCGCAGCAATGTGCGCCTGCTGACCGACATGATTGCCTGCCCCGGCGGCGACTTCTGCGCGCTGGCCAACGCACGCTCCATCCCCATTGCCGCAGCGATTACCGAGCGCTACCAGGACATGGACGAGCTGCACGATCTGGGCGAGATCGATCTGCACATCAGCGGCTGCATCAACTCCTGCGGCCACCACCACAGCGGCCATATTGGCGTGCTGGGCGTGGACAAGGACGGCAAGGAGTGGTACCAGGTTTCCCTGGGCGGCTCGGACGGTTCTACCCTGAGTGGCGACGCCGTAGCTGGCAAGGTGGTCGGCCCTTCGTTTGGTGCACTGGAAGTGCCAGGCGTGATTGAGGCGCTGCTCGACACTTTCCGTGTGTACCGCAATGGCCGTGAAACTTTTATCGACTGCGTGCGCCGCGTGGGCTTTGATACCTTCAAAACTGCGGCCAATGCCGCACGCCTGACCGACAAGCACGAAGAGCTGCACACCTTGCCCAAGGTGACCGATTTCGCCAAAGACACCCAGGAAGCCTGAAGTCAGAAAGAAAAAACACTATGAAATTAATAGCTGCTCATGCACATTCCACGGGGGCCGAAGGCCTGAATGAAACCAAAGTCGTGCAACTGGCCAACACCGAGGATCCGCGCGCGCTTGCATTGACCGGCGTCGGGCGCATTGACCTGAACTTCCCCAAGTTCACCGACGGCCGCGCCTTCAGCCAGGCCTTTCTGCTGCGCCGCCGCCTGGGTTTCAAGGGCGAGATTCGCGCTACCGGTGACGTACTGATTGACCAGCTGGTGCAGATGGAGCGCACCGGCTTTGACACTGCCGTGCTGCGCGAAGACCAGAACCTGGACTTTGCGCAAGCCCAGTTCGACCGCTACCGCGGCTTCTACCAGGGCGATGCGGTCACCGTGCAGCCTGTCTTTTCCCGAACCCAAACCCATGAGGTGACGGCATGAGCACCCCAGGAAACGCCGTCAGCCTCAACGCCCGCCCATCTACCGACTACGTCATCAAACTGGCGGAAGCACAGGCCGTGTTGTCGCAGGCCGCGGCACAGTACGCCGGCGACACGCCGCGTGGACCCACCCGTGTAACCCAGGCCAACAGCCTGGGCGCCGAAGACATGGTGATCAGCCACATGATCAACCGGCTGCACCTGAACATTGACATTTTTGTGCTCGACACCGGCCGCCTGCACAAGGAAACGCTGGACCTGCTCAGCAGCTTCCAGGCCGAGTCACGCGCCCCGGTCACCGTGTACACCCCGTCCAATGAGGCAGTTATCGACTTCGTGACCCGCGAAGGCATGGATGCCATGTACAAGAGCATTGGCCTGCGCAAGTCCTGCTGCAACGTGCGCAAGATGGAGCCGCTGGGCCGCGCGCTGCAGGGCAAGGATGCGTGGATCACCGGACTGCGCCGCGAGCAAAGCGGCGCACGCGCCGAGGTGCCACTGGTCGATACCTCTGAGCGGCGCACCAAGATCAACCCGCTGGCCAACTGGACCTGGGGCGATGTGTGGCACTACATCCGTGAAAACGACGCTGCCTACAACCCGCTGCACGACCAATTTTTCCCAAGCATCGGCTGCGAGCCCTGCACCCGGGCCATCAGCCTGGGTGAAGACTTCCGCGCCGGCCGCTGGTGGTGGGAAGACGAAGCTGCCAAGGAATGTGGCCTGCACGTCAAAGCCACCGCCCTGCCCGAGAAAGCCAAACCATGAACGCGATGACTGAACCCACCCACTTTGAGCGCCTCTCCAACCAGCACCTCGATGCACTGGAAGAGGAAACCATCTTCATCCTGCGTGAAGTCGCAGCTGCTTTCGAGCGCCCCGCCCTGCTGTTTTCGGGCGGCAAAGACTCGCTGGTCATGCTCAAGTGCGCTGAGAAGGCATTCGGCATCGGCCGCATCCCCTATCCGCTACTGATGATCGACACCGGCCACAACTTTCACGAAGTGACCGACTTCCGCGATTTGCGCGCCAAAGAACTGGGTGCTGAGCTGATCGTGCGCAGTGTCGAAGATTCGATGGCCCGCGGTACCGTGCGCCTGGCCCACCCCGGCGAGAGCCGCAATGTGCACCAGTCGGTGACGCTGCTCGAAGCGATTGACGAATTCCGCTTTGACGCCCTGATCGGTGGCGCCCGCCGCGACGAGGAAAAAGCCCGCGCCAAAGAGCGTATCTTCTCCCACCGCGACAGCTTCGGCCAATGGCAGCCCAAGGCCCAGCGCCCGGAACTGTGGACGCTGTTCAACACCCGCCTGCAACCCGGAGAACACTTCCGCGTATTCCCCATCAGCAACTGGACCGAGCTGGACGTGTGGCAGTACATCGAGCGAGAAAAAATCGCCCTGCCTTCGCTCTACTACACCCACAAACGTGAGGTGGTGGAGCGCAAGGGCCTGCTGGTGCCGGTGACTGACCTGACACCACCCAAAGATGGCGAAACGGTGGAGAGCCGGGACGTGCGCTTCCGCACCGTGGGCGACATCACCTGCACCTGCCCTGTAGAAAGCCTGGCCGCCACCGCCGCCGACATCGTGATCGAAACGCTGCAGGCTGACGTGAGCGAGCGCGGCGCCACCCGCATGGACGACAAGACGTCCGAAGCCTCAATGGAAAAACGCAAGAAAGACGGGTATTTCTGATATGACAAGCGCTACAACTTCAATAGCTACCCGTGCATATTCCACGAGGGCTTATGGCCTGAATGGCTCTATGAATGACACCTCCAGCGCCCTGCGCTTCATCACCTGCGGAAGTGTGGATGACGGCAAAAGTACGTTGATTGGTCGCCTGCTGGTGGACAGCCGGTCGGTGCTGCAGGACCAGCTGGCCAACGTATCCAAGAGCGGCGAGGCTGATCTGGCGCTGTTCACCGACGGCCTGTCTGCCGAACGCGAGCAGGGCATCACCATTGACGTGGCCTACCGCTACTTCGCCACGCCCGCGCGCAAGTTCATCATTGGTGACGCGCCCGGCCACGAACAGTACACCCGCAACATGGTCACCGCCGCCAGCAGCGCCCACGCCGCCGTGGTGCTGGTGGACGCCACCAAGCTGAAATGGAATGTCGACGGCCTGGTCGAGTTGCTGCCCCAGACCCGCCGCCACAGCCTGCTGGTCAACTTGCTGCGCGTGCCCAGCATCATCTTTGCGGTCAACAAGCTCGACGCCCTGGGTGACGACGCGGCCAAGGCCTTCGCCAAGATCACCGAGGCGCTGCAGGCCTTTGCCACCCAAGCCGGCATTGCCATCACCGCCACCATCCCCATGTCCGCGCTCAAGGGCCACAACGTGGTGACGGCCAACGCAGGCTGGTGCGGCTACACCGGCCCCAGCCTGCTGGCGCTGCTAGAAACCCTGCCGGTAACCGCTACCGAGACCGATGTGCCCTTCGCCTTCCCGGTGCAGTGGGTCGAGAAGTTCCACGACTCGGCCGACACCAGCAAGGGCCGCCGCGTGTTCTGGGGCCGTGTGGCGACCGGTACCGTGCAGCCCGGCGACACCGTCTCCATCCTGCCCAGCGGCAAGACGGCCGTGGTGGCCCAGGTGCTGAACCACGCCCGCGTACCCAAGAACGTGGGCGCAGGCCACGGCGCCGGCCTGGTGCTGGACCGTGAGGTCGACGTGTCGCGCGGCGACTGGATTTTGGCCTCCAACGACGCCCCCAGCCACTTCGAGACCACGCGTGAGATCAAGGCCACAGTGGCCTGGATGGATGACGAACCGCTAGTGGCGGGCCGCGTGTACCTGGCGCTGCATGGCCACCGATGGATCAAGGCCAAGGTCAAGCGCATCGTGCACAGCCTGGACATCAACACCCTGGAGGAGCACGACGCCACGCAGATTCAGCCGAACGCTATCGGCCACATTGAAGTCGCGCTGCAGGAGCCCATCGCCGCTCTGCCCTATGACCGTAGCCGAATCCTGGGCGCCCTGATCCTGGTGGATACCGCCAGCCATAAGACCTCGGGCGCGCTGCTTTTGAATTGACCTAGCGCAAAATTTATAGCGCCTTTTGCCCCCGCCCGCGGACGGGGTGTCAAAACCCAATAAAATCAACGGGTTGGCGCAAAAGCGCCTTTTTCGTTTTACTTCTCCACCACACGCCATGACACATACCGTCACCGAAGCCTGCATCAAGTGCAAATACACCGATTGCGTCGACGTCTGCCCCGTGGACTGCTTCCGCGAAGGCCCTAACTTCCTGACCATCGACCCTGATGAATGCATCGACTGCGCTGTATGCATCCCCGAGTGCCCGGTGAACGCCATTTACGCTGAAGAAGATGTGCCCAAAGACCAGCGCCACATGACCAAGCTCAACGCCGAGCTGGCCAAGCTGCCCACCTGGAAGAGCATCACCAAGCGCAAGGCGCCTCTGCCCGAAGCGGAAGAGTGGAAAGACAAGACCGGCAAGCTGTCGCAACTGATCCGCTAATCCACGATTCGTGTGACACACAACACCCCTCTGGAAACCGATGCGCTCATCGTGGGGGCGGGTCCTGCGGGGCTGTTTCAGGTGTTCCAGTTGGGCCTGCTGGAAATTCAGGCCCATGTCGTTGATGCCCTGCCTCACGCGGGCGGCCAATGCGTAGAACTCTACGCCGACAAACCCATTTATGACATTCCGTCGGTGCCAGTGTGCACCGGACGCGAGCTTATCCACAAGCTGCTCCAGCAAATTGCGCCCATGGGTGCGCAGTTTCATTACGGACAAGTCGTCAATGAAATCTCTCGCCGGGCCGATGGTCGTTTTCTGGTCAAGACCAGCAAGGCCACCGAATTCCTGGCCAAAACCATTTTTATTGCCGGCGGAGTAGGGGCCTTTCAACCCAAGACCCTGAAGGTGGACGGACTCGATGCCTTTGAGGGCAGCCAACTCGACCACCAGGTGCTGGATGCTTCCCTGTACGCCAATCAGCGCGTGGTAATTGTTGGCGATAACGACACCGCGCTGGACTGGGCGATGCGTCTGTGTGCCAGTAACCCGGACGGTTTCCCCCACAAGGCGGCCAGCGTGACCGTGGTGCACCGACGCGATGTATTCACCGCCGCACCCGACACTGTCACCCGGTTTCGCGCACTGGTGGCCGCAGGCCAGCTGGCTTTCGTGGCCGGACAAGTCACCGGAGTGGAAGCCTCCGCAGGGCGGTTGGCTGCCGTTCAGCTCACGCATCCCGATGCTTCACTGCAATCATTGGCGCTTGACCAGTTGCTGGTGTTGCAGGGCCTGTCCCCCAAGCTGGGGCCTATTGCAAACTGGGGCCTGGCCATGGAACGCCGCCAACTGGTGGTCAACACTGAGGCCTACGCTACCAGTGAACCCGGCATCTTTGCAGTAGGTGACATCAACACCTACCCCGGCAAGAAAAAGCTCATTCTCTGCGCTTTTCACGAGTGTGTTCTGGCCGCTTTTGGCGCAACTGCCTACCTTTACCCCGAACGCAAAGTACTGCTTGAATACACCACCACCAGTTCACGCCTGCACAAAGTGCTGGGACATGCGTAAGTTGGCGCTTTGAGTGGGAAAACCCCAAAAAATTAGGCTATAATTTGAGGCTTCATTCCTCGATAGCTCAGTCGGTAGAGCGCCGGACTGTTAATCCGTAGGTCCCTGGTTCGAGCCCAGGTCGAGGAGCCAAAAAAGCCTCATGGCTACTGGAACCCCTGCTATCAAATAGGTAGCAGGGGTTTTTCAATTCCGGATTTTGAAACTTCTGGTTGTCGTATGGTTATCCAAGGGCCTGTTTATGCAAGCCGAATACGACACTGTCAAATACAACCGGGTGCTCGGTTCAGCGCTGTGGGACATTGGTGTGGATGCCAATGTCTTCTCTCTGGGTTTCGGTTACAAGTTCTGAACACCCTCACCCTGAAAGATATCGACCTGCTGGCGTTGACAGCCGCTCTTTTCACTGGACCCTAGGCGTTTGCGCAGGTCAGGAACTTTGCGGGCTTCAGCATTACGTTGAATGCCGAGAACACGCTGCAAGTGGCCTATGACGTAAACAAGTACCCCACCTTCTGGGAAAGCACCTCGGGAGCACTGACCACCAACATGGACTCCACCGTGCTCTGGGTCGGCGTGGGGTACCAAAAGACAATCTAGCGCAAATGTTTAAGCCGGCGGGCATCGATCCGCTCGGGAATACCCACATGGCGGGGCCCGGGAACCAGTTCAAAGGCCTCGCCGGCTTCCAGCGTTCCAGGCGTGTCCACCGACAGATAAAAGCCATTGAACCCACTCTGGGCCATGGCTTTGACAGCGGTGTTGAAACCCATGGCTGCATTGAACTTGTAGCAGGGCTCACGCGGCTGCGTCACCCGCAGGCTGCAATGGGCAAAGCGCAAAACATCACCTACCCACACATCGGTCTCTAGCAGGCCTTGCAGGGTCAGGTTCTCCCCCATGGCGCCGGGCTCAAGACGGTCGTCAATACCCGTCACACCAGCCTGGGCGCGCTGGGTGCGCCAGAAATCGTAGTGTTCCTGCGGGTACGCATAGACGGCCTTTTCCAGCCCGCCGTGCACCGAGAGATCCGCCTGCTCGTCGCCCGCCAGTCCCAGCACCCCTACGGCCACCGGGCCGCTGATGGCCGTTTTGTGAATGGCGGTCAGGATGGATCGGCCGGAGATCAGCACCTTGCGGGCCTGCGCCACCTGCACGCCGACACAGCGCATGGAAGACTTCATGGTCTGGCTCACAGCTGCTGGTGCGTCACCACCCCACCACGGGCAGAGTAGCGGGCCAGCGCATCGAGTTTTTCAAGTTGGACGACCGCTGAACGCTGGTTGTAGGCGTTCTCCTTGAGCCAGGCACATTCGTCCTGCAAGGCTCCCGGGTCCGCCAGGCGGGTTTGCCAGACCCGCTGGTCTGCATTCCAGCGGTAGCCGCGTGCCTTGAGCTTGTCCTTGGATTCAAACGGCGCATTGGTGGCACTGAGCTTGAAGCTGGGCTGGCGTGCCGCCAAAAGCAGCTGGGCCAGGCCGGTTTCCACATTGCCTGCAGGGAATGGAAGTGGTGCAGCCAGCACGGCCAGCAGTGCATGGCAATCCATCTCGGCACGGTGGGCGTCATAAAACAGGCCCAGTGCCTGCGCCAGGCTTTCCAGCTTGGCCGATCCCCTGCCCTGCGCCTTCCAGTCGATGTCGGCAAACGAGCAGGCCCAGGCAAACTGCGAAAAATACGGCAGGCGGCTTTCTACAAACGGCCGGTCAAAGCCGGCGTTATGGGCAATCACCAGGTCCACACCTTGCGTGAGTTCGGCCACGCTGGCTTCGTCCAGCCGCTGGCCCTGCACATCGGCGTCGGTAATGCCGGTGATGGCAACCACTTCTTTGGGAATGGGTCGGCCCGGATCTTCCAGCCCGTCGTACACCTGCACCGCCCCCACCGGCAGGCCGGTGGCGTTATCGACATCGACCAACACAATCGCCAGCTCAATGATCTGGTCTTTGGTCGGGTCCAGCCCGGTGGTTTCTGTGTCCAGCAGTGCCACACGGGTCACCCCGCCCGTGGCGGAACCGGGCCAGTTCAGGCAGGGCTTGAGGCGGCGCAGCACCATAAAGTCAGGATGCGCCTCCAGCACCCGGGCCATGGCCTCAGGCTCCATGGACACCACCTGCGAAGCAGGTGCGGGAGCTACCGCGGCCACCGGAGCGGCAGCCTTGGCCGCTGCGCGTTTCTTGGGAACCACTGGTGCGGTAGGCAGATCGGGCAGGAATTCAAAGCCCAGCTGGTCATTGTTCATGGTGTCCATTATTGCCTCTATCATCAGGCGCAACGCCGCCTTTTCACCCTGACATGCATCTCACCTTTCTCGTAGGCTCCGTACACGGCAACGCCACCGCCCTGGCCCAAACGCTGCAACTGTCCGCAGCGGACCTTGGCACCACCATCGACCTGTTGCCCATGGACGGCTTGGACATCGCGGTCTTTGACCGCCCCGGCGCATTTGTCATCTGCACTTCTACCACCGGCACCGGCGATGTGCCCGACAACGCGCAGGCGCTCTACCATGCGCTGGATGCTCAGGCCAGATACCTGGGCCATGTGCGCTACGGTGTCATTGCGCTGGGCGACAGCAGCTATGGCGACAGCTTTTGTGGTGGCGGCAAGCGCTTTGACGAACGCCTGCAGGACCTGGGCGCCAGGCGCGTGGGTGACATCTGTTTTCTGGATGCCAGCAGCACAATGGAACCCGACGACGAAGCCCTGGCCTGGTTGACCCACTGGGTGACACAGGTGCCTGCTGATTTGTAGTCAAATCAGCCTCTGGCCCTTATAGAACGTGCACAAGCAGCTCCTGTTTTTATAGCAATTTCAAGCATGACCCAAACTCCCCCCACCCAAGTCGCCGCCACTTTGCGTCCGCTCAAGGGCGTTCGCATCCTCAGCCTGGCACTGAACCTGCCGGGCCCGGCCGCGCTGATGCGCTGCCAGCAAATGGGCGCTACCTGCACCAAGCTGGAACCACCCGCGCACCCCGGTGCACCGCAAGGCACCTCCGGTGACCCCATGGGTCTGTACAACCGTGCCGCCTACGACGTGATGCACAAGGGTGTCAAAGTCCTCATGGCCGACCTCAAGACGGAAAAAGGCCAGGCAGCACTGCACAAAGAACTGGCCCGCACCGACGTCCTGATCACCTCCTTCCGCCCTTCCGCGCTGCGGAAACTGGGGCTGGAATGGAAAGCCCTGCACAAACAGTACCCCAAGCTGTCGCTGGTGACCATCGTGGGCGCACCGGGCGCGCGTGCCGAAGAGCCCGGCCACGACCTCACCTACCTGGCCGAAAATGATCTGGTCACCGGACTGGACCTGCCCCCCACGCTGTACGCCGACATGGGCGGTTCATTGATGGCCAGCGAAGCGGTGCTGCAGACCCGCCTGCACCAGTTGCAAAAAGGTAAGGGCGTGCAACTGGAAATCGCCTTGTCCGTGGCCGCAGGCTACCTCGCTTTGCCACGCAGCTGGGGCCTGACCAAGAAGGGTTCCGCCGTCGGTGGCGGCCATGCGGGCTACCGTGTGTTCCCATGCAAGGATGGACGTGTGGCGCTGGCGGCACTGGAGCCGCATTTCGCGGCGTCGCTGGCCAACGCCGTCGGGCTGAAAAGCGCCAACATCATGGCCATGTTTGCTTCTGAGACACACCAGGCGGTTGCAACCTTCATGCTGACCCAGACACGCCAGCAGTTGGACGCCCTGGCAGTCGCCAAGGACATTCCGCTGTACACATTGCCTGCCTGTTAGTTCACGCCATTCCGGACAGCGAGCGGGCAATGGAGCGCTTGAACGGCGTCACCCGATCTCCGAGTTTGAGCAGCACATTGCGCACCAGCTTGGCCGGTGCAGATTCGCGCGTGTAAAGCTCGACGATCAGGCGGGTCATCCAGAACAGCGGCATGGTGGCGCGCCGTTGCTTGCGCTCGTAACGCTGCAGCAACATTGGATTGCCAATGTCTTCCCCGTGCTGCAAGGCAACGTCGATTTCCTTCACCAGCGCATCCACGCCCAGCAGGCCGAAGTTGAATCCATGCGCCGTGACCGGGTGCATGCCCACCGCCGCATCGCCCACCGTGGCAAAACGCGTAGCCACCAGGCGGTCCGGGTACACCGCCACCAGCGGATAGGCGTGCCGTGTGCTGGCCAGCTGCATCGCGCCCACACGGTTCTGGAAACGCCGGGACACATTGCGGCCGAACTCCTCTGCATCCATCTGCATCAGTTGCCCGGTTTCCTGGCTGGGCAGCGTAATCACCACCGATGAGCGGTGCAAACCGGTTGCCGGGTCCGGGTTCATGGGCAGCAGCGCCAGGGTCTGGCCGTAGTCAAACCATTCCCAGGCGGCAAAGTCGTGTGGTTGGTCGTGCACCATGCTGCACACCAGCATGTTCTTGCCAAAATCATGCATATGTGCCGAGATACCCATCATGCGCCGTGTGGTGGAAAAACGGCTGTCGGCCGCCACGATCAGCCGGGCGCGCAGCACCTGGCCGTCCTCCAGCGTCACCGTGCCACCGTCGGCATCACCGCGCACATCGGTCACCTTGACGCCTGCCAGCAGCGTGATGTCGCCGTGGTCTTTTTGGGCCTGCTGCATGGAGTCGAATGCGGCCTGGCGGATCAGGTGGTTGGACACCAGCCAGCCCAACTCGGTGCGCTTGCCCAGCTCGTGACCGATCACCATCGCATAGGTGGAAGGTCCGTCCAGCACCTTGGCGTCGCGCAGCGGCGCGATCGCCTGAGCGTCGATGCGCTCCCACAGCCCAAGCGCCTTCATCAGTTCGGCAGACTTCTGGGTGAGCGCGATCTCGCGGCCATCAAAGGTCGGCTTCTCGATGCTGTCCAGAGTCTGCTGTTCGATGACAAGAATTTTGAGCTGGCGTCCGCTCAAGGCCCGCGCCATGCACAGACCCGCAGGGCCAGCCCCCACAATCACGACATCCGCTTCCATACGGTTCCCTCTACAAAGTGAACCGCGAGAATACCGGCGCCTGTGAATGGGCGGCTTGTCCTTGGTCAAGCAGGCTGCAATTGGCCCGCGCCCTGGCTAGCGCCCCTTGCGTTTGCCACCACCCACCGGGCTGCCAGGGCGGCTTACTACGCCAGTGGTCCGCGGTGGCAAGCCGGTGTGCTGGGTCAGCATACGGCCCTTGACGGGTTGCGCCGCTGCCACTTTGGCACTGGGCTTGCCGGCCACCGGCGTGGAATTTTTCTTGCGCGCGCTCTGGTAACCGCCATCGCCCAAGGGCTGAAAGGTCGGAATCAGGTGCTGCTTGCCATTGCCGACCAGGTCGGCGCGGCCCATGGCCTTGAGCGCCTCGCGCAAGAGTGGCCAGTTGTTCGGGTCGTGGTAGCGCAAAAAAGCTTTGTGCAGGCGGCGGCGCTTTTCACCGCGCACCACGTCCACCTTTTCGCCGCGTTCATCCCGGTGCACGCCCTTGAGCGTGTTCAGGCCGGTGTGGTACATCGCGGTGGCGGTGGCCATCGGGCTGGGGTAGAAGGTCTGCACCTGGTCGGCACGGAAGCCGTTTTTCTTCAGCCACACGGCCAGATTCATCATGTCTTCGTCGCTGGTTCCCGGGTGGGCGGCAATGAAGTACGGAATCAGGAACTGCTTTTTGCCAGCCTCCAGCGAGTATTTCTCAAATAGCGTCTTGAACTTGTCGTAAGTGCCGATGCCCGGCTTCATCATCTTGGTCAGCGGACCCTGCTCGGTGTGCTCTGGCGCAATCTTCAGGTAACCGCCGACGTGGTGCTGGACCAGTTCTTTCACGTACTCGGGGCTCTTCACCGCCAGATCGTAACGCAGGCCCGAGCCGATCAGAATTTTCTTGATGCCCTTGAGCGCGCGACCGCGGCGGTACATGTGGATCAGCGGTCCGTGGTCCGTGGTCAGGTTCTGGCAGATGCCGGGGTAGACGCAACTCGGCTTGCGGCAGGCGGCCTCGATTTCGGGGCTGCGGCAACCCAGTCGGTACATATTGGCGGTGGGGCCGCCCAAGTCGGAAATGGTGCCGGTAAAGCCCTTGACCTTGTCGCGGATGTCCTCGATTTCCTTGATGACCGAGTCTTCCGAGCGGCTCTGGATGATGCGGCCTTCGTGCTCGGTGATGGAGCAAAACGTACATCCGCCAAAACAGCCGCGCATGATGTTGATCGAGAAGCGGATCATCTCCCATGCCGGAATCTTGGTGGCATGGTCATGGCTGCCGTTCTCATCCGCGTAGCTGGGGTGTGGGCTGCGGGCATACGGCAGGTCAAACACGAAGTCCATCTCGGCGGTGGTCAGCGGAATCGGCGGCGGGTTAATCCAGACATCGCGCGCCAGACGCATGGAATCGACGTTGCCATCGAGGCCTCCGCCATGCGCCTGTACCAGTGCGCGCGCATTGCCGGGGTTGGTTTCCAGGTGCAGCACACGGTTGGCATGGGCGTAGAGCACGGCGTCGCTCTTGACCTGCTCATAGCTGGGCAGGCGAATTACGCTGCGGTCGCGTGGCGGCATTTTCAGCTTGCCGTGCAGTGCCGGGTTGGCCACAAAGGCAATCGGCTTCACTGCAGGCGATTGAGTATCAATTTGGCCTGCAGCCCCCGTGGAATCTACACAAGCAGCTCCTGAATTAGTAGCATCTGCGTTGTCCTTGGAGCAACTGCTTCCCTGCGCCGTAGCCTGCTCCGAGGTCGTCATATAGGGGTTGATGTGCGCCTCGACATGCCCCGGCTCGTCGACCTCGGTGGAGTCAATCTCAAACCAGCCCACAGCGGTCTCGTCATCGGTGCGGCGCACAAAGGCGGTGCCGCGCACATCGGTAATGTGTTCCACCGGCTCCTTGGAGGCCAGGCGGTGGGCCACTTCCACCAGTGCGCGCTCGGCATTGCCGTACAGCAGCAGGTCGCACTTGGCGTCCACCACGATGCTGCGGCGGACCTTGTCGCTCCAATAGTCGTAGTGGGCAATGCGGCGCAAGGAGCCTTCAATGCCGCCCAGCACGATGGGCACGTCCTTGAAGGCTTCGCGACAGCGCTGGCTATAGACGATGGCCGCACGGTCCGGGCGCTTGCCACCCACGTCGCCCGGGGTGTAGGCGTCGTCACTGCGGATTTTTCGGTCCGCGGTATAGCGGTTGATCATGGAGTCCATATTGCCCGCGGTCACCCCCCAGAAAAGGTTGGGCTTGCCCAGGGCCTTGAAGGCCTCGGCGCTGGTCCAGTCAGGCTGGGCGATGATGCCGACCCGAAAACCCTGGGCTTCGAGCATGCGACCAATCACCGCCATGCCGAAGCTGGGGTGATCCACATAGGCGTCCCCGGTGACCAGAATGACGTCGCAGCTGTCCCAGCCCAGCTTGTCCATCTCGGTGCGGCTCATGGGCAGGAAGGGGGCCGTACCAAAGCGGGCCGCCCAGTACTTGCGGTAACTGGTCAGCGGCTTGGCAGCGCGCGCGAAAAAGGAGACGTCAACAGGGGCGTTCATGGGACTCAGGGAAATGGACCCTGAGTGTAAGGTTTTGCGCTTGGCAACGCTCCCTACAAGGGTACTGCGACAGGCACGGGCACAAACCGGCCCTCGCGGGCACTTTGCTCGCCCAGCGTCAAAAGCTGCATGGCCTGTGCCACCTGGTTCGGTGTGACCGGTGGCGCCTCGGTCTGGCCGCGCAAGAAATCACGCAGGCCAGCGTAGTACTGCAGGTAATTGCCGGCACAGTCCGGGGCGGCGGAGGTTTGGGTCCAAGCCTGGTGGTAGATGGTCAGGGTGCCCACCTGATCATCCTTACCCCAGTTCTGCAGCGCGTCCAGCTGTGGCCGGGCACCGGCCTTCAAAGCATCTTCCTGCCCGTCGAGCCCGTATTTGACGAAGCTGCCCCGCGTGCCATGCACCACAAAGCGCGGCCCCACCGCGGGCACCAGTGCACTGGCATGCAGCACCACACGCAGGCCCGGATATGTTTGCGGGTAGCGCAACTGGGCGTGGAAATAGTCGTTCACCTGCGCACCGTCGCGCTGCACAGCGGTATCGAGCGACAGATCCTGGGGCATGCCAAACAATTGCAACGCCTGGTCCACCAGGTGCGAACCCAGGTCGAACCACAGGCCCGAACCGGGCAAGTCCTGCTCGCGCCAGCGGTCTGGCACCACCGGGCGATAGCGATCGAAGTGAGACTCAAAATGCACGATACGCCCTAGCTCTCCGCTGGAGATGACCTGGCGCAAGGCCAGAAAGTCCGCATCAAAGCGGCGATTCTGGAACACGGTGAGCACTTTTCCAACCGATTGCGCCAGCTGGAGCAGCTCAGTTGTCTGCGCCAGGGTCACAGTGCAAGGCTTGTCCACCACCACATGCTTGCCCGCCAGCAGTGCCTGGCGTGCCAGCGGGAAATGGCTCTCGTTGCCAGTGGCAATCACAACCAGGTCAATGGCAGGGTCGTCAAATGCGGCCTGCGGTGTGACGACCACTTGCACCTCCGGCCAATCCGCCAGCACCGCGTCCGGCTTACTGGAACTTATGGAGACCAGGTGCAGGCCGGGCACACCGCTGATGAGCGGTGCGTGGAAGATGCGGCCGGCATTGCCGTAACCAATTAGGGCGACATGAAGAGATTGCATGGGCCAATCATCGCCCAAAAACTCCATGAATGGCCCCTTGACCACGGTACAAACCCCGAGCATTGGCGCATAACCGGCACCGAAATTGCATGGCATACCCCGTAGAATCAATTTTTCGCATTTACCAACCCACCCGGGCATCTGACTCAGGGATTTAAAGGAAAAAGACATGAACAAACTGTTAGTGGCCCTGGCCGTGGCATCCGTGCTGGCCGCCTGCGGCAAGAAAGAAGAAGCAGCACCGGCACCCGCCGCAGCCCCTGCATCTACACCCGCTGCTGCTGCACCAGCCCCTGAAGCTGCTGTGCTGAAGGTCGCCATCGACCCCACCTACGAACCCTTCACCTTCAAGACCGCCGATGGCAAGCCCACAGGCTTTGACGTCGACATGGCATTGGCCATGTGCGAGCAGATCAAACGCAAGTGCGAGTTTGTCGAACAGGTGTGGGACAGCATGATCCCCGGCCTGACCGCCAAGAAGTACGACGTGATCATCAGCTCCATGTCCATCACAGATGAGCGGCTGAAGGAAGTGGACTTCACCGACAAGTACTACAACACTCCCAGCCGTATCGTGCTGAAGAAGAGCGTCAAGTACACCGACCCAGCTTCCATCAAGGGCAAGAAACTTGGCGTTCTGAAAGGTTCGACCCAGGAAAAATACGCCCTCGGTGAACTCAAGGCCGCCGGAGTGGTGGTGAACTCCTACGAAGCCCAGGACCAGGTCTACCTGGACATCAAGTCCGGCCGCCTGGACGGCACCGTAGCCGACTACATAGAAGTCACGGGTGGTTTCCTCTCCAAACCCGAAGGCGCCAACTACCAGCTGGTGGGCCCTGACCTGCGTGAACCCAAGTACTTTGGCTACGGCGTGGGTGTGGCGCTACGCAAAGGTGAAGACAAGCTCAAGGGTGACTTGAACGCTGCCATCAAGACCATCCGCAGTAACGGTACCTACAAGACGCTCAACGACAAGTACTTTGCCAAGTACAACATCGACGTCTACGGCGAATAATTGCAGTAGCGTAGCGACGGCGCGCCAGTTCAGCGCTCCGTCGCTTTTGTTTTTAAAACCTGCCCAGCGATGAATTCCTCCTACTACACGGCCATTTTGCAAGGCTCGGTACTGACGGTGGGCGTTTCTCTGTGTGCCTTGCTGGTGTCCATCGTATTAGGGCTGCTGGGGGCTGCGGCCAAGCTGTCGGGCAAGCCGGTACTGGTATCCATTGCATCGGGCTACACCACGATCATCCGGGGCGTCCCGGACCTGGTGGTCATGCTGTTGGTGTTTTACGGTGGCACGATTGGCATCAACCACCTGCTGGAGCTCTCCGGCAGCAAAGTCACCATCGACATCAACCCGTTTCTGGCCGGCGTGCTAACCCTGGGCTTTATCTACGGCGCTTACATGACCGAGACGTTTCGGGGTGCCATTCTGTCCATTCCCAAGGGCCAGATGGAAGCCGCCTGGGCCTTCGGCATGGGCCGCACACAAACCTTCCTGCGCATCACCGCCCCCCAGATGGTGCGCTACGCCCTGCCCGGCTTTACCAATAACTGGCTGGTACTGATCAAGTCCACCGCTCTGGTCAGCCTGATTGGCCTGAAAGAGATGACCTACCTGGCCAAGCAGGCCAGTGCAGCCACGCGCTCACCGTTTGCCTTCTTCCTGTTTACCGCCGGCCTGTTCCTCGTGTACACCACCGTCTCGCTGGTTGCACTGAAAAAGCTCAACGCACGCTACAGCCTGGGCACCAAGCGGGGGCAACTGTCATGAAGTGGCATGTCATTTTCGAGCCGCAGAATCTGGAGCTGTATGCCACCGGCATTCTCACGACGCTGGGGCTGCTGTTTTCGTCGCTGGGCATTGGCGCCGTATTGGCCCTGCTGTTTGCACTGGCCCTGACCGGACCCTGGGCTCCTTTGCGCTGGGTCATCGGTGCGTACACCTATGTGATTCGTGGCACGCCCTTGCTGATTCAGGTCTACATGATCTATTACGGTCTGGGCCAGTTGGAGTGGATTCAGGCCCGCTGGGACGACGTCTGGCCCTGGACCCACTTCAAGGAACCGTTCTTCTGTGCCCTGCTGGCCTTCAGCCTGAACACCGCCGGGTACACCGCCGAGATGCTGGCCGGCGCCATTCGCGAAACCAATGCCGGCGAGATTGAAGCCGCACAGGCTTTTGGCATGAACCGCTTTCAGGTCATGCTGCGGGTCGTGCTGCCCAGTGCCATGCGCCGCACCTTGCCCGCCTACAGCAACGAAGTGGTCATGATGCTGCAAAGCACCAGCCTGGCCAGTGCGGTGCCCAGCATGCTGGATGTGACCGCCGCGGCCAGCCGTATCTACTCGGATTACTACCTGCCGTTTGAAGCTTATATTGCCGCTGCGGCCATTTACCTGGTGGCATCCTTCTGCCTGATCGGCATGTTCCGCCTGGCCGAGAATCACCTGCTGGCCTATCTGGCGCCCAGAAAGCACTAGCGCGCAACCCGAGCATTCCATGCAACGCATTGACCATCCCCTTTTGTCCCAGAGTCTGGGTTCCCAGAAGACGCTGACCAGCTTTCACTTTGGGACGCCCGGCGCGCGGCCCAAGGTCACCATCCAGGCCAGCCTGCACGCTGAAGAATTGCCCGGCATGCTGGCGGCGCACCACCTGCGCCCGCTACTGGAGGCCGCCGACAAGGCTGGCGACGTAGCGGGCGAAGTTATTCTGGTACCCGTAGCCAATCCCATCGGCCTGGCCCAGCGACTGGACCACAAGCCTATGGGCCGATTTGAACTCGACACCTCGGAGAACTTCAACCGTCACTACCCCGACCTGGCCAAAGCGGTATTTCCCCAGGTCAAGGACGCTCTGGGCAGCGATGCGCAAACCAATGTCGCCCGGGTGCGCAAAGCCATGGGCCAGTACCTGGCGAACTGGTCCCCCACCACCGAACTGGAAAGTCTGCGCCGCACCCTGCTGACGCTGTCGCACGATGCCGACTACATGCTGGACCTGCATTGCGACTGCGAAGGGGTGGTGCACTTCTACACCGAAGAACCCTGCTGGCCCCAGATGGCGCCCTTGGCCCACCTGCTGGGCAGCCGGGCCATCCTGCTGGCCAAAAACTCTGGCAGTGGCCCGATTGATGAGTGTCTGTCCGGCGTCTGGTGGCAACTGGCCGACGCCATCCGGGCCGCTGGCCTGAACGCTCCGCTCCCGCAAGCCTGTTGCAGTACCACCATCGAGTTGCGTGGTGAAGCCGATGTCTCGCATGCGTTTGCCCAGGCGGATGCCGCTGCGGTGCACGCGTTCCTGCAGCATATCGGTGGATTGAAAGCTGCAAAACCGGTCGCCATTCCTACCGCACAGTGTCTGCCAACTCCATTGGCAGGGTCCGAGACACTGCGCGCGCCAGCGCCCGGTGTGGTGGTATTTGCGGCCCAGGTCGGACAGCAGATGCACGTGGGTGATCTGGTGGCCGAGATCATCAATCCCATCTCGGGCCAGAGCCACGCCGTCAAGGCCGGTGTGGACGGCGTGTTCTACGCCCGCATTCACGACCGCTACATCACCAGTGGCGGTGAGCTCGGCAAGATCGCCGGTGCCACCCCTTTCCGAATCGGAGAACTGTTGGGCGCGTAAGCCCAGGCAGTACAAGTCCATGAGCAACCCCACCCTCAAATTGCAGGTCGAGAACATCCACAAACGCTTTGGCGCCAACGAAGTGCTCAAAGGTGTTTCCCTGTCTGCCCAAGCCGGCGATGTGATCAGCATCATTGGCAGTTCCGGCTCCGGCAAGAGCACCTTTCTGCGCTGTATCAACCTATTGGAAAGGCCTAATGCGGGCCGCATCATTGTGGCGGGCGAGGAGCTCACACTGGCCCCCGCAAAAAATGGCGAACTCAACGCGGTGGATCCGAAGCAGCTGGCCCGCATGCGCACCAAGCTGGCCATGGTGTTCCAGCACTTCAATCTCTGGGCACACATGACAGTGATACAGAACATCATTGAAGCGCCGGTGCATGTCATGGGCGTGCCCAAAGACCAGGCCGTGGAGGTCGCGCGCAAGTACCTGTCAAAGGTCGGACTGGAGGGCAAGGAAGACAGCTATCCCGCACACCTCAGTGGCGGCCAGCAGCAGCGCGTGGCCATTGCCCGCGCCCTGGCGATGGAGCCCGAAGTCATGCTGTTTGACGAACCGACCAGTGCCCTTGACCCCGAACTGGTCACAGAAGTGCTCAAGGTCATGAAAAACCTGGCCCTGGAAGGTCGCACCATGGTGGTGGTCACGCACGAAATGGGCTTTGCCCGGGAAGTTGCCAACCACCTGATCTTTCTGCACAAAGGCCTGGTGGAAGAACAGGGCAATCCCGCCCAGGTACTCGCTAACCCCAAGAGTGAGCGCCTGGCCCAGTTTCTGTCTGGAAGCCTCAAGTAGGCGTATGGGCCATGTTCGCAACGCAGCAAGACCAGCTTAAAAGCCTGTTCGATCTGCTTCCACTGGGTGCCTATCGCCTGGGGATGGATGGCACGATCCTGTATGCCAATGCGGCCCTGATGCGCCTCAACGGCTTCGCCAGCGAAGCCGAAATGCTCGCTGCCCACGGAGCATTCATACCCAACCCATGCCTGGACCCCTCCAGGCGCGCCCTGTTCTACGAGCGACTTCGCGAAGAAGGCCGCGTCCGGAATTTTGAATCCGAGGCTGTGCGCTACAAGACTGGTGAGCACATGTGGATTCGCGAGCACGCCCAACTGGTACGCGACGAAAGAGGCACACCCCTCTACTTTGAAGGGACCGTCGAAGACATCACCCCCGAGCGCACAACACTAAAGGCCCTCCAGCATAGCGAATCCATGTTCCAAAATATTCTGCAAGCGATTCCGGACCGCATCTGGATGAAAGACCTGGAAGGTGTCTACCTGACCTGCAACCAGGCATTCGCGTCCGGCCTGCAGGCGACACCGGAACTGGTGTGTGGAACCACTGACGCCCACTGGCTTGGCATCGAACTGGCCACTGCGATTCTCGCAAGCGACGCTGTTGCACTGAAGGCGGGGCGTGCCGTTCGCTTTGAGGAGTACATGGCAGGGCCTGACGGCAGCCGACCGATGCTGTACGAGATTGTAAAAACGCCTTTCCTGGACCATGACGGTGCCTGCGCTGGTGTGATCTGCATTGCGCACAATATCCAGCAGCGCAAGAATTCCGAGGCCAAGCTGCGTGACACCACCGAGCAGTTGGAGCTCGCCATCATGGGCGCAGACCTGGGCCAGTGGGACCACGACCTGACCCTGGAAAAGGGCTACCGGATGGATCTGCGCAGCTGTCTGATGCTGGGGCGTGGCGCCGAGGAAAGCGGCAAGCGGCGTGCCTGGGGCCATCTGATACATCCCGATGATTTGCCAGGCGCCCTGCGCGCCATGCAGGAACACCTGCAGGGGCATACACCCGCTTACGAGGCAGAGTATCGCGCCCGGCATTCGGACGGACGCTGGATCTGGCTGAGCAGCCGCGGCAAGATCGTGCAGAGCCGGCAGGATGGCAGCCCTCAGCGCATGGTGGGCACCCTGATGGACGTATCCGTGCGCAAGCAGTCCGAGATGCAGCTGCGCGCCACACAGGCCGAACTGCAGGCTACTCTCGGAGCCCTGCCCGACCTGCTGGTCGAGTACAGCGCGACCGGTGTCTGCCGTGCGCTGCACTGCCACAACCTTGCGGGCCTGCTTACGCCGGTTGAGAATCAGATCGGGAAATGCGTTTCGGATGTCCTGCCGCAGGAAGCCGCCAGCATCTGCCTTGCTGCGCTGGAGGAAGCTCAGACCCATGGCCGCTCAAGCGGCAAGCAGTACAGCCTGGAACTGCCCGGTGGCATGCAATGGTTTGAACTCTCGGTGGTACGCAAGCCTACCGATCCAGGCGAAGAAGAGCGCTTTATTGCCATCGCACGCAACATCACCGCCCGCAAGCTGGCCGAGAATGCCATCGAGCACCTGGCATTCCACGATAGCCTGACCGGCCTGCCCAACCGGCGGCTGTTCAATGACCGGCTGCAGGGCGCCTTGCACACCAGCTTCCGTATGCAACAGCACGCAGCCCTGCTATTCATCGACCTTGACAAGTTCAAGGAACTGAATGACCAGCATGGCCATGAAGTAGGCGACCTCCTGTTGCAGGAAGTGGGCCGGCGGCTGCAGTTGTGCAGCCGGGCCATTGACACTGTTGCACGCATGGGTGGCGATGAATTTGTGCTGCTTGTACAGGACCTGAGTGCCAGCGACGAATCTGCCCGCCTGCATGCCTCGACTATTGCGCACAAAATCATCGACAGCCTCAACGAACCCTACGTTATCAGGGGCCTGAGCCATCGGGTGACGCCCAGCATCGGTGTTGTCGTTTTTCTGGGTAAAAACATACCTCCGGACATCCTTCTCAAGAATGCGGATATGGCCATGTACCAGGCCAAGGGCATGGGCCGCAATACGGTTCGCTTCCATTCCGCCCCCCCATAACCATGCTCAATTCCTTGCCCGCCTTCGTAGTCGCCTCCATTGCTACCTTGCTAATGGTGCTCAACGCCCTGTTCTGGGTCCCCATCCTGCTGCTGTTTGCGTCGCTGAAATTTCTCCTGCCCTTCAAGGCCATGCGCCTGGCGATTGACCCCATCCTGCTGTTCATCGCCGAGACATGGATTTCGGGTAACAAGGGCTGGATGGACCTGACCCAGCGAACCCAATGGGATGTGCAGGGTATTGAAGACCTGAATCCGCGCAGTTGGTACCTGGTCAACAGCAACCACCAGTCCTGGGTGGATATCCTGGTGCTGCAATACCTGCTGAACCGGCGCATTCCACTGCTCAAATTCTTCATCAAGCAGCAACTCATCTGGGTCCCGGTCATGGGCTTGGCCTGGTGGGCGCTGGATTTTCCGTTTATGCGCAGACACAGCGAGGAATACCTGCGCAAGCACCCCGAAATGCGCGGCAAGGACCAGGCGACCACACGCAAGGCCTGCGAAAAGTTCGCGCTGATTCCCACCAGCGTGATGAATTTCCTGGAGGGAACACGCTTCACCCGGGCCAAGCACGACCGGCAGCAGTCACCCTATGAACACCTGTTGAAACCCAAAGCCGGCGGCATGGCATTGGCCCTCGACGCCATGGGTGACAAGTTTCAGGCGATTCTGGATGTCACCATCGTGTACCCCGACGGGGTACCCACCTTTGCTGAATTCCTCAGTGGCAAGATGCGCCGTGTGGTGGTTCGTATACGCCGCCTGCCCGTCCCGGTCCATTTGCTCAAGGGTGACTACGCGCAGGATGCGGTTTTCCGCGAGGCATTTTCTGCCTGGGTTCAGCAATTGTGGCGTGACAAGGATGCGCAAATCAGCACCCTGCTGCTCACTTCCCGCCCAGCCCCATTGAACGGGTAATCACTTCCTTCATGATTTCGTTGGTGCCGCCGTAAATGCGCTGCACCCGGGCATCGGCATAGGCGCGGGTAATAGGGTATTCCCACATATAGCCATAGCCGCCAAAGAGCTGTACACACTCGTCCATGACCTTGCATTGCAGGTCGGAGCACCAGTACTTGGCCATGCTGGCCGTGGCGGTGTCGAGCTTGTCCTGCACGATCAACTCGCAGCACTTGTCCACAAACACACGGGCCACCTGCACTTCGGTCTGCAACTCGGCCAGCGTAAATCGGGTGTTCTGGAAGGATGCTACGGGCTGACCAAAGACCTTGCGCTCCTTGACATAGTCCACCGTCCAGTCAATGGCGGCCTGTGCCGAAGCCACGGCGCTGATGGCGATTTGCAAACGCTCCCAAGGCAGTTGCTCCATCAGACAGATAAAGCCCCTGTTCTCCATCGGTTTGCCACCCAGCAGGTTTTCTGCGGGCAGGCGCACATTGTCAAAAAACAGCTCCGATGTGTCCTGCGCCTTCATGCCCAGCTTCTTGAGCCGCTTGCCCACGCTGAAACCAGACATGCCACGCTCCACCAACATCAGGCTGGTGCCCTTGCCGCCCGCCACTGGGTTGGTCTTGGCCACCACCACTACCAGATCGGCGTGCCAGCCGTTGGTAATAAAGGTCTTGCTGCCGTTAAGCAGGTAGCTGCCATCGGGTTGCGCAATGGCCGTGGATTTGATGCCTTGCAGGTCGGAGCCCGCCGCAGGCTCGCTCATGGCAATGGCACCAATCATTTCACCGCTGGCGAGCCTGGGCAGGTACCTGGCTTTCTGCTCTGGGGTGCCGTAGTGCAGGATGTAGGGTGCAACGATCTCGCTGTGCAGGCTGAAGCCAATGCCGGTGACGCCTGCGCGGGCTACCTCTTCGAACTGGATCACCGAATACAGCTTGTCAGCCTCCGACCCGCCGTATTCCTCCGGCATGGACATGCACAGGAAACCGTTCTTGCCAGCCTTGTTCCAGACCTCGCGCGCAACGTAGCCCTGCTCTTCCCAATCGGCATGAAAAGGGGTGATTTCCTTCTCGATGAACTTGCGAAAGCTGTCGCGGAAAGCTTCGTGGTCCGCAGTAAATAGGGTTCTCTCGATCATCACGGCACCTGTAGGTTGGAAAGTTCTATATTTATACAAAGCAAATGCTTGGTAAAAAGCAATATACTCGAAAATTCGCTAACTTTGTCCACCCCTGGAACCTCTGGAGCCTCCCATGACCGAAGCATTTGTATTTGATGCCATCCGCACCCCGCGAGGCAAAGGCAAGAAAGACGGCAGCCTGCACGAAGTCAAGCCCGTGACCCTGCTGGCCAATCTGCTGACCGACCTGCAGCAGCGCAACCAGTTCGACACCGCGCGCGTGGACGACGTGGTGATGGGCGTGGTGTCCCCCGTCGGTGACCAGGGTTCGGTCATTCCAAAAGTAGCGGCCCTCAAAGCGGGCTGGGACTTCACTGCCTCTGGCGTGCAGATCAACCGCTTCTGCGCCTCCGGCCTGGAGGCTGTGAACATGGCGGCGCAGAAAGTGCGCTCGGGCTGGGAAGACCTGGTGGTGGCCGGTGGCGTGGAAAGCATGAGCCGTGTGCCGATTGGTTCGGACGGGGGGGCCTGGGCCATGGACCCCGAAACCAATTCGCAAACCGC
>JAGWUS010000084.1 GCA_028868305.1 Burkholderiales bacterium | reverse complement strand
ACGCTCTTGGGAATGCGCATCTCGCCGGCCGACAGATACAGGTCTTTGGGCAGGATCTTGCCGCGGGCAATGCCCGTCATGTCGGGGATGACGCACTCCACTTCGTGGATGCGGTTCTGGATCAGAAACTGGGTGATGGAGTCGTTCATGTTTTGCCTTGCGTTGTGCCATGCATTGTAGATGTGATCACAAAAATTCAGAAATTTAAAATTTCCTTAGGAGAATATTGGATAAATTAATATTTTTTAGATCACAAGTGATTTTGCCGGACGGCGACGACAGGTCGCCCATTGCCAGCTTGGCGTCCAGTCGAAATGGCCAAGCTTGTGTGCAGTACCTTCTGCATGTCACCCTTGCACGACACGCGACGGGCGTCAGGAAGCGAATCTGTGCATCAGGCTGCGGTGCTACGCGCTTTCAGTCAAACGCCCAGGCGCCCAGGCAGGTCGGACCCACAGTTCCTCGCCAGATACTGCGCCCGGGTCGGTCGGAACCCGCCCCGCTGGCTACCATAAGGGGCAGCAGGTGCTCTTCTCGCGGGTGTGATGCGCGGCCGCCCGGTGCGTTGTGCCACTCGGCCAGGTGTTCAGTGCGCCCGGCCTGGTTACTCATGAGCACCTTGTCCAGCCAGTCATGAAATACAAAGGAAGCCGGGGCCTGTGCCGCAAAGTCACGAAGGTTGTGGTAACTCATGCCCGCACCAACAATGAGCACGCCGTCGTCACGCAAACTGCTGAGTGCCGCGCCCAGTTTGCAGTGCAGTTCCGGATCCAGTCCAGTTTGCAGTGACATGGCCACCACCGGCACATTCGCTGCAGGGTACATGACCTTGAGCGGGATGAATACGCCGTGGTCCCATCCATATTCGTGATCCACATGTGCGGGAACCCCCGCTTCCTGCAGCAAGGTGGCGGCGCGATCTGCCAGGGCGGGATCCCCGGGCGCCGGGTATTGCAGCGTATATGTTTCCGGCGGGAATCCGTAGTAGTCGTAAATCAGATCAGGTCGAGTGCCACCGGTGAAACTCGGAACGGAAGTTTCCCAGTGCGCGGTGACGATCAGGATGGCGGTGGGTGTGGCAGGCAACAGGCTGTTGACGCTGCGTAAGAAATTTTCAGTCTGCTGGTAACGGACCTTGCGTTCACCGGTCATAAAGAACGAAGGGCCGCCGCCGTGCGGCAGGTACAGAGAGGGCATGCGTGCGAGGGTCATGTCAGCCCGTCCGGTAGCCCATGGTCTGCGGCAGCCACAGCACGATCTGCGGGAAGAAGGTCATTGCCAGCAGCAGCGCTAGCAGCATGACCAGGAAGGGCCAGCCTTCGCGCATCATCTCGCCAATGGGAATGCCGGTGAGCGCCTTGGTGACAAACAGCAACATGCCAAAGGGTGGGTGGATCAGGCCGATCATCATGTTCAGCACCACCAGCACGCCAAAGTGCACCATGTCCACGCCTAGCAAGCGGGCAGCGGGCAGCAGCATGGGCACAAACACCAGCAGCAGCACCGACACATCCAGAAAGCAGCCCAGCACCAGAAACATCAGGTTGACCAGGAGCAGAAACCAGATCTGCGACAGGTGCATGCTGTCCACCCACTGCGCCATGGCTTGTGGCACGCCTTCGGCGGTGAACGCATAGTTCAGCATGAACGAGCCGGCCAGGATGAGCGTGATCACCGCACTGCCGCGGGTGGACTCCATCACCACGCCCCAGAAGCTGCGCCAGGTCAGCGCACGGAACACCACTGCCGCCAGAATCAGCGAGTGCAATGCGGCCACCGCTGCCGCCTCGGTGGGCGTGAACGCGCCCGAGTAAATGCCGCCCAGCAGCACAATGGGCATGGACAGCGGCAGGGCACCGCGAAAGATCAGCCCCGCCCATTCTGAGCGCGGTACGGGTTCATCACGCGGCATGTTGCGTTTGACGGCAATGATGTGCACCACTCCCATCATAAGCACGGCCATCAACAGTCCAGGTATCACACCACCCAGGAACAGCGCGCCGACCGATGTGCCCGACACCAGCGCATAGATCACCATGGGGATGCTCGGCGGAATGATGGGTCCCAGCGTGGCACTGGCCACCACCACCGCACCGGCAAAGCCGCGCGAATACTCCGGCTTCTTGAGCATCTGGCGAATCGTCACCAGGCCTGGCCCGGCGGCGTCGGCAATCGCGCTGCCGCTCATGCCCGAGAAGATTACGCTGACCAGAATATCCACCTGTGCCAGACCGCCGCGCATGCGCCCCACCAGGATGCGGCAGAAATCAAAAATGCGCTCGCTCACCGTCCCCGCATTCATGATGTTGGCGGCAAACACGAACAGGGGTACCGCCAGCAGCACATAGCTGTTATACAGGCCGTTGCTGACCTGCTCGGCCACCAGACCGAGGTCCTGTTTTTTCACCAGCAGGTAGCCCACACCCGAGGCCAGCATCGAAAAACCGATGGGCATGCGCAGCAGCATGCCACCCACCAGAACGCCCACCAAAACCCACAATGCCATGCTCATTGAATGTGGTACTCCTGCTCCAGCCCGCGCCCGCGCAGGGCCTCCCAGATGGCCCAGGCGCTGCGTAACACCAGCGAAGCCATCAGGATGACGAAGGGCAGAAACACCCACATGAACGGAACCCCCAGCACCGGCGAGCCTTCGCGCGCCATGAAGTGCACATAGTCCCAGGTGGCCGGCAGAGCCACCAGACACAGCCCGCCGATCAGCAGGTTGCCCAGAATGCGCATGGCCTGCCGCGCCCGGTAGCCCACACTATTCCACACCAAGTCAAACACCACATGTTCGCGCTCCGGCACCACCGTAGCGGCAGCCCACAGGATGACCCACAGGTACAGAATGACGGCCGCCTCATCGGTCCACGGCAGCGGTTTGTTGAAACCAAAACGCGCAGTGATCTGGATGATGAAGACGACAAACAGCGTCAGAAACAAGCTGCCGCCAATCAGGTTGGCGAAACGTTGCAGCATTATTTCGTGGCGTTGATACGCTCGATCAGGCCCTTGGGCCAGACCTTGGCGTAGTCCGATGCCTGGTAGGTGGCCTGTACTGATTTATGGAAGGCATCCAGATCGGGTGTGGTGACTTGCAGGCCTTCTTTCTTGAAGAATTCCACCAGTTGCGCTTCTTCCTTGATGCGGTTGTCGTTATTGAATGCGGCCGCGGCTTGCGCAGCAGCGGTGACCTTCTGCTTTTGTGCCGGGGAGAGCGCGTTGAAGGATTTGTTGGAGATGGATAGGAAGATGCCATCCACCAGGTGGCTGGTCATGACAATCTGCTTGGTTACTTCATAGAACTTGGCCGCACGGACGGTAGGCAGGGGGTTGTCCTGCGCATCAATGGTGCCGGTCTTCAGGCCCAGATACACCTCGCCGAAGGCCAATGGCGTAGCGGTAGCGCCCAGCGCTTCGCCCAGGAACAGCCATTCCTTGGAGCCGGGCATGCGCAGCTTCACACCCTTGAGGTCGGCCGGCGTTTTGACGTTGCGCACTTCGCGCAGATTCACCTGGCGGGTGCCCAGGTAGCAGGTGGACAGCACGGTGATGTCCATCTTCTCGGCAACAGTCTTGAACAGCTCGGCACCAATCGGGCCATTGAATACTTTTTGTTGCTGCGCCGGGTCGCGGATCACGTAACCCGCAGTGAAGATGGAGAACTCCGGCACCAGCTTGGCAATGTCAAACGCCGACACGGTGCTGAGTTCCAGATTGCCACGCGCCATGGCGGCGGGTTCTGTGCCCTGTTTGAACAGGGACGCGTTCAGGTTGATCTGCACGTCAAACTCGCCAGGCGCACTTTTCTCCAGCGCATCCTTGAACACCGTCCACATCTTGGCGTGCCAGTCGTCGGGCACTGCGGGGGTGGAGATGCGCAGCACGGTTTTGCTTTGTGCCATGGCGGGCAGGGTCGTGGCGCCAAGAGCGGCCGTAGCGGCCAGCAGGGTGCGGCGGTTGATGGTGGATTCGGTCATGGTTGTCTCCTCTTGTAGTTGCTTGTTAAATCGACTGCAAAGCGGTGCCCAGCGCCCGGTAACCCTGGCGAATCGCCTGCTCCGCGTCGGCGCCCAGTCGGTGCAGCGGTGCGCGAATGTTAAGCCAAGTGTCGTCACTGGTCTGCTCTGCCAGCATGACCTTGTAGGTGGCCACGAAGTTCATGTTGGGCCGCACGCTGAGCAAGCCCAGCAAACCGGACATCAGGGCGGTGTCGGCCTCAGACATGGCGTGGGGACCGTTCAGGATGCGGCGCATCAGCCCCGGTGCAATATTGCCCAGACCGTTGATGGAGCCGGCACCGCCTGCCACCATGACGGGCGCGACATGGGGTTCCGCACCCACCAGAACGGACAGTTCCGCAAATGCCTGGACCAGCCCCACCGAATGCGCCAGATCGCCACTGCTGTCTTTTACGCCCACCACCTGCTGCGGATGGCGGCGCACCAGCTCGGCAATAAGGGGGTGCGAGAAGCCAAAGGTGCTCATGGCCGGGAAGTGGTACAGCAGCAGGCGCAGATCGGCATCGGCAATGCCGTCAATCACCTGGGTTACGGAATCGGCAATACCGGCTTCGGGCGGCTGGTTGAAATAGAACGGCGGCATGAACATCTGGCGGTGCACGCCCAGCCGCGCTGCGTGGCGGCCCACTGCAATAGCATCCCCCAGCGCCAGCGCGGTGGTGGTGACGATGCACTGGTCCGCCCGGATGCCAGCCTCCAGCAGAGCTTCCAGCAAACCCTGGCGCTCGGCCACGGTAAATGCCGGGCCTTCGCCGGTGGTGCCAAAGAGGGTGAT
>JAGWUS010000053.1 GCA_028868305.1 Burkholderiales bacterium | reverse complement strand
GTCACACGGTGCACGCGAACACCGGAACCTTCAAGGCTGATTTCGGCCACCTGCGCCATATAGGTTTCATACCCTTCCATGATGGCAATGCCGTGCGCACGACCTGCGGCCAGTGGCTTGCCATAGCCCGCCTTGTCTGCAGCCAGCTTGAGCACATTGGCAATTCGTGGCTGGTTCCCGAGCATGCTCAGGCGGTAGGCCAACGGATCTTTACCTGCCGCTACTGCCAGCTCATCAACAAAGCTTTCATTGGCAAAGGCGTTGAGCGCATGGCTCACCGAGCGCCAGTAACCCACGCGCATGCCGGCATCGTGCTTGACTACGTCATGCTTGGTCGCCGGAATGTCATACAGCGCCACGGCGGCCTCTGTCATCAACGGGTCCTGCACTTCAGCTGGCAGGCCAAAGACACGCCCCGTCACCGACTGCGACGTCAGGCGGAACGTCATCGCAGTGGGTTTGCCATCGGCGCCCAGCGCTGCCGCCAGGGTGTTCACTGCTTGCGGGCGGTAGAAGTCATGCGTCATGTCGTCTTCACGCGACCATACCAGCTTGACCGGCTTGTTGACGGCCTTGGAAATCTGGGCAGCCTGGATGATGAAGTCGATGTCGATGCGACGGCCAAAGCCGCCACCCAGGAAGGTGGTTTCCAGGGTCACGTCTTCGGGCTTCACGCCGACTGCTGCAGCAATGGCGTTTTGCGCCGCGTCCTGCCACTGCGTGGGCCCAATTAACGCGACCTTGCCGTTGTTGTAATGCGCCGTGAAGTTCATGGGCTCCAGCGGGGAGTGCGAGAGGTTCTGGCTGACGTACTCGGCACGGATCACTTTCTGCGATGCTGCAATCACGGCATCGGCGTCACCCACCGCTTTGAGCGGCAGAGACTTGCCGGATTTGGAGGCCGCACGGATGCCTTCCAGCATAGTTTGGGTGTTGAGGTTGGCGCCAGCACCTTCGTCCCAGTTGATCACGAGCGTCTTGCGGGCCTTGTTGGCACGCCACCAGCTGTCGGCCACCACGGCAACACCATCGGGAATCTGCACCACATCAATCACGCCAGGCATGGTCTTGGCACGGGTGGAATCGACACTCACGACCTTGCCTCCAATGACCGGGCACTGCTCCAGTGCAGCATAGACCAGCCCAGGCAGCTTCACGTCAATACCGAACACGGCCGTGCCGTTGGTCTTGGCGGGTGTGTCCAGCCGCTTGGTGCGTTTGCCAACGATGCGGAAGTCTTTCGGATCCTTGATGGCCACTTTTTCCGGCATAGGCAGTTTGGACGCAGCGGCCGCCATGGCACCGTAGGTTGACTTCTTGCCTTTGGGGCCTGTCAGCATTCCGTTCTCAGCCTTGATGGTGCTGCGGTCCACATTCCATTTGGACGCTGCGGCGCTGATCAGCATTTCGCGCACCTGGGCGCCGCCTATGCGCAATTTCTCCCATCCATCACGCACCGAGGTGGATCCACCTGTGAGCTGCGGACCGCCCAGCAGTGGATTGCCATACAGCTTGGCATTGGGCGGCGCAATGGCTACCTTGATATTCTTGATATCCACATTGAGCTCTTCGGCAATCAGCATGGGCATGGAGGTATAAACCCCCTGGCCCATCTCGGAGCGCGCCGAGATCAGGGTGATGGTGTTGTCATCGGCAATGTGCACCCACGCATTGGGCGTGTGCACCATGCCTGCGGCCTGCACGGCGCCAGGCAGGGAAAAGCCCATCAACAGGCCACCGCTGGCCAGAGCAGAGGTCTTGAGGAAGTCGCGACGAGATGTAGTCATGGTGGTTCTCCTCAGGCTTTACGCATCATGGAAGCTGCATCCTTGATGGCAGCCTTGATACGGGGATAGGTTCCGCAGCGGCACAGATTGCCTTTCATGGCAGCGTCAATGTCGGCATCGGTGGGGTTCTTGTTGCCGTCCAGCAAGGCTGCAGCACTCATGAGCTGACCCGACTGGCAGTAGCCGCACTGGGGCACATCGTGTTTGATCCAGGCTACCTGCAACGGGTGGGTGTTATTGCGCGAAAGACCTTCCACGGTCGCCACTTTTTTGCCGGCTACATTGGCCAGGTTGGTCTGGCAGGAGCGCACGGCATTGCCGTTGACATGCACGGTGCAGGCGCCGCAATGCGACGCGCCACAACCAAATTTGGTGCCTGTTAATCCGAGCTCGTCCCGAATCACCCACAACAGGGGTGTGTCGGGTTCGGCATTGGCGGCCACCGCCTTGCCATTGACTTGAAACTTGACGCTCATGGTGTTGTCTCCTGTTTGGAATAATTCGACGCGCTGTCAGCCAGCCGCATAGGAGCCTACGCCCGCTTGATCTGTATCAGCTTCAGGGTAAGCCCTAAGAGGATCAGTGGTTTTCTCAAATTGTGACAGCCAATTGTCCCGGTGGGGACATGCCTATACTTGCGCCATGACCTCTATCGCAGACCTTCGCAAGAGCTACGAACGTGCGGAACTGGACGAAAGCGCTTCGCACCCCCAACCCTTGGACCAGTTCGACCAGTGGATCAAGGAAGCCATTCACAGCGAAGTGCCCGAACCCAACGCAATGACCGTGGCCACGGTCGGCAGCGACTTGCGGCCCTCCACCCGTGTAGTGCTTATCAAGGGCTACGACGCGCAGGGCATCGTCTGGTACACCAATTACGAAAGCCGTAAGGGCCGCGAACTGGCCGGAAACCCGTTTTCTGCACTGCAATTCCATTGGGTGGAACTGGAGCGGGTGGTACGGATCGAAGGCACGGTAGAAAAAGTCAGCTCCGAAGAAAGCGATGCCTATTTCAAGAGCCGCCCCCTGGACTCCCGCGTGGGCGCCTGGGCATCTCCGCAAAGTCAAGTCATTCCGGGCAGAGCCGTTCTGATGACCAATGCTGCCAAATACGCCGCGCAGTTTCTGCTGCATCCACCTCGCCCTCCGCACTGGGGTGGCTACCGGCTCAAACCGGAACGCTGGGAGTTCTGGCAGGGCCGCAAGAGCCGACTGCATGACCGACTGCGCTACACACTGGAGCCCGATGGCACCTGGTTGCGTGAGCGTCTTGCTCCCTGAGCAGGTGCAGTTGTCTAGTTCACAACGACCGGTTCAAGCGAATACTTTACCGGTGCTCTGGTCTTGACTGCCGTCAGCAAGGACCATAGCAACACATCCGAGCGTTCCCGCAAGGGAGTAATGGGGCTTGGGGGACCGTGTAGACCGAGCCCGATACAAACGAAAAAACCTATAGCCAAACACGGTACACGCATCAGCTCCGCTGGCCAAACCACGGCACCCATGAGGAGTGAGTTGTCGAGTTGCCACAGCCATGCCAGCACGGAAAATCATGGCCCTGGCTGCATAACTGTTCTACTTGTAGGACCATTGGAATTCGGGGGGATTACCAATCACACAAACACTCCGGCGACCCGGAAAGACTGGATACGATTACTGTTTCGCAACGAACACTTCCGCATGCTCGGTGATACCCATCACATGGAACAGCGCTGCGACCAGCCTGGGAACATGCAAAAAGCGCACTTGCAAACCGTCGTCCCTGCGCTCTACCAGCCAGTTGAGAATGCTGCCGCCTGCAGAAAAATCCACCCGCACCAGCCGGGCACACTCAATAACCATGGATAGGCCGGGCGGCACCTGGGCACGCAGATGCTCCAGGACACCCGCAGCGCCATGCAGCAAAAATCCGCGCAGTTCCAGAGCTTCCGGCTCTCGGGCATCATTCAGCCCCTGCGCGTCCGTATCCGGGCCCGTCTGCGCCGGCAAGATACTGCTGAGGTCCTCGTCGACCGAATACGTACTGTTGGACTCCAGCCAGCTTGGTGGAGAAACTTCATAGATCAGACAATAGTCCAGCGCGACTTTTTCATAGGCTTCCTGATCACCCTGAATGCGCAAGGCTTCCAGCCGCAGATGCCACCACACCGGATCCACCGTGCGATCCGCCTCGGGCGTTGCAGCCATCAAGACAGCGTTCAAGACATCCGCCCGGCTGAATGTCAACGCTAGCGGTTGCGCAGCCCAGCGGGTAAACACCGTGGTCAAGGCAGGTACACAGCCTCGTGCAATGGAGGTGAGAGGCTCCCAGTTCACATGGCGTTCCGGGCTTGCGACCTGCCAGTTTGCCAACCGGGACACCGCAGCCTCGTCAAGAGTCGCCGGGCAGAACCAGACAATCGCCGCTGGTGCTGCGGGTTCGATGGCATCCGTGAATCGGGTGGCCACTGCGCTGAGCATGTCTGGCACCGAATACCACTCGGGTGCCGAACGGCCGAACCTCTGCGCATAGGCGATCGCTACCTCGTCAAAAAGCTCGGGCGCATCACTGGCCCGGTAGACATCGAGCAGTGCGCACATGCAGTTGTCCACCAGGGAGGGATCTGCTTGCGGGTCCTGCGTGGCGGAGCGCAATATATCCGCTGCCGCGCTATAGGCACCTTCGGCGAACCGGATGGCCGCCTCCTGCAAGGCGGGATTTTCCAGATCCAGCAGTACTGGTCGCTGTGACCGCGGCGCCTGTGTGGCATCGGTCGCTTCAGCAACCAATGCGCATGTGACAGCCGGCAACTCTGCCTCGATTCCAGGAGATTCCGTGGGCGCGGCGTCCGCCAGGACAACCTCATTCTGCAAGGGCACCGACGCACTGAGCATGGAAGTGAAGTCCAGGTCCAGGTCGTCGTCCTGCGGCTGAACGGGCGCCCCCCTGGGCCTCTCTGCAGGTGGGCGCGGTTTGACCACATCTGTCAGGCGTGGCGGGGGCGTGGCGTGCGGGTTTTTGGGCGCAGCAGGTGCGATGGCACCCGTAAAACGCGAACTTGCGCGTCGCTCAGGGCCACCCCACGACTGCGACATGTGCGCTTCAATGGCGTCGATCTTGCTGATGGTACGTGCGCGAGCCTCCGGCAAAACGTCCTCAGTCCGGAAGCTTGAGCTATTTTGAAAAACGGATGGACGCACGATACCGCTCAACCCCATGCCGCGGGCACGCATTTTGCGCAGGTAATCAAATTCGCGCCGGCGCACCATGTCGTCGCGGCGCTTGGCTGCGATCCGCGCCTGTGCTTCCTGCTTGTCGAATTCACTGTTACGCCCCTGAACCGATTCGGCAGCATCAACCTGCCCTGCAGCGGGAGCGCGCAGCATCCGGGCCATTTTGGCCAATATACCGGTGGAACCTTCTTTTGAAGCCATGGGTTAGTCTACCGTGCCACCGTCTCCTCAGGTTTTTTGAAGGCGAGCAAAGGTTTGGCGGAACTTTGCCACTTTGGGTGCCGCCACCGCCATGCAATACCCCTGGTGCGGGTTGCGTTCAAAGAAATCCTGGTGGTAATTTTCCGCTGGCCAGTAGTTAGACACAGGCAACACTTCGGTCACAAGTGGGCGGTGGTAAATACCGGAAGCGGCCATTTCCGCTAGCAGCGTATGGGCTACTTCCTGCTGTTCCGGCACGGAAAAATAGATACCGCTGCGGTATTGCGTCCCGGTGTCATTGCCCTGGCGATTGAGCGTCGTCGGATCGTGGATGAGAAAAAATATTTCCAGAATTTCGCGAGTTGAAATCTGGGCACTGTCGTACACCAACCGCACGACCTCATTGTGGCCTGTGGTCCCGGAACATACCTCCTCGTAGGCAGGCCGGATGGTATGTCCATTGCTGTAGCCGGATTCCACATCCACCACACCGCGCACCTGCACAAAAACCGCTTCGGTGCACCAGAAGCAGCCCCCTCCCAGCGTAATGGTCTGCGATGCATCTTGCGGTGTTGACATGGGTATCTCCTTGCGCCGCCTGCTCCGGCAGCGTGGGCTGCATCTTACGCGGTGGACAAAGCCCCCATCAGGTCTAGCGGATGCGTGGCAAGTCCTGCAATTGCTCTGGCGTCGTGAAGTACGCGGACGAGTCACCCAACCGGCTGCGTGCCAGGTCAAGCTCATGGCGTGCCACCGTGCGCAAGTGCACTTCGTCGGGGCCGTCCATCAGGTGCATGGCACGGCCCCAGGTCCAGAAATAAGCCAGCGGCGTATCTGGTGACAACCCCATGGCGCCAAAGGCCTGCATCGCGCGTTCCACGACCCTGGACTGCAGACGTGCGGCCACTACCTTGATGGCAGATACCTGCGCACGCAGGCTGGCCGCATCCTGATCGACCTGATCAAGTGCCCAGGCGACCTGCAGCACCAGCAGGCGCGCCTGGTCAATCTCAATGCGGGATTCAGCAATCCAGTCCTGCATGTTGGCAAAGTCGGACAGGTATTTTCCAAAGGCATGGCGCTCCAGCGTGCGGCCGGTAGCCAGTTCCAGTGCCAGTTCGCACTGGCCAATGGTGCGCATGCAGTGGTGCACCCTGCCCGGCCCGAGGCGGGCCTGCGCCATGGCAAAACCATCACCCCATTGCCCCAACAGGTGACCTGCGGGCACTCTTACATCGCGCAGCACGATCTCGCAATGGCCTTCCGGCGCGTGGTGGTGCACCACTGCAATGTTGCGCACCACCTGCAGGCCTGGCGTATCCATGGGCACCAGGACCAAGCTGTGGTGGTGGTGGCGCGCCTGCTCCTCCTCGCCCATGGCATTGCGGCACATCACGATCAGCAACCGGCACTGCGGATGGGCCGCACCTGTGATAAACCACTTGCGGCCATTGAGCACCAGTTGGTTGTCTTCGCGCTGCACCAGAGTCTGCAGGTTGGTCGGGTCGCTGGAAGCAACATCCGGCTCCGACATGGCAAATGCGGACCGCATTTTTCCCTCCAGCAGTGGAACAAGCCACTGCGCACGCTGGGCAGGTGTGGCAAAGCGCTGCAGCAATTCCATATTGCCGGTGTCGGGGGCACTGCAATTAAGCACCTCCGGGGACCAGGGTAATCGCCCCATGGTTTCGGCCAACGGGGCATAGTCCAGATTGCTCATACGCGTCCCGGGCTGTTCATCGGCCAGTGACGGTAAAAACAGATTCCACAGACCTTCTTCGCGCGCCAGCGTCTTGAGGTCTTCCAAGAACGGCGGTGGGTACACCCCATCCTGCACGGAGCGGTACCACGCAGCGTTGTAGGGTAGAAGGTAATGCTGCAAGAAAGCGTCAAGGCGCTGGCGCATTTCCACGGTGCGGGGTGAATGTGCAAAGTCCATGCGGCATTGTCCGGCGACCACGCTACTACCGTCCAAACGCAGGTGACACCGGGGACGGGAACCCAGCATCAACCAGGTCTGCTTTACCCAACTTCGCACTCTGGATCGCGCGCCCGGGTTGACCACCAGAGGTCAAATGGCTACATTACTAACCCATCAGTCAGTAATTTATGCCCTCCATCAAACTGTGTGACATTGCCGCCACCGTGCGGACGAGGCGTGAGCGCCGCAAAGAATCCCGCCCGGGGGAATTGCTGGCTGCCGCGCTGGAGTTGTTTGTGGAGAAAGGCTACGCAGCCACCCGTGTCGAAGAGGTCGCCAAACGGGCGGGCGTGTCCAAAGGGACGCTGTTCCTGTATTTTTCCAGCAAGGAAGAATTGTTCAAGGCCGTGGTACGCGAAAACATTTCCGGACGGTTCCTGGAATGGACCCAGGAGCTTGAAACCTACGAAGGCAGCAGTGCCGACCTGCTGCGTCGCTGTATGGCCGTGTGGTGGGAACGCGTGGGCTCAACCCATGTTTCCTGCATCCCCAAACTGATGATGAGTGAAGGCAGCAACTTCCCTGAACTGGCGGCGTTCTATGACTTGGAAGTCGTGCGCCCAGGCGATGAGCTGATCCGACGTATCCTCCAGCGCGGCATTGCAGGTGGTGAGTTTCGCCCGCTGGACATGAAATATGCTTCCTACCTGGTGTTGGCGCCCATGCTCTTCCTGACAATGGCCATGCACTCCTCAGGCGTTTGGGCGGATCCTGAATCCAATCTCGACCCGCTTGAATACATCGAGATGCAAGTCGATATTCTCCTCAACGGCATGTGCCTGCAGTCCCCACCCATTCCCCCTCTTTCCGAAAACGAAACAACATGAAACGCTGGCTGAAATGGATCCTCATTACTCTGGTCGTCGCCTTGCTGGTGGTGGGCGTATTGCGTGCACTGTCCGCGCGCAAAGCGGCAAAAGAAGCGCTGGATGCCCAGCAAGCGAGTCAAAAAGCGCAGGCCAGTGTGACACTGGCAGCCACCGATGTTGTGAAGGCTCAGGTACTGGAACTGTCACAAGGTCTGGAAATCTCCGGCCCACTCAAGGCTGTTAACTCTGCTTTCGTGAAGGCCCGCGTCGCCGGCGAACTGCAGGGACTGACCGTGCGCGAAGGTGACTTTGTCAAGGCCGGACAGGTCATTGCACATGTCGATGCCACGGAGTACCAAGCCCGGGTCCGCCAGGCACAGCAGCAGGCCGAAAGTGCCAAGGCCCAGGTCGAAATTGCCCGGCGCAGTTTCGACAACAACCGGTCACTAGTGGACCAGGGATTCATCTCCAGGACAGCGCTCGACTCCTCCATAGCCACCCTTGCGTCGGCAGAGGCCAACTACCGCGCTGCCCTGGCCGCAGCGGAAGTGTCCTCCAAAGCGCTGGAAGACACGGTGCTGCGGGCGCCGATTGCAGGCCAGATCGCGCAGCGCCTGACGCAGCCCGGCGAGCGGGTCGCCATCGACGCACGGATTGTCGAAATCGTGGATCTCAGCCGTATCGAACTCGAAGCCAGCCTGAGTGCCGCCGACTCCATGGCCGTCAAGGCAGGACAGATCGCCCAGTTGGCCATCGAAGGTGCACCCAAACCTGTGTCGGCGAAAGTTGTCCGGGTCAACCCCACGACAGTGGCTGGCAGCCGTGCTGTGCTCGCCTATCTGGCACTGGATGCCAGCGCTGGCTTGCGCCAGGGCTTGTTCGCCCAGGGAACGCTGGCAACCGGCACGACGCGCACGCTGGCACTTCCACTGCATGCCGTACGTACCGACAAACCACAACCCTATGTGCGGTTGCTCAGTGACGGCCAAGTAAAGCACGCAACGGTAACGTTAGGTGCCCGCGGTGAGTCTGCGGGACAAACCATGGTGGCGGTCAGTGGCATTGCGGAAGGATCAGAAGTCCTGAGTGGCACCGTCGGTCCGGTACGCGAGGGAACACTGGCCAAACACAGTCAGGACACCAAGTAAATGTGGTTCACCCAAGTCTCCCTCAAAAACCCGGTTTTCGCCACCATGGTCATGCTGGCCCTGGTGGTGCTGGGCATGTTTTCACTGCAGCGGCTGCAAGTGGACCAATTCCCCAACGTCGACTTTCCCGTAGTGGTAGTGATAGCAGACTACCCTGGCGCCTCCCCGGAAATCGTCGAAAGCGAAGTCTCGAAAAAGATTGAAGAGGGTGTCAACTCGATTGCCGGCATCAACGCCCTGACCTCGCGCAGCTACGAGGGCCAAAGCGTGGTGGTGATCGAGTTTGGCCTGCACATTGATGGCCGCAAGGCTGCCGATGATGTGCGTGAAAAAGTGGCTGCTGTCAAACCCAGTCTGCGCGCGGAAGTCAAGGAACCACGCGTGCTGCGTTTTGACCCTTCCGCCCGTGCTATCTGGTCAGTGGCCGTGTTACCCGACGCAAAAACCCAGGGCAGCAAGCCACTGAATGCGGTTGAACTCACCAACTGGGCCGAACAGAGTTTCAAGCGGCGCCTGGAAAATGTGCGCGGTGTGGGCTCCGTCACGGTCGTGGGTGGAACCAAACGTGAAATCAATATCTACCTGAACCCCCAGTCACTCGAAGCCTTTGGCATCACCCCCGATCAGGTGGTCAGTGCCGTGCGCAATGAAAACCAGGATCTGCCTGTAGGAACCATCCGTTCTGACGAACAGGAACGGGTTATCCAGATCGAGGCGCGCATGCAGCGCCCGGAAGATTTTGGCCGCATCATTGTTGCCCGCAAGAACGGTGCACCCGTGCGCGTCGACCAGGTTGCACGCGTGGCAGACGGCGCCCAGGAAGTGGACAATCTGGCGCTCTACAACGGGCAGCGCACGCTTCTGCTCAATGTGCAGAAGTCCCAGGACGAAAACACCATTGCCGTGGTGGATGGGTTGATCAAAACCCTGGCTGAACTGCAAAAGCAATTGCCCCCGGGGATACGGCTAGAGCAGATTACCGATGGATCGCGTCAGATACGCGTTTCGGTGGATAACGTGCGCCGCACCCTTATCGAAGGCGCTGCACTCACGGTGTTGATTGTGTTTCTGTTCCTGAACTCCTGGCGTTCCACCGTCATTACCGGACTGACCCTGCCAATTTCCATCGTTGGCACGTTCCTGTTCATGAACCTGTTTGGTTTCACCATCAACATGATCACCCTGATGGCGCTGAGTCTTTGCGTGGGCCTATTGATTGACGATGCCATCGTGGTGCGGGAGAACATCGTGCGCCATGTGCAGATGGGCAAGTCGGCTTACCAGGCGTCCATGGATGGCACTCAGGAAATTGGCCTGGCGGTGCTGGCCACCACCCTGTCCATCGTCGCGGTGTTCATGCCCATTGGTTTCATGGGCGGCATCATCGGCAAGTTTTTCCACGAGTTCGGACTCACCATCGTATCGGCCGTTCTCATTTCCATGTTCGTGAGCTTTACGCTGGACCCGATGCTGTCCAGCATCTGGCACGACCCCAGTATTGAGGCACATGGCCATCGCCATGCACCCGTCACCCTGTATGACAAAACCATTGGCCGCGTCACGGGCTGGTTTGACCATGCCACGGACACGCTGGCTGATGCCTACCAGAGCATTTTGCGGTGGGCTCTGGTGCACAAGCTCAAGACAGTTTTTACGGCCGTTGCCATTTTTGTCGGCAGTATTTTCATGGTGCCGCTCCTGGGAACCGAGTTCGTACCCAAATCGGACTTCTCTGAGACCAACCTGACTTTTTACACCCCCGTGGGCTCGTCCCTAGAGGTGACCGAAACCCGGGCGCGCCAAGTGGAAGCCATCATCCGCGAATTCCCCGAGGTACGCTACACGCTCACCACCATCAACACGGGCAATGCCCAGGGCAAAATTTACGCCAGTATCTATATCCGCCTGGTGGATCGCAAGACTCGCAGTTTGAGCGTGGACGGGATGTCGGTAGTATTGCGCAAGCGCTTGCGGGACGTGCCAGGAATTACCGTGACCCACGTCGGCCTGCTTGACCCGATGGGCGGACAGAAACAGATTCTGTTTTCCATCATGGGACCGGACAGCGGTGAGCTTGAGCGTCTCACGCAACTCGCAACAGAAAGGCTGCGTTCGGTTCCCGGGCTGGTCGATCTGGACTCCAGTATCAAGCCCAACAAGCCTTCCCTGGATGTGCAGGTGCGCCGCGATGCGGCGTCCGACCTGGGGTTGGGTGTGGCGCAGGTAGGAACGGCCCTGCGCACCCTGGTAGCAGGACAAACCGTTGGCAACTGGCGCGCACCCGATGACCAGACCTACGACGTGAATGTTCGTCTGGCTCCATCTGCCCGCAACACGCCGCAGGACATGGAGCGCATTCCATTTACCGTGGGTGCCAATGCGGATGGAAGCCCGCGGATTGTTCGACTAAACCAGGTTGCCAGGGTCGTCGAGAGTACCGGCCCCAACCAGATTAACCGCCGTGACCTGACCCGCGAAGTGGCTATCAGCGCCAACGTATCTGGACGTTCAGCAGGTGAGGTGTCAGCTGATATCACCACCATCATGAACTCCATTGCCATGCCACCGGGCTACAGTTACAAGTTCAGCGGCTCCACCAAAGACATGGGCGAAGCCTTCGGCTACGCCATCTCGGCGCTGGTGCTGGCCATCGTGTTCATTTACATGATTCTGGCCAGCCAGTTCAAGAGTTTTCTGCAGCCCCTGGCCCTGATGACCGCTTTGCCACTGACCCTGATTGGGGTCGTGCTCGCACTGCTGATGTTCCATTCCACGTTGTCCATGTTTTCGATCATCGGGGTGGTGATGCTCATGGGCCTGGTCACCAAGAACGCCATTTTGCTGGTGGACTTTGCCATCCGGGCACGTGAAGACGATGGCCTGGAACGCTCCGAAGCGCTGCTCATGGCAGCCAAGGTGCGGTTGCGCCCCATCCTGATGACCACCCTGGCCATGATCTTTGGCATGGTGCCACTGGCGTTTGCCCTGTCAGAAGGCTCAGAAGTGCGCGCGCCCATGGGGCAGGCCGTGATTGGCGGAGTCATCACCTCGTCCCTGCTGACCCTTGTAGTGGTACCGGTCGTGTATTGCTACATGGATGACCTGTCCAACTGGATCAAACGCAAGCTGGGTGTGGGTATCAAGGCACGCCCGGTAGAATTACCCAAGATCGGTTAACATACCCCATGGAGTATATGAAATGAACATTGAGCAAGCCCGTTTCAACATGGTCGAGCAGCAGATCCGCCCCTGGAATGTGCTTGACACCGCAGTGCTGGACCTCCTCTCGGTCGTCAAGCGCGAGGACTTTGTGCCTGCGGCCTACCAGTCCCTGGCCTTTGCCGACATGGAAATTCCGCTGGGTCATGGGCAGTGCATGCTGGCGCCCCGCCTGGAGGCACGCATGCTGCAGGACCTGGCCATTCAGCCCCATGAGACGGTGCTGGAAATCGGTGCCGGCTCGGGTTACATGGCTGCCCTGATGGCAGCGCGTGCCCACCGCGTCGTGTCTCTGGAACTTGTTCCCGAACTGGCCACCATGGCGCGCAACAACCTGCGCAAGGCTGGCGTCCAGAATGCTGAGGTACGTCAGGCCGATGGCGCCGATGCAGCGCCTGCGGAAGGCAACTACGACGTCATCGTGCTGAGCGGCTCGGTGACTGAAGTACCGCAGTCCCTGCTGACATTGCTCAAGGTGGGCGGACGACTGGCCGCCATTGTGGGGGATGAACCCGTCATGCGCGCCACCTTTGTCACCCGTACCAGCGCCACTAATTTCGCCACCCGCCAGCCCTGGGACTGCAACGCTCCGCGACTGCAGAATTTCCCTGAGCCGTCCACATTCAGTTTCTGATCTTCCGCAGGGTACTCATCCATGATCGAACAAGTCCGCCCCAAAGACATCGCTGCCTGGCTGGAAAACGTCAGTCAGTACGGCGAGCCTGTGGTGCTGGACGTGCGCGAGCCCGGCGAGTTACGTACAGCAAGCATCACGGCAAACGGCTTTACCCTGGTGAGCATCCCCATGGGCATTATTCCTCCCCGACTCTCCGAGTTGAACCCGCAGCAACCCATTGCCTGCCTGTGCCACCACGGTGGCCGCAGCATGCAGGTTGCATCGTTTCTCAAGGGACGGGGCTTTGCCCATGTCGCCAACATCGCAGGGGGCATCCACGCCTGGTCTGCTGAACTTGACCCCATGATTCCTCGGTATTGATCACCTCAGAAAGACTGTCATGACACGCCAACGCTCCCCTTTCAATCTGCGCCTGCTGCCCTTGCTGATACTGGCTGGTGCCAGTGCCGCGACCTCCGCGCAGGCCCAGAGTCTGGTCGAAATGTACGCCGCAGCACGCAACTTCGATGCCACCTACCAGTCGGCCCGGTCGCAGTTTGATGCGACGTTGGCCAGGGCAGACCAGGCGCAGGCAGCAATGCTGCCCACGGTTGGACTCTCCGCTACTGTCAGCCAGACGAATCAGGATCTGCAACTACCGATATCCAAAAATTACACCTATAACTCCCAGTCTGCAACGATTGCTGCCTCGCAACCGCTCTACCGTCCCGCCAATAAAGCCAGCTACGATCAAGGCAAGAAACAGGTCGCTCTGGCCGAGGCCCAGTTGTCGCAAGCGGAACAGGATCTGATCGTCCGCGTGAGCCAGGCCTACTTTGATGTGCTGGCGTCCACCGACACCCTGGCCTTTGTGACGAGCCAGAAGGCCGCAGTGGCAGAACAGCTGGCGTCGGCCAAGCGCAACTTCGAAGTGGGCACGTCCACCATCACCGACTCGCGTGAAGCGCAAGCCCGTTTTGACCTGGTGGTAGCGCAGGAGCTTGCTGCCGAGAACGATCTGCGCGTGAAAACACTGGCGCTCAACCAGCTGGTCGGCGTATCTGAAGCCAAGCCCAAGCCGCTCAACGTGCCCGTGGTCCTCGCCAGTCCGGCCCCCGCCGATGTAGAGCAATGGGTCAACGATGCGCAAGCCAATAGCCCTGCCATCAAGCAGCTCGAAGTTGCACTGGATGTCGCGGTACTGGAAACCGCCAAGGCCCAGGCAGGACACAAGCCGACGCTGGACTTGACGGGTACCTACACTGCCAGTGGATCGCAGAATGCGCCATCCTCCACCACTGGACTACCAGTGGACAGCCGCGCAAATGTTGCAACGATCGGCCTGAGCTTCAACCTGCCCCTATTTGCCGGCTTCTCCACCCAGAACCGCATCAAGGAAACCGTGGCCCTGGAAGAAAAGGCCCGCACTGATCTGGAAGCCGCCAAGCGCGCTGTGTCCCAAGGCACCCGGACGGCCTACTTTGGCCTGCAATCCGGTCTGGGTCAGGTGAAGGCACTGGAAGCTGCGGAAGCCTCCAGCCAGAGCGCGCTGGACGCCAACAAGCTGGGTTACCAAGTGGGGGTGCGCATCAACATCGATGTGCTCAATTCCCAAAGCCAGTTGTTTGACACCAAAGCCAAGCTGGCCAAGGCCCGCTATGACGTGCTCGTAGGTGGTTTGAAACTGCGCCAGGCAGCAGGCACACTCAAGGCCGACGACCTGCAGCCCATCAACAGCCAGCTAGCCAAGTAACAGGGTCTTCACCGCCCGGGCAGTCCGCCCGGCGGCCCCCTGGTGGGTCTGGTTCAGCGCCAGCGCCGACTGACGTGCGGTGTGCAGCTCTTGCGAAGTAGCCACCAGTTGCGTCGCTTTGTTCACGGCGGCAGTCAAGTCCGCCACTTCAAACGCGGCACCTGCAGCTGTTGCCAGTTCTGCCGCCTGGGCAAAGTTGAAGGTGTGCGGCCCCATGACCACCGGGCAGCCGCAGGCCGCTGCCTCAATCAGGTTCTGCCCACCCAGCGGCGCAAAACTGCCCCCCAGCAGCGCCACATCGGCCAGGCCAAAGTACAGCGCCATCTCGCCCAGCGAATCACCCAGCCAGACATCGGCGGCCTGCGGCTGGCCGGTCCAGGTGCTGCGGCGCGAAACCGTCAAACCGGCCTGAACGAACAGACTGGCCACCTCGTCAAAACGCTGGGGATGCCGCGGCACGACCAGCCACTGCACTGGGTTTGCTATCGTTTGAATAGCTGCCTGTGCAGTTTCTACGGGGGCTACAGCCTGTTTTCCCTTGAAAACCTGCAACAGCATCTGCTCCTCGCCCTCGCGCGAGCTGGCAAACATCAGCACCGGCTTTTCCTGCAGAGCACGCCAGGCGTGGCCTTTGGCCAGCTGGGCCGCATCGGGTGTAACATCAAACTTGAAGTTGCCAATCACCCCCTGCACCGTGGCACCCAGCTGGCGCAAACGCTGTGCGTCCTCGTGCGACTGGGCCCAAACGGCGTGCAGGCCCGCATACGCCGGACGCGACAGCCAGGCCAGGCGCTGTGCCTGTGCCATCGATTTCTCGCTCATCCGTGCATTCACCAGACACAAGGGGATGCCGCGCTGCGCGCACGCCGCCACCATGTTGGGCCAGACCTCGGTTTCCACCAGCAAGCCCACACGCGGCTGAAAGTGTGCAAGAAACCGCGCTACTGCAAACTGCGTATCCCACGGCTGCCATACCTGCACGTCCCCCGGCTGCAACAGGCTTGCACCCTGCGTGCGCCCGGTGGCGGTGCCGTGGGTGAGCAGCAGCCGCATGCCGGGAAATTCACTGCGCAGCTGCGCCACCAGAACGGCAGCAGCACGCGCTTCGCCCAGGGACACTGCGTGCACCCAGATAAACCGGTTCGCCTCACCTGCCGTGGCCCGTGGCTGGGTGTAAACGCCAAAGCGTTCCTCCACCTCCACGCCATAGCCGGGCTCGGCCTGCGCACGGCGGCGCAGCTTGGCGCGCAGCAGTGGCTGCGCAAGCCACAACACCAGGGAATACAAGGAACGGACCCAACGCATCATCGGCACAGCACCGGTGTATCCAGCCGCTCCCAAGCCTGCCACACGGCATCGACCTCCGGGCAGGGAGACCCAACCACGCTGACCTGGCGCGTGTGGCCCTGTGGTCCGGTGCGCCAGGCGGTATCAAAGTTGTAAATCTGCACATGCGGCAGCCCCAGGGCCACGGCCATGTGGCTCAAGCCGCTGTCCACCCCCACCACCCCCGAGCAGCGCGCCATGGTGTCGGTCAGGGCATCCAGCGCCATGGTCGGCCAGACCCAGGCATCCACCAGTTGCCCGGCAATGGCTTCACTGGTGGCTTTTTCAGCCGCATTGCCATGGGCCAAAGCGACTTCAAAACCACTGTGGTTCAGGCGCTTGCCCAGTTCAACCCAGTGCGCCACGGGCCACTGCTTGTCGGCCCGCGAAGTGCCATGCACCAGCGCCACCACCGGCTTGCGCGGCGCAAACGGATTGGTCGGGGCCAATGGCCTGGGAGCGACCGCCAGCGAGCCGGGCACCAGCCCGAAGCGCAGCATCGGCGGCACCGTGTAGCCCAACGCTTTGGCACACAGCAGCCGCGCACGGTCCACCGCATGCACATGGGGCTCCAGGGTGATGGCTTTGTCCGCCACCCAGCGTGCCGGGGCTTCAAAGCCCGAGCCTTCGGTCTGGTTGGCCAGCCCAATGCGCTGCCCCTGGGCCGAGGTGCGCGCAAGCCACGACACCAGCGCCGATTTGGTCAGGCCCTGCAGATCGATCACCGCGTCGTAGGCCTGGGCTTGCAATTCGGTCCTGAAAGTGCGCCACTCGCCGCGTGTCTGCGCCGACAGGGGGCTTTTGCGCCAGCGCCGCAGGTCACAGGCAATCACCTTGCCCACGCCCGCGCAGCGGGACACCAGGGGCGCAAAGGCGCGCTCCACCACCCAGTCTATCTGCACACCCGGCAGGGCACCACGCAAATCCTGCACCGCTGGCATGGCGTGCACCACGTCGCCGAGGGACGAAAGTTTGACGATCAGGACCCTGCGCACCGGAGCATTCAATGCGCGGCTTTCTCGAAATGGGCATCGGGCTTCACACTGTGCAGCAACGCAACCATGGCCGTCTGGATGCGGTCCAGCGCGACCTGGGTTTGCCCCTCAAAGCGCAGCACCAGCACCGGTGTGGTGTTGGACGCGCGCACCAGACCAAAGCCATCGGGCCAATCAACCCGCAGGCCATCAATCGTGTTCACTGACGCAGGCGCAGCAAAGTCCGCTTTGGTGACCAGCGCATCGACCACGCGGTGAGGCTCACCCTCCGCACAGGGCACATTGAGTTCGGGGGTCGAGAAGCTGGTGGGCAGTGCATTGAGCACCGCGCTCGCGTCAGCAGCCTTGCTGACGATCTCCAGCAGACGACAACCGGCGTAGGTGCCATCGTCAAAACCAAACCAGCGCTCCTTGAAGAAGATGTGGCCGCTCATCTCGCCACCCAGCGGCGAGTCGATCTCTTTCATCTTGGCCTTGATCAGCGAGTGGCCTGTCTTGAACATCAGCGGCACGCCCCCAGCAGCGGCGATAGCCGGACCCAGCCGCTGCGAGCACTTGACGTCGTAAATGATGGTGCCGCCGGGAACGCGCGCGAGAACGTCCTGCGCAAACAGCATCATCTGGCGGTCGGGGTAGATGTTGGTGCCGTCTTTGGTGACGATGCCAAGGCGGTCGCCATCGCCATCAAAGGCCAGGCCCAGTTCCGCATCGCCATGGGCCAGTGCGTCGATGACATCACGCAGGTTCTCGGGCTTGCTGGGGTCCGGGTGGTGGTTGGGAAAGTTGCCGTCCACGGTGCTGTGCAGTTCCTGCACATCGCAGCCAATGGCGCGCAGGATGGCCGGCGCAGATGCACCCGCAATTCCGTTACCCGAGTCCACCACGATCTTGATGCGGCGCGCCAGTTGGATGTCGCCCACGATGCGGTCGCGGTAGGCAGGAAACACATCAGCGGTCTTTACCGAGCCACCGGCCTTGAGCGTCCAGGTTTCTGCTTCCATCATCTGGCGCAGGGCCTGAATGTCGTCGCCATAAATGGCACGTCCACCCATGACCATCTTGAAGCCGTTGTAGTCCCGGGGGTTGTGGCTGCCGGTGACCTGAATACCGCTCTGGCACAGCGTATTGGCCGCGAAATACAGCATGGGCGTGGTCACCATGCCCACGTCAATCACGGCCACGCCAGCTTCCTGCAGGCCACGCATCAGCGCCTGCGAAAGCGCAGGGCCGCTCAAGCGACCATCGCGCCCCACGGCCACGGTGGTTTGCCCTTGCGACAGGGCCACGGTACCGAAAGCGCGGCCCAGTCCCAGAGCGACCTCTTCGGTCAGGGTGCTGGGCACCACACCACGAATGTCATACGCCTTGAAAATGGTGGAAGAAAGCTGCATGTTTTCCCTGTCTTAAAGCCACCGGTGAATGCCCGGCGTACGGTTCGCATTGTAGGCGGGGCGCACCCATCCAACGCCTTGGGGCACATAGCCGGAAACTGCCATTTTTTGGCCACCGCCTGCGTATGATGGCCCCATGGACTCCAGCATTGCCCCCACGACCGACGATGCCTGCTATCTCGCGCTCAAGACGCGGGACCGCCGCTTTGATGGCCGTTTTTTTACGGGCGTCACATCCACCGGCATCTACTGCCGTCCGGTGTGCAAAGTGCGCCTGCCCCGGCGCGAGAACTGCCGCTTTTTTGTGCTCGCCGCCCAGGCCGAACAGGCCGGTTTTCGTCCCTGCCTGCGTTGCCGTCCCGAGCTGGCACCGGCCAGCGAAACCGTGGCCTGGTCAACCCAGGACGCATCCAGCATTCTGGCGCAGCAGGCCGCACGCCTGCTGGACTCGCCCGAGCCCTGGTGCGACGGCCCACCCACAGCCCGACTGCTGGCCGCACGGCTGGGCATCAGCGAGCGCCATGCACGGCGTGTGTTTGAGGCGCACTGGGGCGTCTCGCCCCTGCAATACCTGCAAACGCGGCGCCTGCTGCATGCCAAACAATGGCTGACCGACACCCTGCTACCCATTGCCGACGTGGCACGCCTGAGTGGCTTTGCCAGCCTGCGGAGTTTCAATGCGGCTTTTGCAACGCACTACCGGCTGCAGCCCCGGCAATTGCGCAAGGCCGGTGCGCAACAACAAGACCCTGGCGCGCCTGAAACCGCCACGGGTCTGGTGCTTCAGGCCAACTACCGCGTGCCCTACGACATCGATGCCATGCTGGCCTTTTTTGCCACCCGCGCTGTGACCGGCATGGAACGCGTGAACCTTTCCGAACACTGGATGGCACGCACGGTTGCCATTTCGCAGTCCGGGCAAACCCACACCGGATGGGTGCGCGTGCAGTTTCTGGCAGAGAACCACAACGTGCAGCTGCGCGTGAGTGAAACGCTGAGCGGCGTATTGCCGCTGGTGTTAGCTAGAGTGCACGACCTGCTGGACCTGGACGCTGACCCCGACCCCATCAACGCCCAGTTGGAACACCATTTCCCTGGCACCCAGGGCCTGCGCGTGCCGGGCACCCTGGACGGTTTCGAGCTCGCCGTGCGCGCCATTCTGGGCCAGCAAATTACCGTGGCGGCGGCGCGCACATTGACCAACCGCCTGGTCGCGCGTTTTGGCAACCCCATTGCCACACCGTTTGCAGAACTTACCCAGGGTTTCCCCAGTGCGGCCGTGCTGGCCACCGCACGTGGCGAAGATCTGGGTGCGCTGGGCATCGTGCGCCAGCGTCAGACGGCCATTGCGGCCCTGGCGCGGGCGGTGGCCGATGGCACTCTGGCCCTGCACTCCCGTGCCGATGTGCCTGCCACCCTGGTTACGCTGCAAGCCCTGCCTGGCATTGGCCCCTGGACTGCGCACTACATTGCCATGCGTGCCCTGCGCTGGCCCGATGCCTTCCCGGCGGGCGATGTGGCCCTGCAAAAAGCGTTGGGGGTGCGCGACGCCAAAAACCCTGCCCAGGAAGCCGAGCGGGCCTCGCAGGCCTGGCGTCCCTGGCGCAGCTATGCGGTACTGCGCGCCTGGTCGCTACAAAAAAAATAGCTGGTTGTGCATATTCAACGCGGGCTACAGGCCTTTTTATATGAAATTCAAGAACACACTGCAGTACTGCAGCTTTTCCGGACCACTCGGTCCGATGACGCTGGCCGCCCATGGAGACGCGCTGGCTGGTATCTGGTTTGACGGTCAGCAGCACCAGCCCGTCAGCGCACCCTGGACTGCAACACGCAGCCATCCGGCGCTACGGCAGACCGCGCTGCAGTTGCAGGAATACTTTGCAGGCAAGCGCACCACGTTTGATCTGCTGCTGGACCTGAGTGGCGGCACGGTGTTTCAGCAACAGGTGTGGCGGGCCTTGCTGGACATTCCGTCCGGTTCCACCGTAAGTTATGGTGCCATCAGCCAGCGCATCGGCAAACCCAGCGCCGTGCGCGCCGTGGGTGCGGCCGTTGGCCGCAATCCGCTGAGCATCGTGGTGCCTTGCCACCGCGTGGTGGGCGCCAATGGCGCGCTGACCGGCTACGCGGGTGGACTAGAGCGCAAAATCGCCCTGTTACAACTCGAAAGCACGCATTGAGCACTTCAACCTCCCCCTCTTCCATCGCACGGCCCTGGCTGCTGGACTTCACGCTGCTTGCCGCCATTTGGGGTGCCTCCTTTTTGTTCATGCGCAACGGGGCAATAGAATTCGGCGCCCTGCCAACGGCAGGTTTGCGGGTGCTCATCGCCTCCGTCTTTTTGCTCCCCATCCTGGCCGCCAGGGGCCAGACGGCGGATTTACGCCGCCACTGGAAACCGGTGTTTCTGGTGGGCCTGACCAATTCGGCTATTCCATTTGTCTGCTACTCCTATGCCTTGTTGTCCATCACTACCGGGCTGTCTTCCATTCTGAACGCCACAGTTCCGCTTTTCGGCGCGATCATTGCATGGCTGTGGCTCAAGGACCGACCGCACGGCACACGCATTCTGGGCCTGGCGGTTGGCTTTCTGGGAGTGGCCATGCTGGCCTGGGACAAGGCCAGCTTCAAGCCCGATGCGTCAGGCGTATCCACCGGCTGGGCAGTCCTGGCCTGTTTGCTGGCAACTTTTTGCTACGGAATCTCTGCCAGTTTCACCAAACGCTATCTGGGCGGCATTCCATCGATGGTGCTCGCCACAGGAAGCCAGGTGGGCGCGGCCATGGGCCTGGCTCCGCTGGTGTGGTGGTTCTGGCCCGCGCAACCGGTATCGCTCCACGCATGGCTGGCCGTCATAGCGCTTGGCGTCATTTGCACCGGCATTGCCTACGTGCTGTACTTCCGCCTGATTGAACGCGCCGGCCCGGCCCGTGCGCTGACGGTCACTTTTGCCGTACCGGTGTTTGCCGTGCTCTACGGCGTGGTCCTGCTCGGCGAGACCGTAACGCCCTGGATGATTGGCTGCGGCCTCATTATTCTTGTGGGCACTGCGCTGTCTGCCGGCCTGCTGCGGTTGGGACGCACCTAGGCAAACTGGATGGTGCCCGCCATCACATTGATGCTGAGCGCCAGCACCAGCATATTGAACGCAAATGCGGTCACGCTGTGCAGCAGCGTCAGTCGGCGCATGGGACGCAAAGTGACCACCACGTCGGACACCTGCGACGTCATGCCCACGACGTGGGCGTAGTACAAGAAATCAAAATAATCCGGCGCTTGTCTGCCCGGAAATTCCAGCCCCGCACCCAGGGGATGACCTAACTGCTCCTGCTGGTAATACAGATGCGCGTACCGGAAAGCAAAAATGGTTTGCATCAGCAACCATGACAATGCAAGCGCCATGAGCGACAGCGCCAGATGCCCCAGTCGCTGCCCGGCCGACAGATTCTTGACCTGCTGCAGCATGAGCGCTATGGCAGCGATGCTTGCGAAAACCGACAACAAGAGCAATACAAACACCATCAATCCCGACTGGTCCTGGGCCTGCGCCCGCTCGCGGGTGCGCCGGGCGTCAAACTCGACCGCCAGCCACCACGACAGTGCCAGATAAATCAGCGCACCCGTTGACCAGGCCAGCAACACTTGCGTGGATGTCGCCAAAGGCAGCGGCAATATAACCACTACACCTCCGGCGCACGCGCCATATACCAGCCGCTGGTGTCCGTTGGTTTCGGAAAAGTGTTTTCGCATGGATGGATTGTGGCGCACGCGCGAAAGAAAAAAGTCATCAATCTTTCGATTGATGACTTTTCCAAT
>JAGWUS010000052.1 GCA_028868305.1 Burkholderiales bacterium | reverse complement strand
GATTGGCGCCACCGATTTTGGCTACCGCGTGGCCAGGCAGTTTGACCTGCCGCTGGTCACCCCGCGCCCGGCATTGGTGCCACTGACATTCGACGAATCCGCCTGGGCACCGTTCGCGCAGCTCTCGGGCCTGTCCCTGCCGGTAGAAATTGCCACCGGCAGCAAAAAGGCCAGCATGGCGTTTCGCGAAGACTTGCTGTTCACCCACCGGGGACTGAGCGGCCCGGGCGTGCTGCAGATTTCGAGCTACTGGGCCGAGGGCCCGCCCATTCGCCTGAACCTGGCGCCGGATACGCCAGTTGCGCAACACCTCGGTGAGGCAAAAGCCACCTCGCGAAAACTCATCGCCAATGAACTCGCCACCCTGGTGCCCGCACGCCTGGCGGATACCTGGGTCGATCAGGATGCGTCGCTGGGCCATAACTGGCATCGCCCGGTGAACGAAGCCTCCGACAAGGCACTGACGGCCCTGGCCGAGCGCCTGACCCGCTGGGAACTCACCCCGACCGGCACAGAGGGCTATAAAAAGGCCGAGGTCACCGCAGGCGGTGTCGACACCAAAGTCATGTCCAGCCAGACGATGGAATCGAAACAACCAGGCCTGTTTTTCATTGGCGAGGTGGTGGATGTGACCGGCTGGCTGGGGGGCTACAACTTCCAGTGGGCCTGGGCAAGTGCTTTTGCCTGTGCCCATGGATTGGCAGCGCGGCTGAAACCGCTATAATCGCGGGCTAACTTGGCCAACCCTCATCAGCCAATACTAGTTATAGATGAGGAATACCGCTGAATATGGCGCCTGGGGCCCGATCTTCCCCTGCACCCTCTGACCAGCACATTTTGGAATTCATTACGTAATGACAACGATCCGTGTAAAAGAAAACGAGCCCTTTGACGTCGCCCTGCGTCGCTTCAAGCGCACTATTGAAAAACTGGGCCTGCTGACAGACCTGCGCGCACGCGAGTTCTACGAAAAGCCCACTGCAGAGCGCAAGCGCAAGAAGGCAGCTGCCGTCAAGCGCAACTACAAGCGCATCCGCAGCATGCAGCTTCCCAAGAAGCTGTACTAAGCTTCGCGGCCAGGGGACTTTCCGCAAGTCTCCATGCCCACAAAAGCTCGCCTGGGGACGCTCCGGCGGGCTTTTGTCATTCTGGTACCCCACTTTTCACTTTTTTCAGGAAATTCCAATGTCACTCAAAGACCAGATCACCGAAGACATGAAAACCGCCATGCGCGCCAAGGACACCGAGCGCCTGGGCACCATCCGCCTGCTGCTGGCTGCCTGCAAGCAGCGCGAAGTTGACGAACGCATTGTGCTGGACGACGCCACGGTCGTAGCACTGGTAGACAAGCTGATCAAGCAGCGCAAGGACTCGATTGAATCTTTCCAAAAGGCAGAGCGCACCGATCTGGCCGACAAGGAAGCGGCTGAGATGAAGGTGCTGCAGGCCTATCTGCCGCAGCGTATGTCGGCAGATGAGGTTCTTGTTGCGGTGAAAGAAATCGTCGCAGAAATCGGGGCTACTGGGCCTGGGGATATGGGGAAGGTCATGGGCGTTGTCAAAACGCGTCTTGCGGGAAAAGCAGAGATGTCGGCGGTTTCTGCTGCTGTCAAAACTGCGCTGGCGGGGTAACATTTTTCCCTGCGGGGCTTTTGTAATTCCCCCCCTATCCCCCCGCCCTTTCCACCCCCGCCGGGGCGGAAAGGGAGCCAATACGGACAGCCGATTTGACGTTTGTGCGTCGAATAGGGCCTTATAGTCGTTGCCAGCGGTTTTGTTTGCTTGGCGCTGGGGAACGTTGCTCGACAGTGCCTTGGCGGCGTTTCTGCAGGCTTGGCATATCCGGCGCTCGGAACTGCACGCGTGAGCTTGAAGAACGAAACAACAGTGGCAGTGCACCGCCCGTAATTCCGTAGTCGGCGCGCAGAAACCAAATCGGCTGTCCGCTTTGGCCCCCCTTTCGCCCGGCGGGGCGAGAGGGGTTGGGGGAGAGCGGGGACCTACAAAAGCCCCGCAGGGCAAAACCTAAGAACCAGCAACTTTCATGCGATTAACAAGAATCGACCCCACCGTCTTAGCCCCATAGTTATAGGCATCCGCCCCCACCGCCTCAATCCCCTTCAGCATCTCCTTCATGCTGCCTGCAATGGTGATCTCCTGCACGGGGAATGCAATGCGGCCTTTCTCCACCCAGAAACCGCTGGCACCGCGGGAATAGTCGCCCGTGACGTAGTTCACACCCTGCCCCATCAGTTCGGTCACAAACAGCCCGGTACCCAGCTTCTGCAGCATGGCATCCAGATCATCCCCAGGTTGGGTCAGGCGCGAAGTGAACGTGAGGTTGTGCGAGCCACCCGAATTGCCGGTGGTGCGCATTCCCAGCTTGCGGGCCGAATAGCTGCTCAAAAAATAACCCTGCACACGCCCGGCTTCAACCACCTTGCGGGCCTGTACCCGCACGCCTTCGTCGTCAAAGGGCGAGCTGCCCTTGCCGCGCAGCACAAACGGGTCTTCGGCAATGTCGATGTGTTTGGGGAACACCTGCTTGCCCAGCGAGTCGAGCAAAAACGTGCTCTTACGGTACAACGCACCGCCGCTGATGGCCTGCACAAAGGCGCCCAGCAGCCCGGCTGCCAGGGGGGATTCGAACAGCACCGGGCATTCGATCGTGGGAATCTTGCGCGAGTGCAGTCGGCTCAAAGCGCGCTCGGCGGCGTAGCGGCCAATCGCCTGGGGCGATGCCAGCTCACCGGCATTGCGCATGGAGCTGTACCAGGCGTCGCGCTGCATGTCGTCACCTCTGCCTGCAATCGGCGACACCGACATGGAGTGGCGCGAGCTGGCATATCCACCCCGGAAACCACGGGTGTGGGCGCTGAAAAAATGCGATTGCTGGGCCGACACGGCGGCACCTTCGCTGTTGGCGATGCGCTTGTCCACCGACAGGGCGGAACTCTCGCACTCCAGCGCCAGATGGGCCGCGTCTTCGCTCGTGATGGCCCATGGGTGGAACAGGTCGAGCTTGCGGACGCGCTCGGCCTCCGGAGCAATATCAGCTGCATCAGGCAGGCTGGCAAAGGGATCTTCGGCGGTGAAACGGGCAATGTCATAGGCTGCGCGCACCGTCTGGGCAATCGCTGCGGGAGAAAAATCCGATGTGCTGGCATTGCCACGGCGGTGCCCCAGGTACACGGTGACGCCCAGCGACTTGTCGCGGTTGCGCTCCACATTCTCCAGCTCGCCATTGCGCACCGAGACGCTCAGGCCACAGCCTTCGGACACTTCAGCACCGCAATCTGTGGCACCGAGCTTCTTTGCCTCATGCAGCGCGGTATCCACCAGCGACTCAAAAACGGAACGGCTATAGGCAAAGCCGCTGTCGGCGGGTTTGTTCGTAGAGGGGCGGGGGGACGTGGATTGGGGTTTCTTCATGGCGACGGCTATGATACTTGGCTATGTCACGCAAACTTAAAAAAGGCTATTTCGTCAAGGGCCAGTTCGTCGCCGAAGGCAGCCCCCTTGATCTGGAATACAAACGCGAGCTCAAGGGCACCGACGAGCCCAGCCGCACCGACCTGAAAAAGGAAAGCACCGAACTGCAAAAGCTCGGTGAAGACTTGCTCACCCTGCGTGCCGACCTGATAGCCAAGCTGGAACTGCCCGACAAGCTGGTGGACGGGGTGGTGGAAGCCAAACGCATTACCAACTTTGAGGGCAAGCGCCGCCAGATGCAGTTCATTGGCAAGCTCATGCGCAAGCTCGAACCCGCCAAGCTCGACGAAATCCGCGCCGTACTGGAAGAGCAGCACATGCCGTCTGCGCAGGAAACCCTGGTACTACACCAGGCTGAGCAATGGCGCGACCGCCTGATTGCCGATGAAGACGCGATGGGCCAATGGCTCAACCTCAGCCCCAGTACCGACAGCCAGCAACTGCGTGCACTGGTGCGCCAGGCCCGCAAGGATGCCAAGCCCGAAAAGCCGGGTGAAGCGCTGCGCCATGGCCGCGCGTACCGCGATATTTTCCAGATGGTGCGCGAGCAACTCACCACTGCCCAGGAGCAGCCCGAACCCAGCCTCTCGCTCAGTGGCGGGGGCTATAGCGGACACGACGATTGAAAGAACCTGCCCATGCATGACCCTGTAAAAATCGGCATTGTGTCCATCAGCGACCGTGCCTCCAGCGGCATTTACGAAGACAAGGGCCTGCCTGCGCTGCAGGAGTGGCTGACCCGTGCGCTCAAGAACTCCATCACCTTCGAGCCGCGCCTGATTCCTGACGAACATGACCGCATCAGCGCCACGCTGATTGAGCTGGTGGACGCGGGCTGCAGCCTGGTGCTTACCACCGGCGGTACCGGTCCCGCCCTGCGCGACGTGACGCCCGAAGCCACCCTGGCCGTAGCGCACAAGGAAATGCCTGGGTTTGGCGAGCAGATGCGCCAGATCAGCCTGAAGTTTGTGCCCACTGGCATCCTGTCGCGCCAAGTCGCCGTGATTCGGGGCAAGAGCCTGATCATCAACCTGCCGGGCCAGCCCAAGTCGATTGCAGAAACACTTGAAGGCCTGAAAGATGCCGAGGGTAAATCCATCGTGCCGGGCATCTTTGCCGCCGTGCCCTACTGCATAGACCTGATTGGTGGGCCTTACCTGGAATCGAACGACGAGGTCTGCAAGGCCTTCCGTCCCAAGAGCGCTATGCGCCCTACTTCCCAACCAGTTGGTTGAGCTTCTCCGCCTCAAAGCACTCGGTGCGGGCTGCATCCTGCGGGACACAGCACTCTGGCTCCGTGCGATTCTCGGTCAGCGCTTCAATCGCCTTCCAGAGCAGCGCAATCTGGTGCTCCTGGCCCGACGCGGAGTCAATCAGGCCACGCAGTGCCTGGCTCACCGGGTCGTCGTCCTGGGTAATGCCATAGGCGGTGAATTTGGGTTCGGCCGTCGTGACATCGGCGCTTTCACCGGATTTGCTGGGAATGATGCGCGCCGGAATGCCCACTGCGGTGGCGCCCGCTGGCACCGGCTTGATAACCACCGCGTTGCTGCCAATCTTGGCGCCATCACCGACTTCAAAGCCACCCAGCACCTTGGCACCGGCACTCACCACTACGTCGCGACCCAGCGTGGGGTGGCGCTTGGTGCCCTTGTAGAGCGAGGTGCCGCCCAGTGTGACACCCTGGTAGATGGTGCAGCCGTCACCAATTTCAGCGGTCTCGCCCACTACCACGCCCATGGCATGGTCAAAAAACACACGCTGGCCGATCTTTGCGCCGGGGTGAATCTCGATTCCCGTAAAAAAACGGGCGGCATGGGAAATAAACCGCCCCGGCCATTTCAGTCCGTGCGTCCAGCACCAGTGCGCCAGACGGTGCAAGATCACCGCGTGCAGGCCCGGATAACAGGTTAGTACTTCCCAGGTGCTGCGCGCAGCGGGGTCGCGGTCAAGAATGCACTGGATGTCGGAACGGATGCGGGAGAACATGCTTGCAGTTTATCCCCTGCGCTGCAGCTCTGTTTTCAGAATGGCTTTGGCAATGCCGCGCAGGATGTGAACTTCCTCCTGCGTCACCTGGGCGCGGTTGAACAGCGCGTTGAGCCGGGGCATCAGCTTTTTGGGCGCGGCGGGGTTCAGAAAACCCAGATGCGTGAGCGATTCCTCCAGATGCCCCAGCATGCCCGCTACCTGTGCGGCGTCGGCCAAGGTGCTCGGCACAGCGGCCACAGGCAATGCAGAGTCGGCAAATCCACCCAGCGCCAGCCGCCACTCGTAGGCAATTACCTGCAAGGCCGCACCAATGTTGAGCGAGCCAAATGCCGGATTACTGGGAATGCTCAGACACACATGGCAGCGGTACACATCTTCATTGCGCATGCCAAAACGCTCGGAACCAAACAGAAACCCCATACCGGTCTGTGGACCGCATGGAAACGGCACAGGCAGCTCCTTTTTTATGAGCATTTCGAAATGCGCACGCGGCGTGGTGGTCGGTGGACCGAAGTCGCGCGGCGTCATGGCGGTGGCACACAGGTGGGTAATACCGTCCAGCGCCTCGTCCAGCGTTTCCACGATACGGCATTTGTCCAGCACATCCAGGGCACCACTGGCACGCTGTATGGTTTCTTCGCGGCGCAGCACATTGGCCCAACGCGGTGCGACGAGCACCAGATCGTCAAAGCCCATGGTCTTCATGGCCCGCGCGGCGGCGCCCACATTGCCGGCGTGGCTGGTGTTGATCAGAATAAATCGGGTTTTCAAGTTCTGTATCTCACGGAAGGATAAAACCGTCGGGTTTCAGCGAAAGCTGACAACTGCACGCAGGGCTTGTCACGCTGAAGCTAAAATCAGCCTATTGTCGCCGCCTGCATCGCCAGCCGGTTCCCTCACGCTCTTCCCCCAACAATCCATGTCACCCAATCTGCACCCCATGATCAATGTGGCCGTCAAGGCTGCCCGCGCTGCTGGTTCCATCATCAACCGCGCTGCGCTGGACATTGAGTCCGTCCGCGTTTCCCAAAAAAAGGCCAACGACTTCGTGACCGAAGTGGACCAGGCTGCAGAGCAGGCGATCATAGAAACCCTGCTGATGGCCTACCCCGGTCACGGCATCTGGGCAGAAGAGTCGGGCAAAGAGCACGGCGCACAGGACTCCGAATTTGTCTGGATCATCGATCCGCTGGACGGAACAACCAACTTCATCCACGGCCTGCCCGTGTACTGCGTGAGCATCGCTTTGACCGTCAGGGGCAAGGTCGAGCAGGCGGTGGTGTACGACCCCACCCGCAACGACCTGTTTACCGCCACCAAAGGCCGTGGCGCCTTTCTGAATGACCGGCGGATCCGCGTATCCAAGCGCACCGAACTCAAGAGCAGCCTGATTTCCACCGGCTTTCCCTTCCGCCCGGGTGACAACTTCAACCAGTACCTGTCCATGATGGGCGATGTGATGCAGCGCACCGCCGGCCTGCGCCGCCCCGGTGCTGCTGCACTGGACCTGGCCTATGTCGCCGCGGGCTTCACCGATGGATTTTTTGAGTTCGGACTGCAGCCCTGGGATGTGGCCGCCGGTTCCCTGCTAATCACCGAAGCCGGTGGTCTGGTGGGCAACTTCACAGGTGAAGCCGATTTTCTGGAACAGCAGGAGTGCCTGGCGGGCAATCCCCGTGTCTACGGCCAGCTGGTAAGCATTCTGGGCAAGTACAGCAAGTTTGCCAGCGCGGGTGAAAAAGCCACGCTGCGTCAGTCGACGGCCAACCTCACGCAATCGGCTACGGCGGATGACCAGGCGGGTGCTTCGCCGCTGTGATTTTCAACTCACCCACGGGAACAGGGCGACCAAACAGGTAGCCCTGGAATGACTTGCACCCACTGCCCAGCAGGAAGTCGCGCTGCCCTTCACTCTCCACCCCTTCAGCTACCACTCCCAGATCCAGGCTCTGGGCCAGGCTCAGGATGGTGCGCGCAATGGCGGCATCATTGGGATCGGTTAGCACATCGCGCACAAAGGACTGGTCAATCTTGAGTTGGTCCAGCGGCAGGCGCTTGAGATAACTCAGCGAGGAATAGCCGGTCCCAAAATCGTCCAGTGAAAAGCCGACCCCAATGGAGCGCAGCTCCGTCATCTTGGCAATGGCATCGTCCACGTCACTGAGCAGCAGGCTCTCGGTCAGTTCCACCTTGAGACGATAGGGGTTGGCCCCAGTCTTGAGCAACAGCGCCAGCAGCTTCAATGCAAAGTCGGTGTGCCGGAACTGACGGGCACTCACATTCACCGCAATGGACAGTCCCCGGGTTGCAGTACTTGCAGACCACGTCACCAGCTGCGCGCAGGCCACCCGTAGCACCCATTCGCCCAGTTGCAGGATGAACCCGGTCTGCTCCGCCACCGGGATGAAATCGCCTGGAGAAACCATGCCACGCTCGGGATGGCGCCAGCGCAACAGGGCCTCCACCCCTGTCATGGAGCCCGCGACATCGACCACTGGCTGGTAATACAACTCAAACTCGTCCCGCTCCAGCCCCAGACGCATATCGGCGTCCAGGGCGGCCCGGGTGCTGGCGGCAGCCTGCATTTCCGGGTCATAAAAGCGTAGGGTATTGCGCCCCGCGTTCTTGGACTGGTACATGGCCAGATCAGCCCGCTTGAGCAGTTCGTCCAGCGTATGCGTGTGTTGGTAAAACAGCGTGATACCAATGCTGGGTGAACTGTGGTGGCGATTGCCCGCAAGCAGGAAGTCCTGATTCAGGGCCACCAGGACCTTCTTACCCAGATTCTCGGCCTGGGTGGCGGCATCAGTCTGGATTTCCCCGATGTCTTCTAGCATCACCACAAACTCGTCCCCCCCCAGGCGCGCCACCGTGTCGGTCCCGCGGACGCACTGCGTCAGTCGCTCGGCGACCTGCTTGAGCAGTTCGTCGCCCGTCTGATGCCCCAGTGTGTCGTTGAGTTCCTTGAAATTGTCCAGGTCAATGAACAACAATGCCCCATGGCACATGTGGCGGCTGCTGTACTCCATGGCCTGGGCCAGGCGATCCATCAACAGGCGGCGGTTAGGGAGACCCGTCAGTGCATCATAGAAGGCCAGCCGCGCAATATCGGCTTCCGCGCGCTTACGCTCGCTGATATCGCGGCCGGTGCCCCGGTAGCCTGTGAATACGCCGTTGTCGTCAAAAATCGGCATGCCACTGATCGAGACCCAGATCAGCGTTCCGTCCTGGCGCATGCGCTGCATTTCAAAATCATGAAAGACCTCGTGCGCCTCCACCGCTGCCCGGTGCGCCGCCCATGCTTCCGGGCTGACTCCATGCACACCTGAATCCCAGCGTGTCTTGCCCACATAGGCTGGCGACGGAAGGGCATTGACGTTGTCAAGATTACCGTCCACCCGCACGAACCTGAATTGGGCGTCCTGCTCCCAATACCAGTCCGACGACAAGCCGGTCAGTGCCTTGAAACGCGCCTCACTCAGCTGGGTTGCCGACAGCTGGTCTGCAACCGCCTGCACAGACCTGCGCTCCACCGAGATATCCTGCACGATGCCGAAATCGGCTTTGACCACACCGTTTTCAATCTGCCTGTGTACACGGGACCTAATCCAAATGATGCTGCCATCCGGCCGGCGCCAGCGGTACTCGACCTGCGCACCGTCCATGCGCCGAAGTGCCCCCCGGATGACCTCCTGGTCTTCAGACACCACACCCTGCAAATGTTCTCCCAGCGGTGCGGCTGCGAGGCCGTCGATACCTGCAATTTCGCAATAGCCAGCAGACAGATGAACCTCGTCCGCACCAGGATAGTGCACCCAATAACCGACCTTGGCGACCGTTTCAGTCAACTCATGCAGCTTGGCCTGGCGGTTGAGCTTTTCGTTCAACTGCTCCAGGGCCAGTTCACTGGAACGTAGTGCTTCCAGCGCCAGCCGCTCGGCCGTGACATCACGCAAATAGATCAGTACACATGGCCCGGCCGCTACGTCGACCAGCACAGCATTGATGCGCACCAGCCTTGGCGAGCGGCCCGCCATGATGAGGGTGACATCCACATCGGACACCCGTCCCTGGGTCTTGATCCCCTGCAAGGCCTCCAGCCGCATGGCCTCATCCGGCCACTGCCCAATTTCCACCGCAGTGCGGCCCAGCACCTCTTCCCGCGCATACCCTGTGAGCTTGGTCCACTCCTGATTGACTGCAAGGATGACATCGTCACACAGACGTGTGAGCGCAATGGCCTCGGGACTTTTCTCAAAAAATACCCTGAAGGCGTCGACGCCATTCTCCCCAAGGTAGTCTGGGCGGCCGTCGAGTGGCGGCCCCAAGCCACCCGACCGTTTGCTGTCTGGGGTTTTCCTCACTGAACGTGCCGGCATAAAGCCGTGTTGAAGCTAGTAGTGCGGATGATAGCGTGCAAGAGTTTGGACGTCACGCCTGTGACCCAAAGTACACGCTACAGTCCGGACAATGGAGGGAATTCATTCAAAATGACCTGCTGAACAATAACCTGAATAGGAGACACGCCATGTACCAACCCGGCCTGATGATGGACCGCCCCCTGCTGCTCTCCGGCGTGATCGAACATGCCGCCATGCAGTTTGGCGATGTTGAAATCGTTTCACGCGAGACGCATGGCCCGCTGTTTCGCTCTACCTACGCCCATTGCGCTGCGCGTGCGCGCAAGCTGGCCAACGCGCTGGCGGGTCTGGGCCTCAAAGGCGGTGACGCGGTAGGAACCATTGCCTGGAACAACCACCGCCACATGGAAACCTACTACGGTGTTTCTGGCAGCGGCATGGTGCTGCACACCTGCAACCCCCGCCTGCACCCCCAGCAACTGATCTACGTGATCAACCATGCCGAAGACAAGGTCGTGCTGTTTGATGCCACCTTTGCGCCGCTGGTCAAGGGCATTGCGGCGCACTGCCCGATGGTGCGCGCCTGGGTGTGCCTGGCCGATGCGGCCAACACGCCAGCCATCGACGGCGTGTCCAACGTGACGTCCTACGAAGAACTGATTGCCCCCTGCAGTGACCAGTTTGCCTGGCCCGAATTCGACGAGCGCACCGGCGCAGCCCTGTGCTACACCTCGGGCACCACCGGCAACCCCAAGGGCGTGATGTACTCGCACCGTGCCATCGTGCTCAATGCCATCTCGGGTTGCAACCCCGGCACTCTATGTCTATCGCCTGCGGAGACGATTCTCCCGGTCGTGCCGATGTTTCACATCAATGCGTGGTGCATTCCCTACGCCGCGCCCATCGCGGGTGCCAAGCTGGTACTGCCGGGCCCGGGACTGGACGGCAAATCGCTGTACGAGTTGATGGAGTCCGAACGTGTAACGGTGAGCGCCGGTGTACCCACCATCTGGCAGCTGCTGCTGGCGCACATGGAACAAGGCGGCCTGAAGTTCTCCACCATGCACCGCACCCTGGTGGGAGGGTCGGCCATGCCCAAGGCCCTGATCGCCAAGTTCATGGACATCTACAACGTGGAAGTCGGCCATGGCTGGGGTATGACCGAAACTACCGCAGTGGCAACCATGGGGGGCCTGCTGCCTGCCGCGCAGCTATGGTCCGCCGAAGAACGGCATGCGCACCTGGCCAAACAGGGCCGCACCATGTTTGGCGTAGAAATCAAGGTGATTGACGAGAGCGGCGCCACCCTGCCGCGTGACGGCGAATCCCAGGGCGAACTGATGGTGCGCGGGCAGTGGGTGCTGTCGTCCTACTTCAAGGGCGATCACTCACCGCTGGTGGATGGCTGGTTCCCCACGGGCGACATCGCCACCATCACAGCCGACGGCGTGATGCAGATCCGCGACCGCACCAAGGATGTGATCAAGACCGGTGGCGAGTGGATCAGCTCCATTGACCTGGAAAGTGCTGCCGTAGCGCACCCCGCTGTGGCGATGGCGGCCGTGATTGGCGTCAAACACCCCAAATGGGACGAGCGCCCGCTGCTGTTCATCGTGCGCAAGCCCGGCCACAGTGTGGAGAAGGACGACATCCTGAAATTCCTCGAAACCCAGGTTGCCAAATGGTGGGTGCCGGACGACGTGGTGTTTCTGGACTCCCTGCCGGTGGGCGGCACCGGCAAGGTTCAGAAAGCCGAACTGCGCAAGCAGTACGGTGGCGTCTTCAGTTGAAGCAGTGAAGCCAATTAGCCAGCCAGGGCGACGTACACGTTCTGTACGTCGTCATTTTCGTCAATCGCAGCGAGGAAGGCTTCCACTTCCTCCAGTTGTTCGGCACTCAGGTTGGCCGGGTCCACCGGGTTTTTGGGCTTGTAGCCCAGCTTGGCGGACAGCACGGTAAAGCCCTGGGCTGGCAATGCACGGCTCACCAGATCCAGATCGGCCGGTGCGGTCAGGAACAGGGTGACGCCGTTTTCATCAGCAGGCTCCAGATCCTGCGCACCGGCCTCGATGGCGGCCATGTCGGCATCGGCACCGGGGGCGGATGGCTCCGCCTCGATCATGCCCAGAAAGTCAAAATCCCAAGCTACCGAGCCCGAGGTACCCAGCTGTCCCTTGCGAAACAGCACGCGCATCTCCGGTGCCGTGCGTTTGACGTTGTCGGTCAGGCACTCCACCATCACCGCCACCTGGTGCGGCGCAAAGCCTTCGTAGATCACGTGCTCATAGTTCACGGCTTCGCCGGTCAGACCAGCACCCTTCTTGATGGCGCGGTCCAGTGTTTCTTTGGGCATGGACACCTTGCGTGCCTGCTCCACCACCAGGCGCAGACGCGAGTTGCTGGCCGGATCGGCGCCGTTGCGCGCGGCCACCAGAATTTCCTTGACCAGTTTGCCAAACAGTTTCCCCTTGGCGCTTGCCGCGAGTTCCTTGCCCTTTGCTTTCCACTGCGCACCCATAGCTCAATTTCCTTAGTTTTGCAGCGCCCCGATGCGCTGGAATGGGGCAGGTTATACACCCTCGGCCGCCCCCGGAGCCGGAAGCTGATGTTGGTAGACTTCTGCCAATGACCTCGTCTGCCTTGCCACACACTCCCATGATGCAGCATCATGTCCGCGTTAAGCGACTCTCCTCTGTAAAGCGCACGTTTTAGGCCTCTCTGCCCAGAACTGAGCTACACAGACGCTACAAATTTCGTGGCCCACTTGGGCGCACTTTGCACCTCAGCGTGAGCACGAAACGGCTCTCCAAGAGGCCCGTTTTAGGGGCTCTCACAAGCCCTCCGATGGACCTTCAACGGGGCCATTTTTGACCTTCGCTGGCACGCGATTTTTGAGCCGATGAAGGGACATGCAAGCCCCCGCCTCTGTCTGCTTTAATGGAGCGATATGGGCTGGAAAGATCGCATACGCAGTTGGGCCAGAAGCATCAAGCGTGAGGGCATTGCTCTGTGGTTTGCTGTGCGGGACCCACGCACTCCGATGCTCCCCAAAGTGCTCTGTGCCATCGTGGTGGCCTATGCCCTGAGCCCCATCGACCTGATCCCCGACTTCATCCCGATCTTGGGCTTTGTGGACGATGCCTTGCTGCTTCCTGGGCTCATGTGGCTGGCCATCAAAGCCATGCCCCAAGACCTCTTGACCCAGTGCCGGCAGAAGGCCGATGACTGGATGCAAAACGGGGGCACCAGACCCAAGAGCCTCGTGGGTGCCGTGGTGATCGTGTTGCTGTGGTTGGGGTCGCTGGTCCTCGTGTGGCTCTGCTGAACCTCAACGTAAACGCATTGCCACTCGTAAGCACCAGTTCAAGACCCGATCCCTTAGGTCGATGATGGCTCACGCTATGAGCCATCAAGGCAGTAAGGTATTGCCTGTACGATGTGTTTTGGCGGTGCAATTTCGATTGCACTCGGGAGCATAAAAAAAACCGACTGCACCATGGCATTTGAAAACCTCACCATTGGCCGAATCATCATCCATGAGATTTTCCGTCTTAATGAAGACCGGACCATGGCAGACCCTCACTACGGGAATGGGCTGATTCAGCTTGATGCTGAGGCCAAAGATGCTCTTCAAAAGCGCATCACTGAGGCTTTGGGCAGCTCGTCGCATGGCGTGGAAATGAGCATCCATGACTCTGGGGCTCAAAGCGCTTGGATGGCAGCGAAAAATATTATTGACGCTGCGGGCAACAACGCCCAATTCATCCAACTTTCGCAAACCATCACGGCAAAGCTCGCCGCCTCGCAAACCACAAAGGTTGTACCTGGCGGCATCGTGGTGGTGATTGATGGCACTGCGGGGCACCCTGCACGCCCGTTTGTGTGTGCAATCAAAGCGGAGCCGCATCCGGGCTTCATCAAGAAGGAAGAAAACGGCCAGCTTCTGTTGGAGTACCTCAAAGAGCTCATCCTCACCCCCGAGGCCAAGCTTTACAAAATCGGGGCCTTCATTCATGCTGACCCTGCACAAGTGGACCCCCAACAGCCTACGGCTGGATGGCGTGCATTTCTTTTTGATGACCTGATCACCAAGGGCAACCGCTTGGGGGCTGCTCACTATTTCTATTCCACGTTTTTGGGTCTGGTTTTTCCGTCCAACAGTGCTTTTCAAACCAAAGAATTTCACACGCTCACCAAGACCTTCATCAAGTCGGCCAACATTGATGAAGAGCGTCGCAGTGATCTTTTGAATGCCCTGACTGCGTACCTTAAAGCCGAACAAATCGCGACCATTCAGGTGGGCGTTTTTTCGGACACGTACCTTGGGACACCAGAACTCAAAGACGCTTACACGCACTACATGGAACAAAACGAGTTCCCCGTGCAAGCCATTCACAAGGATCTGAGTGAGGTTGCTCCTGCCCTCAAAAAGCGCAAGATCACGTTTGGGCACAACATCAGTCTGACCGCCCCTCCTGAGGAATTTGAGGGGCTTGTGCGCATCCAAGCCATTGATGGCGAAGCCGATGAGCATGGGCAAGTGCCCAAGTGGACCCAAATCACCATCAGGGACCGCATTCGGGAACAGGAATGAAAGAAGCTGAGCTTCTTGCTAGGTGGAGAGCGGAGAAGCCTCTGTACGAGGCTTGGTCTGACTTCATCAGCCAGAAAGTACACGAGGGCTTGCTTGCCAGCATTGCCCCGGTGTCGCTCGACTATTTCATCAAGGTGCCCGTGAAGCCGAGGCTTAAAGCCGATAGCACACTGGTTGATAAGGCCCTACATCGCAAGAAGTACGCAAACCCCTACGAGGACCTCACCGACAAGGTAGGCATGCGGTTTGTCGTGCTGCTGACCACGGACATCAAGAAGGTCTGTGAGGTCATTGATGCAGGCGTTGGACAAGGCTTCTGGGAAGCCTCAAAGGATCGGGACTACGAAAAGGAACGGCTTGAAAAGCCCTTGGAGTTCTCCTATCAGTCGGTGCATTACGTTCTTCGGGCAAAGGCTGGCATCGTTCACCAAGGGCACGAAATCCCAGAGGGTGCCCCCTGTGAAGTCCAGATTCGCACCCTGCTGCAACACGCTCACAGTGAGCTCACGCACGACACGCTCTACAAGCCCAAGACCACAGCACAGCCTGAGGTCAAGCGAACGGTCGCAAAGAGCATGGCCCTCATCGAGGCCACGGACGAATTTTTCGAGAAGGCCATCAAGGACCTTGATGAAGCCGCACGACCTGGCCGAGAGCTCCTAGCGCTTTTGGCAAAGCTCTATGAGAGCGGCACCAAGGTTGCACCCGGCCAAGAGCTCTCCAATCAGATCGTCATAGACACCTGCTTTGAGTTGGCCCCACAGGCTCCGTACAAGGAAATCGGCGATTTCTTACAGGCCAAGGGCTTTGTCTTCGACAAGATCAAAGAGCGACTCACCACGAGGCACTTTTTCACCCAGCCCGTGGTGCTTCTGGCCTATTACCTGGCTCACGCAAAGCCTGCACAAGTCAAAGACATTTGGCCTCTGGATCGGGACGATCTAGCCCTCGTGTTCAGTGATCTTGGAAAGAAGTTTGAGGACTAACATCCAGACTTTCGATCTGGATGCCGCTTCTTAGGTTCTGGCCCCCGAACCACCTGACATCTTTTGCTTGAAGCCTTCGTAGACCATTCCCAATAGCAAGTCCGCCAAGCCTTCTTTTACGGAGTCCTTGGACATCACCTGTTCTGACATGGACTTGTGGTTCTCAAAAGCCGAAATCACCGCATCCATCATGGCCGTCTTGAAGTCCGGGCTTGCACCAAACTGGTCTTTCTCGTTTGCCTCAGCCTGCGCCTCCAAGGTCTTGCTTTCAAGCATCTTGTCGCGAATGTGGTTGGCGTAGTTCAAGAGGTCGGCATCCGTGAGCTCACCTTCAAAGAGCGTGTTCATCTGCTGGATGAGCTGGGAGAGTCGCTCCATCTTGGGATCACGTGCTTGACCACCACCAACATTGGTCAGGGGTTTTAGCTTCCCATCTTCCTCATTTTCTGCCTCAGCTCCGAGCAGGATGCGCTGTTGGCCCAGATTTCTAAGGTTGTAATGGGTCATCAGCACACTCTGCAAGTCCACCACAGCGTTTTCACGCTTGATGTGTAGATGGGGCAGAAGGTGCTTGAAGAAGATGCTACGTTTTTCCAGATCCGTATCAGCGTAGTCGATGATTTGGGAGAGGAAGTCGTAGTTCCTGATGAAGGTGCCCACATCCTTGCGGAACACTTCCAGCTCTTCTATGGCCTGTGCATCTCTGGGGGTTGCTTCGCGTGCCGCTTTAAGCTGCTTTTGGAAGCGATCTACCGCAGGATCGATCTTGGCTTTTAGTTGGGCCTGTGTGGGCTTTGCGGAAAAGTAGACTGACACGAAACCATCCACGTCAGAGGCTTGATAGATCTTTGCATCATCTAGCTTGGTTTGTAGATCGTGGATGAGATTGGGGTCTGAAATTCCCAGAAGCTCTGCTTTTCGATAGTAAGGCTTGAAGGAGGCCAAGATTTCCTCTGGATCGTTCACGAAGTCCAGAACAAACGTATCTTGTTTTCCCGCCGCTGGGTACGTGCGATTGAGCCGCGAGAGAGTCTGAACGGCAGTTACACCAGAGAGCACCTTATCCACGTACATGGCAACCAGCTTTGGCTGATCAAAGCCCGTTTGGTACTTATTGGCCACCAACAAAATTTGAAATTCATCAGTGTCAAAGGCATCCCGTATGTCTCGGCCTTTGAGATTGGGGTTGAGCTTTGGAGATGTCTCTGAGACGCCCTCTAAGCCCGTGCCATCTTTGTCGTTCACATCCCCCGAGAACGCCACCAGTGCTGCCAAGTTCTTGTAGCCCTTCTTCTTGATGTACTCGTCTAGGGCCACCTTCCAGCGAACAGCTTCTTTCCGAGAAGCCACCACAACCATCGCCTTCGCCTTGCCATCGAGCCGCCAAATAATGTTGGCTTTGAAGTGCTCCACAACGGCCTCAACCTTTTGAGCAATGTTGTGGGGGTGAAGACGAACCCACTTCATCAGGCTCTTTAAGGCGGTAGATTTTTCTACCTCTGCATCGGTGTAGTCGCGCCCGTTGTGAGCCAACTTGAAGGCCATCTTGTAGGGCGTGTAATTTTTCAGCACATCAAGGATGAAGCCCTCTTCAATGGCTTGCTGCATTGAGTACAGATGAAAGGGCTCCGGAAGATTTCCTTCTCCTGCGGGTTCATCGGCACTGGGTCTTCTTCCGAAGAGTTCCAACGTCTTGGCCTTTGGCGTTGCGGTGAATGCGAAGAAGGAGACGTTGGATGCACTGGCTCTTCCATGCATAGCGATGAGCATCAACTCATCGGCGGAAAGCTCGGCCTCTTCATCGTCTTCTAGCTCTTTGATGCGCTCTGCGGAGAGCACCTCAGAGAGGTCGGTGGCCACCGTGCTCGCGCAAATCGCGCGCAGTGTCGGCATCCATGTTTGCAAGGAAACCGAATTCACCGGAATTCAGCACGCACGTCTGCACTGCATAGCCAAGGTCGGTCAGGATGTCGAGGATGGTGTCAAGGGTCTTGCCACCGTCATGGCTGCCCAAGGCCTCGACGTTTTCCAGAATGAACGACTCTGGGGCCAGGTCGCCTATGAGGCGAGCAGTTTCAAAGAAGAGAGCCCCCTTGTCCTTGTGGTCAAAGCCCTCGCCGTCGCCTGCCTGACTGAAACTTTGGCACGGGAAGCCACCACACACGATGTCCACCTTGCCGAACATGCTGGCGACGGCCTTGCGGATGTCATCGCACGTCACATAGTCGCCGGGAAAGTTCTCTGCATAGGTCTTGCGGGCCGAAGTATCGAGTTCAACAGAACCGGCACAGACAGCACCGGTTTTCTTCATGGCAAGGTGGAAGCCACCGACACCGGAGAACAGGTCCAGGAAGCGTTTGGACTGCGGGGCGGGCTTGCTTTGAACGGTAGTCGGTGCTGCCTTGAATTGGTCGGCCCATACCGTCAGGGCATCAAACGCTTTCTGTTGGCGTTTGTTGAGCCGGTGCCCATTGGTCGCTGTCGCCATGGCTTGCACCATGCGGCAAGCTGCATCGTGAAGCGCGTTTTGTAAATTGGCATGCTGCTCGCTGTTGATCGTCAGCGGAATGGTGCCCGCGTGGAACGCACCACAGCGGAAGCGGAAGCGGTATTCAGCAATCCATTGCCCGTTGTGCTGGGCAAACTGGATGACGGCTTTGACGCCATCGTGGTCGAACAGGTGTTCCCCCTGCTTGGGGATCACGTTCACTGCGGATGCAGGAACAGCGGTGGCGGTGGATTTAGCTTGCTTTGCAGTAGTAGTGCGCAAAACTGATGGACGAGACATGACACACCCCTTTGGGTTTCGTCATGTCGTTCCACCAATCGACACGTAGCAAAAATGTCGGTCGCCAAACTACGACCCTTAGTGCGTAACGGTGCACCCGGCCCCTCTTCTTGCAAATAGCGCAAGACCTTTTTATGTCAACAACAGACTCCGGCTGGTAGATGCTCTGTTGGAATCACCCCCTTGCTTGCGCTACGGGGATGGTGGAGGCGGTATGCGGCAATTGTATTTGAATTGCGCACTTTTGTCATAGAAATCTATCAACCAATATGGTTTATTAGATTTTAACTATTTATGTATATATACAAAATTTTCGTTTAAGCGATGGCAACGCCATATAGATACAAGCGGTTATCGCCTGTGAGTTTGACCACCTTTTTGGAAATGAATGATTGCGGAGTGCGCAAGGAGAAGGGCGGCTTCGGCAATTGACGACGACGCCTTGAGTTCCAATCGGTGGCTCATATCAAATTACATCCCTTCTCGTCTTCAAGTCAGCCTTCGGTTTGATTGGCTTCTTGGCTGCTTTTGCAACCGCTTTATCCGCCCGCCTCTCCCTGGCCAGTGCCCTGATCCGTTCTGTGCTTTCGGACTGGATGTTTGCAAGAGGTTTAACGCTCTTGCTTAAATCAAACTTCAAAGCAAGGGCGGCCGCTTGTATTCCGTAATCCAATGCAAAGCTTGCGATTGCACCTTTCCAGCCGTTTTTGACATATACAGAGCCAGCCTCTTTCAGCTTTTCTTTTGCGACATTGAGCTGTGCTTCATCGAGCTTTTTATCGACGAAAAAGTAGTATCCGGTTGGATGCATGCACTCAAATGTGAATGCCGTAATGCTTTCAATCGTCGCATTGAAAAGCGAAGAGCCTCTTTTGGCTAGAAAAGGTCGGCTACTCATTGGACTTAAAAGTCGTCACGGCTTTTCCCTGCCGCTTCTTGCTCGGCAATCCATGCGGGCGAATGTCCACGCCGTGTCCATAGCACGCCAGCAATCCCACGATCATGTGCATCAACGGCCAACACCGAAACCAATATCGATCCGCGCTTTGCAAAACCGCTTGTCCTTCCCCATCAAGTCATCAAAGACATCCGTTTCAATCAACTCAATGGTTTGAAGGCCCTCTTCATGACCTTCTAGCGTGTCAGTAACGAGAGTGATTGAATTTGCTTTCCGAGCGCGATTGAGTATTTTTTTGAAGGTGAGTCCATATTCGGGATCAGAGTTCTTCATGAACATATAGTCAATGTCGCACCCATGATTGATCATGGTGAATCGGACTTGCCACGCTCTTGAAAAAAGTTCATCCCATTGGGGATCGGAGCTTTCGATTTTTGTCTTTTCGATCATGGTGATTGGAGGTAAGTCGAATGTGGTCAAGTCTCGGATTGAACTCTCTGGGCCGCCTGCTTTTCAAAGCGGCCCGCCGACAGTCCTGGCTCCAATGGGCCGCACTGTGCGAGGGATGCCCTCGCTGATTTCAGTGGCTTCAAGCGCTGCATTGATGCCGCTTTGCATATTGCTCAGAACCGATTGAATCTTGCTCGCCAATTCTTTGTGGGCGACTAGGTTCGACCAGCGTTGGCTTGCGGCCTCGGTTGCGGACATCCAAACGATGTCCCACGAACCCAAGCGCGCGATGACGGTCTCGATGGGCGTGTGCTCGACCATCCCCGCGACGCCGCCATCGGCGGGGTCGATGTAAAACGGGTGTTGTTCGGCCAGGTCGAAGATCGTGGCGAAGACTTGGCCCTTGAGCTTGGCAGCCTGCATCGTCGATGAAACCATGCCGCGCTGCCGCCATGCGAGGATGTCAGGCTTGAAATAACGGACGTGTTGATTGGTGCCCTCGGGCGCGGGCTGCGAACCATCACGCCGGATGCCGCCTTGGAAGTAGTCGGGGCCGGTGCCCTTTGTGCGCAGGCGCTCCAAGGTTGCGACCGAAAAGGTGATGAAGACTGCGGCCTCTGCTGTTTTGAGGGGGTAATCCTCCGGCAAAGCTTTGATTCGTTCCCAAGCTTCGAGCTGCGCGAGGGTCGGTCCGACTGTTGCCATGTTGTCTCCGGGTCGAATTGTTTTTGTGGTGAAGCCATCATCATAGCCAGCGGCTATGTGTGGCTTTCACCGCGTCGGATCGCGCGGCGGTCCCGACGGTTAGCCCTGCTCCGAGCTTGCCACTGCGGCATCCTTCCGCGGGCGTCCAGTCCTCGGCTTTGCAGGCATGCAGACATGCGGATCGGGCGCGGGCAGCGGGGGCCATTCGAGCGGTTTGAGCGAGTTGTAGACGTTGGGCGCGGTGGAAATGATTGCTTGCTCAATGCGCGTCATCCAAGACCGAAGCAATTCCCATTCGGCCTTCGTGTAGGTCGCCGTCACGTTGGGGTCGGTGTGGTTGAAGAAGCTGCGCTTGATGGTTTCGGGAACTTCGAGCGAGGTCATCATGGTCCCAAAGGATCGCCGCAAGTCGTGGCGATTGAGCTTGACCAAGCCCACCTCATCGCGGATGCGGTCGAGCAAATCTTTCACGTCCGAATAGTGCCCACTCTTGGACAGCTTGTTTTTCGCCGGAAATACAAACTGGCGAGACTTGGCGCCAAAACCCCTGCGGACAGCCTCCTCGGCTGCGGACACTTGCCTGCGCTTCAAAAGCTCCAACGCCATGGGGGCGATGGGCATGCGGTGATTGCGCCCGTTCTTGGTGTTGTGGAAGAAGACGTAAGGTCCGTATTGGGGATCGGCATCCAGCCAAACATGGCTGGTGTTGCGGCGAGTGGGCGTGGGTGGTTCTTGGCCTGGCTTGTCGTTCGCAGTTTCCGGCAGCAATTCGCCCCACACGCACTGCGCATGCTCGGACTTTCGGCAACCCCACAGCAGCATCAGGATCGCATAGTGGATGCCGGTTTCGTTGTCGTTGGTGTTCTTCTTGGACCAGCAGGCTTCGAGGAATGGCCCGAGCGTCGTGGTCGGTCCGAGGGGGTTGCGTTTGCTCTTTTCCTCCCGCTCCTTGTCGAGTTGCAATTGGTCGCGAAACATCTTGTCGTGGACCAGAATTTCGAACAGATTCTTATCCAATAGCGGCTGGCGGTTCGCGGCGTGGGCGTCGAACTTTTCCCGGTCGATGTTCCAGTTGATGGCCGCGATGACCCAGCGAAACCTTTGCTCGTTGGCGGTGGCGAGCGCCTTGTTCTCGTTGAACTTCTGGGTGATTTCGTCGGTCGAGAAGTCGCTGAGCTTTCGGTCGATCCACTTCCATTCGGTGAATCGGCGGACCACGCGGTCATGGACCTTCAGGGTTTCAGGCTTGGCGCGCTTTTGCGTGCGCGTGGTCAAGTGGGTGCGATAGCGCTCCAACGCCATGCCCAAGGTGAACTCGCTGGCGGCGACCCTGCGGGCCTCAACGTTCGGATTCTTGCCCGTCTCGAGCATCTTCAAGGCCATTGAAGCGGCCTTCTTGCGGGCGTCGTCGATGGCCTCGAAGTCGGCCACATTGCCGACGGTGGGCATGATCGAGCGGCCCAGCACCTTGCGGCGAAGAATGTAGGTTTTCTTGGCCGCGACCCTCACGCCGAATCCGGGCGGCGCCGACTGGTGGCTGTCCCAAATGATGTAGCTGGGGACCATGGGGCCAGTCGGCTTGCCCGCCTTGTCCACAGGCGGATTGGGACCGAACACGAGCTGCCCGGTTTTCTTGTTGTAGCCGGTCGGCATTTCGGAGAGCTTCAACCCCTTGATAATCTTGAGGTCGAGATTCCTCTTGAACGCCGGGTTGCGTTTGACTTCCGCGTCTTCCTTTTTGCTGGCCATCGCTTCACTCCTTGGAGCCTTGCATCTGCCGCAAAGGGGACTGCGAAATGTCCGTAAACCCTTGTGGCGCTTGGTTTTTTCTCCAGCCCCCATGCACGGGGGACTGAAATGAAAAACTGGAGGATACTCGACTTTAGCAGTCCCCACCAAGCACCCACCAAGTGCGCGGAAGTTGAGGGAACTTTGGGAATAACACAGGGACATGAGGGCAGCGGATGACGCTAAGTTATTGATGTTAAAGGAAAATGCCACCGCCAATGCAGCGCCAGAGGAGGCTTCGAAACACACGCCGATGATGGCCCAATATCTGGGTCTGAAGGCCGATTTTCCGGACACCCTGCTCTTCTACCGCATGGGGGATTTTTATGAAATGTTCTACGCGGACGCCGAGAAGGCCGCGCGCCTGCTCGACATCACGCTGACGCAGCGCG
>JAGWUS010000051.1 GCA_028868305.1 Burkholderiales bacterium | reverse complement strand
AGCAGGCTACGTTCATGTCAAAGGCATAGCCCTGCACACCCAGCGCGGTCTGGATCTCGACGCCCATGGCCGGGTAGGCCCGCTGCATATTGGCCGCTGCGCAAATTAGGCCATCGACATCGGCGGCCGTCTTGCTCGCTCTGGACAACGCGTCCTGTGCCGCCCTGACGGCAATTTCAGCCATCAGGGAGAGTTCCGTGTCGGGGCGAGGCGCAAACCGTGGACGCATGCGGTGGGGGTCCAGGATGCCGGTTTTCTCCAGTACATAGCGCTGCTGGATGCCTGAGGCTTTTTCGATGAACTCGACGCTGGACTCTGTCAGCGCTGTACGGGCTCCACTGGCGATTTCAGCAGCGTGCGCTGCATTCTCCAGAGCCACATACTGGTTGAAAGAGGCAACCAGTTCTGCGTTGGTGATGACATGGGGTGGCGTGAACAGGCCGGTGCTGCTGATGGCAACGCGGTGCATGGATGTGGCGGACATGGATTACCTCAGGCCTCACCGCCAAAGCGCTGGACCAGATTGTCAATATAGTGCTCGGTCAGGTTTTCAAATTCGGCCTCCACCAGCGGGGCGATGACCGCCGCCATCAAGGCGGGGACTGGCAGCGTCAACTCGCCCTGGACTTTGAGTACCAGCTTCGTTGACTTTTTCTTGTCGGTGATTTTCCAGCTGCCGGACACCAGTGCGTTGCCTTCGCCCTTGACAGGGGTCCAGACCACCGTGCCCTTGGCCTGGTTGGAAACGTATCTGGATGCATACACTGTTTGCAGATGGACGGATCCAAAGCCGATCTTTTCCATTTCCCAACGGTAGGCGCCGTCACCCAGATCCACCAGTCTGTCGACTTTGGGGTAATAACTGGCTGAGTCGGGAACGTTGGCGAGTACGGCGAACACCTCTTTTGCCGGTGTCTTGACTTCAAACGCGTAACCCAACTCGACATTGACCGTACTTGTCATGAAAATTCCTGAAAGATCTGGCGGAGCCAGTTCGTAGATGTTACTTCAGACCCTTCGGGTTTGGTCCCCGGGGCTTCGTTCCTGAAAGTTGTTCTAAGTCAAGACTGGAGGGCGTTGGCAGCTAGATACTGATCAAAGATAAAAACACAGGAGAACTGTCATGGCAAAGACGCAGACCATTGAATCCATTGAAGCCGCAGTGGACCATGTACTGGACACCATCCCCGGCGACATTGTGATGGGCATCCCCCTGGGTGTCGGCAAGCCCAACCCGTTTGTCAATGCGCTCTATCGGCGCATCAAGGCGAATCCAGCACGCAAGCTGCGCATTGTGACGGCACTGTCCCTGGAAAAACCGGTCGGGCACAGCGACCTGGAAAGCCACTTTCTCGGCCCTCTGGTGGAGCGGGTTTTTGCCGACTATCCGGATCTGGACTACGTCAAGGATTCGCGTGCCAAGGCCTTGCCAGCCAATATTGAGGTGCGTGAGTTCTTCATGAAGACTGGCGACTACCTGGGCAATGCGGCGGCGCAGCTGGGCTACATCTCGACCAACTACACATTTGTCGCGCGGGACATGGCATTGCAGGGCATGAATGTGATTGCCCAGGCAGTCGCTGCCAGAGAGGTTGGCGGGCAGTTGCAGCTGAGTCTGTCAAGCAACCCCGACGTCACCTTTGAAGTGGTCGAAAAAATGCGGACCAGCGGCCAGAAATTGATGGCCATCGGGGTCGTGAATCGCCAGATGCCCTATATGCCCAATGGTGCCGAAGCGCCTCCCAATTTCTTTGATGTGCTGGTGACTGATCCGGCCAGCACCCATGCCGTGTTTGCGCCACCCAATGCAAAGGTCACGTCTGCCGATTACGCCATTGGCCTGCACGCATCGAGTCTGGTGGTGGATGGGGGCACGCTGCAGATTGGCATTGGATCCTTGGGCGATGGAATCGGTCAGGCGCTGATCGTGCGCGACCGCCATGGCCCTGAATACCGTCGCATTCTGGAGTCGCTGTGCCCGGACGGCGTGGGTGGCCGCAGCCTGGGGCGTTTCGAGGAGGGGCTGTACGGCTGTTCTGAAATGTTCGTCAATGCCTTCATGCGACTGATTGACGCCGGCATCATACGGCGCGAGGTGTACGCTGACGAAGCGTTGCAACACTTGTGCAACTCTGGGCGCATCCGCGATGGTGCAGTGACACCGGAGGTGCTGACCGAACTGCTGGAATCGCGTCGCATCCGTGCGCCTCTGCGTGTGAAGGACCTGGTGTTTCTCAAGCACTTTGGCATCTTCAAGGCAGGCGTTGAAATGAAGGACGATAAATTGAGCCTGGACGGTGCGCATTGCAGCAACGATTTGCGGGATGCTGCCAGCTTTGATACGGTCTGTCGCAGCATGCTGGGCTCCCATCTGCAGGGTGGTGTGTTCATGACAGGCGGTTTCTTCCTGGGACCACGCGATTTTTACGAGCGGCTGCGCTCCATGGCACCGCATGATCTGGGCAAGATTGACATGACGCGCATTGATTTCATCAACCAGCTCTATGGGGATGACAACCTCAAGCGCGCCCAGCGTGTGAAGGCCCGCTTCATCAACACCACCATGAAAGTGACCCTGCTGGGTGCTGCTGCCAGTGATGCGCTGGAGTCTGGCCAGGTGGTCAGCGGTGTTGGCGGCCAGTACAACTTTGTTGCCATGGCCCACGCGCTGCCGGATGCGCGCCTGATCATGATGTTGCGTGCCACCCATGACAACAAGGATGGGCTCAAGAGCAGCATCGTCTGGAACTATGGCCATGTCACCATTCCACGCCATCTGCGCGATATCGTGATCACCGAGTATGGGGTGGCCGATCTGCGTGGGCAGTCCGATGGCGAAGTGGTGAAGCGGCTGATTGCCATTGCCGATTCGCGCTTTCAGGATGACCTGGTCAAGGAAGCCAAGGCCCATGGCAAGCTGGAGGCTGACTATGTGCTGCCCGAGCGTTACCGCAGCAATCTGCCAGAGTTACTGGAGGCCAAGCTCCATCCGTGGAGTGAAGCGGGACTGTTGCCCGACTTCCCCTTTGGCACTGACCTTACGGAAGACGAGTTGCGCATGGTGCGTGCGATGAAGAAGGTCAAACATGCCAGTGAACATCCGGCCGAATTGCTGACCATGGCGGTCAAAAGCCTGTGGGAAGGCAAGGAGGCGCCCCAGGCGTATCTGGAACGCCTGGGCCTGGCCGATGCGCACAGCTTCAAGGACCTGCTAATCCGCAGGTTGTTTGCGGGCAACCTCTAGTGCGAGGCTCAGGAGGGCGGACTGTTAAATTACTGCCCGTGACCTCCAGCTTGTTTGCCCTGATTGATGACATCGCCACCATCCTGGATAATCTGGCCCTGAATGCCCAGCAGGTTGCCGGACTCGTTGCGGACCGGGAGCTGCCGTTGGTGTGGGCGGTGTGCAAGGGGTCCCTGGTTAACAAATTGATCCTGGTGCCGGCCGCATTTGGGTGCATGGCCTGCCGTTTCAGCACCATGCGGTAGAAAGCGTCAACGTGCTATTGCTTCCCGATTTGGTGGTGGGTATCGTGGCAGGTGCCTTGACCCGGGCGTTCGTAACCCTTGTTCAGCGGTTGGCCGGTGCAAAAGAATCCTAAGTCCCTGGCCTCCGGGGTGTTGCTGGGCGTGCTGGGTGCGATCGCGTTCAGTGGCAAAGCCATCATCGTCAAGCTTGCTTACCGCCATGGCGTGGATGCGGTGACGCTCCTCATGCTGCGAATGCTGTTTGCTCTACCTTTTTTTGTGGCCATTGCCTGGTGGGCGAGCCGGCCTCGCAATGGCATTACGCCAGTCCGGCTTCAGTTGCACGATTGGCTCGGCATCGTCGGGCTGGGTGTGACGGGCTATTACCTCGCCAGTTTTCTGGATTTTGCGGGTTTGAAGTACATCAGTGCCTCGCTGGAGCGGCTCATCCTGTACCTCAACCCGACGCTGGTGCTGCTGTTGGGGCTGGTGCTGTATGGGCGGCGCATCAGCCATCGGCAACTGGTGGGCATGGCCATTAGCTACTGCGGTGTGGTGCTGGTCTTTGGCCATGAAGCGACGCTGACTGGCAGCGATGTGGCACTGGGCACACTGCTGGTGTTCCTGAGTGCAGTGAGCTATGCCGTTTACCTGTCGTACAGTGGCGAACTGGTCAAGCGCCTGGGCTCCATGCGTCTGGTCGGGCTGGCCACCAGCGTGGCTTGTGTTCTGTGTATTGCACAGTTTGTACTGACGCGGCCATTGGAAGTTGCTTGGGCGGTTGCACCGCAGGTGGTGTGGTTGTCGGTTCTGAATGCCACGGCCTGCACGGTCGTGCCGGTGCTGCTGGTGATGATGGCGATTGAGCGCATTGGTGCCGGCCTGGCCGCGCAAGTGGGCATGGTGGGTCCGATGTCCACCATCACCATGGGCGTACTGTTGCTGGGTGAGCCTTTCACCGGCTGGGTAGTTGCCGGCACAGTGCTGGTGTTGGCTGGGGTGTTTGTGGTGAGTCGCGCTGGACGATAGTCAATAACTTTGGAGTAATGCCATGGATTTGGGTTTGACGGGCAAGTGGGCCCTGGTATGCGGTGCCAGCAAGGGGCTGGGTTATGGTTGCGCGCAGGCACTGGTGCAGGAGGGTGTCAACGTCCTGATTGTGGCGCGCGGACTCGCGACGCTGGAGCAAAGCGCTACTAAATTAATAGCTGACTATGCAGTTCAGTCGGGGGCTACAGTGCAATATTGTGCTGAAGATATCACCACGGAGAATGGACGCGATGCGGTGTTCTCCATGCGCCAGGACTTCGATATTGTGGTCACCAACGCGGGCGGTCCGCCACCGGGCAACTTTCGGGACTGGGACCGCAATGCCTGGATCAAGGCCGTGGATGCCAACATGCTCACACCGATTGAACTCATCAAGGCCACGGTGGACGGCATGGCTGCGCGCGGGTTTGGGCGCATCGTCAACATCACGTCGAGCGCGGTGAAATCGCCCATCGACATTCTGGGCTTGTCCAATGGTGCGCGCAGTGGTTTGACCGGGTTTGTGGCGGGCGTGGCGCGCTCCAGTCTGGCGGCCAGGGGTGTGACCATCAACAACCTGTTGCCTGGCAAGTTCGACACCGACCGCATTGCCACCACGGTGCAGGCCACCGCTGCAAAGACGGGGCAGACGGTGGAAGACATCCGCCGGGCGCAGCAGGCCCAAATTCCGGTGGGGCGCTACGGCACGGCACAGGAGTTCGGGCAAGTCTGCGCCTTCCTGTGCAGCCAGCAGGCGGCCTACATCACGGGGCAGAACGTGCTGGTCGATGGCGGTGCCTACCCCGGCACTTTTTAGGTCCGGCGCCTTTCCATTGATTGACCAAGGTCAATGTCCCCTGGGGGCAGGCCTCTATATTGGCGGTGATGAATAGTTCCGTTCTTCAGTACTTGCGCCATACCAGCAAGTTTGCCCTCTGGGCAACGTCGGTTGCGTTGTCGCTGGTGCTGACCGAGGCCATCGTCGTTGTCATGCAGTTGACACTGCTGGGTGTGGTCACCGCCGACTATCTGATCACAGGTTTTGTGGCTTCGGCGCTGGTGGCATCGCTGATTGTCTGGCTGATATTCAATTTTCTTGGGCAGGTTGGTCGGATGGACCGCGACAACGTCCATCTCAGCGCGATCATCAACGCCAGCCCGGTACCGATGGCGGTGGCCGATGGTGGCATCCATGTCGTCATGCTCAATCCCGAATTCGTGCGGGTCTTTGGCTACACCTTGCAGGATGTTCCGACGTTGACCGCCTGGTGGCCTAAGGCCTTTCCGGAGCCGGATTATCGCCAGTGGGTGGTTGCTACCTGGCATCAGCGTCTCGCATCAGCAAGTACAGGCGAAAGTCCCTGTGAACCGCTGGAAGTCAGGATCCGCTGCAAGGACGGTTCCACCAAAGTGGTACTTGTCAGCGCCTCACCGCTGGACATGCAGGCGGAGACGTCCCATGTGATCTTGTTGCAGGATGTGACCGAACGTGTCAACAACATGCGCGCATTGGACGAGTCCAGAAGCGTCCTTCAGTCGGTGATTGAGACCATTCCCATGCGGGTGTTCTGGAAGAACCGCGAATCAAGTTATCTGGGCTGCAACACCGCATTTGCACGCGACGCTGGTCAAGAAAGTCCCGATGACATCGTTGGAAAGACCGATGACCAGTTGTCTTGGAACGCCTCTGCTGAACGCTTGACCCTGGAGGACCGCGAGGTCATGGAATCCGGCCAGCCCAGGCTGGAGGTTGAAGAACCGCTCGTCCTGCAGAACGATCAGGTGGTTTGGCTTCGCAAATCCAAGGTGCCTTTGCACAATCCCCTGGCGGGTTCGGTGGGGTTGGTGGGAGTCTACGAAGACATCACCGAGCGCAAGGCGGCCGAAGCAGACCTGCGCATTGCGGCCACAGCTTTTGAATCCCAGGAAGGCATCGTCATCGTCGCCGCCAGCGGAACCATTTTGCGGGTAAATAAGGCGTTCACACGCATCACGGGTTTCCCTGCACACGAAGCGGTGGGAAAGACACTTTCCCTGCTGAAATCCGGTCTGCACGGCGCCGGTTTTTATTCCAGCATGTGGCAGCGCATCCGGCGAGATGGGCATTGGGAAGGCGAAATTCAGAACCGCCGGAAGTCGGGCGAGACGTACACCCAGTGGCTCACCATCACGGCAGTGAGTGCGAATGGCGGGGAAGTCACGCACTATGTGGGGACCATGCTCGATATCACCGATCGCAAGAATATGGAACGCCAAGTTCACCATCTTGCCCATCACGATGCACTGACTGATTTGCCCAACCGTGTGCTGTTGACCGACCGTTTGAACCAGGCACTGGCACAAGCACGGCGTGAAAAGGCCATGGTGGGCCTGCTGTACCTGGACCTGGATCGATTCAAACCTGTCAATGACATGCTGGGGCATGAAGTGGGTGACAGGCTGCTGACGCAGGTAGCGGGCCGTCTACGCAATTGCGTTTCCCGCACGACGGATACCGTGTCGCGTATTGGAGGTGATGAATTTGTGGTGCTACTGGCGCACCTGGAAAAAGCGTCGGACGCCGTGGCTGTGGCACAGCGCATTCTGGATGCGTTGAACCAAGCGTTCGTGGTCGACCCCCATACCATCGAAATATCCACAAGTATCGGCATTGCGCTGTACCCTGAGCATGGTGTCGATGCCATGGCACTGATGAAGCATGCCGATCAGGCGATGTACCAGGCCAAGGGGCTGGGCGGCAGCCGCTGCCTGTACGAGGCCACGGTGCCACACTAAGACGCTTATCGGCGGGTTGACACCACAATGCCACCCACGATCAGAACAAAGGCCAGCGCGTGGTAGCCGTGCGGCATGTCACCCAGGAGCAGGGTGGACAGCAGGGCTGCGAACAAGGGCGTGAGATTGGAAAAAAAGCCCGCTACGGACGGCCCAGCCAGACGCACGCCAGCGCCCCAGCAACGGTAAGCCAGTAAGGCGGGTCCGGCGGCCACAAAAAGCAGAGCTGCAGCCAATGGCCAGCCCCACTGGATGCGAGCGTCCGTCAGCGCCCATTCCCCACCTGCCAGCAGCGCGGACCACACCAGACCAAAAACTATCTGGGCCATGAGGAACATGGCCCAGTTCGCGCGAATGGCAGCGGGTTCTTTTCCATGCTCGGACAGCATCCAGCTGTAGTACGCCCATACCGCGGCGGCGAGCAGGATATAGGCATCTCCGGCGACCAGCTGTACCTGCATCAAGGTGCCCCAGCTGCCCCGGGAGAGCACGAGCAGCACGCCGCAAATGGACAGTGCGGCGCCCAGTAACTGGCGTGGATGGATGGTGGCCCCAAAGAATAGACGGCCCACCAGCAGCATCCATACCGGGGTACTGGAGGCCACCAGCGTCACGTTGATGGGGGTAGAGGTGTGCAGCGCCAGGTATTGCAGGGCGTTGTAGAGGCCCACACTGAGCAGTCCCAAGAGGCTGAAGCGTTTCCAGTACGGCCACATCGCGCTGCCTGGTCGCAGCACTGGCGCGGCCAGTGGCAGCAGCAGGACAAATGCAAGCGCCCATCGCAGCAGATTCAGCGTCATGGGTGGAACCAGTTCGTTAACCATCCGGCCGACCACGGCATTGCCCGCCCACATCAGTGGAGGCAGAGTCAGCAGCAGGGCAGTGGACGGTTTGAGGTGTTGGGTCATGGGCGAGGACTGTAACAAGGGTGAAGCCCGGGCGACAGCAGCCAGGTCCAATTCATGGCAACATGGCGGCCCCGTACCGACCAACTCTGTGAGACAAGCATGACACAAGCGACTTCACGCGCCATTCGTATCGACCAGCATGGCGGCCCCGAGCAGCTCAAGCTGGTACAGGTCACCGTGGGTGACCCAGGTCCTGGTGAGATCCGCATCCGGCACAAGGCCGTGGGTTTGAACTTTATCGATGTGTACCAGCGCAGTGGGCTGTATCCCATGCAGTTGCCCGTGCAGCTGGGCATGGAAGCATCCGGCATCGTGGAAGCGGTGGGCGAAGGTGTCACCCACCTCAAGTCGGGCGACCGCGCAGCCTATGCCAGCCAGCCGCCGGGCAGTTATTGTGAGGTGCGGGTCATGCCCGCCAAGTGCGTATGCAAACTGCCCGATGCCATCGATTTCGACACCGGTGCGGCCATGATGCTCAAGGGACTGACCGCGCAGTATCTGCTCAAGCGTACGCAGCCCCAGGGCGGCTTGCAGCCGGGCGATTTTGTACTGTTCCACGCCGCCGCGGGTGGCGTGGGCCTGATTGCCTGCCAGTGGGCCAAGGCCATGGGCCTGCGCTTGATTGGTACTGCGGGTTCGGATAAAAAATGTTCTCTAGCCCTCGCCAATGGGGCGGAGTTTGCTATCAATTACGCAGCGGATGACTTTCTGGCACGGGTCAAGGAGATCACTGGCGGCAAGGGAGTGAAGGCGGTGTATGACAGCGTTGGCAAGGATACTTGGGACAAGTCGCTGGACTGTCTGGCGCCGTTTGGACTCATGGCCAGCTTTGGCAACGCTTCGGGACCGGTGGCTCCGTTTGCTCCCGGCATTCTGGGACCCAAGGGTTCCATCTACGTCACGCGCCAGACCCTTTTTACCCATATCGCCACGCGCGAAAGCACCCAGGCCATGGCCGATGACCTGTTTGAGGCCGTGACCAGCGGCAAGGTGAAGATTCATATCGACCAGCGTTACCCACTCGAAGCGGTGCAGCAGGCGCACCGGGATCTGGAGGCACGCAAGACAACGGGTTGCACCATCCTGACACTGTAAGTTGATCACGGGGGCAGGAATAGAATGCACAGTCGCCGCACGGCTCGCTTCACCCTCGTAACTGCCTCATGACAACAAGATTTGGAAAATACCCATTACCCGCGGCAGTGCTGACCCTGTTGCTTTGTCCGACGGTATTTGCCCAGAGTACTGCGGCCGTTCAAACCGCGAGCCAGGTGACTTCATCGTCGCCCAAGGACGTCAAAGCCAGTTTTGACCGTGCAATCGACCCCGAAAACAACTGGTACTTCTCCTGGGGCTTCAGCCGGCAGCAGTATGCCCCGTCCGATATCCACGTCTCACAGCCTGGTCTGGGCAATGATTTCACCGTTCATCAAGCCACAGCGACCGATTTCCCCACGAGTTTTCAGGACACGATTAGCTCGACGCTCAATCTGGAACTCACCAACCCGCAGGAGAATGTGCGGATTGGCAAGTTCATGAATCCGGAGAAAACATTTGCGATCGAGTTCTCCATCGACCACAGCAAATACAACACCGATTTCAATCAGAACGTGCAGATCACCGGAACTGCACCGCAGACCGGGAACGTGACGCTCACACCGCAGAATTTCAGTTACGCCTTGCATAACGGTTTGAACCACCTCATGGTCAATGGCGTGTGGTTAAAACATTTGTATGGACCTGTGCAGCAGCCAGGCGACCTGCAACTGATCAGCCGTGTGGGCGCCGGCATTTTGTTACCCCACGCCGACAACACCCTCTTTGGCAACGAAAACCAGGTAGGTCCCAAGAGCAAGAATATCTGCTGCGGTTCTGGCGACTGGTGGCAGGTCAATGGCTGGACAGCCGGTGTGGAAGTGGGCGTGCGCTACACGGTCTACAAGTCCTTGTACCTCGAACTCACCCAAAAACTGGCCTACGGCGTGCTCCGCAAGGTTCCGGTGTACCAGGGCTCGGCTGACCAGACGATCTGGATGTCCGAGCAAGTGTTGTCCACCGGCTTCCTGTTCTAGGTCCAAGCCATTTCGACCATCCGGTTCGCTAGCTTTTCCTGACCCGCAACAGTTCGTCCAGGATCAGGCAAGCGGCGCCCACGGTGATGGCGCTGTCTGCCATGTTGAAAGCCGGGAAGTGCATGCCGCGCCAGTGGAAATCCAGAAAGTCCACCACGTAGCCGTGCACCAGGCGGTCAATCACATTGCCCAGGGCGCCACCCAGTATGCAGGCCATCGCAAAGCTGAACAGCTTCTGGCCGGGGTGGGACTTCAGCATCCAGATGATCACCGCGGCCGCCACAATCCCCAGTACCGTGAAGAACCAACGTTGCCAACCGGAGGCACCTGCCAGGAACGAAAACGCCGCGCCCTGGTTGTGCACCCGCACGATGTTGAAAAAGCCCGTCACATGGGTGCTGTCCCCCAGGTGGTAGTAGCCCAGGATCAGCACCTTGGTGAACTGATCGACCAGCAGCAGGATAAAGGCCAGACCCAGCCACTGCAGCATGCCGCCGGCGCTGGACTTACTACTGCGGGCCATTATGCAAATGTCCTGGTTTCGCCTGCACCATCCAGATTGGAGGCGCAGCGGCCGCACAGCGTGGGGTGCGCCGCAACGCTGCCCACATCGCTGGTGTAGTGCCAGCAACGCTCGCATTTAGTGCCACTTGAGGCGCTAACCCTCGCCGATTGTGCTGTACCAGCTACTAAAGTGATAGCAGAGGTGATGAACACAAACTTCAGATCTGCGCCCAGGGTGCTTAGGATGGCATGGTCTTCCGCCGTGACGGTGAGTGTGACCTCGGCTTGCAGCGATGCACCCACCTGACCGGCGGTGCGCAGCGTTTCGATGTCCTTGTTGACGGCTTCACGGATTTCGCGGATGCGGTTCCACTTGGCCAGCAAGGCCTCGTCGGCTGCAGCCAGCTTCACATAGCCATCCATGAAGATGGACAGCTTGGTGGCAGCCGGTGTCTTGCCCTCGGCACCCAGCACGGCCCACGCTTCTTCGGCGGTGAAACTGAGGAACGGCGCCATCCAGCGCAGCATGGCCTGGGTGATCTGCCACAGCGCGGTTTGCGCGGAACGGCGGGCCAGGCTACTGGCACCAGTGGTGTAGAGGCGGTCTTTCAGGATGTCGAGGTAGAACGCGCCCAGGTCTTCGCTGCAATACACCTGCAGCTTGGAGACCACGGGGTGGAACTCGTAGACCTTGTAGTGCGCCAGGATGTCGGCCTGCAACTGCGCCGCACGGCTCAGGGCGTAACGGTCGATCTCCAGCAACTGATCGGCGGACACTGCATCTTTGGCCGGGTCAAAGTCGCTGACGTTGGCCAGCAAGAACTTCAAGGTGTTGCGTACGCGCCGGTAGGTGTCCACCACGCGGGCCAGGATCTTGTCGTCAATGTTCAGGTCACCCGAGTAGTCGGTGCTGGCTACCCACAGGCGCACGATTTCGGCCCCCATCTTGGTGGTGACGGTTTGCGGGTCCACCGTATTGCCCAGGCTCTTGCTCATCTTGCGGCCTTGGCCGTCGGTGGCAAAGCCGTGGGTCAAGAGCCCCCGGTAGGGCGCGCGGTCGTACAACGCGCAACCCAGCAGCAGCGAGCTGTGGAACCAGCCGCGGTGCTGGTCGTGGCCTTCGAGGTACAGGTCGGCTTCGGGGGCCGAATTGTCTGGTGCGTCGTGGAAGGGTGGGCGCGCATACGCATCCTTGTGGCTGCCGCGCAGCACGTGCTGGAAGGTGGAGCCTGAATCAAACCAGACTTCCAGAATGTCGGTGCTCTTGGTGTAGCTCGGTGCGTCCGCTGCGCCCAGGATGTCCTCGACCGTCACGCGGCTCCAGGCTTCGATGCCGCCCTTTTCCACAATGTCGGCTGCCTGGTCCAGGATTTCCATCGTGCGGGGGTGCAACTCCCCGCTGTCCTTGTGCAGAAAGAAGGGCACCGGAACGCCCCAGCTGCGCTGGCGCGAGATGCACCAGTCGGGCCGGTTGGCGATCATGTCCCGCAGTCGGGTCTTGCCGTTCTCAGGGTAGAAGCTGGTCTGGTCGATGGCATCCAGTGCCAGTTGGCGCAGGGTCTTGGGTGCCTTGTCCTTGGTAAACACACCGTCGCCCGCATCCATGCGCACAAACCATTGGGCTGCGGCTCGGTAAATCACCGGCGTCTTGTGTCGCCAGCAGTGCGGGTAGCTGTGGACGATGGGTTGGGTTGCCATGAGGCGACCAGCTTCCTGCAGCGTCGTCAGGATGACGGGGCAAGATTTCCAGATGTTCATGCCACCAAACAGCGGCAAGTCTTCGCCATAGCTGCCATTGCCCTGCACCGGGTTGAGGATGTCGTCGTACTTCAGGCCATGGGCTACGCAGCTGTTGAAGTCATCCACACCGTAGGCAGGGGCCGAGTGCACGATGCCGGTACCGTCGGAGTCGCTGACGTAGTCCGCCAGGTACACCGGCGCCAGCCGGGCATAGCCCGGGTGCACGTCGTGCAGCGGGTGTTTGAAGTTCAGGCCTCCGAGCTGCTTGCCGCTGGTGGTCGCGATGACAGTGCCGGTGGTACCGTACCGTTCCAGGCACTTCTCGACAAGCGTGTCGGCCAGCACCAGCAGGCCACGCGGCGTGTCCACCAGGGCGTAGGTCAGCTCGGGGTGAGCGTTGAGCGCCTGGTTGGCAGGAATGGTCCAGGCAGTCGTGGTCCAGATCACGATGAAAGCTTGCTTGGCTTCCAGCCGCGCGGCCACCAGCGGGGCCGATGGGTGGTCTGACAGCTTGCCTGGCAGGAAGGCGTGCAGAAGGGCCTGCTTGTCGGCCGCTTCAAACGCCACGTCCAGCGTGTCGCTCTTCTTGTCCGCGTATTCGATCTCAAACTCGGCCAGCGAGCTGCCGCAGTCGAAGCACCAGTAGACCGGCTTGAGGCCGCGGTACACAAAGCCGCGTTCGATCACACGCTTGAAGGCGCGGATTTCGCCACCCTCGTTGGCCGGGTCCATGGTCTTGTAGGGACGCTCCCAGTCGCCCAGCACACCCAGGCGCTTGAAGTCTTCGCGTTGCTGGTTGATCTGCTCGGTGGCAAACGCGCGGCTCTTGGCCTGCATGTCGGAACGAGACAGGTTGCGGCCATGCAGTTTCTCGATGGCGTTTTCGATCGGCAGGCCATGGCAATCCCAGCCGGGGATGTACTGCGCGTCAAAGCCAGCGAGCTGCTTGCTCTTGACGATCATGTCCTTGAGCACCTTGTTTAGCGCATGGCCGATGTGCAGCTTGCCGTTGGCATACGGGGGGCCGTCATGCAACACGAACAGGGGCGCACCGGCACGGCTATCGCGCAGGCGCTTGTATAAGCCACCTTCATTCCATTGCTTTACCCAGGCCGGCTCGCGCTTGGGTAGGTCGCCCCGCATGGGGAAAGGGGTGTCGGGCAGGTTCAGGGTGCTGCGGTAGTCTTGCTTTTCAGTCATGGCGAGTTCAATCCAGGTAATCGGGTGGGATCCCCTTGCGCACCTCGGGAGGTGCCAATGGCGGGGATGACGCTCTGCGAGGGCAGATGTGACGCGGGGCAAGGTGCGTCGCTGACCAGGCGGTCGGCCCGGTCAAATTCGGGCCGCGAACCAGGCCCGGGCGTCATCGCAGTCCTGGCGTATACCCTTTGTCAGGGATTCCAGACCGTCGTACTTCAGCTCGTCGTGCAGTTTGTAAAGGAGTTCCACGCGGATGATTTTACCGTAGGCCCCCTCAGGGCCTAGATTGGCTGGCCAATCCAGGCAATGGGTTTCCAGCAGTACCCGCCCGCCATTGACGTCGGTGGGGTCCAACGACGGGCGCACGCCCAGGTTGGCCACCCCCTGAATGGGCTGGTCGACCAGGCCATGGACCAGTACCGCAAAGATGCCGCTGGCAGCCGGCTTCCAGTGGGCAAACCGCAGGTTCAGGGTCTTAAAACCTAGGGTGCGACCGAGCTTGCGCCCGTGCACCACATGGCCCGAGATGCAATAGGGGCGACCCAGCAGGCGGGCGGCGTCCTGCATGCGGCCTTCGCCCAGCGCATCGCGCACAGCCGAGCTTGAGACGCGCAGGCCGTGCACCTCGTAGCTGTTCATCCGGGCGACATCAAAGCCTTGCGCCTCTGCGGTGGCGTCGAGCATGGCGTAGTCGCCAGCGCGCTGCTTGCCGAAGCGGAAGTCGTCGCCGACCAGAACGTACTTGGCCCCCAGTCCCCGTACCAGTACCTGCGTGATGAACTCCTGCGGGCTCTGGCCCGCCAGCCGGGCATCAAAGGGCAGCACCACGGCCTGGTCGACACCACACTGGGCCAGATCTTCGAGCTTGTCGCGCAGGGTGCCTACGCGTGCCGGGGCGAGCTCCGGCTTTTTGTACAGGCCGGCAAAGTAATCCCGCGGATGGGGCTCGAAGGTCAGCACACAACTGGGCACACCGCGCTGCTGGGCTTCGCCGCGCAGGAGTGCCAGCATGGCCTGGTGGCCCCGGTGCACGCCGTCGAAGTTACCAATCGTTACCGCGCAGGCGCTGGCAATTTCAGGGTGGTGGAAACCGCGGAAAACCTTCATGGATTTGTTATCTTTTTGATAGCAGGCTGTGCACGTCGTGCCGGGGCCTGAAGTCAATTTGTCATGGAAACACGGTATATTGTGACGCAGAGCAGAAGCAAGACGCAGGTTGGGTGCTTGCTTGTAGACATTTGCAGACCGTGTTGGTGGTAGTTTTACCGTTGATGGAGGCGTTGCGTGAAAGTCTTGAAGTTGTCGGCCCAAGGGTTACCCCAGTCGTGGATTTCGCTGGAACAGGCGGTGATCCACTACGCCTCGAACGAGGTGCGCTGGGAGTCCGGTGGCGAAGTTGCCGTGTTCCATGGTGGCCACAACGCCATCACCGGGCACCAATCCATTGTTCGGGTCAACAGCATCATCGGGACCCGGGGTGTGCCCAATATCAACCCCTTCAATTTGCGCCCGAGCCTGACCAACGCCAAGCTCTTCATCCGTGACCGCAATATCTGCGCCTACTGTGGCGGGCACTTTGTTGAGTCCGACCTCACCCGCGAGCACATCATCCCGTTTGCCCAGAACGGCATCGACACCTGGATGAATGTGGTCACTGCCTGCAAGCCCTGCAACCACCGCAAGAGCCACCGTACGCCCGAGCAGGCCCACATGCCCCTGCTTTACACCCCCTATGTGCCCAGTTTGTGGGAAGACTTCATCCTGCGTAACCGTCGCATTCTGGCGGACCAGATGGAATTTCTGATGGCCCACGTGCCCAAGTCGTCGCGCTTGATGGTGTAGTTACAGCGGGTGCGTCACCAGTTTGAAGTCCGGGTCTTCGGCAAATGACTTGACCTCAAAGCCCAGGCTGCGCATGAGTTTGAGCATGCCCGGATTGTTGGCCAGCACCAGGCCATCTATTTCGGCCAAGCCTTTGTCCCGCGCCACGTCCATGATGCTTTGCATCAGTCGCGAACCCAGCCCTTTGCCACCGAAGTCGTCGGCAACCACCAGCGAAAACTCGCAACTCGACTGGTCAGGATTGGTGATGTAGCGCGAAACTCCGACCACGCGCTCGGTCTCGGTGATATCTCCGTCAGCGCCCGCGGTTCGCTCCTTGTGGACGGCGACCAGGGCCATTTCGCGGTCGTAGTCGATCAGTGTGAAGCGGGCCAGCATGCTGGGCGGCAACTCCGAAATCGACGACACAAACCGGAAGTACCGGCTTTCGGCCGAGAGATGGTGCATCAGGTCCTGCAGCATCTGCGCATCGTCGGGCTGGATGGGACGCACCGTGTACTCACCGCCACCGGGCAGAGGCCAGACCTGCTCGTAGTGGGCAGGATACGGAAGGATGGACAGGTGGCTGTAGTTGTCCGTGCGGTTGCTCACACCACGTGGAGCGTGGTCGATGACAATGCGAGCGTCCACGGCCACAGCGCCGCTCTCGTCAATGATGATGGGGTTGATATCCATCTCGCGCAGCTGGGGCAGCTCGCACACCATTTCCGAGACGCGCAGCAATATTTGCTCCAGCGCGTCGACATCGGCAGCACTGTTGCCACGCCATTCCCCCAGCGTTTCTGCCACGCGTGAGCGGTTGATCAGCCGGTTGGCCAGAAACTGGTTCAGAGGCGGCAGTTCCATGGCGCGGTCATTGATCAGCTCGATCATGGTGCCGCCCGCGCCAAATGCAATGACCGGTCCAAAGGGGTCATCGGTCACCAGACCGATATAGATTTCGCGCCCGTGCCGGGTACGCGCCATGGTCTGCACGGTCACTCCGTTGATACGGGCCTGGGGTTGCAGGCGGGCCACGGTTTGCACCATGTCGTTGTAGGTGTCGCGTACACCGGTGGCATTCAGGATATTGAGCGCCACACCCTGTACGTCTGACTTGTGGCTGATGTCTGGTGAGTCAATTTTCAGCGCCACCGGGAAGCCCAGTTGGGTGGCGATCATCATCGCTTCGTTGGCCGATCGGGCCAGGATGGTCCGGGTAACCGGAATGTGAAAGGCCGATAACAGGGTCTTGGACTCCATCTCGGTCAGCACTTTGCGTCGTTCAGCCAGAACACTCTCGATGATCAGTCGGGCGCCTTCAATATCGGGTTTGGCCAGGGTGGACAGGGGTGGCGGCGTCTGCTGCAGCAATTGCTGGTTCTGGTAGAACGAAGCAATGTTTCCAAACGCGCCTACGGCTGCCTCAGGGGTACGAAAACTGGGAATCGCAGCGTCGTTCAGAATGCTGCGCGCAGCGCCCACCGATGCGTCCCCCATCCAGCACGAGAGCAGGGGCTTGCCAATGGTCTTCCTGACCTCGGCCATGACCGTGGCCACGGCAGCCGCATCGCCTCCACACTTTGGAGAATAGATGGCCAGCACACCATCAATGGCATTGTCGTGTCCAGCCGCTTCAATGGCAGCGCGGTAATGGGCAGCACCGGCATCTTCCGACAGATCAATCAGGTCGCATAGGGATGCCAGTTCGGGCAGCTGCGGCTTCAACGCGGCAATGGACTCGCCCGACAGCCTTCCCAGTTGCAGGTGAATCTCATTGATCCAGTCGGCGGCCAGTACGCCCGGGCCGCCGCCATTGGTCACGATAGCCAGGCGCTTGCCTACCGGGCGGTAACGTGACGCCAGACATTTGGCCGCTGAAAAGAGTTCTACAAACGATCGCACCCGCACCGCACCCGCGCGGCGCAGGGCGGCGTCAAATACATCGTCGCTGCCGACGATGGCGCCACTGTGGGTTTGCGCTGCTTCGTTGCCGGCGGGCTTGCGGCCGGCCTTGAGTACCACCACGGGCTTGGCATTGGCCGCCATGCGCAGGGCACTCATGAAACGCTTGGCGCTGGAGATGCCCTCCAGGTACACCACGATGCTGTGCGTCTGTGCATCGTTGGCCAGAAAGTCCAGCACTTCTGCAATGTCCACACCGGTGTGCGGCCCCAGTGACACCACCGAGGAAAACCCCACTCCGTTATTGGCGGCCCAGTCCAGCATCGAGGAGGTCAATGCGCCCGATTGGGAAACCAGCGCCAGGGAGCCGCGGCGTGCCAGTGGACCTGCTGCACTGGCATTGAGTCCGATCTGGGGGCGCTGCAGGCCCAGGCAATTGGGACCCAGCAGGTACACGCTTTCACGGCGGGCAATTTTTTTCAGTTCATTGGCATGTTCAGCGGTGATACCACTGGAGATGATCAACGCGGTCCGGCAAGCCATACGCCCGGCAATTTCCAGGGCAGCGCTGACATCCCTGGGGGGCAGCGCGATGATGGCCAGGTCAGAGCGCGATTGCGCCAGATCCGCCAAGGTACCGCTGGTGGTGATGTCCAGAAAGCGCAACGCGCCCTTGAAATCCTGCGCTTTGAGAGATTCGATCAGGGCGCGCGCTTGCGGGGTCTGCGATGCCGGATCCTCCAGTGGCCCTGCAAAAATGACGACGGATTCGGGTGTGAAAAGGGGTGTGAGGTAGTGTTTATCCATAATTTCTTAGTCGGCGCCTATGAGCACCTTGACATGCTCGGCCACGCTGCGCGCCAGGGGGTTGAGCACATACCCACCCTCCAGGCACGAAATGACGCGGCCCTTGCAGTGGCGGTTGGCAACCGCCATCAGCTGCTGGGTGACCCAGGCGTAGTCGGCATCGACCAGACCCAGATTGCCCATGTCGTCTTCGCGGTGGGCATCAAAGCCCGCTGAGATGTAGATCAATTGCGGTGCAAATTTGTCGAGCGCCGGGATCCACTGGGTGGTGACCGCTTCGCGGAACTTGTCGCTGCCTGAGCGCGAGGGCATGCCCACGTTCACCATGTTCGGACCCTTGGCGTTTTCGCCGTTAAACGGGTACAGGCCTTCCTCGAAGATGGAGCACATCAGTACCCGATCGTCGCCGCGAAAAATATCCTCGCTGCCGTTCCCATGGTGTACATCGAAATCAATCAGGGCCACGCGTTCCAGTCCGTGCACGTCCAGTGCATGGCGCATGCCGACCGCCACATTGTTAAAAAAGCAGAAACCCATCGCCGCAGCCCGTTCGGCGTGGTGCCCCGGGGGGCGGATGCTGCAAAAGGCTGTGGGAACTTCACCCGAAACCACCAGATCTGTGGCCAGCACTGCCGCACCTGCGGCGCGCAGTGCAGCCTTGGTGGTGTAAGGGTTCATGTCAGTGTCAGGGTCCAGCTTGTGGTAGCCCTCCGTGGGGGCGGCCGCCATCAGTTCGTTCACATAGGACGTGGTGTGCGCGCGACCCAACTGTTCCACGGTGGCCATGGGTGCTTCGTAGCTGTTCATGTAGTCCAGCAGCCCCTTGACCAGCAGCATGTCATTGATGGCGCCCAGCCGCTCCGGGCACTCGGGATGGTGGGGGCCCATTTCGTGGCGGGCACAGTCGGGGTGGGTAATGTAGGCGGGCAGCAAATTTGTCTCCGAGACTGGATATAGGGCACATGGTTCTTGTAATTCGTGGGCCAGTCTATTGCGGGTAAACCCGTGATGTCTTGATGTAAGGCAAATCCTGTGCGTTCGGTCCGGGTGCGTAGGGGGCATTTGGCGCCTACCATGCACGTATCGTGATCCGGGATGCATCCATGTTCTTCATTCGTGAACACTCTCTGCTGCACGCAAGGTTCCTTCTGGTGGTGCTGGGCGCTGTGGCCTTGGCCGCGTGCTCCGACAAGTCTGCTCCTGCCTGGTCGGGATACGCGGAAGGGGACTACGTGTACGTCGCGGCTCCGCTGGCCGGACGCCTGGATGCCGTTGCTGTACAGGCAGGCCAGTCGGTTGCGCAGGGCGCACCGCTGTTTACCCTGGATGCCGAGAGTGAGCAGGCTGCGCAGCAGGAGGCCGCCGCACGGCTGGCCAGTGCACAGGCCCAGGCCGCCAATCTGAATCTGGGCAGGCGCAGGGAGGAAATTGCTGTAACGCAGGCGCAACTCACGCAAGCCCAGGCAGCCGAAACGCTGGCGTACAGTGATCTGCAGCGCCAGCAGCAGTTGTTGGCACAAGGCTTTGTAGCCAAAGCGCGTGTGGACGATGCAACCACCCAGCTCGGGCTGGCGCGGGCCCGCGTGGCCGAGCTTGCCGCTGTGATGCAGGTGGCAAAGTTGCCCGCGCGGACGGACGAGCGGGCCGCCCAGCGTGCCAATGCCCAGGCCGCCAGCGAGGTGCTGCGCCAGAGCACCTGGCGCACCCGGCAGAAGCAGCAGACGGCACCGTCCGCTGCGCTGGTGGCCGATGTGTTCTTCCAGCCCGGCGAGTGGGTGGGGGCTGGCCAGCCTGTGGTGTCCCTGCTGCCACCGGGCAACACCAAGGCTCGCTTTTTTGTACCCGAAGCCGATCTGGGTGGTCTGAAGGCTGGCCAGGCCGTGACGCTGACCTGCGACGGCTGTGGTGCACCCATGGCCGCCACTGTGAGCCGTATTGCTACCCAGCCCGAGTACACACCGCCAGTGATCTACTCCAACGCGCAGCGCAGCAAGCTGGTGTTCATGGTTGAAGCCAAACCCTCGCCCCAGGACGCGGCCCGCCTCAAGCCCGGCCAACCGCTGGATGTGCGCATCGCAGTCCGGCCATGAGCACGCTGGCCATTGATGTGCAGGGCCTGACCAAGCGCTACGACGGGCGCGTGGTGGTAGACCATATTGACCTGCAGGTGGGAACCGGGCGCATCTGTGGTTTTCTGGGGCCCAATGGCAGTGGCAAGACCACCACCATCCGCATGCTCTGCGGCCTGCTCACGCCCGATGGCGGCAGTGGCAACTGCCTGGGGCTGGATATTCAGCGTGATGCGGCAGCCATCAAGCGCCAGGTCGGTTACATGACGCAGAAGTTTGGCCTGTATGACGACCTCTCCATTCGTGAGAACCTCGACTTTGTTGCCCGCCTGTACGAACTGCCCCGGCGCCGCGATGCGGTGGACGGCGCACTGGAGCGGCTGGGCCTGGTGGGGCGCCAGAATCAGCTGGCGGGCTCACTGTCGGGCGGCTGGAAGCAGCGCCTGGCCCTGGCCGCCTGCCTGATCCACGAACCGCGCCTGCTGCTGCTGGATGAACCCACCGCTGGCGTGGACCCCAAGGCGCGGCGCGACTTCTGGGACCAGATCCACGCGCTGGCAGCACAGGGCATCACCGTGCTGGTGTCCACGCACTACATGGACGAAGCCGAGCGTTGCCACGACCTGGTCTACATTGCCTATGGCGCCGTGCTGGCGCGGGGTACCGCCCAGGAAATCATTGACGCGTCGGCACTGAAGGTGTGGTCCATCTCCAGTGTTTATGAACAAAATCATGCTCTAGCCCCCGTAAACAGTGCGCAGCAAGATATCAATTTAGTAGCAATTGTGGAGCCGCTGAAAGCCGCACCCGGCGTCCTCAGCGTGGCGGCGTTTGGCAATGCGGTGCACGTGGCGGGGGTGGACGCTGCCGCGGTGGAACATGCGCTGCAGCCGCTGAAGGGCAACCCGTCCCTGGTGATTGCGCCGGCCAGTGCCAACCTGGAAGACGTGTTCATCAGCCTGATTGCCAAAGCGCCGGACAATTTCGGAGTGGCCGCATGATGCGCCTGCTGGCCCGCTTCAACCTGGCCCGTGTGCTGGCGGTGTTCATCAAGGAGTTCCAGCAGATGCGGCGCGACCGCCTGACCTTCGGCATGGCGGTGGGCATACCGATATTGCAACTGGTGCTGTTTGGCTATGCCATCAACACCGATCCCCGGGGCCTGCCCACTGCCATCGTCAGCACCGACAACGGACCCATGGCGCGCGGCTTTGTGGCGGCCCTGCAAAACAGTGGCTACTACCGCATCGACCATGTGCTCACCAGCGAGAAGGTGGCCGAGGCACTGGTCGAGACCGGCCAGGTGCAATTCATGGTGGTGATCCCGCCGGACTTCTCGCGCAGACTGGTGCGCGGTGAAAAGCCCGCCATCCTGCTGTCGGCCGACGCCACCGACCCCAGCGCCGCGGGCAATGCCATCGCTGCGATCAACGGACTGCTACCCCAGGCCATTGCCCACGACCTGCCCGGTGCACTGCGCAGCCTGGGCCCGACGCAGCCCGCGTTTGAAGTGCGGGTGCACCGCCGCTACAACCCGGAGGGCCTGTCACGCTACAACATCGTGCCGGGGCTGGTGGGCACCATCCTCACCATGACCATGGCCATGCTCACCGCACTGGCCATGACGCGCGAACGCGAGCGCGGCACTATGGAAAACCTGTTGGCCACGCCGGTGCGTCCGGGGGAAGTGATGGTGGGCAAGATCCTGCCGTACGTGGTGCTGGGCTATGTGCAGCTCGGGGTGATTCTCGGGGCGGCTTTTCTGCTGTTCGAGGTGCCCATGGTGGGCAGTATGCCGCTGCTGCTGGGCATGATCGGGGTGTTCATCGTGGCCAACCTGGGGGTCGGGTTCACCTTCTCCACCGTGGCCAAAAACCAGCTGCAGGCGATGCAGATGACGTTTTTCTTCTTCTTGCCATCCATGCTGCTGTCGGGCTTCATGTTCCCGTTCCGGGCCATGCCGCGGTGGGCACAGTATGTGGGCGAGGTGCTGCCGCTCACGCATTTTCTGCGCATCGTGCGCGGCATCCTGCTTAAGGGCAATACCTTCGGGCAACTGTGGCCAGAACTCTGGCCGATGCTGCTGTTCCTGCTGGTGGCCGGCGTGGTTGCACTCAAGCGCTACCGGCAGACGCTGGACTAGCTAGTGGACTGTAACGATTGAATCGGGAGTAATGCGTCGTGACAGATCGCAGTACTTCCATTTCACTGGCTTGGGCTGCTCGTTGTACTTGCGGATATAGCGCATGAGTTTTCTCTTCAGGTCGGGCACGGAGGTGAACACGCC
>JAGWUS010000011.1 GCA_028868305.1 Burkholderiales bacterium | reverse complement strand
TCGGTCAGGGAGCACTGCAAGGCGCCCGCGACTTGCAGCAGCACAAGAATGGAGGCGTTGCCTTCCCCGTATTCGAGGTTGGCCAGGTGACGCTCGGACACATTGGCCGCGTTGGCGACGGCTTTGCGGGTCATGCCCCGTCGGGCCCGCAGCGCACGGGCGCGCTCCCCCAGGGCAACCAGGAAGGGGTTTTTCTCTGTCATGAGGTGATCCGCAGGCATGGATGGACTAAGTAATTACCCGGTATATGCAATATATTGCTTGACAGGGCGATGTATGCACTTTATTGTTGATGCACGCACAATAATTCATAACTTATGAAATGGCAAGACCTGCCACTGTCTGGAGTCAACCCGTGTCCCCCACCGAATTCCGAGAAAAGATCGCCAAAGTGACTGTTCAGCTGGAAGGTCGCCCGCTGGATGCAGGCCTGGACGCCTGGCCCAATGCCGAACATGGCGCCGGGACCGTCACCCATTCCAGTCTGCGCGAGGCCTGTATGGCCGGTGCGAAAGACGGCTGGCTGTGCGACCGCGAAGGCGGCGGCATCCGCTTGACGGTCGGCCCGCGGGCTGGCTGGTCTGCCCACCGGGCAGCGCCCACCGCCCGACGGTGACCCAGGGCCGTGCGCTCGTACTGAATTTGCTCCCCCAGGGCAGCATCACCTTCACCAAATAGGCTGAATTCCACCATGACCGAACTCCTTCCCAACTATTTCAACGGAACCTGGCAAACCGGTACCGGCGCGGGCACCGTACTGACCGATCCGGTGCTGGGCACCGAACTCGTGCGCGTGGACGCTACCGGGCTGGACCTGGCTGCCGGCTTTGGCTTCGCGCGTGCGCAGGGGGGGCAGGCTTTGCGCGCCCTGACCTACAGACAGCGCGCCGCCATGCTGGCCGCAGCCCAGAAAGTGCTGCAAGCCAACCGCGATGCCTACTACGACATCGCCACCGCCAACAGCGGCACGGTCAAAAACGACACCGACGTGGATGTGGATGGCGGCATCTTCACCCTGGGCACCTACGCCAAGATGGGGGAGTCTCTGGGCGACACGCACTTTATAATGGATGGTGATGCTGCCCGCTTGGGCAAAGACCCACTGTTTCAGTCGCAGCATATCTTGAGCCCTACGCGCGGCGTGGCGCTGTTCATCAATGCGTTCAACTTCCCCTCCTGGGGGCTGTGGGAAAAGGCCGCGCCGGCATTGCTCTCGGGCGTGCCCGTGATCGTCAAGCCGGCCACCGCCACCGCCTGGCTCACCCAGCGCATGGTCAAGGACGTGGTGGATGCGGGCATCTTCCCAGTCGGCGCGTTGTCCATCGTCTGTGGCAGCTCCGCCGGTCTGATGGACCAGCTGCAGCCGTTTGATGTGGTGTCGTTCACCGGTTCTGCCGACACCGCAGCCGTCATCCGCTCGCACCCTGTGGTGACCCAGCGCTCGGTGCGCGTCAATATTGAAGCCGACAGCGTGAACTCCGCCGTGCTGCTGCCTGGTGAGGCTGCAGGCACCGAGGCATTTGATCTGTTTGTGAAAGAAGTTGCCCGCGAGATGACGGTCAAGTCCGGCCAGAAATGCACCGCGATTCGCCGCATTCTGGTGCCCGAAGCCCTGTACCACGCCGCAGCACAGGCCATTTCAGCGCGTCTGGCCAAAACCACTGTGGGCAACCCGCGCAATGAAGCGGTGCGCATGGGCGCACTGGTGAGCCGCGCGCAACTGGTGGCCGTGCGCGAGGGTCTGGACTACCTGAAGGGGCAAGCCACCGTACTGCACGATGGAAGCACTGCAGCGCTGGTCGATGCGGACCCAGCCGTAGCCTGCTGCGTTGGCCCCACCCTGCTGGGCGTGGGCAATGCCGACGGCAGCGATACCTCGGACCGCGTGCACGACACCGAAGTATTTGGCCCCGTGGCCACACTCGTGCCCTACCGCACCACCGACAACTCCATCGCCCACGCAGTCGCACTGGTGCGCCGCGGGCAGGGCTCGCTGGTGACCTCGCTCTACGGCAGCGATCCACAGGCCCTGGCCTGGGCGGCACGGGAACTGGCCGACAGCCATGGCCGCGTGCATATCATTTCTCCCGATGTAGCAGCCCTGCATACCGGGCATGGCAACGTGATGCCCCAGTCGCTGCACGGTGGTCCTGGCCGCGCCGGTGGCGGGGAAGAGTTGGGTGGCCTGCGCGCCCTGAATTTCTACCACCGCCGCACTGCCATTCAGGCCAGCACCGCCGTGCTGGGCCAACTCTAAGGACGAGCACCATGACCACGGTTCCAAACGTAGAAGCCCCTGGCGACATCTTCAACTTTGCCCAGTACATACTGGCGTGCAACGCGCAGCGACCCAACAAGGCGGCGTTTATCGATGACCAGGCTGTTCTGACCTATGGCGCGCTGGAAGACCGGGTGCGCCGCGTGGCTGCCTCCCTGCGCGCGCTGGGCATCAAGCGGGAAGAGCGCGTGCTGCTGCTCATGCAGGACTGCAACGACTGGCCTGTGAGTTTTCTGGGTGCGATCCATGCAGGCATCGTTCCCGTGGCGGTGAATACCCTGCTCACAGCCGACGACTACGCCTACATGCTGGAGCACTCGCGTGCGCAGGCCGTGCTGGTGTCGGGGGCGCTTTTGCCCGCGATTACGGCTGCCATGACCAAGTCCGACCATGAAGTGCACAAGGTCATCGTGTCCCAACCGGTTGCGCCGCTACACCACGCCGAGGTGGAGTTCGAAAATTTTGTGCAAGGTAATGCACCCCTTGCCAAGGCTGCTGCCACCAGTCCGGATGACCCCTGCTTCTGGTTGTATTCATCGGGCTCCACCGGCCGCCCCAAGGGCACAGTGCATTCGCACGCCAACCCTTACTGGACCATCGAGTTGTATGGCAAAGGCGTTCTGGGTTTGCAGGAAAACGATGTGTGTTTTTCTGCGGCCAAGCTGTTTTTTGCCTATGGCCTTGGCAATGCGCTGACCTTCCCCATGGGGGTAGGCGCCACCACCCTTCTGATGGCCGAGCGCCCCACACCCGACGCCACCTTCAAGCGCTGGCTGGGTCATATCCACAATACAAAACCCACCGTGTTTTACGGTGCCCCTACCGGTTTTGCTGGCATGCTGGCCTCTCCCAACCTGCCCGACAGGGCCGACGTGGCGATGCGACTGGTGTCGTCCGCCGGCGAGGCCTTGCCCGCTGAAATTGGCGAGCGGTTCCAGCGCCATTTTGGGGTAGACATTGTGGATGGCATTGGTTCCACCGAGATGCTGCACATCTTCCTGTCCAACCTGCCTGGCAAGGTGCGCTATGGCACCACTGGATGGCCGGTGCCAGGCTACGACATTGAGCTGCGCAACGAGGACGGCAGCGCGACGCCCGATGGCGAACCCGGTGACCTGTACATCCATGGCCCGTCCGCGGCCATGATGTACTGGGGCAACCGCACCAAGACACGCGAGACCTTCCAGGGCGGCTGGACCAAGAGCGGTGACAAGTATGTGCGCAACGCCGATGGCACCTACACCTATTCAGGCCGCAGCGATGACATGCTCAAAGTCAGTGGCATCTATGTGTCACCCTTTGAAGTGGAAGCCACGCTGGTGCAGCACCCTGCCGTGCTGGAGGCGGCGGTAGTGGGCGTGCCCGATGCCGAAGGGCTGACCAAGACCAAGGCCTACGTAGTGCTCAAGGCAGGCGCCGAGGCGACTGATGCCGAACTGAAGGCGTTCGTGAAGGACAAACTCGCACCCTATAAGTACCCGCGCCAGATTGAGTTTGTGGCTGACCTGCCCAAGACAGCGACTGGAAAAATACAGCGCTTCAAGTTGCGCGCACTGGAATCGCCCGGGCAATGACCGCGACGGTGGAGTTCGTCACGATCGACTGGTGTGGTCGCCCGGTGCGGCTGGAATACCAATGGGTGGGCGTGCGCGATGCGCAGGCACCCGCCATGGTGTTTTTGCACGAGGGGCTGGGCTCGGTGTCGATGTGGCGCAACTTTCCAGACCAGCTGTGCCAGGCCGTTGGGTGCCGGGGGCTGGTGTACTCCCGCCCCGGCTACGGCAACTCCACGCCGCGTGCAGAGGACGAGCATTGGGCCCCGGACTTCATGCACCGCCAGGCCAATGAGGTGCTGCCTGCATTTCTATGTGCCGTGGGTGTCGATGTGGACAAGCAGCCACCCTGGTTGTTTGGCCATAGCGACGGTGCCTCCATTGCCTTGCTGTACGCCGCGCACCACCCTGCGCAGCTTGCGGGGGCCATTGTGGTGGCGCCGCATATCCTGGTGGAAGACATTTCGGTGACCAGCATTGCCCAGGCCCGAACGGCCTATCAGGAAACCGACTTGCGTCAGCGCCTCGCGCGCTATCATGCGAACCCGGATTCGGCCTTCTGGGGCTGGAACGGCATCTGGCTGGACCCTAGGTTTCGCCCATGGCGTATTGATGACCAACTCGCTAGCATCCAGTGTCCACTGATGGCAGTGCAAGGGGTCGATGACGAGTACGGAACGCTGGAGCAGATTCGCGGCATTGCCCGCAAAGTGCCCCAATGCGAATTGCTGGAAATGAAAGCCTGCGGGCATTCGCCGCACAAAGACCAAACCGACCTGCTCATTGCAGCGGTCACACACTTTTTTAAACGACAACTCGAAGGAGACATCCGGTGAAAACATTCCAGAAAACCCTCATCGCGGCCGCCGCCGTTGTGCTTTCCACGGCTGCCTTGGCGCAAACACAGGCCAAGCTCAAGGTGGGCCTCATGCTGCCGTACACAGGCACGTATGCCGCACTGGGCAACGCTATTGAAAACGGTTTCCGGCTGTATGTGGCCGAGCAAGGCGGCAAGCTGGCGGGCCGCGAGCTTGAATTCTTCAAAGTCGATGACGAGTCTGCACCTCCCAAAGCCACGGACAACGTCAACAAGCTGGTCAAGCGCGACCACGTCGATGTGCTGATTGGCTCGGTCCACTCCGGTGTCGCCATGGCCATGGCCAAGGTTGCCAAAGATACCAATACGCTGCTGATCGTGCCCAATGGCGGTGCCGATGCCATCACAGGTCCTATGTGCGCACCCAATATCTTCCGCAGCTCGTTCTCCAACTGGCAACCCGGCTTTGCCATGGGAGAGGTAGCCGCCAAGAAGGGCCACAAGACCGCAGTCACTATCACCTGGAAATACGCAGCAGGCGATGAATCCGTGGCTGGTTTCAAAGAAGCTTTTGAGAAGGGCGGCGGCAAAATCGTCAAGCAGCTCACGCTGCCCTTCCCCAACGAGGAATTTCAGGTGCTACTGACCGAAATTGCTGCAGCCAAGCCTGACGCGGTTTACACCTTCTTTGCGGGTGCGTCTGCCGTGAAATTCGTCAAAGACTATGCTGCAGCCGGACTGAAGAAAAACATTCCCCTGTATGGCCCCGGTTTCATTACCGACGGTACGCTCGAAGCCCAGGGCGAATCCGCCGAAGGCCTGTTCACCACGCTGCACTACGCCGATAGCCTGAACACCAAGCGCGACAACGAATTCCGTCTGTCCTACGCCAAGACCTACAAACTGCAACCCGACGTGTATGCCGTGCAGGGCTATGACGCGGCACAGATGCTGGCCATTGGCCTGAAAGCGGTCAACGGTGATGTGAGCAAGAAGGCCGAATTTGCAGCAGCGCTCGAAAAAGCCAAGATCGACAGTCCCCGTGGCCCTTTCATGATTTCCAAGGCGCATAACCCGGTGCAGGACTTCTACCTGCGCCAGGTCAGCAACAAGGAAAACAAGATGATTGGCATTGCGGTCAAGGGTCTCGCTGACCCGGCCCGTGGCTGCAAGATGTGAATGTGGCCCCCACGCTCCGCCGCTGCGCGGGTCGCTGCCCCCCGAGGGGGCTAAATTCCCTTGGGGCGGCCCGGCGGGAATTTTTGGCTCTCGCGCCGCGGCGTTTTGCCTTCAACTACACACCATGAACTTCATCACCTTTCTCATCCAGTGCCTCAATGCACTGCAATACGGGCTGCTGCTGTTCCTGGTGGCGTCAGGCCTGACGCTGATCTTCGGCATCATGGGCGTCATCAACCTCGCCCATGGCAGCTTCTACATGATTGGTGCCTATATGGCCTACGCGCTGGCCCCTTTGGTGGCCGGTACGCTGGGGGGTGGTTTTTTTGCCACCCTGTTCGTTGGTGTGGTACTTGCCGTTCTGCTGGGTTACGTGCTGGAGTGGGCGTTTTTCAGTTTTCTGTACGAGCGTGAACACCTGCAGCAAGTGCTGATGACGTACGGCCTGATTCTGGTGTTTGAAGAGATGCGCAGCCTGCTGGTGGGTGACGATGTGCATGGTGTCACGCCGCCGGATTTTCTCGCAGGTAGTCTGCCGCTGGGCGACATGATGACTTACCCGGTCTACCGGCTCTTCATCTCGGGTGTCTGTCTGGCGCTGGCGCTGGCCATGTATTTTGTGTTTTCCCGCACCCGGCTGGGCATGATGATTCGTGCAGGCAGCACCAACCGCGAGATGGTGCAGTCGCTGGGAATTGATATCAAGTTTCTCTACCGTGTAGTGTTTGCCGCTGGGGTGGCCATCGCCGTGCTTGCCGGCATGGTGGCCGCTCCGGTGTCCTCGGTGTACCCGGGCATGGGCAACTCGGTGCTGATTGTCTGTTTTGTCGTGGTGGTGATCGGCGGTATCGGATCGATTCGTGGGGCACTGCTGGCATCCCTGTTGATCGGCCTTGTGGACACTTTCGGCAAGGTGCTTCTGCCGCAGGCGGCCGGCGTGCTGGTGTATGTGCTGATGGCGCTGATCCTGCTGTGGAAACCGGACGGCCTCTTTAAAGCTGGCTGAACCGGACACTGCCATGACCCAATTTCGTTATGTGTTTGTTCTGCTGGCGTTCGCTGGCCTGGCCATTTTTCCCTTCTTTGCGGGGCAGTACGGCATTGACCTGGCTACCAAGATCATGGTCATGGCGCTTTTTGCGCTGAGTCTGGAGTTGCTGGTGGGTGGAACGGGCCTAGTGTGTTTTGGCCATGCGGCCTTCTTTGGCATTGGCGCTTACGCTACGGTGCTTTTGTCCCCGTCGGAGGGTCCCGGTTCCGTTCTCTGGCTGTTGCCTGCCAGTGTGCTGGCGGCGGCACTCTACGCGCTGGTGGTGGGCGCCTTGAGTTTGCGCACCAAGGGGGTGTACTTCATCATGGTGACGCTCGCCTTTGCCCAGATGGCCTACTACGTGGTGCATGACACGCCGCTGGGTGGTGGCACCGATGGCATTTACCTGTTGATGAAACCCGTGCTGGGTGAAGTGCTGGACCTGGACAAGGCCAACACGCTCTATGGTTTCACACTGGCCTGTTTGGCCGCCAGCTTTGGTTTCCTGGCCCTGCTGGGACGTTCCCGCTTTGGCCGGGCGCTGGCGGGTATTCGGGTCAATGAGCAGCGCATGCGTGCCACCGGTTTTTCCACCTACCCCTACAAACTGGCTGCCTTTGTCATTTCAGGTGCCATGGCCGGACTGGCCGGATTTCTTTTTGCAGTGAAAGACGGCACGGTGAACCCCGAGCTCATCAGCTGGCATCTTTCAGGCGAGGTGCTGATCATGATCATTCTGGGGGGCCTGGGCCACTTGCGGGGTGCTCTCATTGGTGCTTTTGCTTTTGCACTGCTGCAGGAGTTTTTCAAGTCCGAAGCCGTGTTTGGCGAGTTTGCCAAGCACTGGCATCTGGGTCTGGGGGTGACCATCATTGCCAGCGTAGCCTTGCTGCCCAGTGGTCTGGTGGGCGTGCCTGCGCAGATTCGCGACCGCTTGCTTGGCGCATCCCGCGCAAAGGGAGGCGACGATGAAACCGTCTGACATCCTGCTGCGTGGGACCGGCATCACCCGCCGCTGGGGGGGGCTGGTCGCCCTGAACAAAGTGTCGCTGGCCCTGGGGCGCGGCAATGTGCACGCGGTGATCGGCACCAACGGCGCGGGCAAATCCACACTGATCAATATCCTGTCGGGCGAGATTCCACCGTCGGAAGGCTCCGTGGAACTTCTGGGCCAGGACGTCACGCAGTGGGCCCAACCCCGCCGTGCCCGTGCCGGTCTGGGCCGCAGCTACCAGCGCAACACCATTTACCCCGTCTTCACTGTGTTTGAGAACTGCCGCCTCGCGGCGCAGGCCATGCACCAGAAGCCCTGGACCTTCTGGGCCAGTGCACAGCATTGTGAAGCAACGACCACGATTGCCCACGCAGTGGCGCAGCGCTCGGGCCTGAAAGACCTGCTGGACCGTCCCGCCGGCTTGTTGTCTCATGGCCAGAAGCGCCAGCTGGAAATCGCCATGTGCCTGGCGACGCAGCCGCAGGTGCTGCTGCTCGACGAGCCGCTGGCGGGTATGGGTGCTGAAGAAACCGAACGGATGCTCGCCATGTTGCAGGAGCTTAAAACTGACCACGCCATTCTGCTGGTCGAGCACGACATGGACGCGGTGTTCCGCATTGCCGACCAGGTGACCGTGATGGTCAATGGCGCCGTGATCGCGACCGATACCCCGGCCAATGTGCGTACCAATCCGCAGGTGCGGATTGCCTATCTGGGAGAACATTGACATGGCCTCCTCTGAGTACATTCTGGACGCGCGCGCGGTCCACGCCTGGTATGGCTCCAGCCATGTGCTGCATGGCGTGGACGTGCAGATAGCACGCGGCGAAACGGTGGGTCTGCTGGGCCGCAACGGCATGGGCAAGAGCACCCTGATCCGTACCCTGCTCGGCCATGTGGCCCAGCGAGATGGCCACATCAGCCTGTTCGGGCAGGACATGTCGGGGGCGCGGCCCTATGAGGTGGCCCGCCTGGGCGTGGCTTACGTGCCCGAAGGCCGCGGTGTGTTCTCCAACCTGACGGTGCGCGAAAACCTGACCATGGCGGCCCGGCGCGGGCGTGATGGCCGCAACGACTGGTCGTTTGATCGGGTGATGGACGCCTTTCCCCGCCTCAAGGAGCGGCTCACCAATCTGGGCGCGCAACTGTCGGGCGGCGAGCAGCAGATGCTGTCCATCGGACGCTCGCTGATGACGCACCCCGAGCTGATCATTCTGGATGAGGCCACCGAAGGCCTGGCACCCCTGATCGTGGCCGAGATCTGGCGCGTGATTGCCGACATTCGCAAGAGCGGTATTGCTACCCTGATTGTGGACCGCGACTACCGCAAGGTGCTGGCGCAATCCGACCGTGCACTGGTACTGCAAAAAGGCCAGGTGGTGCTGCAAGGCAGCGCGGACGCCGTGGCGTCCAGCACGGAACTCTCCAGTTTCCTCGGCGTGTAAATCACCGCTCAGGACTTCGGCTGCAGCACCGCCATGGTGATGCGCGACACGCAGGTCAGCCGGTCTTCGTCGTCTTTCAGGTCAATCTGCCAGACCTGGGTGGTGCGGCCGACGTGCACTGCGCGCGCCGTGCCGGTGACCCAGCCGCTGGTGGTGCTGCGCAGGTGGTTGGCGTTGATGTCCAGCCCCACCACTTTCTGGCCCGGCTCGCAGGCGCAGGCCGCACCGGTGGAGCCCAGCGTTTCGGCCAGCACCACTGATACGCCGCCATGCAGCAGGCCATAAGGCTGACAGGTGTTGCGGTTCACGGGCACGCGGGCGGTCAGGTAGTCGTCGCCAATTTCCAGAAACTCGATGCCCAGGTAACTGACGGCGGTGTTCTTGCTGACTTCGGTGAGGCCTTCGATGGTGATGGGGCTTTTCCAGATACGCACATTGATTCCTTGTTAAGTAACCCCCACTATAAGCAAAAAGTGCCTCTGGCCCCTGTCGCATATGCACAGGTAGCTATGATTTTGATAGTAAATTCGCGACCCAGAATAAGCAGCACACCGGACAATTTGGACCCAAAGAGGCTGAATACTCCTGTTTTTCAGAAATTAAACTGCACTAAATAGTGGTTTATGCGAACTGTCTGCGCGCATACATTGGAGGGTCATCTTTCTGTTTAAAGGAAAAACCATGCGACTCAGTACCCGAGGCCGATTTGCCATCAACGCGATGATTGATCTGGCGCTGCGTGACAACGCCACTCCGGTGCCCCTGGCGGATCTGGCACTGCGCCACCACATTTCCCTCTCTTACCTGGAGCAGGTGTTTGCCAAACTGCGCCAACACGGACTGGTGGAGAGCACACGTGGGCCCGGTGGCGGCTATACGCTGGGCATGGCGGCGCATGCCATCACGGTGGCTGACATCGTGGCCGCCATCGAAGGTGGTGCCAAACAGGGCGCAGCCGCGCTGCAAGGCGAAGGCGCGTGCGATCCGCAGGACATGACGCAGGACCTGTGGAATACCCTGCACACCACACTGATGGCGCACATGAAAACCATCACCCTGAGCAGCCTGTCGATCCAGCAGCGTGCCAAAGGCTTCAAGGTGGAAGAGCGCAAGACTGGCAAGAAAGGCGTGTTTGCCAAAGCCAAGCCCGAGCCGGTGCGCACCACTGCGCCCAACTCGGTGTTTGCGCTCGCCCAAGCCCTGCGTACCTGAAGCGCCCCGACTTGGGGCGTGCCCGATGGTTGCGGGCTGGTCGGTGGCGCCAGCACCGTTCCTGCCGTGGAGGTGCGTAACGCCTGTGTGGTCCACCATACTTCTACAATGGAAGAATGGGCCACACAGAGTTCAACGAGGCTGCCATCGCTGTTCGGGTGCAGGCGGAGCAGTTGCGCGTATTTCGCGATCGCTGGATGCGCGGGGCCCAGACTTCGCCCCTGGGCCTGCTGTTCATCGGCTGGGTGATTCACCTGTCGGCGGGCTGGCAGCGGGCCGCTACCTGGACCGGCCTGATGGTGATTATTGAACTCTCGGTCTTCTGGATCGGGCAGCGCCACCGGCAGGCCGAAGCGGCACACGCTGATGCGCGTCGCTGGACGCGGGCCTTGCTGGCGACATGCGTGGCGGCAGGACTGGGCTGGGGGTCTTCCGTCTGGTTTGGCTGGTCCCAGTCGCACTTCATGCTCTACGTCATCAACCTCTGCGTGCTGGTGGGCATTGCAGGCATCAGCACAATGATTGCCGCGCCGCACCCCTATGCCAATGCGCTCTTCTCGGTGGGCCTGATGTTGCCATTGCTGGCCCATATCACCTGGGTAAACAGCATCGTAGCCCTGCAGATCATGTCGGGCTGGGCGGTGATGTCGGTGGTTCACATGCTTGTTGCTGGCGACCACCGGCGAGAACTGGTGCGTCAGCTCGATGCCACCGAACGCAACCGGCAGCTGGTGGACCTGCTCATGCAGGCTCGGGCGGAGCAGCAGCGGTCTGCGGAACGGCTCAAAAACCTCGTCAATGTTGACCAGCTAACGGGTGCCTTCACGCGGCGCTACATCTTTGAGCATCTGGAGCGCCAGGTCGCGAACCTGAAGCGGCATGGCACACCCGCATCCATCATCATGCTGGACCTGGACCATTTCAAGATGGTCAACGACCAATACGGGCATCCTGTGGGAGACCGGGCCCTGATTGCTGTGGCCCTGGCCGTCACAGGCCAGTTGCGCGAAGGGGACTTGCTGGCGCGCGTGGGCGGAGAGGAGTTTTTGGTGCTGCTGCCCATGACCAGCCAGAGCGACGCGCTGCTGATGGCAGAACGCCTACGTGCCATGTTGCAGCAGACGGCCATCACCGAAGGGGACGAAATCATCACGCTGCCGGCGTCCTTCGGTGTGGCCGAACTGCGGCCGGACGAGGACATCAGCAACTGGTACCGACGCGCCGATGTGGCCATGTACCAGGCCAAGCGCCGGGGGCGCAACTCGCTGTTTGGTGCCTTGTAGTCAGGCGGAGCCTGCAGGTGACAGGCTCAGCTTGCCAAGCCAGTTTGTAAACTCTTGCAGGGTGGGGCGAACCTCGGTGCCCTCAGGCTGAACCAGATAGTAGTAGCGTTCGCCGGGCAACGGCAGCGGGTTGGCCACCACCAGCTCGCCGCGGTCCAGTTCATCCTCGATGAGCAGACGCGGCACCAGTGCCACGCCCAAGCCTGCCACGGCCGCAGCAGCCGTCATCGAGAACTGTTCGAAGCGGGGCCCAGCCAGGGCGAAGGGCTGGGCGATGGCATCGACCACACCGGCAGCCGCGAACCAATGGCGCCATGCCTCAGGCCGGGTGCTCTGTTGCAGCAGCGGCAGTGCGGCTACAGCGCTTGCGTCGAGAAACCGCTGACTACCCAGCAGGGACGGCGCGCAGACCGCAATCACCACCTCGGGTACCAGTGCGATGGCACGCGTGCCGGCCCACTGGTGCATCTGCAGGGGTGTGCCGGCATAGATGGCCGCATCGAACACGGTGTCCGAAAACATGAAGGGCCGGGTGCGCGTTTCGATGTGCACCACCACATCCGGATGGTTGCGGCGGAAGTCGGGCAGGCGCGGAATCAGCCAGCGTGTGGCGAAAGTGGGCACGGCCGCAAGGTTGATCGCTCCCCCGGTGCCCTGGCCGGACATGGCGTCCAGCGTGTCGCGCTCGAGCGCCTGCAGGCGTGGTGCGATCTGGCGTGCGTACTGGTTGCCCGCGTCGGTCAGCACTACGCCGTGGCGTGTGCGGCGGAAAAGGGGCAGGCCCAGGAAGTCCTCCAGCGTACTGATCTGTCGTGAAACCGCACTTTGCGTCAGCGCCAGCTCTTGTGCGGCACGGGTATAACTCTCGTGGCGGGCGGCGGCGTCAAAACAGGCCAATGCCTGCAGGGAAGGTATTTTTCTGCGCATCTAAACATTCTAATAACGCATATCTGGATGCCAACAAGGCGTTTGCTTGCCTTGCATGGCATGGCTAACATCGGACCATTCATTCCAAAATATTGAAGGAACCCACCATGGCCCACGCAGCGTTCAACTGGCAAGACCCCTTTCTGCTCGACTCCCAGCTCACCGACGATGAGCGCATGGTCAAGGAGGCTGCAGCAGCCTACTGCCAGGACAAATTGCTGCCCCGCGTGACCCAGGCTTTCCGCGACGGCACGACCGATCCCGCCATCTTCCGTGAAATGGGTGAACTCGGCCTGCTTGGCCCCACCATCCCCGAGCAGTACGGCGGCCCCGGCCTGAACTACGTGGCCTACGGTCTGATCGCCCGCGAAGTCGAGCGCGTGGACAGCGGCTACCGCTCCATGATGAGCGTGCAAAGCTCGCTGGTGATGGTGCCGATTTTTGAATTCGGTACCGAAGCGCAACGCCAGAAGTACCTGCCCCGGCTTGCCACCGGCGAGTGGATTGGCTGCTTCGGTCTGACAGAACCCGACCACGGCTCTGACCCCGGCTCCATGGCCACACGCGCCCACAAGGTGGCAGGCGGCTACAAGCTCACCGGCTCCAAGATGTGGATTTCCAACAGCCCGATTGCCGACGTGTTTGTGGTCTGGGCCAAGGAAGTCTCCGAGTCCGGCCAGGTCGGCCTGATCCGCGGCTTTGTGCTGGAAAAAGGCTTCAAGGGTTTGAGCGCCCCCGCCATCCACAGCAAGGTGGGTCTGCGTGCTTCCATCACCGGTGAAATCGTGATGGACGGCGTGTTCTGCCCCGAAGAAAACGCCTTCCCCGAAGTGCAGGGCCTCAAAGGCCCGTTCACCTGCCTCAACAGCGCCCGCTACGGCATTGCCTGGGGTGCCTTGGGTGCGGCAGAAGACTGCTGGACGCGTGCCCGCCAGTACGTGCTGGACCGCAAACAGTTTGGCCGGCCCCTGGCCGCCAACCAGTTGATTCAAAAAAAATTGGCCGACATGCAGACCGAAATCGCACTGGGCCTGCAAGGCTGCCTGCGCCTGGGCCGCATGAAGGACGAAGGTACGGCTTCCGTCGAGATCACGTCCATCCTCAAGCGCAACTCCTGCGGCAAGTCGCTGGACATTGCCCGCCTGGCACGCGACATGATGGGTGGCAACGGCATCAGCGACGAGTTCGGTGTGGCGCGGCATCTGGTGAATCTGGAGGTCGTCAATACCTACGAAGGCACGCACGACATCCACGCCCTGATTCTGGGCCGGGCGATGACGGGGATTGCGGCGTTTGGGAACTAACTCACCCCCTATCCCCCAACCCCTTTCCACCCTCGCCAGGGCGGAAAGGGGGGCTAACAGCCGGACAGCCGATTTGGTTGCTTTGCGTCGAATGCGGAATTACAGGGGACAGTTTGCGTGAGAGCGGGGTCGCGCAGCGCTCCGCCCTACCTCACTCAACTCCACGGTAAGCCTACAAGACCCAAGCCATTCACTACGACCGCCGCCCCAGAAACCTAACAACCGAAAATTGCGTACCGCAACCCCACGAAAGTAAGGCCCTGGCCGAAGCGACGACATCAAATCGGCTGTCCGGCCCCCCTTTCCGCCCTGGCGAGGGTGGAAAGGGGTTGGGGGATAGGGGGTGTGTTAAGCCAGCGCAGCGACAGCAAGAGCAACCTGAACAGCACGCAACGAAAGAACCCACATGACCGAAAAACAATCTGCCCTGGGCCACCTCAAAGTCCTCGACCTGTCCAGAGTCCTGGCCGGCCCCTGGTGCACCCAGATGCTGGCCGACCTGGGGGCCGATGTGGTCAAGGTCGAGCGCCCGGGTGCGGGCGACGACACCCGCCACTGGGGGCCGCCCTTCCTCAAGGACGCGGACGGCAACGACACCACGCATGCCACCTACTTCACCGCCTGCAACCGCAGCAAGCGCTCGGTCACCATCGACATGGCGAAACCCGAGGGCCAGGCGCTGATTCGCCAGATGGCGGCCGAGGCCGATATCCTGGTGGAGAACTTCAAGGTCGGTGGCCTCAAGAGTTATGGGCTGGACTATGCGAGCCTCAAGGCGCTGAACCCGCGACTGGTCTACTGCTCGGTCACCGGCTTCGGCCAGGACGGCCCGTATGCCGAGCGCGCCGGCTACGACCTGATGATCCAGGCCATGACCGGCATGATGAGCATCACCGGCCGTGCCGACGACGTGCCCGGTGGTGGCCCGTTGCGTGTGGGTGTGGCACTGACCGACCTGTTCACCGGCGTGTACGCCACCAGTGCCATCCTCGCGGCCCTCGAAGTGCGTAACCGCACGGGGAAAGGGCAGCACATCGACATGGCGCTGCTGGACGTGGGCATGGCGATTCTGGCCAACCAGGCCGCTGGCTTTTTGAACACCGGCAAGGTGCCGCAGCGCCAGGGCAACAGCCACCCCAGTCTGGCGCCGTACCAGGACTTCCCCACACAGGACGGCTCCATGCTGCTGGCCATTGGCAACGACGGCCAGTTCGCCCGCTTCTGCGAGGCCACAGGCCAGGCGCAGTGGGCGTCCGACCCGCGCTATGCCAGCAACACCCTGCGCGTGAAAAACCGCGAGACACTGATCCCGGCCATGGAAGCCGTTACCCGTACCCGCAGCACAGCGGCGTGGGTCGCCCTGCTGGAAGACAAGGCCGTGCCCTGCGGCCCGATCAACCACATCGGACAGGCGTTTGACGACGCCCAGGTACAAGCCCGCGGTTTAAAGCTGAATCAGCCTCTAACCCCCGCCGGACGTGCACAGACAGCTATTGAATCCATAGCAAGCGTGGCGAGCCCCTTGCGCCTGATGGATACGCCGCCGGTGCTGCGCAACGCGCCACCGCTGCTGGGCGAACATACCGATGAAGTGCTGGCTGGCCTGGGGCTGGATGCGGCAGCGATTGCCACCTTGCGCGCCCACGGCGTTGTCTAGCGCCCAACGCGATCCGGAAAGACGGGGGGTTCTGATATTCTGCGTCCTAGGCTGCAGGGCATGCAGCGTTTTTGTAGATAGAGCGCCGCATGAAGCACACCAACATACCCGTACGCCTGCTTGCCGAAATCCTCGGCATCGTGGGGCTGAGCGATGCAGTGGTCACGCAGGTGTTGCCCTTGCTGGTATCGGGCCTGAGTCCGCTGGCGGAGGGCTTGTTTGACATCAGCATGATGCTGCTTCTGGCAGCCCCCCTGGTGTATTGGCGGACCATGGCCATCACCCGCGCGGTCGTTGTGGTGAGCCGTACGAAGGGGCAGGACCATGTTCAAACCAGCATCCGCGCAGCCGTCGCCATGACGGGGGCCGCGCAGGCGCTGGGGCTCGCACTCACGGTGCTGGGGGTGTGGTGGTGGCAGCACAGCATTGCGGCTGAGGCCCAGATCCGTTTTGACCATGCGCTGGACCGTGTTGACGCCGAAGTTCTGCGGCGCCTGGAATATCCGGTGTTAGGACTCATCGGTGTCCGGGGCGCCTATATGGCCAGCGACAAGGTGACGCATGCAGAGTTCCGTGATCTGGTGCAAAACATAGAGATAGACCGCCAGTTTCACGGTGTGCGTGGCTTTGGCTTTATCGAACGCGTGCAGCGCAGCGCGCTGGAGCAGTTCGTGGCAGCGCAAAAGGCCGATGGCATGAAGGACTTCCAGGTCAACACCGCCGGGCAGGCCCCGGACCTGTATGTAGTCAAGCACATCGAGCCGCTACAGACCAATTTTGATGCCTGGGGGCGTGACTTTGGCCAGGACCCTGCGCGCCGTGAGGTGCTGGAGCGCGCTGTCGCGTCGGGCGAGGCCTCGCTATCCAGCCGCTTGACCTTCGTGGATGGCACCGCGGGCTTGCTGTATGTCGTGCCGGTCTACCGCAGGGGGACCGACCCGAGCACTCCACAACAGCGCAGGGCGGCTCTGGCGGGCCTGGTCTTTGCGCCCTTGGTGGCGAGCGATGTCATGCAAGGCGCACCCGGCGTTGCGCAGGAAGCGGTGACCGTGGAGTTCTTTGACGGTGATGTGCGGGATAACAACAACCTGTTGTACAAGGCTGAAAATCAGCTCGCCGCGCTGAATCGTCCAGAGTCACTCAGGACAGATGAGGGTCCGATGTTCCAGGCTACACGGGTACTGAACATCGGCGGGCGCTTTTTGAATCTGCGGGTAACCAGCACACCGGCGTTTGATGCATCGCTGGACCGCTCAGGGGCTGCACTGATGGCACTGAGTGGTGCCTTTGGCAGTTTCATGCTGGCGTTGGCCGTGTGGTTGCTGGCGTCGGGTCGGGTACGTGCCCAGAATCTGGCGCGGCGCATGACGGCCGAACTCGACACCATGGCACGCGTGGTGCAAACCACTGACAACGCCGTCGTCATTACCGATGCGCAGTTACGTATCACCTGGGCCAACGACGGTTTCAGTCGCATGAGCGGCTACACATTGCCCGAGGCGCTGGGGAAAACGCCCGGAGAGCTTCTGGGCAGTGGCAAAAGCGATCCTGAAGTCGTCGCGCGTCTGATGGCCGCGGGTGCTGTGGGCGAACCCTGCCGGGTCGAACTGATCAATCGCCGCAAGGATGGACACGAGTACTGGATTGACACCGATGTGCACCCGATGCGCGATGAAAAGGGCGGGCTGGTCGGTTTTATGGAAGTCGGCACCGACATCACGGCGCAAAAGCAGGCCCAGCTGGACCTGCTGGCCGCGCAACAGCACATGACGGAACTAACCGACCGGCTCAACCTCGCCATCGAAGGCGGAAACGACGGCCTGTGGGACTGGATGGATCTGGCCACCGATGCACAGTGGTGGTCGCCGAGTTACTACAACCTGATTGGCTACACACCACAAGAACTTCCCGCTGCCGCGTCCAACTATGTGTCGCTGGTACACCCTGACCAGCTGGAGGGTGTTCAAGAGGCCGCGCGGCTGGCCATTCACCACGGCAAGCCCTATGACCAGGAAATGCTTTTGCATACCAAACACCAGGGCTATCGCTGGTTCCGATCCCGCGCCAAGGTATTTCGCGATGCCCATGGCAATGCGATCCGCATGGCGGGCTCGGCACAGGACATCCACGACCGCAAGCAGGCCGAGGCCGAGGTGCGCCAGGCCGAAGCCCTGTTGCGTGGTTCGATCGACGCGCTGGACGATGCCTATGTGCTGTACGACCCGCAAGACCGACTGGTGCTGTGCAACCAACGCCATCGTGAGATGTACCCAGTGGTCGCCGATCTCCTGGTACCCGGCAACAGCTTTGAATTCATTATCCGCTCCGCCTTGCAGCGGGGTCAGTATCCAGATGCAAAGGGGCGTGAGGACGAGTGGGTGGCCCAGCGCCTGGCCCAGCACCGCTTGCCGCAGAGCAATTTCCAGCAGGTGCTGAAGGATGGCCGCATCCTGCGGGTGAGCGAGCGGCGTATGGAAGACGGCTACACCGTTGGTTTCCGGGTGGACATCACCGATTTCATCCGGGCCACCCAGATGGCGGAAGAGGCCTCTCGCGCCAAGAGCCAGTTCCTGGCCAATATGAGCCACGAAATCCGCACCCCCATGAATGCGATTCTGGGCATGCTCAGACTGCTGCAGAACACCGAATTGAGCGATTCCCAGAAAGACTACGCTGGCAAGACCGAAGGCGCTGCCCGCTCGCTGCTGGGACTGCTCAATGACATTCTGGATTTTTCCAAAGTGGAAGCCGGCAAGATGACGCTGGACCCGCGCCCGTTCCAGATGGACAAGCTGCTGCGCGACCTCTCGGTCATCCTGTCGTCCAACGTGGGTGCCAAGGATGTCGAGGTACTGTTTGATGTCGATCCCGGACTGCCCCGCAAGCTGGTGGGCGATGACATGCGCCTGCAGCAGGTACTGATCAATCTGGGCGGCAACGCCATCAAGTTCACCAGCCGCGGGGAAGTGGTGCTGCGCCTGCGCCTGATCGAAAAGACCGATAGCGACATGCTGATCGAGTTTGCGGTGAAAGACAGTGGCATTGGCATAGCGCCGGAGAACCAGACGCACATCTTCAGCGGCTTCTCGCAGGCCGAGGCATCGACCACCCGCCGCTACGGTGGCACCGGTCTGGGCCTGGCGATATCGAGCCGCCTGGTGAAACTGATGGGCGGCGACATGCGCCTGCAAAGCACGCCCGGGCAGGGCAGCGAGTTCTCGTTCCAGATCCGGCTGGGCCTTGCAGCCGTGGATGCCGATGCCGGGGCTGTCCCCCCCCAGACCCTGGGGCAGCGCACACTGGTCGTTGACGACAACGACATTGCCCGCGACCTGCTGGCTGGCATGACGCGCACGCTGGGCTGGAAGACACAGACCGCGGCCAGCGGGGCGCAGGCCGTGCAGCTGGTGCAGCAAAGCCTGGCCGCCGGCCAGCCTTTTGAGGCCATCTTCATTGACTGGCAAATGCCGGAGATGGATGGCTGGCAGACCCTGCAGCGCATTGGCGAGGCTACGAAGTCGGCACCAGGCCAGCCTGCACCCCTGCTGATGATGGTCACAGCACATGGGCGTGAAATGCTGGCTGAAAGGAAAGCGCACGAGGCCGCCGCACTCGATGGCTTTCTGGTCAAACCGGTCACCGCATCCATGTTGCTGGACGCCGTCATGAATAGCAAATCGACTGCCATGGGCAGCAAGAACGTTCCGCCCCCCCGAGCCGCAAAACCCAAGCGCCTGCTGGGCATGCGCCTGCTGGTGGTGGAAGACAACAAGATCAACCAGGCGGTAGCGCAGGGCCTTCTCTCGCAGGAAGGTGCCATCGTCACCCTGGCCGACAACGGGCGCCTGGGCGTGGATGCGGTCTTGGACATGCAGCCCGCGTATGACGCCGTGCTGATGGACCTGCAGATGCCGGTGATGGACGGTTTTGAGGCCACCCGGTCGATCCGCAAGGATCTGCGCCTGACCCAACTCCCCATCATTGCGATGACCGCCAACGCCATGGCCTCGGATCGCGAGGCCTGTCTGGCTGCTGGCATGAATGACCATGTGGGCAAGCCTTTCGAGCTGGACCATCTGGTGGCCACACTGCAGCGGCATACCAGGTTCACGGGCGCTGAGGCCATGCCGTTAGCAGTTACTGCTGCAGTGGATGCGCCTATTTTGTTGTCTGCGCAAGAGCATGAGCATGCTCCGGGGGATCTGGATTTGCGGGGTGCGCTTGACCGTGTGGGGGGCGACGAAAACATGTACGCCACCGTGCTGGGGGCTTTTGCCAAAGAGATGGATCAGGTGCCACATCAGGTGCTTGCCCATTTGCGCGCCCAGGAACATGCACAGGCGGTACGCGCGCTGCATACCCTCAAGGGCCTGGCTGCAACCGTGGGTGCGCGCCACCTGGCGGCCGTGGCGGCGCGTCTGGAGCACAAGGTGCGCGCCGGTGCCCAAGCGCATGAACATGCGGATCTGGTGGCCACGTTGCGCAGCGCCATTGAAGCGCTTGGAGACGTCTTGTTGCCGGTGCTGCAACGGTACCAGGAGGCGCAGCAGGTTACTTTCCCGGCAGACACCACCGCTGTGCTGGATCGTTCGCAGCTCCAGCGGGATCTGCAAGCCCTGGTGACCCTGTTGCGCAACTCGGATATGGTGGCATTGAATGTGCACACCTTGGTGCAGCAGACGTTCGGTCCGCAATTGCAGCAAGAGCTGGTGCCTCTCAAAGAGGCCATGGCCTCGCTGGATTTTCCGGCAGCCGCAGCCGCGTGCGAAGCGCTGATTGAGCGCCACTGCGTTTAGGCGCGTGACCTCGCCCGGGCAAACGCTTCGAAATCAGCCGGCAACAGCGGTTTTGCAAAAAGATAGCCCTGGCCGAAATCGCAACCTCCCGCAGTGAGTAAATCGCACTGCGCTTGCGTTTCTATGCCTTCTGCTACGACCTGCATCCCCATTTCGCGTGACAACTGGATGATGGCTTTGCAAAGTGCCAGGTTTCGGGATCCCGCATGCAGCCCGCGTACAAAGGATTGGTCGATCTTGAGAAAGTCGATGTCGTAGCGTTGCAGGTAAGACAAGGCAGAGTAACCGGTGCCAAAATCGTCCAGGGATACTTGGATGCCTGTTTCACGCATCTGGGCAAGTTGCTGTTGCACCTGGTCAGAGTGGTCAAGGAGCAGACTCTCTGTAATCTCCACCACCATCGCGCTTCCTGGCAAGCCCATAGATTCCAGGTGCTGCAACCATTTGCGGGGCGACGCATGCAGATTCTGAAACTGCAAGGGCGACTTGTTGATGGAGACCTGCATCTGGGGCGACAGTGTGCGCCGCCAGGCCTGCAATTGGGCTGCTGCCTGGCGGAACACCCATTCACCAATCTCCACGATAAAACCATTGCTTTCGGCCAGCGGGATAAATACCGAAGGAGACACCGGGCCCAATTGCGGGTGCGTCCAGCGCAGCAGGGCCTCGGCCTTGTCCACACGGCCCGTAGCCAGCTCCACGATCGGCTGGTAAACCAGATGTAACTGCCCTTCGGGTAAGGCGCGGCGCAGGTCGCTTATCAGTCGCTGGCGTGTCTGTGATCGGGTTTGCAACTCGAGCGTGAAAAAACTATAGCCATTGCGCCCGCGCGACTTGGTCTGGTACATGGCCTGGTCCGCATGTTTGAGCAAGACATCAATGTCTTCGCCGTCCTGCGGTGACAGCGTGATGCCAATGCTGCCAGATACATACGCCACCTCGCTACCCAGGTGAAAAGACTGGTTCAACGCAGCCACGATCTTTCTTGCAATGTCGCTTGCCACTTCAGCGCTGTGCAAGTCCGTCAATATGATGGCGAACTCATCGCCGCCCAGCCGTGCGACCGAATCGGTCGCACGCAAACAGTTTCGGATGCGTTGGGAAGCCTGCACCAGCAGGTTATCCCCCATGGCGTGGCCCAGGGAGTCGTTAATTTCCTTGAAATGGTCCAGGTCCAGCAGCAGCAAACCCAGGTCCAGGCCGGAACGATGCCGTGCCCGGAGCGCCTGATCCCAGCGATCGCGCAGCAGACGGCGGTTGGGCAGACCGGTCAGGGCGTCGAAATTGGCTTGGTGCCAGATAAGCTGTTCGGTCTTCTTGTGCTCGGTAATGTCGTGAGCGATGCCGTAGGTCCCTATCAGCTTGCCTTCAGAGTTGTACAAGGGCATCTTTGTACTGACGTTCCATGTCATGGAACCATCAGGCCAGACCTCACGGTCCAGCACGCCTACCAGAGGTTCGCCGGTTTCCATGATCTGCCGCTCATCCGCAGCGGTTTTGGCACCGTGTTCCGGGGTGTAGAAGTCTGCGTCGGTCTTGCCCACGGCCAGCGAAGGATCGTCGATGCCGTAGCGTTTGGCCAGCGATTGGTTGATGCGCAGAAAACGGCTCTCTGAATCCTTGAAAAAAATCTGGTCTGGAATGCTGTCCATCAATGCGTGCATAAGCTCGCGTTCATAAGTGGCGGCGCGGTTGGCTTCCTGAACCTCGGTAATGTCCCGCCAATGGATGACCAAGCCCACATGCTTGCCGTTGATCACATGGTCGTAGATGTGGCGCTCGTACCAGCTGCCGGTTTTCAGGCGAAAGATGTGGTGGCGTTGCGCTCTTTCCTGACCGAACACTACCGGGAACTTGTCCTTGTCCGATTCGGACAGCTGGCTTAACTGCAAGGCCCAACGTGCCTCATTCGTAAGCGACTCGATGGGTGTGCCAGGTGTTTCCCACAGATTACGGTAATTCTGGTTGCAGATCAGTACGTGGTTCTGGGAATCCAGAACCACGATGGCATCGGGGTTGGAGTCAATCACTCCTTGCAGAAAAGCAGGGTTGTGCACCTGCTTAGGCTACCACTGAAAACCCCGCTTGTTAAGAAGCTGAGGTGCGCGAACTCAGGCGCCGCCCAGCACTTCCCAACGTTCCAGCGCCGCTATCAGTGCGTCGTCAATCTGGGCATTGCGTTGCGCCATGCGCATGGCACGCGTGTTATCGATGGCGTACAGGCTGCCGTCCGCCAGGGCCGAAGTAATTTCTTTTTGCTCGGCTTCGAGTGCAGCAATGGCCGCTGGCAGGCCATCGAGTTCGCGTTGCTCTTTGAAACTGAGCTTTTTGGTCTTGGTCGGCGGTGGTGCAGCTGGTGCAGATGCAGAGGCCGACACGGCAGCGCTGGCCCGCTCCTGTTTTTGTAGCTGCTCACGCTCGTAGTTAAAGGGCTTGGCCGTGGTTTTTCCTTGTGCGGCGGCAATGTCGTTGGCGCGCTTGGTCTGGATCAGCCAGTCGCTTACGCCACCTTCGTATTCGCGCCAGCGGCCATCGCCCTCAAAGGCAATCGTGCTGGTGACCACGTTGTCCAGGAAGGTGCGGTCGTGGCTGACCAGGAACACCGTGCCGTCGTAGTTTTGCAGCAGGTCTTCCAGCAGCTCCAGTGTGTCGATGTCCAGGTCGTTGGTTGGCTCGTCCAGCACCAGCACGTTGGCGGGTCTTGCAAACAGGCGCGCCAACAGCAGGCGGTTGCGTTCGCCGCCAGAGAGACTGCGCACCGGCGAGTTGGCGCGTGCCGGCGAGAACAGGAAGTCGCCCAGGTAGCTCTTGACGTGCTTCTTCTGGTTGCCAATCTCGATCCACTCCGAGCCGGGGCTGATGAAGTCTTCCAGTGTGGCGTCCAGGTCCAGCGCATTGCGCATCTGGTCGAAGTAGGCCACGGTCACATTGGCGCCCAGGCGCACCGTGCCCCAGGGGCTGTGGCCGGGCTCGGGCGGCGGTGCATTCGCGGGTGCCGGGTCGGGCTTGATCTCGCCCAGAATGAGTTTGAGCAGCGTGGTCTTGCCCGCGCCGTTGGGGCCCAGCAGGCCAATCTTGTCGCCGCGCAGCACCGTGGTGGAGAAGTTGCGCACGATGACGCGCTCGCCAAACGTCTTGGTCACATGCACCATTTCCGAGACCAGCTTGCCGCTCTTGTCGCCGCTGGACACGTCCATATTGACGCTGCCCACGACATTGCGGCGTTCGGCATGCTGAGCGCGCAGGGCTTCCAGGCGCACGATGCGCGCAGTGGCGCGGGTGCGGCGCGCTTCCACGCCCTTGCGGATCCACACCTCTTCCTGCGCCAGCAGCTTGTCGGCCTTGGCGTTGATGACGGCCTCCTGCGCCAGCTGTTCTTCTTTTTGCGTCAGGTAGGCGGCAAAGTTGCCGGGGTAGCTCATCAGCTTGCCGCGGTCCAGCTCGACGATGCGGGTGGCCACGTTGTCCAGAAAGGACCGGTCGTGGGTGATGGTGATGATGGAGCCCTTGAATTCCTTGAGCAGGCCTTCCAGCCACTCAATCGAGTCCAGGTCCAGGTGGTTGGTTGGCTCGTCGAGCAGCAGCACATCGGGTTGCGTCACCAGGGCTTGTGCCAGGGCCACACGCTTTTTGGTACCGCCGGAAAGCGTGCTCACGATCGCCTCGGGGTTCAGGTGCAGGCGTTGCAGGGTCTCGTTGACCCGCTGCTCCCAGTTCCAGCCGTCCAGCGCCTCAATCTGGCTTTGCATCGCGTCCAGGTCGCCGTGGCCTTGGCAATACTCTTCAATCAGGGCGATAACCCCCGCCAGTCCTGCACGAACTGCTTCAAAAATCGTAGCGTCTGCGTCGAGCAGAGGCTCCTGCGCCACATAGGCAATGCGGGTGCCGCTTTGCACCTGCAGGGTACCGTCGTCGGGCTTTTCCATGCCCCCCAGAATTTTGAGCATGGACGATTTGCCCGCACCGTTGCGGCCAATCAGACCGACGCGTTCGTTGGATTCCAGGGAAAAGTCAGCGTGGTCGAGCAGGGGGACGTGCCCAAATGCCAGCTGGGCGTCGAGTAGGGTAATAAGTGCCATAGGGTTCCGGTGAAGGCCATGATTATCCCTTGCAACTACTATTGGCTGTATGTCGCTAACCGTCGTGCCCTTTCCACCCGCCAATGTCCTGATGGGCCACAGCACGCTGGACTGGGGCGTCGTGGCCGTGTTTGCGGTGGTCTACCTTGGCATGTTTCTGGGCGGCCTGCCGCGCCTCAAGCTCGACCGTTCAGGCGTGGCGCTGCTGGGGGCCATTGCCGTCATCGCCATCACCGGCCAGTCGGTGGAAGAGGCGGCCCGCACTGTGGACCTGCCCACCATTGTTCTGTTGTTTGCCTTCATGGTGGTGTCGGCGCAGATGCGCCTGGGCGGCTTCTACGGCGCGGTCACACAGAAGGTGGGCGACATGCCGTTGTCGCGCAATGGGCTGCTGGCGGCGTTGATCGTGGTGGCGGGGGCGCTGTCCGCCGTGTTTTCCAACGACATCGTCTGTTTGGCCATGACGCCGGTGGTAGCGCGTCTGTGCCTGAGGCGAAAGCTGCATTCGGTTCCGTTTCTGGTGGGGCTGGCCTGCGCAGCCAACATCGGCTCAGCCGCCACCCTGATTGGCAACCCGCAGAACATGCTGATTGGCTCGGTGCTGCACCTGCACTTTGCCGCGTACGTCGTGCAGGCAGTGCCGCCGGTGGTGGTAAGTCTGCTTTTGCTGTGGCTTTGGCTGGCCTATGGCCCTGGGTCTGGCATCGAACCGGTGCAGAACCCGCTGACCCCCATGGGCGTGTACCAGCCCATCGCAACCCAGGATGACGAACCGGAGTTTGACGCCTTTCAGACCGCCAAGGGCCTGCTGGTGGCCACGGCGCTTTTGCTGATTTTTCTGTTCACCGACTGGCCACGCGATGTGGCCGCGCTGGTCGGTGCAGGTGTGCTGCTGCTCAGTCGCCGCTTGCATTCTGCGCATGTCATGGGCTTTGTGGACTGGCCGCTGTTGCTGTTGTTCATCGGCCTGTTTGTGGTCAACCATGCGTTTCAGGGCACCGGGTTGTCACAGCAGGCGGTGCAGTGGCTTGCGGGGCAGGGCGTGCATCTGGCTGAGCCCGGGCCCTTGCTGGTCGTGAGTGCGGTGCTGTCCAACCTGGTGTCCAACGTGCCGGCGGTGATGCTGTTGCTGCCGCAACTGGGGCAGGCCGACTCTGTAGGCCTCACGCTGGCCCTGGTCACTACCTTTGCCGGCAACCTGCTGCTGGTCGGCTCGATTGCCAACCTGATCGTGGCCGATCTGGCACGCCAAAGTGGCATCACCATCGACTGGAAGCAGCACGCCACCATCGGCATCCCCGTGACACTGGGGACGCTGGCGGTGGTGTGGGCCTGGTTGCGCTGGGGCGTGTAGCGCGGAAGCCGTTTTGTCTGGCAAACTGCGGCACGCACACCAAGGACGGCTATGCACAAGAACCAGCAATCTGAAAGCGACGAGCGGCCAAACTCTTCGGCGGTGGCCCTGTGGCTTTTACCAAATACGAAAACGACGGTGTGATGCAGTCCGAAGCCATGGACACGCTGAAAGCAATGGTGATAGACCTGATCCACGGCACAACCCGCGTCAATTGCGTCGATTTGTCGCAGGAGTCGAAGAATGCAAGTAGCAAAGCCGCGTGCCACATTGCGCAGTTCCCGCGCATTGGCCTTTCACGGCGGAACCCGGGGAGAGGCAACGGGTACGGAAATGCGCATGGATGTAAAGCAGGACATTGAGTTGGGCCTTGCCGTGCCGTCAATACCTGGTGGTCCGTTGCAGGTTTAGGTGTGAAAGCCACCGCAAAGAGGGAGAAGGATGCCAAAGACCAAGCGACCTTTGCAGGCGACTTTGAGGCCAAGTTTTACTACCCCACGGAAGTTGTAGAAGATCAAGTGACGCCACTGATGGATGACAGCGAGTACCAGTATGTGCTCGTGGCCCAAGCGTTTCCGTTGGCCATGAACCATTTCAGGCGAGAGCTTCAAGCACTGGGGCTGGATGCACGGCAGCTCCCGCTGGGCTTGCAGTAGAACTTGGCAGGCATAAAAAAAGCCTCGTCTGAAACCAGACGAGGCTTTTTGTTTTGCGCGTGTTATTTGCTGCTCGGAAAACTAAACACCGTCCCCTCCCGCACCCCCGCACTCGGCCAGCGCTGGGTGATGGTCTTGCGCTTGGTGTAAAAGCGCACCGCATCCGGTCCGTAGGCATGCAGATCACCAAAGAGCGAACGCTTCCAGCCGCCAAACGAGTGGTAGGCCACGGGCACGGGCAGGGGCACGTTGACGCCGACCATGCCGACCTGGATGTTGTCGGTGAAGTAGCGTGCCGCTTCGCCGTCGCGGGTGAAGATGCAGGTGCCGTTGCCGTACTCGTGGGCGTCGATCAGGTCCATGGCTTCTTGCAATGTTTTAACGCGCACCACGCCCAGCACCGGGCCGAAGATTTCTTCCTGGTAAATCACCATGCCGGGTTGGACGTTGTCGAACAGGCAGGGGCCGAGGAAATAGCCTTCTTCATGGCCGGCCACCGACAGGCCGCGGCCGTCCACGACCAGTGTGGCGCCTTCTTTCACGCCCTGGTCCACATAGCCGCGCACCTTCTCGAAGTGCGGCTTGGTGACCAGCGGACCCATGTCCATCCCGGGCGCGGTGCCGGGGCCGACTTTCATCTTGGAAATTTCTGCCTTGAGCCCGGCAATCACGGCGTCGGCCGTCGCATCGCCCACGGCGACGACCAGCGGTATCGCCATGCAGCGTTCGCCGCAGGAGCCATAGGCTGCGCCCATGAGTGCATTGACGGCGTTGGCGATATCGGCGTCGGGCATGACCACGGCGTGGTTCTTGGCGCCACCCAGGGCCTGCACGCGCTTGCCGTGCGCGCAGCCGGTGCTGTAGATGTATTCGGCAATCGGGGTGGAGCCGACAAAGCTCACCGCCTTCACGCGCGGGTCGGTCAAGAGCGTGTCCACGGCCTCCTTGTCGCCATTGACCACATTGAGCACGCCCGGTGGCAGACCGGCTTCGAGGGCCAGCTCGGCAATGCGCAGCGTGCTGGTGGGGTCCCGCTCCGAGGGCTTGAGGATGAAGCAGTTGCCGCAGGCCACGGCCATGGGCCACATCCACAAGGGCACCATGGCCGGGAAATTGAATGGCGTAATGCCGGCAGTCACGCCCAGCGCCTGGAACTCGCTCCAGCTGTCGATGGCCGGGCCGACGTTCTTGCTGTGCTCGCCCTTGAGCAACTCGGGCGCGTAGCTGGCGTATTCCACGTTTTCAATACCGCGTTGCAGCTCGCCCAAAGCGTCCGACAGCACCTTGCCGTGCTCGGCCGTAATCATGGCGCAGAGTTCGTCGGCGTGCTGTTCCAGCAGCACCTTGAGGTTGCCCATCACGCGGGCGCGCTTGAGGGGTGGCGTGTTGCGCCAGGCGGGGAAGGCGGCTTGCGCATTGGAAATGGCCTGCTCCACCGTGGCCTTGTCGGCCAGCAGCACACGCTTCTCGGCCTTGCCGGTGGCGGGGTTGAAAACGTCTTGCGAACGTGAATTCGCGTTTGCGCCCTGGACGATTTTGCCGCCAATCAGGTGACCAACGAGGGGAAGTGTAGATGTCATGTCAGTTGCCAGGTTAATAGTAAAAATGACTGCTAGCCCCCGTGCACTATGCACGAGCAGCTATCAAATAAATAGCGATGGAAAGATCAGTCGGTGGCGTTCATGGCTTCGCCCAGCGCGTTGACCAGGCTGTCAATCTCGGCAGGCGTGGCAATGAACGGTGGCGCCAGCTGGATGGTATCGCCACCGTAGCGTACGTAGAAGCCTTTATCCAGGCATCGCATGGCAATTTCGTACGGGCGCTTGGCGGGCTCACCGGGTGCCGGGGCGATGGTGAAGCCGGCGGCCAGCCCGTAGTTGCGGATGTCCAGCACGTGCTTGGCACCCTTGAGGCTGTGCACGGCTTTCTCGAAATGCGGCGCCAGGGCTGCGGCGCGTTCCACCATGTTTTCCTTCACCAAAATGTCCAGCGCGGCGATGCCGGCAGCGCAGGCCACCGGGTGGGCGGAGTAGGTGTAGCCGTGCGGGAACTCCAGCATGTAGTCCGGTCCGCCCTGTGCCATGAAGGCGTCGTAAATGTCCTTGGTGGCGACCACGCAGCCCAGGGGTTGTGTGCCGTTGGTGATCTGCTTGGCAAAGTTGGCAATGTCGGGCACCACGCCAAACGCGGCTGCACCGGTGTAGGCACCCATGCGGCCAAAGCCGGTGATGACTTCGTCAAATATCAGCAGGATGTTGTTGGCGGTGCAGATCTCGCGCAGGCGCTGCAGGTAGCCCACGGGAGGAATGACCACACCGGCCGAGCCGGACATGGGCTCCACAATTACGGCTGCAATATTGCTGGCGTCGTGCAACGTAATGAGTTTGAGCAATTCGTCGGCCAGTTCCACACCCGTGGGCGGCATACCCTTGTAGAAGGCGCCAGCGGCAGGCTGGGTGTGAGGCAGGTGGTCGGCCTCAATGCCCTGCCCAAAGATCTTGCGGTTGCCGCCAATGCCACCGACGGAGATGCCGCCGTAGTTCACGCCGTGGTAACCCTTCTCGCGGCCAATCAGGCGCGTCTTGGTGCCCATGCCCTTGGCGCGCCAATAGGCGCGGGCCATCTTGAGCGACGTATCCGCTGACTCGGAGCCAGAGCCGGTGAAGAACACATAGTCCAGCCCGTCGGGCGTGAGTTCGCGGATCTTGTTGGCCAGCTCGAACGACAGCGGGTGGCCGTACTGGAAGGCGGGGGAATAGTCCAGTGTGGCGGCCTGGCGGCCCACCGCCTCGGCAATCTCGGTGCGGCCATGGCCCAGGCCGCAGGTCCACAGGCCCGAGAGGCCATCAAAAATCTTCTTGCCATTGCTGTCGGTGTAGTAGCAGCCCTGGGCGCTGACCATCATGCGCCCGGACTGAGCGCCTGAGGCCTTGAAGTTGCGGTTGGCGGTATAGGGCATCCAGTGCGCTTCCAGGAACGCGCGGTCCCGGGGGTAGGGCGTGGTGCTGGTGACGGTCTGGCCGGTGGTGTCGTTGAGGTTCATGGGGTCTCCTGGGGCAGCGCGGTGCCCAAAATAGTCTGTGGATTGTGGTGGGCTCTGTTACTCTTATAAAGTCACAAATATCACTACTTGGTTGCAAATTTATGCAAGTAAAACACAAAGCCGTACTCGGCCAGCTCAGCGACATGGACCTGCGTCTGCTGCGCGTGTTTCGCACCGTGGTCGATTGTGGCGGCATGGCCGCGGCGGAGCTGGAGCTCAACATCGGCACCTCCACCGTCAGCCGCCATGTGAAGGACCTGGAAACCCGGCTTGGTCTGACCCTGTGCCGGCGCGGCCGTGCGGGCTTTGCGCTGACGCCCGAGGGCGAAAAGATTTATGCGCAGACCACCCAGTTGCTGGCGGCTACCGAGGCGTTTCGCAGCGGGGTGGACGAGATTCACCAGCGCATGGGGGGTGCGCTGCACGTGGCCGTGTTCGACAAGACGGCCAGCAATCCGCAATGCCACATCGCGCAGGCCATCGCGCTGTTTACGCAGCAGGCACCCGACGTGGCGCTCAATCTGCATGTGGGCACGCTGACGGCGATTGAGCGCGGAGTGCTGGACGGCACCTTCCATATCGGCATCATCCCGGGCCACCGCAGTTCGGACATGCTGGAGTACACGCCCTTGTTCGAGGAAGCCATGTCGCTGTACTGCGGGGCGGACCATCCGCTATTTGCACAAACGTCGGTGGTACTGACCTGGGAAAGCCTGCGCGAGCAGCGTTTTGCCGGCCTGGGCTACCACTCACCCAATATGGAGCTGACCCAGCGCCAGCGCCTGCCGCGCACGGCCACCGGGTTTGACCAGGAGTCCATTGCCACGCTGATCCTGAGCGGGCAGTTTCTGGGTTTTCTGCCCGACCACTATGCCCAGAGTTTTGTGCAAAAAGGCCAGATGCGCGCCCTGGAGCCGGAAGTGTTGCGCTACGACTGCCAGTTCCTGGCGATTGTCCGCCGCTCACCGCAACCTTCGCGGGCAACACGGGCGTTTCAGGAATCCCTGGTACAGGCGCACCCGGAATAAGGTGACGTTTCAGAGCCGGGTTCAGGCATGTTTTAGCACGGTGGTGCGGGGGGCCGGTTTGTCCATGCCGCAGAAACCAAACTGCATGGCCGGCTGGCGGCCGCTGATGAGTTCGGCAATGGCTTTGCCCGAACCCGCACCGTGCGTCCAGCCCAGGGTACCGTGGCCAGCGTTGACCCACAGCTTGCCAACTTTGGTTTTGCCAATAAAAGGAATATTGGTGGGGGTCGAAGGGCGCAGGCCGGTCCAGTAGTTGGGGTTGCCGCCTTCTTCGACACTGCGGGTGTCGCACACGCGGGGGAATACTGTTTCAATGCGGCGGGCCAGCATGGCGCAGCGCGCGCGGGCCAGCGAGCCGTCCAGGTCCAGGCTGTAGCCACCCACTTCAATGGTGCCTGCAATGCGCAACTGGTCGCCCAGGCGGCTGACGGCGCATTTGACCGAGTCGTCAATGAAGCTGACCTGGGGCGCGAGTTCAGGTTTGAGAATCTTGAAGGTGGCGCTGTAGCCCTTGCCGGGGTAAATCGGCAGGTTCACCCCCACAGTGCGCAGCAGGGGCGCGGTGTAAGAGCCCATGGCCAGAACAAAGTGGTCTGCTGAGAGCGCCTCGGAGCGGCCGGTCGTGCGGTCGCGCACGGCCACGGAGTCGATGCTGTCGCCCACTTCGTTGAGCGAGAGGACATCGTGGTTCCAGAGGAACTGCACGCCCCGGGCGGCACAGCGTTTGGCCAGCTCCTGGGTGAAAATGCGGGCATCGCCACTTTCATCGCTGGCGGTGTAGGTGCCGCCCACAATGCGGTCGCCAAACTGGCGGAACGCGGGTTCGATCTTCAGCAACTCTTCCTTGCTGACCACGCGGCGGTTCACGCCGTATTTGGACATCAGGGCCGCAGCCCGGGCGGCATCGTCAAACGATTTCTGGTCCAGGTAAAAGTGGGCAATGCCTTTTTCCAGACGGTTGTAATCAATGCCGGTGGCCGCCACCACGTCCTTGAGGGCGGTGTGGCTGTAGGAACCCAGTGCCACCAGTTGCTGCACATTGCGCTCGAACGCGGCATCATTGCAGTTGGCCAGAAATTCCAGGCCCCAGCGGTACTGGTGAAAGCCTTCACCAATGGGGAATTGCGGGCGGAACAGCAGGGGGGCTTCTTTGCTGAACATCCACTTCAGGGCCTTGAGCGGGGCTTCGCGGTTGGCCCAGGGCTCGCAGTAGCTGACCGAAATTTGTGCCGCGTTGGCAAAACTGGTTTCCAGTGCTGCGTCCGCCTGCCGGTCGACCACGGTGACTTCGTGGCCGCGCTCTGCCAGATGCCATGCCGTGCTGATACCAATGATGCCTGCGCCAAGGATTGTGATCTTCATGGCAAAGAAGTGTGATTGAAAGCGCTTTGCATTAAAAGTAAAATTACCTAAACTGAGAATTCATTAGTAAGCCTAATAAAGTAGTTTCATGCGTGCATTCGATACCGATGCTCTGGAATGCCTTGCCACCATCGTGGAAGAGGGCGGGTTCGAGCGCGCCGCGTTGCGCCTGTCGGTCACCCAGTCGGCGGTGTCGCAGCGTCTGCGGGCTCTAGAAGTACAGGCCGGCACCGTGCTGCTGGTGCGTAGCAGACCACTCAAACCCACCTCGGCGGGGCGTCTGCTGATCAAACATGCCATGCAGATGCGGCTGCTGCGCGAGGATCTGGAGACCGACTTGCAGGAGCTCACGCCCGATGCCGGCCATGCGCGGGAGGAAGACCGCGTCTCGATTGCCATCAATGCCGACAGCATCTCCACCTGGGCACTGCCTGCTTTGGGGCCACTGGTAAGTAAGGGCTTACCTCTCGAAATCATTACGGATGATCAGGACTTTACCCATGAGTGGTTGCGCGAGGGGCAGGTGCTGGGCTGCGTCACCACCGTCAAGCAGGCCTTGCGCGGTTGCAAGGTGTTGCCGCTGGGGGCCATGCAGTATGTGGCGGTCGCTGGGCGCGACTATGCGCAGGCGCATTGCCCGCAGGGCCTCACCGCACATAACTTCCGGCAGATTCCCTTCATCGCTTTCAACCGCAAGGACGATCTGCAATCCGAGTTTGTGGGGCGTGCGCTGGGCCTGCGCCGGGTGGCCCTGAGCCAGCGGTTTGTCCCCAGCTCCGAAGGGCAGGTGCGTGCTGCGCTGGCCGGATGGGGTGCGACCGTCGTGCCCGAGTTGCAGGTGCGCGCCCTGCTGGCAAGCGGGGATCTGGTGAACCTGGCACCTCAGGCGACCTTGCCGGTGAACCTGTACTGGCACTGCTGGAACCTGCATTCGGCAGTGATCGACCGCCTGACGGCCGCCTTGGAGGGTGCGGCCATCCAGGCCCTGGCCCACAACCAAAAAACTGCATAGTCACAAAATAGCCTTTACCTACACAAATTGACGATACAGGCTAAACTAGGCACATGAAAACTGGAAATGTTGTCAAAGTCTCCTTCAAGGAGCAGATGCTCCAGGCGCGCGAAGACGCCATCATCCGCGCAGTTAACCACTTGTTGGCGGAAAAGGGATTCGAGGCGATGACGGTGGATGAGGTTGCCGCAAGTGTCGGCATTGCCAAAGCCAGTCTGTACAAGCACTTTCCCAGCAAGGAAGATCTGGCCTGTGCCGCCATGGTGCGTGTCATGCAGCGTGCCCAGGACTTTTTGGCCACCTTGCCGCCCGATGCCGAGCCGCTGGACAAACTGCGCACCGTGGTGCGCTGGACCATGCAGCTCAAGCTCGACGGCGAGATGCCTTCCCTGCCCAGTCAGAATTCCAGCCTGCGGGCGACCCTGATGGCCAGCAAGGACTACATGAATGGTTTGCTGGAAGTCAGTGACATTCTTGGGGCCTGGATCGAAACAGCGCAGGCGACGGGGAGGATCAACGCCCAAATACCCGCTATCGCAGTGCTCTACACCTTGTATGCGCGCGCCTGCGACCCGGTGCTGGAGTTCCTCAAGATGGGCGGGCAGCACGACAATGACCAGATCCTTGATCTGGTCATGAGCACCTGCTTTGATGGACTAAATGCCCGTTAGCCCCAGTCAATATTGCGCGAGCAGCTATTGAATTAATAGCAAATTCAGCGAACCAGCAGCACCGGCACGGTGCAGTGCGCCAGCACCGCAGTGGCGACCGAACCCATGACGAGCTTGACCAGCGAGCCGTGGCCATGGGAGCCCATCACCACCAGGTCAAACTTGCCCTGTTCGGCCAGTTTGGAAATGCATTCGCCTGCGTGGCCTACTTTCCAGCTGCTTTTGGCATCGATGCCGTGGCGCAGCAGGAACTTGGAAATGGGTGCCAGCACTTTCTCGCTTTCTTCTGCGTAGTATTTTTCCACCACGTCTTTGCCGACAGTGGCGCGCGCGCGCGCAGGCAAAGCCGCCTGGGCGGTGAATACGGTGTACTGGTGGTCCTTGGTAAACAGGGTGTCGTGCGTGGCCAGATAGGCCAGCATTTTCTTGCTGTAGTCACTGCCGTCTACGGCGAGAAGAATCTTCATACAAATCTCCCGGGATGATGGGTCCAGTGTACCGAAACGACTAGCTCGCCCAAAGCCCTTGGGTATCCTGTGGCAACTGCCAAAAAGAAGCACCCAAGAGGACGCCATGCGCACCAGCACCGAGCTACCCGTCCCTCTTTTACAGGACTCCCCCCTGCTCCGACGCCGGGGTGCCCCGATGTGCCAGTAGCAGCGCGTAGCCGCCCAAAAGTTCCTCTGAGCAGGGTTACTGTTCGCTATGGTTTCTATAGCTGATTGTGGAGATTTGACGGGGGCTGAAGGCCAATTTCGATCAGCATTTCAGGCTGGAAGCGGGCCTGCTCGTTCTTGCGGGCATAGCCCAGCGGATTGGCCACCACCCGGCAACCCCGGTGCAGATAGTCGCTGGGTGCGTGCAGGTGACCATGCAGCCACAGCTGGGCGAGGGGCAACAAGTCGTCCAGCGTATTGCAGAAGCCGGCGGTGCCCGGCACCATGCCGTAGCGCGGATCGGCGCTCATCAGACTGGGCGCAAAGTGGGTGACGGCCACGGTGGGTCCATCAAACGGCATTGCAAGAGCCTCGCGCAGCCATTGCTGGCACATCAGTGCTTGCTCACGTACACCTTCGGCCAGCCAGGGCTGGCCTGCGCGTTGGGTGAGTGTCTTGCGCAGGTAGAAGTTTGCCGCCCGAAACGCTTTGTCCCGCGCCTTGCGCTGCGATGCCAGTGCGCTGGCCGAGGTGGGGTCGGCGGGGCAGAGTGCGTCAAAGTCGGTCCACAAGGTAGTGCCAACAAAACGCACGCCGTCCAGCACCAGGGTGTCGCGCTCCAGCCAGTGCAGACCCAGGCGGGCGCAGGTGTCCTGCAGGCGGGCGTGGGCCAAATCGAAATCCATGCCATCGTACTCGTGGTTGCCGGGCACAAAAATCACCGGGGTGGGCCAGCCTGCTGCGGCCGAGAACCGGGTCAGGCCAAAGTCGGCATCGGCCAGCTGCGAACCTGGCTGGTACGAGCCCACATCGCCTGCCAGCACCAGGACATCGGCACCCGGGGCGGGTTGAGCACACCAGTGCGGATGCGCTTCCAGGTGCAGGTCGGAGAGCAGTTGAATCTTCATGCGGGGAGTATGCTGTGGGCTCAGGCCGGAAAAGCCCTGCTGGCCAGTGCCGCGACCTGGGCGCGCAACCAGGCATGGGCGCTGGAGCCATCCTGTCGCTGGTGCCATAGTGCGTCCACCTGAATCGGGGGCACCACAAACGGCAATTCACGCTGCACCAGTTGGTCTTCGAATCCGGTGACGTTCACGAAGTGGCGGGGCAAGACGGTGAGCAGGTCCGAGTGGGCTACCACCTTGCCGGCGGTGAAAAACTGGTTGACGGTGAGCACCACCGGCCGGGTGCGGTGCAGCAGACTCAAGGCTTCGTCGACGAAACCAAAGGCCCGCCCCGAGAAGCTCACCAGCATGTGGCGTGCGGCGCAGTAGTGGTCCAGCGTCAGCGGTCTTTGGGCCAGGGGGTGGTCCTTGCGCATTACGCAGACATAGTCGCCAGCAAAGAGGCGGTGGTGCAGATAGGAAACCTGCTCGCCGGACTGTGCCCGTGCGGTCAGGTCGCTCAGCACGGCTGGAAAATGGCCAATGGCCAGATCGGCCTGCCCTTCGTCCAGCAGGCGGCGTGGATCGCGGGTGGTCAGGGGAACCACCCGCAGGGTCACACCGGGCGCTTCACGGGTAATGACGTCAACCAGGCCGGGCATGAGCTCCGCCGCGGTGGCATCGGCCATGGTGAGTACAAACGACGTGGTGGCCGTTGCGGGCGCAAAAACGCTGGGTGCGAGCGCGTTTTGCAAGTTTTGCAGTGCCTCCTGCACCGCTGGCCACAGCTCCAGCGCGCGCACGGTGGGTTCCAGGCCGCGCCCCTTGCGCATGAGCAATTCATCCCCCAGCGCATCACGCAAGCGGCGCAGGGCATTGCTAACGGCGGGCTGGGTCAGCGCCAGATGGTGCGCCGCGCGGGTGAGGCTGCGCTCGGCCATGACCGCATCAAATACCTTGAGCAGGTTGAGGTCAAAAGTGCGCAGATTGAGGGGTGACATGGCCAATTATAGATTTAGTGAATGTATTGCATCACTAACATAAAGTTGAATAGTATTAGTAAAAACCCTAGTATTCGCCCTATGTTTTCACCGAATCCGCTTTCCGTTAGTTTGTCCAAGGAGTTAACCATGGCTCGTATTGCGCAACCTTTATTTGCATCTTCCCCCGCTTCTGCGACTGCCCCCACCGGGCTGAGCAAGGACACTGAGGGCTCCCGCACACTGGCCGGCATGTTGCTGGCGGCTGTGATGGCGGCCTTGCTGGTGGTTGCCGACCAGGTGATCAGCACCTGGGCTGATGGCCATCTGCTCGCTGGCTGGGTGGCACTGTGGACGGTCGCTTTTGCGGCGCTGGCATTGTTGGCACCTCCACTGCGCCAGGTGACCTCGGCGCTGGCGTCTGTGTACAGCCGCCGGGCTCGCGCTTCTGCATTGCGCCGTCAGGACGGAGTGATGTGGGAGCATGCCAAGGCCGATCCTCGCCTCATGGCCGAGTTGCAGGTGGCCTGGATGCGCAACAGCGAAGAGGAACTGCCCTTTGACACACTGGGTTCTGCTTCCCGCTGATTTTTAATTTTTTCCAATAAAAAAAGCCACCGCACGCGGTGGCTTTTTTACTTGTTATCTGAAATCAGGCGGTCAGGCTTGCTTCCAGTTTGGCTTTTGTCTCTTCGAGCTCTTTGGGTAAATGGTAGGCCAGTTGGGTGAACAGTTCGTTGTGCAGGGCAAATTCCTGCTTCCACGCGGCCTTGTCAAGGCTGGTCACACTGTCAAACTGGGCCTGGCTGAAGTCCAGACCAGTCCAGTTGATGTCGGAGTAGGCAGGGCTCACGCCGAAGCCATTTTCAGTACCGGTGGCCTTGCCTTCGATGCGGTCGATCATCCACTTCAGCACGCGCATGTTGTCGCCATAGCCGGGCCAGACAAATTTGCCGTCGTCGCCCTTGCGGAACCAGTTGACGCAGTAGATCTTGGGCAGGGTGTGGCCCATGCTTTCCAACTTGTGTTCCATGTCCAGCCAATGCTGGAAGTAGTCGCTCATGTTGTAGCCGCAGAACGGCAGCATGGCAAACGGATCGCGGCGCACAACGCCTTGGGCGCCAAAGGCGGCAGCCGTGGTTTCGGAGCCCATGGTGGCCGCCATGTAGACGCCTTCCATCCAGGTGCGGGCTTCGGTCACCAGCGGCACCGTAGTGGAGCGGCGGCCGCCGAAGATGAACGCGTCAATGGCCACGCCGTTGGCGTCGTCCCACTGGGGATCCAGTGCAGGGTTGTTGGTGGCAGCCACCGTGAAACGGGAGTTGGGGTGGGCAGCCTTGGCGCCGGTTTCTTTGGCGATCTGCGGGGTCCAATCCTTGCCCTGCCAGTCGATCAGGTGCTCGGGCACGCCGCCGCCGTCCTTTTCCATGCCTTCCCACCACACGTCGCCGTCGTCAGTCAACGCCACATTGGTGAAGATGACGTTCTTGTCCAGCGAGCGCATGCAGTTGGGGTTGGTGTGCATGTTGGTGCCAGGGGCCACGCCAAAGTAGCCGGCTTCGGGGTTGATGGCGTACATCTTGCCGTCGGCATGGGGTTTGATCCAAGCGATGTCGTCACCGATGGTGGTGACTTTCCAGCCGGCAAAGCCCGCCTCTGGTGGAACCAGCATGGAAAAGTTGGTCTTGCCACAGGCGCTGGGGAAGGCCGCCGCCACGTGGTATTTCTTGCCCTGGGGGTTGGTCACGCCCAGAATCAGCATGTGTTCGGCCAGCCAGCCCTGGTCGCGACCCATGTTAGAGGCGATACGCAGCGCAAAGCACTTCTTGCCCAGCAGTGCGTTGCCGCCGTAGCCGGAGCCGTAGGACCAGATTTCGCGTGTCTCTGGGTAATGCACGATGTACTTGGTGGTGGGGTTGCATGGCCAGGCGGTTTTGTCGGTTTCGCCCTGGGCCAGCGGGGCGCCCACAGTGTGCATGCAGGGCACGAAGTCCCCGTTGCTGCCGAGCACGTCAAAAACGGCCTTGCCCATGCGGGTCATGATCTTCTGATTGACAGCTACGTATGCGCTGTCGGTCAGTTCAATGCCAATGTGGGCAATGTGCGAGCCCAGTGGGCCCATGGAGAATGGCACCACGTACATGGTGCGGCCTGCCATGCAACCATCAAACAGGGCCTTCTGGCCGTCTTTGCCGGTTTGCAGCAGGGCGCGCATGTCGGCCGGCGCCATCCAGTTGTTGGTTGGGCCGGCGTTTTCCTTTTTCTCGCTGCAGATGAAGGTGCGGTCTTCCACGCGGGCCACGTCGCTGGGGTCAGAGCAGGCCAAAAAGGAGTTGGGGCGCTTGGCGGGATTGAGCTTTTTGAAGGTGCCGGCGTCGACCAGTTGCTGGCACAGGCGCTGGTACTCTTCGTCGGAGCCGTCGCACCAGTAGATGGAGGCGGGCTTGGTGAGTGCAGCCATTTCGGCCACCCAGGCCATCAGCTTGGCGTTTTTGACGTAGCTGGGCGCGTTGATAGTCAGGCCCTGCATTACCGGTGAGTTCATGGGAAAGCTCCTAAGTTTGAAAATCGTCTATCCAAAGCGCGCCACACACTTTGGATAAACACCTTCGAAAGCTGGCTGAATCGGGCTGCCCAAACGGCTGGGGTGCCAATTTTAAGAACTGGTACCCAAGTTACAAAGCGATTACAGGCAAAAGATATGCAAAAATCGCATGACGTTATGCGTTGTCTTGGGCGCTGCTGGTGGGGAAGTAGGGTCAGGGCACAGCGAGTGCCCGCTTGATGTCGGCGACCAGTCGGGGATCCTCTGGTGCGGTTTCGCTGGGATAACTGGCCAGTACCTTGCCCTTGCGGTCGATCAGGTACTTGTGAAAGTTCCAGCGCGGTTCTTGGCCGGTGGCCTGTATCAGTTCGCGGTACAGGGCGTTGGCATGGCTGCCCTGGACCACGGATTTCCCGAACATGGGAAATTTCACACCATAGGTGTTGAAGCAGAAGTCGGCGATCTGTTTGCTGTCGCCGGGTTCCTGCTGGCCAAAGTCGTTGCTGGGAAAGCCCAATACAACCAGGCCTTGCGAAACGTGCCTGGCGTAGAGCTTTTCCAGCCCTTCATACTGACGGGTGAAACCGCAGTAACTGGCGGTGTTGACCACCATGACCACTTTGCCAGCGTACTGGCAAAGGTTCTGTGGTGTTTCGTCTTGCAGGCGGGGAAAGGTTTTTTGCAAGATTACCGGGCATGTTGCGTTGGCAACCATGCCGTGCACCGCTGGCGCTGCCGGGACGATGGGCGTGAACCCCAACGCGCATGACGCAAGTGCAAAGGCTCTCAACCACATGTTGCAACACGGGTAACAAGTACACCCGAATGTTTTGCGGTGAGGCCCTCAGGCCATCGATACGGCGATGAAGGCCAGCAGGAAGATCAGCACGCCGCCCACGATAGGCAACACCAGGGGAATCAGCGGCACGATCGCTTCAACGGGATCAACTTCGTGGCCATCGGTGTGGTGTGCGGGGGCGGACATGGTGTTTCCTTCAGGTTGTATGAGAGTAATCGGGCACGATTTTAGCTGCTAGACCAGCTTGGCATCAAACCCGGTGCTCTTGAGTACACCGAGTACCTCGGTCACATGGGCGTGTCCCCGGGTTTGCACCACCAGCTCGATCTCGACGTTCTGGGCTGACAACGCGGTGAATGCCCGCTGGTGGTGGACCTCGTCGATGTTGGCGCCCGCTTCGGCCACTGTGGCCGTGATCCGGGCCAGGGAACCGGGTACGTCGCGGGCGCTTACCCGTATGCGGGCAAGCCGGCCTGCGCGCACCATGCCGCGCTGAATAATGGCGGCCAGCAACAGTGGGTCAATATTGCCGCCACACAGGACCAGACCCACGCGCTTGCCCCTGAACCGTTCAGGGTACTTCAGCAACGCTGCAAGCCCAGCCGCCCCTGCACCTTCGACCAGTGTCTTTTCCACCTCCATCAACATCACCAGGGCCTGCTCGATATCGCCATCTTCCACCAGAACCATGTCATCGACCCGGGATTTGATGATTTCCAGGGTAATGCGCCCCGGGGTACCCACCGCGATGCCTTCAGCAATGGTGCTGGTGCCTTGCGGGTAGTGCGTGCCCTTGACTGCGTTGTACATCGCCGGAAAACTTGCCGACTGCACACCAACGATTTCGAGTGCCGGACGCAACGCCCGGGCCGCCGTGGCCATGCCCGCAATCAAACCGCCACCGCCCACCGCAACGATCAGGGTGTCCAGGTCCGGCACCTGCTCCAGCATCTCCATGGCAACGGTACCCTGGCCCGCCACGATAGCTTCGTCGTCGTAGGGGTGCACAAAGGTGAGTTGTTGCGCTGCTGCAAGTTCCTGGGCGTGGCTGCGCGCCTCGTCCAGCGAGTCGCCATGGAGAATGACTTCGGCGCCAAAGCCGCGGGTGCGTTCCACCTTCACGCCGGGCGTGAAGCGCGGCATCACAATCACGGCCCGCAGACCCAGGCGATGCGCGTGGTAGGCCACACCCTGGGCATGGTTGCCGGCGCTCATGGCAATCACCCCCCGCGCCGATTGCGCGGGTGTGAGCTGCGAGAGCTTATTGCAGGCGCCGCGTTCCTTGAAAGATGCGGTGAACTGCAGGTTTTCGAACTTCAGGAAAACCTGTGCACCGGTGATCTCGGACAGGGTCTGCGAAGCGACACAGGGTGTGTGGAGCACGTGGCCCGATAGCCGTTGTCCGGCATGGACGATATCGTTGTATTCAAGCATGGCCGCATTGTGAAGGGATTCAGATAAAAAATGGGGCCGGGTACTTCCATCCGGCGCGAAGCTGGGTTAGGGTGGACCCGCACAACGTTGTGCCGCAGGCATTGAATGGCCAGGCGTTCGCTGTTCCAGCCCGTCGGCGGGTACCCTATTTCCTCTCCGGGCCTGATGGAGGCGCCGGTACTGGACCTGATGTGCTCGCATTTTGTACTCACGCTGGCTGCCCGCCAGGGGGCAGCTTTTAATGTGCGCCGCGATTTCAGCGGGGTTGTGGGTTTGGCGGGCAGGCACTTGGTCTGGCGTGGAACGCAGGACGAGGCCACGCTGTTCTTTTTTTTGGGATGATTACGCCAAGGACCAGCCCAAGGACCTGATCACTGTACTGGCCGTCACGGCCGAATGGCTAAGCCATGCACTCAAAAAGTAGCCCACCCCAGTGGAAAAAACATCAATGCACTGGCTGGTTTTCTGCAACTAAACAAGGCCGAATGTGCACTGTTGCTGTGCGGCACGCTGGTGCGCTACCAGCGGGATATGCGCAGCATCCTGGTCGACTTCAAGGTCAACCACGCCCTGAGGCGTTTGCCGCCGTGGCCGAAGTTGCTGGTGTCGACGCCCAGGAGTTGGGTGAAGCCCTGCGCGCGGACTCCCGACTGGAATGGATCGGGCTGGTCGAAAACCTGATTTCCGCCGGCGTTTTGCCTACCACCTGGAGCTCAAATCGCCACCGCCTGGCGCGCGCGAGGGCTTGGTGCGCAAGACGCTGGAAGGTGTGCCAGCAATTTCATCTGCACGACCAACTTGATGGACCGCATCGTCCAGGGGGCATTGCGGCGTTTCACCTTCAAAATCCAGTTCAAGCCCCTGACACGCACGCAACGTGAGGCGTTGTTTGTGACCGAAGCCTGTGCCGGCGACAGGCAGGCGCACTCTGTGGCCCTGGCAACGCGTCTGGCGGACCTGGACCAGTTGGAGGCGGAACACTGCATCAAACCGGAGGTCCGCGATGCCCAAGGCATGGGTTTTTTAACAGTAGTGGCGCCGGCTGCGCCGGAGGGTTGAAGGGGACTCCCGTAACCAAACCGTAATATTTGATGACCAGTGTCAACCGTAACCGATGCTGACGCGTCATATCCTCCGGCGGATGCAAAAAACGCCAGGTTGTTGGAAATGAGGCCGGTTCGTCCAGATGCATCCATTGATCCACCTTTGCACTGACTATATGCACAAAGACGTGATTCAAGTACCCGAAAAGGGCACTTACAAGTGGCAGTTGTTCAATTACTGGTCGGACGAGTTTCGTCAGACCCATGCGGACCACTCGGCCTATATCGCGCTGAATTTTGCCGGCGCACTGGATGCTTGCCGGTCCAAGCTGCAAAACCTGGTGCAACGCCATAAGCAGGCTGGCAGCAATGCCAGCACCCGCGAGCGCCATGCCCGTGCCATCGCACGTCTGCAAAACACCATGACCGGTGCGGCCATGTCGTACGAGAACTGCTTCCGGAGGTAATGCCCCCGCGCTCCGCCGCTGCGCGGGTCGCTGCCTAAGCCTGCCCCACCACCCGCAGCACTGCCTGCGCATAGGCTTCCAGTTTCTTTGCTCCCATCCCGCTGATCCCCTGCAAGTCGTCCATTGACCGGGGTGCCTTTTGGGCAATGGCGGCCAGCGTGGCGTCGTGAAAGATCACGTAGGCGGGCAGGTTGTGCTCCTTGGCCACCTCGGCCCGCCAGGCTTTCAGGGCGGAATAGCGCATCAAAGCGTCGCTGTCCAGGGCAATCGGCGCTTTGACCATGGCGCCCAAGCGTGCACTGCGTTTGGACTTGCGCTCAGCCGGTACCGACACCGATTCCCGCAGCTGCACCGCCACTTCCCCTTTCAGCACCCCACGCGAATCGGCCGTGAGTTGCAGGGTATTGAACTCCCCCCCTTGCACCGCCAGCGCGCCCATGGCGATCAGTTGGCGCAGTACCCCGCGTAGCTGCAGTTCGGTGAAGTTGGAACCGATGCCGAAGGTACTCAGCGTCTCATGCCCATACTGGGTGACTTTCTCGGTAGTTTTGCCCCGCACGATGTCCATCAGGTGGCCGGCGCCAAAGCTGACGCCGCTCATTTGCTGGATACGGTAGATGGTGGAGAGCAGCTTGCGCGCCGCATCGGTACCGTCCCATACCGCGGGTGGGTTCAGGCAGTTGTCGCAATTGCCGCAGGGTTCGCTCTTTTCACCAAAGTAGCCTAGCAGCCGCACCCGACGGCAATCCGTCGCCTCAGCCAAACCCAGCAGGGCATCGAGTTTGCCGCGCATCACCTGTTTGAAGTCCTCGCCCGCCGGGCTCTCGTCGATCATGCGGCGCTGGTTCACCACGTCCTGTAAGCCATACGCCATCCAGGCGTCGGCCGCCAGGCCATCACGCCCGGCGCGCCCGGTTTCCTGGTAGTAGCCTTCGATGTTCTTGGGCATGTCCAGGTGCGCCACAAAGCGCACATCGGGTTTGTCGATGCCCATGCCAAACGCAATGGTGGCCACCATCACCATGCCCTCTTCACGCAAAAACCGGTCCTGGTGGGTCTGGCGCACTTTCTGGTCCAGGCCCGCGTGGTAAGGCATGGCCTTGATGCCCGCATCCACCAGGGTTTGCGCCATGTCTTCCACCTTGCGGCGGCTCTGGCAGTAGACAATGCCGGCCTCGCCTTCATGCTCGCGTTCGATAAAGCGCAGCAGTTGCAGTGTGCTGTCGCGCTTTTCCACGATGGTGTAGCGGATGTTGGGGCGGTCAAAACTGCTGACAAAGGCACGCGCATTCTGCAATTGCAGGCGTTCCAGGATGTCTTCGCGGGTCAGGTCGTCGGCGGTGGCGGTCAACGCCATGCGCGGCACAGCGGGGAAGCGCTCATGCAGCACAGTCAGTGCGCGGTATTCCGGGCGGAAGTCGTGGCCCCACTGGCTGACGCAATGGGCCTCGTCAATGGCAAACAGGCTGATCTGTCCGCGTTCGAACAGCGAATCGAGCTGCGCCAGAAACCTTGGTGTGGTGATGCGCTCGGGCGCCGCATACAGCAGGGTGATCTCGCCGCGCAGCAGACGTTGCTCCACCTGGTAGGCCTCGTCGCTGCTCAGTGTGGAGTTGAGGAATGCAGCACTGACCCCCGCTTCATGCAGAGCACCGACCTGGTCGTGCATGAGAGCAATCAGTGGTGACACGACGATGGTGATGCCTTGGCCCGCCTGCTGGCGAACAATGGCCGGAATCTGGTAGCACAGGCTCTTGCCGCCGCCAGTGGGCATCAGCACCAGCGCGTCGCCGCCCGCCACGACATGGTCGACGATGGCCTGCTGCGGGCCACGAAACTTTTCGTAGCCAAAAACTTCATGGAGAACCTGGGCGGGAGAAGACAAAATTGCTATAAAATTAGGAGCCATTTGTGCATATTGGATAGGGGCTAGAGGCCAAATTGACCAATAATCCAATTCGCACCGAAGGGTCTATTGTCCTGCCTTTCTACAATACACCCCATGAAACCACGCCACTACACCCGCGCGCAGGCGCTGCCCGAGATCCTGGAAAAACGCATCGCCATCCTCGACGGCGCTATGGGTACCATGATCCAGCGCTTCAAGCTGGGTGAGGCGCAATATCGCGGTGAGCGGTTCAAGGATTTCCACCGCGACGTCAAAGGCAACAACGAGTTGCTCAGTCTGACGCGCCCCGACGTGATCAGCGATATCCATGAGCGCTACCTGGCTGCTGGCGCTGACCTGATTGAAACCAACACCTTTGGTGCCACCACCGTGGCCCAGGCCGACTACGATATGGCCGATCTGGCCATTGAAATGAACCTGGCATCCGCCAGACTGGCCCGTGCTGCCTGCGACAAATACAGCACGCCAGACAAACCCCGCTTTGTGGCCGGCGCCCTGGGCCCCACCCCCAAAACAGCCAGCATCAGCCCGGATGTGAACGACCCCGGTGCCCGCAATGTCACCTTTGAAGAGTTACGCGCTGCCTACTACGACCAGACCCAGGCCCTGGTGGAAGGCGGTGCGGATGTACTGCTGGTGGAAACCATTTTCGACACGCTCAACGCCAAAGCCGCACTGTTTGCGATTGACGAATACTTTGAAGCCAGCGGTGAGCGTCTGCCCATCATCATCAGCGGTACGGTGACCGATGCCTCCGGCCGAATTTTGAGCGGGCAAACAGTCACGGCCTTCTGGCACAGCGTGCGCCATGCCCAACCGCTGGCCATTGGCCTGAACTGTGCGCTGGGCGCGGCGCTGATGCGTCCCTACATTCAGGAGCTGAACAAGGTTGCCCCGGATACCTTTATCAGCTGCTACCCCAATGCCGGCTTGCCCAACCCCATGAGCGATACCGGCTTTGATGAAACACCGGACGTCACCAGCCGCCTGGTGCGTGAATTTGCCGAGGAAGGCCTGGTCAATATCGTGGGTGGTTGCTGCGGCACCACGCCGGAGCACATCAACGCCATCAGCCAGGCGGTGTCGCCCCTGGCGGCGCGCTCAGTCCAGCGCCGCTTTTTTTACAAAGAAGCGGCCTGAGTCGGGGGCTTGGTAATCGGGGCCAGTTTGCTCTCCGAGATGTGGGTCAACTGCTCAATCTCTTCCTGCATCGCTGAAGCCAGACGGGCGTAAAGCTTGAGCTGGCGCGAGGTGTTGCGCAGGCGTTCAGCAATATGGGAGGACATGGACAGCAGCAGCTTGGCGGCCATGAGTGGTTCCTCGGTGATCATGTGCTCAATGGCATCCCGCGTGAGGATGGCGCACATGACGTTGGAACTGGCAGTGCAGGAAGCTGAGCGCGGCTCGTTGTCCACCAGTCCCATTTCGCCGACCAGGCTGCCGGGGCCCAGCACCCGTACGGTAATGGGTTCGGTGCGCTTGACGGTAATCTGCTCCACCACCACGTCGCCCTGGATCAGCAGGGCCATGAAACCGCCGTCGCCAGCATCGCCTTCCCTGATGAAGGTGGTGCCGGCAGGAATGAAACGGGGTGTCATATAGCGCACCACTACACGGGCCTCTTCCAGGGTCAACTTCATCAGTCCACCGGGCGCGCACAGCAGGCGCGCCGCGTTTTCTGCACCGGTACCTTCGGTGTCCAACTGGTCTTTGACTACGGTTTTGGGTTGCGTCATGGTGGGCTCGCAATGAAAGCTAAAAGCGGATGGATTCGGATGGTAACGCACCGCGGTAGCACGTGCATCGCCATTCGCCCTTAAAATTACGGCCATCCAAGGAGCGTTGCAGCGGGCATTTATTGTCCTGTCAGGCTTGGACCGTGTTCTAACCGACCGCAACGACGCTCACCTGAAGGCTGTTTTTATGCAGGTGAGATGTATGTCCGTTGTCCCCATGATGCTGTCCGGCCTGGAGCCGGTCACCATCGATTCCAGTTCCCTGTTCGTCAATATCGGTGAGCGCACCAACGTCACCGGGTCCAAGGCGTTCGCCCGCATGATCCTCAATGGCGAGTTTGAGCAGGCGCTGGCGGTAGCGCGACAGCAGGTGGAAAACGGCGCGCAAATCATCGACATCAACATGGACGAGGCCATGCTCGACAGCCAGGCTGCCATGGTGCGTTTCCTGAACTTGATCGCCTCCGAGCCCGATATCTCACGCGTGCCCATCATGATCGACAGTTCCAAATGGAGCGTCATCGAGGCTGGCTTGCGCTGCGTGCAGGGCAAGGGTATTGTCAATTCCATCAGCATGAAAGAGGGCGTTAAGCAGTTCACGCACCAGGCCAAACTGCTGCGCCGCTACGGTGCCGCCGCGGTGGTCATGGCCTTTGACGAGCAGGGTCAGGCCGACACCTACCAGCGCAAGATCGAGATCTGTGAGCGGGCCTACCGCATCCTGGTGGATGAGGTGGACTTCCCGCCCGAAGACATCATCTTTGACCCCAACATCTTCGCCATCGCCACGGGCATCGAAGAGCACAACAACTATGCGGTGGACTTCATCGAGGCCACGCGCTGGATCAAGCAGAACCTGCCGGGTGCCAAGGTGTCGGGCGGTGTGAGCAACGTGTCCTTCAGTTTCCGCGGCAATGACCCGGTGCGCGAAGCCATCCACACCGTGTTCCTGTACCACGCTATTCAAGCAGGTATGGACATGGGCATTGTCAACGCCGGCATGGTCGGCGTCTACGACGATCTGGAGCCCGAGCTGCGTGAGCGGGTGGAAGACGTGGTGTTGAATCGTCGCGCACGGATCCCCGAAGGGGAGCCTTACGTCTCCCCGGGTGAACGCCTGGTCGAGATTGCCGAAAACGCCAAAGGCGCAGCCAAGGACGATAGCAAAAAGCTGGAATGGCGCGGCACCGCCGAGGCCCCCGCGTCGGTGGGGCAACGCCTGAGCCACGCGCTGGTGCACGGCATCACCGATTTCATCACCCACGATACCGAAGAGGCCTACCGCGAAGTACTGGCCAAGGGGGGGCGTCCACTACACGTAATCGAAGGCCCGCTCATGGACGGCATGAACGTCGTGGGGGATCTGTTTGGCCAGGGCAAGATGTTCCTGCCGCAGGTGGTCAAGAGCGCCCGCGTGATGAAACAGGCAGTGGCGCATCTGCTGCCCTACATCGAGGCCGAGAAAGCCGCTATGGTGCAGGCGGGTGGTGAGGCCACGGCCAAGGGCAAGATCGTCATCGCCACCGTTAAGGGCGACGTGCATGACATTGGCAAGAACATCGTGACCGTGGTTTTGCAGTGCAATAACTTTGACGTGGTGAATATGGGCGTGATGGTGCCTTGCCACGAGATTCTGGCCCGTGCCAAAGCTGAGGGAGCGGACATCATCGGCCTGTCGGGCTTGATCACGCCCAGCCTGGAAGAGATGCAGTACGTAGCCGGGGAGATGCAGAAAGACGAATACTTCCGCAGCCGCAAGACCCCGCTGCTGATTGGCGGTGCTACCTGCAGCCGCGTGCATACCGCGGTGAAGATTGCGCCCAATTACGAAGGCCCGGTGGTCTATGTGCCCGACGCTTCGCGCAGCGTGAGCGTGGCGCAAGGTTTGCTGAGCGATGGCGCGGCCAGGTACATCGCCGACATCAACGCCGACTACGACAAGGTTCGCACCTTGCATGCCAACAAGAAGCAGACGCCTTTGTGGCCATTGGCCAAGGCCCGCGCCAATAAGACCCCTGTCGACTGGGCTGTGTACAACCCGGCGGCGCCAAAGTTCATCGGCCGCCGTGTATTCAAGAACTTTGACTTGACCGAACTGGCCAGGTACATCGACTGGGCCCCGTTTTTCCAGACCTGGGACTTGGCAGGGCCGTTCCCCGCCATCCTGAAAGACGAGGTGGTGGGCACCGAGGCGCAGCGCGTGTTCTCAGACGGCAAGCGCATGCTGCAGCGGCTGATCGACGGCCGCTGGCTGACGGCCAACGCGGTGCTTGGCCTGTACCCGGCCAACAGCGTGAACGATGACGACATCGAGTTCTACACCGACGAGAGCCGCACTGAAGTGGCAATGACCTGGTACGGCCTGCGCCAGCAGACTGAAAAGCAGGAGATTGACGGTGTCATGCGCCCCAGCCGTTGCCTGGCGGACTTCGTTGCACCCAAGGGGGTCAAGGCAGACTATGCCGGTATCTTTGCGGTCACTGCGGGCATCGGCGTGGAAAAGAAGGAAAAGTACTTCCTGGATGACCACGACGATTACTCCGCCATCATGCTCAAGGCGCTGGCCGACCGCCTGGCCGAAGCCTTTGCTGAATGCCTGCACCAGCGTGTGCGCACCGACCTGTGGGGCTATGCCGGCCAGGAAAATCTGAGCGCCGACGATCTGATTGGTGAAAAGTACCACGGTATCCGCCCCGCACCGGGTTACCCGGCCTGCCCGGACCATAGCGTCAAAAAAGACATGTTTGACCTGCTGCACTGCTCGGAAATAGGCATGGGGGTGACGACAAGTCTGGCTATGACCCCCGCAGCCAGCGTGAGTGGTTTCTACATAGGCCACCCGGATGCCACCTATTTCAACGTTGGCAAGATTGGCGAAGACCAGGTGCAGGACCTGGCCCGACGCCGCCAGATGAACCAGACGGAATTGCAGCGGCTCCTCGCTCCCAATTTGTAGGCTGTCCGCCAGTTGCAGGGGTGGCGCGTTGCATCTGCATGTTTACAACGGGCCGCACCATGCAATCTGTTTTCAAACCTTTCCTGTCAAGCCCGCGTGCCATGGCCGCGGGTGTTCTGCTGGCCGGCGCCCTGGCGCAGTCGGCAGCCTGGGCGGAGGCTCCCGGTTGGCAAGGGGGCCCTGCACTGGTGGCCAGTGTTCAGAGCACTGCGGCTGCCTGCGCCCAGTGTGGTGTGGTCGAGGTGGTGACTCCGGTGCAGCATGGTGGCGGCAGTGCTTCGGGGCTTGGAGCCGCTGCCGGTGCCGTTCTGGGAGGCTGGCTGGCCAATCAGTTTGGCAGCGGCGACGGCAAGAACCTGGCCACTATTCTGGGCATGTTGGGCGGCACCTGGGCCGGAAACATGCTGGAAAAACAGCTGCGCCAGGACACCAGTTATCGCATTGATGTGCGCATGGCCGACGGGAGCTTGCGCAGTGTCGACCATTCCAGCGCTTTACCGGTGGGTAGCGCAGTGCGAGTGGATGGCAACTCGGTGACCGTGCTTGTACCTGGCGAAACAGAGACCACGGGCGGAGTGCATACCTCGGTCTGATGGCCTCCACGTGCTATCATTTTTGCGAACCCGCAAAAGGAATAGCGCATGAACATGGCAACTGCAGCGCCCAGCGCGCCAGAGGGCTCGCGCCCGGCACCGGGCCGACCGGAGAAGTTGCGTCTGGGCGATGTGCTGGTTCAGCAGAAGCTCATTTCGCAGGAACAATTGCAGCAAACACTGGAGTTGCAGCGCACCACCGGCAAAAAAATGGGCCGGCTGCTCATTGAGACGGGCATCATCACCGAAGAGTTGCTGGCCAACGGACTGGCGCGCCAGTTGCGCATTCCTTTTGTCAACCTCAAGACCTTTCCGTTTCGCACTGACGTCGTCAAGCTGCTGCCCGAATCCACGGCACGGCGCTTCAAGGCATTGGCGTTGGAGGACAAGGGCGATTTGCTGCTGGTGGCGCTGGCCGATCCGCTGGATCTGTTTGCCTACGATGAGCTCACCCGCATTCTCAAGCGCAATATTGGTATCGCTGCAGTGCCTGAGAGCCAGCTGGCCGCAGCGTTTGACAGGCTGTACCGCCGCACCGAAGAAATCAGCGGTCTTGCCCGCGCCCTGGAAAAAGACCTGGGCGACGCGGTGGATTTTGGTGAACTTACTGCTAGCGTGGGCATTGAAGGTGCGCCGGTGGTGCGTCTTTTGCAGTCTCTGTTTGAAGATGCCATGCAGGTCGGCGCGTCCGATGTGCATATCGAGCCCCAGGAAAACAGCCTGCAGATCCGCGTGCGGGTCGACGGCGTATTGCAAACCCAGACCCAGGCAGACAAGCGCATTGGCGGCGCACTGGCGCAGCGACTCAAGCTGATGGCAGGGCTGGATATTTCCGAGAAGCGCCTGCCGCAGGATGGCCGGTTCAGTGTGCGTTTGAAAGAGCACACCATCGACGTGCGTCTTTCCACTCTGCCCACCACCTACGGTGAAGCGGCGGTCATGCGTCTGTTGAACCAGGGCGCCGCAATGCGCCGCCTGGACAACATTGGTATGCCGGAGGACATGCTTAGGCGTTTCAGGGAGGTTTTGAAGCGCAATTCAGGCATGGTGCTGGTCACCGGCCCCACTGGCTCCGGAAAAACCACCACGCTGTACGCTGCGCTGGCGGAAATCAACGCCGCTGAGCTCAAAGTCATCACCGTGGAAGACCCGGTGGAATACCGCCTTCCCGGCATTACCCAGGTGCAGGTGAATGACAAGATCGAGCTGACTTTTGCCAGAGTGCTGCGATCCTGCCTGCGCCAGGACCCGGACGTAATTCTGGTGGGTGAGATGCGCGACTCCGAAACCGCAGAAATTGGCTTGCGCGCCGCCATCACCGGCCACCTGGTGCTGTCGACTCTGCACACGCGCGATGCCATGAGCACACCGTTCCGGCTGCTGGATATGGGTGTGCCGCCGTTCATGGTGTCCACATCCCTGCAGGCGGTGATTGCCCAGCGTTTGGTGCGGCTGAATTGCACCGATTGTTCTGCACCTCATTCTCCCAATGCCCAGGAACAGGCCTGGCTCACCGACATGATTGCCACGGGCGAATCGGTCACTGCCAGGCGCGGCATGGGCTGTTCAGCCTGCAATGGCACCGGCTATTCCGGCCGGCAAGGGGTTTACGAGTTGCTGGAGATGGATGCGACCCTTACGCAGGCGGCATCACACTCCAACCCGGCGGCTTTCATGCGCACGGCCCGCGAGCGCATGAAGGGGCACACCATGGCCCACCATGCGCTTAGCCTTGTGCGTGCGGGACGCACCACGCTGGCAGAGGCCATGCGCATCGGCTTTGAAGTCGATACCGACGGCGAACAGGAATAAGCCGGCATGGCTGTCTACACCTGGAAGGGCCGCAACAACCGCGGTGAAGCCGTTACTGGTCAGCTTGAAGCCATGACAGAAGGCGGCGTGGCCGACCAGTTGCTGTCAATTGGCGTGGCCCCGGTCCACATTGCGCTGGTCGAGGCGTCCAAGGATTCGGCGAGCGAAGGCTTGCTGGCGCGTCTGAACAGAAAGCCCGTGGTCGAGGAAGACTTGATGATCTTCTCGCGCCAGATGTACACCTTGAACAAAGCCGGTGTACCCATATTGCGGGCCTTTGCGGGGCTTCAGGCGTCTGCATCGAAACCCGCCATGGTCGAATTGTTCAAGGACATTCGCTCCAGCCTGGACCAAGGGCGTGAGTTGTCGGCCGCCCTGGCCCGGCACGCTGCGCTGTTCGGTGGTTTTTATATTTCCATGATTCGTGTTGGGGAAATGACCGGTCGTTTGACGGAGGTCTTTTTGCGCTTGACCGAACATATGGAGTTTGAGCGTGATGTGCGCGAGCGCATCAAGCAGGCCATGCGCTACCCCATCTTCGTGATGGTGGCAATGGCGATTGCCATCGTCATTCTCAACATCTTTGTCATTCCGGTCTTCGCCAAAGTGTTTGCCGGCTTCAATGCCGAATTGCCACTCATTACCCGTGGCTTGATTGGTTTTTCCAACTGGATGGTTGCCTGGTGGCCGCTGCTTCTGGCCTTGGGCATTGGGGCCTGGGTGCTGGTGCGGGGCTATCTGCGCACCCCTGAGGGCCGCTACCGCTGGGACGCACGCAAGCTCAAATTGCCTATCGTGGGCGACATTGTGCTCAAGGCCACCCTGGCGCGCTTTGCCCGCAGCTTTGCCCTGTCCAGCCAGAGCGGTGTGCCCCTGGTGCAGGCGCTTACCGTCGTGGCGCAAACCGTGGACAACACATTCATTGGTAGCCGGATTGAGCAGATGCGCGATGGTATTGAGCGTGGCGAGAGCATCTCGCGCTGTGCTGCCGCTACAGGTGTGTTCACCCCGGTGGTGCTGCAAATGATCAATGTGGGGGAAGAGACCGGCGAACTCGACAACCTGTTGTTTGAAATTGCCGCCATGTACGAGCGTGACACCGATTACTCCATCAAGGGCCTGTCGGCCGCCATTGAACCCATTTTGCTGGCAGTGATCGCTGTCCTGGTGCTGCTGTTGGCCCTGGGGGTCTTTCTTCCCTTGTGGAACATGGGGCAGGCGGCCATGGGCCGCGGCGGCGGTTAGCCATGCCAGGGTTGACTCGCCGCTCTGCGGAGTGGAGTCTGCTGGTGATTGTGATCCTCGTCCTGATGGGCGTCTTCGCCCATCGGTTCCGGGTGGTGCAGGGGCAAGGTGAACTTGCGGCCATCAAGACCACACTGGGCGCCCTGCGTACCGCCCTGGTGCTCGATCATCTTCACACTGCAGTGGTAGCCGGGGGGCAAAGTGTTGCGACCACGCAACGCAATCCTTTCCTGTTGCTGGACCATGTCCCAGCCAACTATGCCGGGGTGCTGGGTGATGTTCAGCCCGAGGCAGTATCACCGGGCAAGTGGGTATTTGATGCCTATTGTGCTTGTATTGGCTACGCCCCGCTGTACCCCTACGCGACGGATGGTGCTGGGGATGTGCCCATGGTGTGGTTTCTTATCAGCGCCCCGCCGGGGCCACTGCACATCACCCCCTTGCACGCCTATCGGTGGCAGGGTGAATTGATCAATTAGGCAGAAAAAATGAATCGATTCAGCCACTTGCTGGAAGAAGTTGATGCACAACGGCATGTATATGCTCTAGAATTTATAGCGCAACCGCGTGTAGTTGGTCGCGGTAATCTGGTTTTTGTTACAACATTGCTTTGAAAGGCAGAATCATGAAACAAGTACAACGCGGTTTTACCCTGATTGAATTGGTGATGGTCATCGTGATCCTCGGCGTGCTGGCTGCGGTAGCGATCCCCAAGTTTGTGGATCTGAAGTCGGACGCACAGCTTGCCTCCATGCAGGGTGTAGCGGGTGCGGCTGCATCGGCTTCGGCTATTAACTATGGTGGGTGCTCTATTGCTTCGGCTGCCAGCCAACCCTTGAAATGCAAAGTGGTTGCTAGCTGTGACTCCATCAAGCAGGCCCTTAGTGGTGGGGTTTGGCCCACCGGCTACAGCGTGACCGGTACAGGATCAGCCGTGAACGGAACCAGTATGACTTGCACGCTAGCGCTCTCTGGCTACACACCTTCCACGCCTGTGACCTTTGAAGTCATCGCAGCGGGTAACCCATAATTTGGTTGTGAGTGCCGTAAACGTTGTTGTTCGCTGGTGTAGCTGACAACCTGTGAGAGCACCCCCATGCAACGCGAGGTTTTCTTCATGAAACCCTCGCGTTTTGCTTTTGAGGCGGGCTTTACGTTGATCGAACTCATCATGGTCGTGGTGATGCTGGGGGTTCTGGCTGTCTTTGCAGCTCCGCGCATTCTGAACACGGGTGACTACTATGCCCGTGGCTTTCATGACGAAACCCAGGCCTATCTCCGGTACGCGCAGAAGACGGCCATCGCCCAGCGGCGCACCGTGTGCGTTACCTTCACGTCGTCCTCTGTTGCATTGGCTATTGCTTCTGCACCAGCCACATCGAACTGTTCGGCGGCCGCCACCCTGAAGGGCCCCAAGGGTGAATCTCCTGCGATAGCCACTGCACGCTCAGGAGTGACCTTCTCCAGCCCGCCGACCAGTTTCAATTTTGATGGTTTGGGACAGCCCATCACCGCAGCAGGCAACGCGCAGGCAACCCAGACGATCCAGGTCAGTGGTGTTTCACAATCGATTACGGTGGAAACTGCAACAGGCTATGTGCATGAATAGCCGTAGCCAGAAGGGTTTCACCCTGATTGAACTCATCATCTTTATCGTGGTGGTGGGGGCGGGGCTGGCGGGCATTCTTTCGGTTTCCACCACCAGTATCAAATCCAGCGCTGATCCGCTGGTGAGAAAGCAGGCGTTGGCCATCGCCGAATCCTTGCTGGAAGAGATTGTTCAACAGCAATACGCCAATCCAACGGGGGGGTATAGCGGTGCCAGCCGAGCATTGTTTGACGATGTGGACGATTACAACAACTACACATCCGCCACCATAGTGGATGGCGCAGGGAATGCGATTGCAGGCTTGGGCAGTTATAGCATTGCCCCTGCGGTGTCCGTCACAGCCACCACTTTGAACGGGGTTGCTGCCAAGAAGGTCGTTGTTTCTGTGACGGGACCGCAAGGCGTGGTCAGCGTCACGGGTTACCGGGCAAATTACTGAAATGCCTCTGATGCATCGCTCCGCACGAAAGGCCAGCGGTGGCTTCACGCTGATTGAGCTCGTGATGGTCATTGTCATCATGGGTGTCATCGGCGGCATCGTGGTCGTATTCATGAAGAACCCAATCGACGCCTACTTTTCCGGCGCACAACGTGCTGCGCTGACCGATGTGGCAGACACCACTATGCGTCGCATTGCACGTGATTTGCGGCGCGCGTTGCCAAACAGTGTCCGCACCAGTGGCACCACCTGCGTGGAGTTCATTCCTACCAAAACTGGCGGGCGCTATCGCAGTGAAGGTCCAGGTGCACTTACTTTTGGCACCAGCATCACCAGCTTCAATATGCTGGGTGACTACGCCAATTTCGCCGGCGCTTCTCGCCCCGTTGACCAGACCATTGCCGCCAATGACCTGGTTGTGGTTTACAACCTGGGCATCACGGGCTCAGACGCGTATGCGGGTAATAACTACGGAGTCGTCACTTCAGTGGGCACGGTCAGCGGCGGGGAGACGCCCATCAATATGGGTGCAACCACTTTTTCGCTGCCATCGGCCAGCAACCGCTTCCATGTAGTTCCCTCCACGGAAAAAATGGTTTCGTACGTGTGTAGTGGTAACAGTCTGTACCGCACAGCCAGTGCCACGTTGACAGCCAGTGCCAGCTGCCCCGCTAACGGCGCAAAAATCGCCACCAACGTGGACTGCGCCGCAACCAGTTTCACCATAACGGATGCGGGCAATGCTCTGAGTCGCAATGCCCTGGTCAGCATGCGCTTGACCATTGGCAGTGACAGTTCGGGTGCTGAAAAAGTCACCTTGCAGCACGAAGTGCACGTGGACAACACACCATGAATGCCTGGCGTATTCAACATGGTTTTGCTGCCGTTGCCGCCATCTTTCTGGTGGTGATCCTGGCGGCGATGGGCGCATTCATGGTCTCATTTTCCAATACACAGCAACTCACTTCTGCGCAGGACTTGCAGGGAACCAAAGCGTACTGGGCAGCGCGAGCGGGTCTGGAATGGGGGCTTGCCAGTGCCAACGCGTCGTCGACCTGTCCTTCGTCCACGCCTTTTGCGGTTGACGAATTCACCGTGACCGTGAGTTGCAATCTGGCTACCTATGCCGAAGCGGCAGCGTCGGTAAAACTCATTCAACTGACAGCAATAGCCAGCACCGGGGCAGCGGGTTCCGTGAGCTATATTGAGCGCAGTGTCTCTGCGACACTGGAGAAATAGCCATGAGCGAGACCAGAAGCACAATGTGCACCACGGATGTTGCTTGCCGAATTTCAATACTTGGCGCAAGCCGAGTTCGGCGTTTCAGAAGCGCGCTGCAATGTCTGCTGGCTATTGTCTGGTGCTTGCTTGCTGGTGCTGAAATCCACGCGGCCACCTACACCAATTCCACGACCACCTACAACTGGATAGATCCGTCAGCCCACACCAAAGTGGGTTACAACACTGCGCCCTACAAGTTCAATAGCTGCGGGACTGCGCCGCCGACGCTGGACGACACGATCAGCGATGTCATTCCGATCGGTTGGAATTTTGTGTATGGCGTGACCAGTTACAACAGTTTGCGGATTGAATCCAACGGACGCATACAGTTCAACAATGCCAATTGCGGCGCTGGGACTGCCAGTGTGGGACCACCACAGACTTACACCTATACCTATCCTGATGCCAACATGAATAACACCATGAAGGCGTTTGGCGTTGATTTGGACCCCACCAATCTGGTGGACAAGCCCAACTACCCATCGGCTGGGTCGAAAACGACCTGCACAAGTATTGCGACTTGCTACATCAGTTACGCGAGTATTGGTGCCGCTCCCAATCGACAGTTTGTTGTGAGCTGGGTAAACGTTCCTGAATGGGTGACTGCTTCCAACACCAGTGGCTCTTTTACATTTCAGATCATTCTTAACGAAGACGGAAGTTTCGTTTACCAGTACAAGACCATCGTGCATGGCGGTACGGGCAAAGCGCAGATTGGCTGGCAGTTGACCAATGCCGACTATACGGTGCTGACATTTGGCGCAGCATCCGAGCCCGGGGCTCCAACCGCCATTCTTTTCTATGTTCCTTCGGCAAACCCACTGGCCGAGTACCGCTTTGAGGAGGGTGCCTGGAGTCCTTCGACTGCCGGGCAGGTGCAGGATTCCAACGGCAATCTCCGTCCGGGTTCGGCGCTGGGGTCCACGCAGACCACGTCGTCCGGCAAGGTATGCCGAGGGGCCAGCATTGCGTCCAATACGACGGCGGGAGCCGTCGATGCCATCAAGACCGGTGTCAAGTTTTCAGATGCAGGTGTCAACATGACGGGCCAGGGCACCGTGATGCTCTGGTACAAGTCCGCTCAGGCCTGGGTGGGCTCACCCGCAGCGCAGATCATAGATGCCGGCAGCGTGTCGGGCCAATGGTTTTACCTGACCAAGACTGCAACGGGAACTCTGTTTTTTGAAGTGACTGACAGTACCGGCGCACTGCGATCAGTGGAAACTTCGGCACTGGCAATTGCTGCCAACACGTGGACACATATTGCCATCAGCTGGAACTTCAATGCACTGCCTACCGCGGGAAGTGACCATTTGCAGATCTTTGTGAACGGTGGTGCGGCAACGTCTGCCACCTTCACCAGCGCCGGCACGTTAAGTACGGCTCTGGATTATGTGCATGCAGGCGACAACCCGTCGGGCTTCACCGGAACCAAGGGCACAGTGAATTCCGCTAATGGAACTATTGATGAATTGCGTTTCTACAACTCGGAGCTGATTCAGGCGCAGGTGCTCAGCATCAGCGCACTGACCCGTGCCTGCAACACCTACAAGATTGATCACCTTGAGCTGCAACCCGCCACTTGGTCGGGCAACGCCTGCGCGGCGGCCACCATGAAGGTGGTTGCCTGCGGTGACGCGGCCTGTACTGCCGGAAATCTGTATACCGGCGGATTGCAGGCAACCCTGTCGTCAACCGGCGTGGCCACACTCTGGGACCCAGCATCGGGTGGGGCAACCATCACCATTGGCTATGGCCAGTCCAGTGCCACCAAGTCCTTTAATGCGGCTAGCGGTATAACCACCCTCGGTGTCACGGGGAACGGCATACCGGTTGTCATTCCGGGGGCGACCAAGTGCAATGGCGTGGCGGGTTCGTGTCAATGGACGTCTGCCAATGGTGGATTGGTCTTGACTGTGCCCAATTCAGGAATCGTTACCGGCGGTAAGCCGACGGCGGTCACAGTGCAGGCCGTACAAGCGACTGGCGCAACCCCGGGCGCTGCCTGCGCGCCGATTCAGAATCTGGCTGCAACCGGCCTTAAGCTGTGGTCCGTGCCAGGGAACCCGAGCAGTTTTGCCAGTACTTCAACCTCCGCATCGGTGACGGTTGGGGGCGCTCCGCAGGCCGCAAACGTCCAGGCAGGCAGCTATGTGTACACGCCTACAGCGATTCCTGGCTCCAATACAGTTACAGGCCTGGCGTTTGACAACACAGCAACCACCACCGTATGGCTCAAGCATGTGGACACGGGGCAGTTCACCTTCAATGCCACGCTGGACGCTGCGGCAACATCGACGTCTCCTGCGTTGACGCTTACGGGAAATTCAACAGTGACTTCCGTGCCCGTTGGATTTGGCGTGTCGGCCAATAGCGTCAAAGCCGGCAATGCAGTGCAGACTGCCTGTGCGGCGTCACCCAGCGCTGGTTGTGACGCGGTTGCCGGTCCTTCCACCCGATTGGGTGGTGCCGGTGCCGGTTTTGGAACCACGGTGACTGCTGCTCTTTGGACGGTAGACGGCGACACCGATTTGACCGACAACCCGGTGGCGCCCAGTTACAGCGGCGCCGTGACGCTGAGTCCGGGCCTCGCCGGCCCTGTAGGTGGCAGTACTGGCGCACTGGGCATTACAGCCATCACATTGGCGGCTGGATCCAACACCACTGCGTCCCAGACCTGGAGCCAGTCCGGTGTTTTGAGAATATCTGCGGCAGGCACCTACTTTGCGCAGGCGATTACGGGACAAAGCGCAATCCTGGGGCGTTTTTCACCCAGGAACTTCAACACCGTGTTGACCACACAAGGCTGCGGCACTTTCACTTACTCGGGGCAACCTATCACGGTGGTAGCTGTAGGTGCCATGGACGGCTCCGGAACAGCGGTTACACCGAATTACACCGGCGCCTACGCACGGCAGGTCACGCTGAGTGATGCCAATGCATCTGCCTTGGGCCTGCTCTCCGGCAATGTGGTGGGCGCGGCCAGTTTCTCCGCTGGCGTCGGCAATGCATCGCCAACCTACACTTTTGCAAGCTATGCAACAGTTCCGTTGGCTATCAAATTGCGGGCAGCGGAGCCTGTGGGTGCAGATGGAATTGATTCCAGCGTCGGAAGTGAAGCCACCGCGACGATTGTCAGCGGAAGGCTGGTGTTACCGAATGCATATGGGTCCGAACAGCTTGCGTTACCGCTGACGACCCGAGTTGAGTACTACGACACGGCGACCTCACCGGGCTGGCGAGTAGCAACCGGCAGCTATGTCGATACCTGCACCCGCCTGATCTCTGGAAACTTTGCCTTCACGACCACGGCATCAGCTTGCACGGCGCCTGTGGCGTCCTGCATAACGGCACTGTCGGTGACTGCCACGGGGGTTGGTCCTTTTGTGTCACCATGGATCGTTACGCTGGGCAAGCCCACATCAAGTGGGAACTTGTGTGTTTCTGTGAATCTGGATGGAACAGCCGCAGGCAAGCAATGCACTGCAACCGGTGCACCTGGCGCCACCGCAACGTCTGTAGGCGCGCCATGGCTCAGATTCCCCTGGACGGGCGCTACAGGCAATCCGGTGGCACGTGCCAATTTCGGCATTTACAAGAGTCCCCTGATTTATCGACGTGAAAATTATTGACCCAGCCTTTACCCACCGTGCACGATAAGCTATTAAAATGAGAGCAAAATCAAGAGGCTTCCTGTTCGACTCCATGAACCAAGTTCCGGCCGTCACCACCACCCATTCCTCGCGGGAGGCGCGCTAGCCATGCGGTGGCCCTGGAGCCGTGTCAGTTCGCAGGATCAGCTGGTTGTGTCCTGGTCGGGCCAGACCCTTGCCTATGTCCGGGCCAGGATGGTTTCTGGCGGGCAGATCGAAGTTGGCCAGGTGGGTGTGGAGCGTCAGGGCACGGACACGCGTGATGAGTTTATCGATCGTCTCAAGGCCCAAGGTTTGGGCGGGCTCAATGCCAGCGTTATGCTGCGGCCCGAGCAGTGCCAGGTGCTGCAAACAGCGGCGCCCGCCGTAGCGCCAGAAGAAATGCGGTCTGCCGCCCGCTACCAGATCCGCGAAATGGTGGACATCCACATTGACGACATCACGTTGGACGTGGTGTATGTCGGCGATGGGCATGACAAGTCCTCGGGCCAGATGTTTGTGGTCACCGCAGCCAATGCGGTGGTGCGCGAAGTCATGGCCCTGGCGGACGCTATGCAGTGGCCCGTGACGGTGATCGATATCCAGGAAATGGCCCAGCGCAACCTGCAAAGTGCGCTGGCGCAACGTGCTGGCATGGCCGAGCGTGCCGAAGCGGTTTTGCTCGTCACCGATGAACGCCAGGCCGTGCTGACTATTAGCGCCAAAGGGGAGTTGTACTACACCCGCAGGCTCGATTTGCCGGCGGGTTTCATGTCCATGACCTGGGGGCAGGGAGGTGAGGCCGTTGCCGCGGAGGCTTTCACACCGGTGAGCGAGTACGTGCCCGATTACAGCCCGGATAGTACGGGTCTGGGCATAGAGTACCAGTCGGGTGCATCACTGGCTGGCAATGACGCTGACCGAGTGCAGCGCCTGGTGGTGGAAATTCAGCGTTCACTGGACCTGTGGGACCGCACTTGGTCCGGCAAGCCCTTGAATGGTCTGCGCGTTTACGCCGGCGAGCGGTCTGCCGAACTGGCCAACTGGCTGGCACGTGAAACCGGCCAGACGGTAACGGTGATCTCGGTGGATGCGCTCTTCCCGGGCGTGCAGGGCCTGCCCCAGGACCGGGCCTATTGCCTGCCCCTGCTGGGCGCTTTTTTACGCGACTGACGGACGGCCATGGCCCAGCAAATCAATCTCTGTACCGGAATTGTCAAGACGCAAAGGCAGCGGTTCACTGCGCGCACCATGCTGCCTGCGCTGGGCGTTTTCCTGGTCGTGGGCGGAGTCCTGGGCGCCATGGGTGTTGGCAGCATCGGGCGTTCGGCGGAGGGGTACCGCCAGACGCTGGAAGCACAGTCCGATGAAATCAAGGCCCTGCAAACCGCCATATTGCAAAGCCGGGCCAATGCAGCGCCGATAGACCCTGCCCTGGTGCAACTGGCGCAGGAGCGCCGCACCGCGGTGCTTCAGCGCGAAAAAGTGTTGCTGGAAGTACAGCAAGGCATGTTCAAAACCGGTGAAGGCCACTCTGACCGCCTGCTATTGGTAGCGCGAAGCATTCCCGCTCCCATATGGGTAACTTCAGTTAAGGTGGACACCGCCCGTTTTGAGGTGGCAGGTTTCACGCTGGAGCCCGCTGCACTGAATGAATGGGTGGCTAAGCTGGGGGCCAGCCCGCTGATGCGCGATCTCAAGCTCAGTACCGTGACGGTGGAGAACACGGCGGTAGCCAAGGTCTCTGTGCCCGCCAGCGCCAACAATGCCGCAGCGCAGACGGGCCGGTCTCCGCGTGCGATCTGGTCTTTCAGTCTGGTCAATCTGGAGCCTGCGGGTAAGACAGCGGGGACCCAGCCATGAAGCAGCAGTGGATACGGCTCCTGGAACGTATTGACGCACTGAGCCTGCGCGAGCGGGTGTTTCTGTTCATCTCGCTGATTGCATGCACGCTGGCGCTGGCTGATACGCTGTGGCTTTCGCCCGTGCAAACGCAATACAAGCTGCTCACGCAGCGTTTTGCTTCACAAAGAGCCGAGCTAGAACGCCTGCGTGTCGAGCTCAAATCGATTGCCCGGTCGGAGGATCCCAGCGTGGCGTTGCGTGCCGAGATCGCCGCTTCCGATGCCCGTCTGGATGCCCTGAATGCCGACATCAAGACCCTGGTACCGCTGGTTCAGAATGGTCCAGAACTCGAACAGGTGCTGGTGCAACTGTTGCGCCGCCAGGCGGGATTGACCCTGCTGGGTCTGACCACACTGAAACCCGAGGCCGCCACAGGCAGTGCGTCTGCCGTGCTGCCGGCCGGTATGAGCAAGCGCGGGCTGGAGCTGCGCGTTGCGGGTAGTTATCCGGAGCTGGTGCGCTATGTCAAAAGCCTGGAGTCGGCCATGCCCGCGCTGCGCTGGGGCACGCTCACCCTCAAGGGCGAACAGCAGCCTCCAGAACTCACCCTCCAAGTCCATGTGCTGGGGGTGCAGCCATGAATCGCAATCTTTGGATGCGCGTGGCGGTCCTGCTGGCTGGCGCCGGCTTGTGCATTGCTGTGCCGGCGCAGGCCCTGCGCGATCCAACCCAGCCACCACCCAGTGCAGTAGCCGGTCCCGATGGTGCGCCCCTGTCCGAGGTGCCCTTCAGTGAGGAAGGTGTGGCTGTCGTGGTCCGTGGTGGCAAACCTCTGCTGGTGCATGGCACCCGACTGTATGGCGTGGGCCAGATGCTGGGCAAGTTCCGCATCGAGCGCATCTCTGAAACCGAAGTCTGGCTGCGTCAGGGCACGGAGTTGCGCAAGTTTCCCCGCTTCGCGGGCATACAGCGCCGCGAGTCCCGACCTGCTGTCGACTGTGCTGCCGTACTAAAAAAACCGGTAAGACCGTCTTTATCATCCAGTTCCACCTCGCCCAAAGCCGTTCCGTGCGCAGGCGCCCAACCGTGAGGTCTTGCACCATGCCGTACTCTTTAATCACCCCTCTGGCCCCACGCCGTACAACGGCCCTGAGCTGCCTTGCGCTGGCGCTCGCAACACTGGGGGGGTGTTCCCTGGATCGCCCCTTGCGCACCCCCGACGTAAGTTCCGCCATTCGTGCCGAGTTGCCCCCGGCGGCTCCCGCCGCACCGGCCACCAGGCCAGCGGCGGTGCCGGCGCGGGTCAGTGATGCGTTGGCCGAGCCGGCTGCCCCGGCATTGCCTCTGCCTCATGAGCCACGCATCGACCTGCTGGTGAACAACGCCCAGGCGCGGGATGTGTTTCTGGCGATCGTAGCCGACACCCGCTACAGCATGCTGATGCATCCGGATGTCAAAGGCACGCTGTCAGTCACTTTGCGTGGAGTCACAGTGTCCGAGGCGCTGGAATCCATCCGTGATGTGTATGGCTACGACTTCAAGATCGAAGGCCGGCGTATCACCATTTATGCCCCCACCCTGCAGACCCGGGTGTTTACTGTTAACTACCCCCAGGCGCAGCGTACAGGCAACAGCGAGACCCGCGTGTCGTCGGGAGGCGGGCAGGTCAGCAACGGCGGTTCTACGACGGGTGCCAATGGTGCAGCGGGCGCCGCCGTCCAGCAGCCCGAGAGCAGCCGTGTAACCACATACTCCAAGACCGATTTCTGGGCCGAGCTGGCAGGTGCTGTCAAGGGCATGGTCAGCAACGGCGAGGGCCGCAGCGTTATCACCAGCCCGCAGGCCGGCATCATGGCGGTTCGCGCCATGCCAGACGAGCTCCGCCAGGTGGAAAAATTTCTCAAGGCAGCCCAGATTGCGGTGGAACGCCAGGTCATGCTGGAAGCCAAGGTGGTCGAGGTGGAGTTGCGTGATGGTTACCAGAGTGGCGTGAACTGGGCAGCCTTTGGCTCGGATGGCACCAGCCGCGTTCTCACAGGTGTGCTGGGCAGCGGCGTGGCCAATACCGAGGCGGCCCTGCAAACCGGTGTGGCCATACCTGGCGCAGTTGCCATACCGTCCGTGGCTGCGGGCGGTGGCCTGTTCGGCCTGGCCCTGAGTACGACCAACTTCGCTGCGGTGCTGGGCTTTCTGGAAACGCAGGGTGACGTGCAGACACTGTCAAGCCCGCGCGTTGCCACGCTCAACAACCAGAAGGCGGTGCTCAAGGTGGGCACGGACGAATTTTTCGTGACCAATGTGTCGGGAGGAACCGCCACAACTGGAACTTCCAGCACGACGGGTACTAGCACTACCATGCCAACGGTGTCGCTTTCCCAGTTTTTTTCGGGCATTTCGCTGGACGTCACACCGCAGGTGGATGACGGCACCAGCGTGACCCTGCATGTGCATCCGTCGCTCACCAGCGTGACGGAAAAGACCAAGCAGATCGATCTGGGCAGCGTGGGCAACTACCGCTTGCCAGTTGCGTCCAGCAGTGTCAACGAGACCGATACGCTGGTGCGCATCCAGGATGGCTCCATCGTCGCCATTGGCGGACTGATGCAGATGGAGTCCAGTCGTACCGCCTCCGGCCTGCCTGGCACCACCAGCATGGGCATCTTCTCGGCGCTGTTTGGCAACAAGGCAGTCACGGGGCGCAAGAAGGAAGTGATCGTGCTGATCAAGCCCACCATCATCCGCACCACGGCTGATTGGCAAGCTCTGAACCAGCGCACCCGTGCTGCGATTGACGACATGGATACCGCCCGCGCCCGGGTGATCCAGATCGACGGCAGTGTTGGCGGTGCCGCAGGCGGTTCACCCGGCGCAGTGACGGCCAAGTGATGTATCTGGGGCATTTTTCTCTCAGGGAAGCCCCGTTTTCCATCACACCGGACACGGACTTCTTTTATCCCCACGAGGGTGCGCAGGCGTCCCTCAACATGCTGCTGATTGCCCTGCGTAGTGGCGAAGGTTTTGTCAAGGTGGTGGGGGAACTGGGGTGTGGCAAGACGGTGCTGTGCCGCCAACTGCTCAAAACCCTGCACCAGGAATTCGTCACCGCCTACATTCCCAATCCGGACATGGGCCCAGAAGACCTGCTGCTGGCGCTGGCCGCTGAACTGGGTTTGGCCATTGCGCCTAACGTCAGCCGGCACCAGATCATGGGGGCGCTGCACACCTGTTTGCTGGAGCATGCCAACGCTGGTCGAAGGGTGCTGGTGTGCGTTGACGAGGCGCAAGCCATTCCCGTGCGCACGGTGGAGAGCCTGCGGCTGCTGTCCAACCTGGAAACCGAAAAGCGCAAGCTGCTGCAACTCGTGCTGCTGGGTCAGCCCGATCTGGACGACAAACTGGCCCGTCCCGAAATCCGCCAGTTGTTGCAGCGCATCACCTTTAGCGAATACCTGGGCCCCATGTTGCCTAGACGGGTGCCCTCCTACCTGGAACATCGCATTGCCCGGGCCGCCATCGACAGCACGGTGGATACCCGCATTTTCAAACCGCGGGCGGCACTGGCTATAGCCCATTACAGCGGCGGTGTGCCGCGGCTGATCAATGTGATGGCCAACAAATGCCTGCTGCTGGCCTTCGGTGAAGACACCCAACGCGTGACTGTGGACCATGTGCACCTGGCCGCCAGAGACACCCCGGGCGTGGTGGCGCGGCCTCCCTGGTGGTTGTGGCTGCGTCCGGCGCTGGACCTGCGTCCGGCGCCCGTCCGCAAAGAGGAATCGTCATGAGTGTGATTAACAAAGTGCTGCGCGATCTGGATCAGCGGCAGGGCGCAGGCACTGCAGCGCCGACGGCTGCTGATCAGCGGCTGCGCAGCGGCACCACCAGCGTGACGGCGCCGGCAGTGTCAGTGCGCGTGGCTCCCCCGACGCCGGTGCGTTGGGGCGTGTTGGGCGGCTTTGCACTGGCGTTGGGCCTGCTGGCGGGTGGGGCGGCGCTGTGGCAAACGGGCAGACTGGGACTACTGCTGGCGAAAACCGATCCTTCGGGGCTGGCGCCTGCCGCACCAGCACCCCGGGCAACATCGCCGGTGCCGGCAGTGGCCGTGCCTATGGCACAGGGTGCTGTGAAGGCAACCGAGCCGCCTGCAGCGCCAGCACCATCCTCTGTGCGAACGGCGGCCGCCAGCCGATTTGAGTCCACGCTGGTACTGCCCAGGGATCTGAAGCCGGCGGCATCCCAGCCATCTGTGCCCGCACCGGTTCCCGTTGATTCGACGTCAGTGGTTGCCAAGCCGCCAGCCCAGACCATAACGGTCGCAGCCCCATCGCCCACGGTTTCTCCCCTGCCACCACCTGCACTCACCGCGGCCGAGCTGGCCCAGAAACAGCAGCAGGCAGCGCGTGATGCACTGGCACAAGCGCAGGCCCTGTGGAACGCCGGCTCGCGGGACCCCGCAGTGGACTTGCTGCAGCAGGCAATTGTTTCGACCGAGCGGGCAGCGCAGGCGCCACCCAGCGCGGGAAGCACGCAGACGCTGGTGCTGCTGGTGCGCGAGTTCGGTCGCATGCAGCTCGCCGAAGGCCGGCCCGGCGCCGTATGGGACACCCTGACCCGTCTAGAGCCCGTGCTGCGCAGCGAGCCCGAGATGTGGGCGCTACGGGCCAATGCAGCGCAGCGCCTGGGCCGCCACCAGGACAGCGTGCATGCCTATATGACGGCGCTGCAATCGCGTCCGAACGAGCAACGCTGGCTGCTGGGCGCGGCGGTATCGCTGGCGGCGCTGGGACAAACCACCAGTGCAGCCGAGATGGCCGAGAAGGCGCGCGCCGCAGGCCCGATCAGCCGCGAAGTGCAGACCTACTTGCGCCAGATGGGTGTTTCTCTCAAGGATTTATAAGAAAAGTGGCTGTAGTCCTCGCTGAGTTTGAATAATCAGCTATTAAAACAGTAGCACTCTAGAGGTTGTGGCGCAGAACGCGGCGGTATTGCATGGCTTCGGCCACATGGGCCAGTTGCGTGTGGTCCGACCCAGCCAGGTCGGCAATGGTGCGGGCAATCTTGAGTGCCCGGTGGGTACCGCGGGCTGACCAGCCCAGCTGCGCGGCAGCTGACTGCAGGAATTTGAGTGCTGCCGGGTCGAGCAGGGCGTGGGTGTCAATTTCCTGGCCGGCCAGTGCCTGGTTGGTTTTGCCCTGGCGGGCTGTGGCCCGCGCTCTTGCAGTGTGGCAGCGCTGGCGGATGCTGTCAGTGGATTCCCCACCGGGCGCGGCCAGCAACTCCGTGGCGGGCAGGGCGGGCACCTCCACATGCAGGTCAATGCGGTCCATCAGCGGGCCACTGAGTTTGCTCTGGTAGCGGTGCACCTGGTCGGGTGTGCAACGGCAACTGTGGGTGGTGGAGCCCAGGTAGCCACAGGGGCAGGGGTTCATGGCGCCAATCAGCTGAAAGCGGGCGGGGAACTCGGCGCGCCGTGCCGCTCTGGAGATGGTGATGCTGCCGGTTTCCAGCGGTTCGCGCAGGGCCTCAAGGGCCGCGCGAGGAAATTCGGGGAGTTCATCCAGAAACAGCACGCCGTGGTGCGCCAGCGAGATTTCACCGGGACGTGGAGGGGATCCGCTGTCAATCACTCTAATTTTCTGAACTGGTCACCATCACTTGCGCTCTAGAAATGTGCCGGTAGACTATTTATTGATCGAAATAAGCACATCAATTTACGTGACTGATTCTGAAATAACGCTAATTAACGTGACTGAATCCGAAAAAGGGGTTCGCAAGGTTCTTTCTAACTACCGAAGCCTGACGGCCAGGGTCGTAACACTGGCTGGGAAATCGATCGAGTGCGAAAGCGCGCTCGAAAAAGACTTCGCTGAACTCCTCGACTTCAATTCCCGTGTCGGGGCTATTGGTGCGCAGCCTCTGACTATCAAATACAAAGTCGCCGGGGAGTCGGGTGTCAGACGGTATACACCCGACTTTCTTGTCAAATTTAGAAACTCTCATCAAAAAACATCTTGGCAGCCAATCCTTTACGAGGTGAAGTTCCGTGACGAGCTTGAGGAAAAAAAGCAGGAACTGGCCTATGGGTTTGCCGCTGCAAAGTTACTTTGCAGGTCGCGGCGATGGAGATTTCGGGTTGTCACAGATACGTTCATCCGAACCCCATTTCTAGAGAACGTCAAATTCTTGCGGGGGTTCCGAACCTACCCGGACACAGGTGTCCACAGCGCAATGCTGTTGGCGGCTATAGAGCAGCTTGGGGTGGCAACACCAGCAGAATTGTTGGCAGAGACGTTTCAGGACATGCAGCGGCGCATGGAGGCAGTTGGCGTGCTGTGGCGGTTGATTGCCAATCGTTCCATTGGCGCCGATCTGATGTCAAAGCTAACAATGTCGTCTGAAATCTGGCATGAGGAACCGGTGCTTTATGCAGCAAACATCTAGCGATCTGGGAAGGTTCCTAGTCATCAAGCCAGGCGTAATCCTGAGCTTCCGCGGAGCGCCGCACCGGGTGAAACGAATCTCGACTCCCGAGCGCGTGCTGGTTGAGAACCTCGACACACATCAAGTAGAGAGTGCGTATGTGCATCAGTTGTCAGCGTACGACCCTGCTATAGCCAACGCCGAAGACGGTCCGACAATCTCCACAGTTCCGGAGTTGGAAACGTTCACCAAGGAAGAACAAGAGCGTGCTCAAAAAATCTACAGCGTTCTCGAGCCGGTTCTGGATCCGCATGGAAGAACGCGACAGTCGGTCGAACAGGCTGCCAAAAAACTAGGCAAGAGCGTAGGTACCGTCTACAAGCTGATTGGTGGCTTCGATGGGGCCGGATTGGCAGGGCTCATCCCTGGCAAGCGGGGACCCAAAGGGGGATATCGCTTAAAGCCTAGGGTCGAAGAAATCATTGAGGAGATCGTCGAAGAGGTCTATCTGAACTCACAAAAAAAGAAGCAGATAGATGTAATTGGTGACGTCAAGGAACGGTGCGAGGCAGAGGGGTTGCCCGTTCCACACGACAACACGATTCGAAATCGCATTACCTCACTCCCTCGAAACGTAGTCTTGCGACGTCGAGGTCACAAAAAAGAAGCAGATGCAAATCTGCCGGTTCCAGGTGAATTTCCGAAAACGAGTGGTCCTCTCTCAATCGTCCAGATGGATCACACGCCGCTCGATATATTGGTTGTATTCGCTGGAACGCGTAAGCCCTGGGGGCGGCCTTGGTTGACACTGGTCATCGACGTCGAAACTCGGGTGATTGTCGGTTTTTATTTGAGCATGAGCCGCCCCTCGTCCGTTGCCGCGGGAATGGCAATTGCCATGGGCATCTTGCCGAAAAATGACTATCTTGGCTCGCTCGGTCTAACAGGGAACTGGCCAGTATGTGGAATTCCACGCCGGCTTCACTGCGATAACGCTCGCGAATTCAAGGGCAAGACACTAGAAAAAGCCGGCAGAGAGTACCGTATCGACTTGCAACTGCGGCCAGTGAAGACGCCGGAGTATGGAGGGCATATTGAACGTATGGTGGGCAACGTCAACCATATGCTTCATCGCAAGCCTGGAACTACGTTCTCAAATATCAAGCAACGGGAAACCTACGACTCCAAAAAGAAGTCAGCCTACACGCTAAGAGAGTTAGAGATTGAGATCGCTGATTGGATCGTCAACCACTACCACCAGACCAAGCATTCAGCACTTGGCAAGCCACCGATCAGAGCATGGGAGCAGGGTGTCATGGGGGGAGAAGACAAGCCAGGAATAGGCTTGCCGGTTTTACCTACCGATCCAGAGCGACTCAAGCTGGATTTCATGCCTGGCGATACGCGCGTCGTGCAGAACACAGGAATTCGTTGGGGGCGGAGTGATTACTACAGCGAGAACTTGAATCACTGGATCAATGCGACTGATCCGGAGCATCCGACAGAGAAACGCAAGTTTGAGATCCGCCATCACCCACAGATTCGCAACAAGATTTGGTTTCTAGACCCGGAAACCAAGCAGTACTACGAAATACCGAAGTTCCCGGCTGACGAGGCTGATGACGATGGCGTCGGGTACGACGAGCATCTTGACGCAGAGAAGCTCAAGCACAAGGCCGGCCTCGAAATGGAAGACAAAGAAGCAAAGCGGGGATATCGACGTCGCAGTAAGGAGCGAGAGCAGGAGGCAGTGAAGACAACGCAGAAAGCACGCCGGTCACAGCAGAAGGCAAGCTACCCCGATAAACCACGGGCAACAGATGCCAGCGAAATCGAATCAAGAATGAGGCCACAGTCTGACACTGAAGGCCGCTCAGATAATCCGTTTGCTGCGCTTTCCAAGAAGTCCCTGACTGGCTTTCCAGTCCGCAGCAAATGAGCCAGTACGCACATCTGAACAGTGCAGCGACGGCATTGCTGCAAGCGCCGCTTGACGAGCGGCTACATCATGTAAGGCAGCTGCACTACTTCGAGTATCCCGCAGCCGAGAACTCTCTTCGAGAGCTGCAAGATCTTGTGAACTATCCATTGACGACGCGGCCGCCATGCCGAGCCTTGATCGCTGACAGCAACAATGGAAAAACAACACTGACCATGGAGTTCATGAGACGCAACCCGACGACGTTGGATGCGGCGGGGTATCCATACTCTCCCGTGGTCTGGATGGAGGCGCCACCAGAGCCGGATGAAGGACGGTTTTATAGCGCCATGCTCACATCGCTGTCAGTGACGCATCGAGCTGATGCAAAGCGTGAGCGCCTACAGGTTATGGCAGATGAAGAGTTGGTCAATCGACGAGCCAAGCTATTGGTTGTCGATGAGTTTCATGCCATGCTGAACGGTACCTCGAAGCAACAAAAGGAATACATGAGCTGCATCAAGCGGTTCGTAAACGTACGCCAGTTGAGCCTGGTGGTGGCAGGAACTATCGACGTCACACGTGCCTTGGCCACAGACATGCAGTTCGTGACTCGATTCCAGAAAATCGCACTTCCTCGCTGGAATGCGAACCTCGAGTTTCTCCAGCTGCTGACGAGTTTTGAATCAACGATCCCATTGCCTAAGCCTTCAAGGTTGGCCGGTGAAGAGATGGCCTTCCTAATTTTCCAGAACTGCCAGAACACGATCGGCGGTGTCAGGGATATCGTGACAGCGGCAGCAGAGATCGCCCTCAAGGATGGAGAAGAGCGAATCACATACAAACTACTGAAAGACGTATGTGAAAAGCTGGGGAAACGTCGACTGCACTGAGGGATGGATGAGTCCAGCGAACACATCGCCAGTACAACCGTACCCAGGAGAAGCCCTGGGGTCGCTCCTTGCCCGTTGTGCGTGGGGCCGCGGTGAGACAGTTTCGCAGTTCGTGCGCTCAATCTGGGGTAAAGGCGATCTCATGACGCGCGACATTGATCGGGCAATCAATTTAGGTGCGAGCCAGGCAGTAGTGGCACTGGGACCACCTGTCTCTGAGCACGTCTATCTGGCGACAGGATTCCCCGCTTCGCGGAGCAAGGCCGACCCTTCGTCGGATCGCCTAAAAACTATTCTTTCCGGCTTTCGCACCACGTTGGCACCCGCCGCTGCACGTGCTGCACTGCTAACGCATCCGGAACTGCAGTTAGTCTTTTCACTGAATATCGACTGCATGAACTTTCCAGACGGCACCGTCAAAGCCATCGCGGATCCGGCCGGCATGAGTGGCTCTCCCATCTGGCTGCAGCAAGGAGATGAACTCAATTGCACGGGTATTCTTATCGAACATCATCGTTCGAAGAGGCTTCTAGTTGCGACCGACATTGCTGTCGGACTTCATCTTATTGAGACCGCTGCAGCGCGCTGACACAGCTAAGCGGCTGCTACTGATAGATGCAGTCAGTCAACCTTGGAGCTCGAATGACCGCAAACAGCCTGAAGCAGTCATCCTTGCTTCTCAAGCTAGGACTTCACCAGATGCTCGATATTCTGGTCTATTCGCTGCCTAAGCAAGGCAAGGGCCTCGCCCTCTAACCCAGTACCTCCAGCATGGATATGAGGCAATAGAACCAACTGAGGACAGGCTGCGTCAAAGTAGCTTGCGCGATCATCCACGGCCAGCCAGGGAGCGCCTGGCGCATTTGATGCTAGCCATTGTTCACATTCTCTTTGGCGATGCCCTTGTTCTGTCACCAGTTCCTGAAGGTGCGGGGTTGCACCAACAATTCGGTCATGGAGCTCACTGGAAAAGAAAGTGATCAGCTTTTCAAAGGACACGTGTAGGCGCCATGAGGAGGAGAAGACGATCAGCACTTGAGGGTATTGCCGCATAAGCTCCTCGAAACCTTGAAGATGACAGAATTCAAGTTCGGGGCCAACGCCTTCGGGATGAAGGACGCCATCGAAATCGAGAAAGAGGTAGAGGTTGGTATGCATTGCCTGTGGTGATGTAGGTCGCGAAGTCGATTTCGACCCAGAGTACTTCTAACGTTGCATCTAAATATTAAGGTTGGAACTGAATATCGGTCCTTCTAAGTGATCCCTAGCGAGTGCACAATCCACAGGATTGGAGATCTAAATGAGTGACCGTACCGACAAGGTTTCAATACTCTATCTGAGTCGCAGGAATCTTGAGGCGCTGTTGGCAAAGCTAAATCGGCGTTCAAATGGCGAGGACACATATTGCGCGATCATTAAGACCCAACAAGCCTCTCCCGTGTACAAGCAGACGATGCGCGAGATTCTGGTAGTTGCTGTCGACAACGACGAGTACTACTTATCGCAAACCCGTCCCGCTGGCGAGATGCATCCACTGGACGAAGCAACTCTGGACGCACCGTTGACTGGAGTACGCGATTGCTCGACTAGACTCTAAGCACAAAGGCCAGCCAAACGCGGACCGGTATAGGCTGGAAGCGGACGCATTATGCCGCTGTATCCGAAGACTGCATTCAGCCTTGAGCTGACATTACCAACACCTCCGACCGGAGTGCAGCGATTGCTGTCGGCTGTGGCCGGATCGCGACCTCGCTGTTTCTGCCCTAGGGCGGACACCCGGGACCCGGCACCCCCGTCAGCCGAGTGGCGAGCTTCAGATGTACAGCCGACGTTGGCGACATGCCGCTTTGAGATGGCATCTTGAGGGCCTCCAGCACGCGAGCAATTCGCTGGTGGTGCGGCCGCTCAAACATGCGGTCCGTCCGGATTGTCCAGTGTTAGGTGAAGTGCTTTCACCAGCTCGCGCTCGCGCTCATCCATGGCGCGCTCGTCGATGTGGCGCTTGTTGCGGGTGTAGATGCTCAAGGCCTCGGCCGGCGTCAGGGTATCGGCATGCACTTGCCAAGCGAGTTGCTTGAGCTGCGGGTACTCGTCCAATCGGATGCGTTCAGGAATCCAGCCCTTGCGGTAGGCTTTCTCGCGCTCGGTTGCGGCCGGCGCGAGAATCCCGAAATCCAGTCCAAGCACCGACAGCGCATTGAGGTATGCGCCAATTGTCACCGACGGCTCACCGCGCTCGATACGGTGTAGCGTGACACGCGACATCCCAGCCGCCTGCGCTGCGGAAGTCGCGTTCACTTTCAATGCCTTGCGCTGCGCGCGAATCTTCTCGCCCAGCAGGGCGAGTCGAGCTGCGACAGCCTCAGAGATGGGTGGTGGTGGCGCTGGCATAGTGTTTCTCATACTATGCATTTATCCGTATTTGTCAATAATGAGAAACAGATTGACGCGGTAAGGAGCCTAGTCTAAAGATTTAGCGCCATTCAGCAGTAGCGTCCAATTTGCAAAGTCAAACCTTGAGCGTCAGCTTTCGGCGCCCACCGACATTGCCGCCAAAATCTGACCGGCCGCACTCAGCCTATTGCGGTCATTGTGTGTGAATCTGCTTCAGATTGCGCCGCTGCTTCCGCGATTTTGCTGGCTCGATTTCTAGCCAGGCTGGCTGACTTCTCAGCATAAGGATCGAGCTTGCTTGGACTGGCCCGTTTTGCGTAGGCGGGCTCGGTCTCATCTGACCGCAAGTACTTCTTCACTGTGTTGCGAGCCAGGCCTGTACGCCTGGAGATCTCGCGAATGGCCCCAAACGCGTGCTGGTTCCTGCAGCTGTGGTGTTACACCGACCACTTGGTCCCGAGGTCTCTGGCGAAGATGACACCCAGTTTCGCTAGAGGTAGTGGTTGGTGCGATGATTGACTTGAGAACGCTATCGCGCACTCTGTAAGTGTATTTTTTTGCGTTGATTTTTCTACGAACAAGCAACCCGCTTCTTTCCAGAACTGAGAGGCAGCGGAAAATGGATCCCATGCCTATGCCAGCCTCTTTTTCCAACAAGAAGTGGCAGATGTCGTTGACCGACATTTCTTTTCCTTCGGCAGCACACAGTGATTCGAGAATGAAAACTCGATTCGCTGTGACCCGCATGTTTGCCAGCTCAAGCTGGCCCGCTATGTTTGTCAGCAGGATGGCATCTACCGGCTTGTTCATAGATCGGGCCCGCTTTCGCTAGTCAATCAGTTATCAGAGTGCAACGTTCATCGACATGCGAAGTCGCGCGGCGAACCAGGTGAGATGTTGCTATTGCTGTTCGCGTAGACATTTGTTCTCGCAGTGCCCAACGTCTGATGACATTCAATGTCGCCACGTTAATCACTCCCAAAATTCCCCCGCTTTCAAAACCAGCAAGGCAGGGCCTAGATGGGCTAGCGCTGGATGGAGGTCATTGCCCTAAGCATTTCAAATTTCCGTGGGACTCAACAAAGATCATTTAAGAGAGGCCAAGGTTGTCACCAACCCGATCAGCAGCGCACCCAGGCTGGTGCAGACGGCCAGCGTGCGCACCGTGTGCAGTTGAGTCCAGAGCAGCAGGCCGGTGATCGAGAGCAGGATAAGGGCGCCTGCGATGGTGTCAGTCAGCAGTACCCAGAGGGCGCTGACGCCTACTGACATGTGCAGGCGGGTCAGCGTGCCGATGACGGTGGCGTCGATCTGGTCCAGGCGCACAAAGCTGTTGCCGACGAAGTATTCGGCGTTGACGCCGCGCTGCGGGCTGTGCAGGCTCACGTTCCAGCGCTCGGGCTGAGAGAGTTCGCGGTCGCCCCAGACCACCGTACGGGTCGGTTGGGATTTGACCTGAGTGATCTGCGCGGGCTGAAAATGAAGTTCCTGCTGCAACCAGCCCGCGAGTTCCTGCGCGGAACTCGGGCGCTGCGCGGGCAGCGGGAGCTGCACGCTCGTCAGCACGGCTTTTTGCACCGGAATCGCCAGGATGGCGCGGTGGTTCATGATGAAGCCAGTAGCGCCGAAGAGCAGACCCAGCAGCGCACCCCATAGTCCGAGGTAGAGGTGGGTTTTGCGCAGCCAAGTCAGAGCGATAGCGCGACGGCTGCGCCGGTGCGGCGCCGCCGAGGCCGACATGTCAGCCTCGGCGCGCGTCGATGTGTCGGTGTACATGGCTCAGTCCATTTTTTGCTGAGGGGGGATGGCAGGGCCCGCATCGGGGCCATCCGTCCGGACAAAGCTGTAGGTGTAGTGCTGGCGCAGGTTGTCGTAGCGCTGGCCTGCGAATTCGCCCGAGGTCTTGTCCACGTGCAGCACATGCAGCACATACAGGCCGCGCCAGGGGGTGTTGATGCGCACACGGCCCCGGGCGTCGGTCTGATGTTCCTGCACCCAGGTGTTGGGGGCAATCACCTCGAGCTTGGCGTGTGCCAGGGGTTGGCCTCGATAGACCACTGTCAAGGAGTCGGGTACTTGGCCCTGCACGTCCAGCAGCAGCGTGGCCGCTCCAGCAGCCGGTGCGCCGTGGCGTGCGTAGTAATTGATCTTGGTGCGCCCCAGGCCGTTGGCGGTGAGGTCGCGCACGGGTAGCGATTCCTCCTGGACCAGCAGGCTCGCGGCTTGGGCCGGCGTGGCCAGTGCAAGGTGCCCGGGCATGCGGCGCAGCTCGACGGAGCGGGTGGCCGCGTCGCTCCCGGACAGCGCGTTGGCTCGCACGCCCTGGATGCTGTCGAGGCGGCCAGGGCTGCTTTCCTTCAGCGCGGCCTCGGCCTCGCCGTAGAACAGCCGCGCGCCATCCTCGGCAGGCTCGATCCAGAGGTAGTGGGCCTGCGCAAGGCTGGCCGTGAGCAGTAGGCAGGAAGCGACGACGCGTGACAGCAGATTCAAAAACATGGGAGTCTCCTCAGAAGGAATAGCGGGTGGTCAGCTGCCATGCACGCGGCGCACCGGGCAGATTCAGATTGCCGTTGCTGCCATGGCCGGCGATGATGTAAGAGCGGTCGAACAGATTGGTCAGGTTCAACTGCACGTCGATTTTCTTGACCCGGTAATAGGCCATGAGGTCAGCCGTGGTGTAGCCGGGCAGGGTGGCGACGTTGTTCTGGGTGCGAAACACCTGGTCTTTGTTCTGTTGGCCGACTTCCACCCCGTAGAGCAACTGGTGCGCCATGCCCGCCAGCGTGGTCTTCTGGGTCAGTTCCGTCTGGTTAAAAAAACCGTTTTCGTTGCGTTTCACGTTGCTGCGGTTCAGCGAGACCGTCTGCGCCGCTTCGTTGACCGAGCCCACCAGGGTGTTGTTGCGGTCGAGCGTGTAGGTGTACTGCCGGAAGGCATTGCGCGCGGACCATGCGCCATCGATGCGGTGGTCGAGCGTGAAGCCCGTGGATGTGACGGTGGATTGCGAGTAGTCAACGTCGCGTGCGTTGGCCGCGCCGTAGTAGGTGCCGGCCGGCACGTTGACCGGTGTGCCCTGGTAAGCGGGGATGCCGAAGTCGGTCACGCGGCGGTCCGTCAGCGTCTCGGCCTGGATCAACAGGCGTGTGTCGGGGCTGAGCTTGAGCAGGAGCGAGGGCGCCACGGCCTGGCGCTTGAGAAACTGCTGGCTGCGGTAGCTGTCGGCGTTCTCGGCTGCGCCCGTGATGCGGAAGGCCACGCCGCTCTCGTCATCCTTGCGGGCCAGGTCGAATTCGCCGCGCACTTGGTTCCAACTGCCGACCTGCAGGCCGACCTCGCTCTTGTCGATGCCGGGTTTTTTGGTGATGCGGTTGATCAGGCCACCCGAGGAACCTCGACCATAGAGCACCGAGGCCGGGCCTTTGATGACTTCGACCTGTTCGATATTGGAGAGGTCGCGGAAGTACAGCGCGTCGTCACGCATGCCGTCAACGAACTGATCGGCGATGGCCGTGAAGCCGCGGATCGTGACTTGGTCGCGCTGGCCGTCACCCGTTGACAGGCCGACGCCCGGGACGGTCTTGAGTACGTCCTGCATGGAGTGGGCGGCCTGGTCGCGCAGGATGGCCTGGGGCACCACGTTCACCGTCTGCGGAATGTCGCGCAGGGGGGCCTCGATCTTGGTGGCGCTGACAGCGGTCAGGGGGTTGTACGTGGGTGCAGCTTCTCGGCTGCCGCTGATCCGGATTTCGCCCAGGCTGCCACCTGAGGCTGCGGGCGTTTCGTTTTGCGCGTGCGCGGTATGGAGGGATTGCTGCAGGCCCAGCGCGATTAGCAGCGCGAGCCGGCTTTTGGTCATAGCCATGGTGTCACCTGAAAGTTTTAAAAACGGTGGCTGGCTTGACCCTGGAACAAGAAAGCGTCCAGATGCTGGCTGGCTGATGGAAGAGAAATTTGTCTGTGATGTATCTTAGTATAAATTAATGTAAATTATTCTCGTTTGCATTTATTAATGCAGATTTAGTATCCCAAAAAAATGGATTTAGCAATTAAGTCATTAATAATCAATGACTTACAGAAATCAGGTGTTGAATTTCGCCGAAATCCAACCCACCCGGGACAGTGCTTCCCATCCAAAGTTGACCCACGCAGGCCCTACCCTGCTAGTTTTGAAAGCAGGGAAATTTAGGAGTGTTAGACCATTGCCTTGGATGCTGACGGCGTGCTGCTGGACTACCAGCGCCCCGTCCTTGATGATCGTCGTGCCCGAAAGCCGCACGGTCGCAGCTTAAATAACCATCGCCAACCAGGACATCGGTTTCGTGAACGCTGGGCAGGCCGCCACGGTGAAGCTGGAGACTTTCCCCTACACACCTGATGGCACGGTGGAGGCCAGGTGAAGGTGATCACCGCCGACGTGGTGACTTATGAAAAGAAGGGCTCCTACTACCCGGCCATCCTGACGTTAAGTCAGAAAGACATGGACATCGACGGCAAGCGCATTCCCTTAAGCCTGGGTATGAACATCACAGCGGAGATCAAGACGGAGAAAAGGCGGGTACTTGCGTGTCTGTTGAGCCCGTTGCAGCGCGCGGGGAGTGAGAGTTTGAGGGCGCGTTGAACGTGAACAACCGTAGATCGACTGATCTTTCAATGGCGTGGATCAAATTTGTCGTAAGTTAGAGGAGAGAAATGGCTTCAACTGAGAATCATCAAATAGATAGGCTAACGATGAAAAAGGTATTTATCTTCACGATTCTGCCGTCCAGCATCGTCTTATTTATTTTGCTTGCCGTTGTTCAATACGTCGCCCCCGATCGAGAGAGCGAGATTCAAAGAATGCCTCCGAGGACGGGCATATATCGATGCTGCGAGGCAACGGGGCGCTACAGCCGAAGCTGGGTCAATGATGTAGTCGCGGAGTGCAACAGGTTTACTTACTTTGCATTCCTTGGGACCAATCGAAATGACTGTGGATTCAAAGAAAAGATTGACGGGAAAAGTGTAGAAATCGAGGAAGTGCTCTTGCCTGCTTTTCCTAAGCCATCTCCAGTTGTTGTTAGCATGAAATCGAAGGAGGAAACATACATTCAATTTTCTAACGAAAGAATCCTAGATCTTTGGAGCACCCAATCGAGATGGGGCGCCATTTTTACGGCGTTCATTTTCGGGGCCGTTATGTTTAGCATCCAAAAAGTACTTCAACTTAAAAAGCTCAAACAGCACCAGGGGGGAAATAAATGAGCGCGCCGTACACCAGCGGCCCCCGGACGACCCCAAGTAGCCGTCCATCAAGAAGAAGCCTGTGTCCGCTTTGCAGCGATTGCCGCCTCTCGCGTCGGAAACCAGAGCGTCTGGTTTCGCCCACGGGGCAGTCAGCCATTGTGGCATCCACATCTTTAGCTAATGCAGCGTAGTTCTCCGAAGATTTCTCTCTTGACTGCCTCAAAGACCATCAAGTTTAGGGGGCGCAAAGTGGCCAAACCGCAGCGCCAGACTGGGCAAAAGCAACAGGTTCAGCAATGTCGATGTGAAAAGTCCTCCGAGGATTACCAAAGCCATTGGCCCCTCTATTTCACGACCAGGTGCACCACTTCCCCAAGCCAGGGGAAGCAATCCCAGTGCTGTTGCGAGCGCAGTCATCAAGATGGGTACCAGACGATCAACGGCACCGCGAGCAGCGGTATCCCAGCTCCATGGCAGTTTGTCTACTTGGACAAGATGTTCATAATGGGACATCAACATGACGGAATTACGCAGGCTGATCCCGAACAAGGTTACAAAGCCGACCAAAGCTCCAAGCGACAGCGCCTCGCCAGAAATCAGTAAGGCCAGGACGCCTCCTGAAAGCGCAAATGGCAGGTTCAGCAACGCCAATCCCACATTCTTGAGGCTACCCAGAACAAGCCACAGCATCAACGCAATCGCGATGGCCGCTACCACGGAATGAGCCAACAGCTTGCGTGCTGCCTGCGCCTGTGCCTCGGCAGCACCGCTAAATTCCACATAGTTGCCGGCAGACACCCCGCTCTCATTCGCGATGCGCTCTTTGGCCTCGGCGACAAACGAGGCGATATCCCTGCCGGCCACATTGCTTGTTACGGTCTGCACACGACGCGCGCCACTGCGCAGCACGGCATATCGACCTGCAGCGGGGCTGACCTCCGCGACCCGCTCCAGGCGCAGCAGGCTTCCGTCAGGCAAACGTATAGGCAGGGCCTTGATGTCATCTATGCCACGGCGCGCCTCAGGAGGCAAGATGACGTTGACATTAAAGACTCTGTTGCCTTCTTGAATTTGACCCGCAAGGGCTCCTTGAAACGCCGTTTGTGCTGTGTCCAGAACGTCAGCCACGGACAAGCCCCATCGCGTTAGCGCCTCATTCCGGACTCTTATGGCGATTTCCGGGGCACCCGGCGGGGACTCAACATGAACGTCGGTCGCTCCCGGGATGGAAGCCAGCAGCTGAGCTATGCGCTGCGCATCCTGATCGAGAGCCTGCAGATCCTGGCCAAACACACTGACAGCCACCGCAGCCGTGTATCCCGAAAGGGTTTCTTCCACTCTTTCGGTCAGAAACGTTTTGACCGAGAAGGTAATTCCCGGCGTCTGCGACAAGGCAGAGCGGATGGCCGACTCCGCCTCTTCAGCCTCATCTTCGGACGCCAATGGATGCAGATCGACATCGACCTCACTGTAGTGGGGACCCCAGGTATCGTCAGCGCGCTCGGCCCGTCCTGCACGCTGAGCGACAGAGCGGACTTGTGGAATCTTTAGCAGGCGCTCGGAGATTCCATGCCCGACGCGTAGCGACTCCGCCAGTGAAGTCCCCGGCAACATGGACACATGAATGATGTAATGCCCTTCGCGCAGCTCGGGCAAGAACTCCCCACCCAACCGAGTCAAGGCCAGCAAGGCCATGGCCGTGACGAGCACCGTGCCTGCGGCCACAGCGTGCCAATGGGATTCGGCCAACGTGATCAGTTGTTGATAACGGGACATGAGATTGATCACGAAGCGACTGGCTCGTCGGTCTGGTGCGTGCCTGGTTAGCAGCACCAAGGACAAAGCTGGTGTGACGGTAATTGCGACCGCAAGTGAAGCCAGGGTGGCCAGCAGGTAACTGATTGCCAGAGGGGTGAACAGACGGCCCGCCAGGCCAGGCAATGTCAGGACCGGCAAGAACACCAGGCCTATGGCCAGCGTGGCGTAGACCACGGCGCTACGGACTTCCAGTGTGGCCTCCAGAACCACTTGCGGCAGGGACCGGGGACCTACCTCGTGCATGTTCTGCCCAAGCCGCCGGTGAACGTTCTCCACCACGATGATGGCATCGTCAACAAGCAGACCTATGGCGATCGCCAGTCCGCCCAGCGTCATGGTGTTCAGGCTTATCCCCCGTTCGATCAGCACCGTCGTCGCTGCGAGCAAAGACAAAGGTATGGCTGCCAAGGCAATCAGCGCGGTTCGCCAGTTACCCAAAAAAACCCCTACGACCACGACGACCAATGCCGCACCGATCGCAAGAGACTCCTTGACGTTGCGGGTGGCAACCTCAATGAAGTTAGCCGGCCGGAAGATCTGTGGGTGCAGTTCTACCCCCTCAGCTTCCAACTGGCGCTGCAGATCTCGCAGAGCGCGTTCGGCGCCTTGGGTGACGGACACCGTGTCGGCTCCGTATTGCTCCGAAACCATCAATTGGACGGCCGCCAGACCGTTGACTGTGGCGGCACCGACCGGCGGCTCCGGTG
>JAGWUS010000050.1 GCA_028868305.1 Burkholderiales bacterium | reverse complement strand
GCGGAGGTTTTTCCGGATAATCAGCGGTCTACTCAGGATTCCACCATGAAAATCGAAAAAAATACCGCCGTCACCCTGCGCTACAAGGTGACCGACCTGCAAGGCAAGCTGCTGGAGGAAAGCACCGAACCTATGGTCTACCTGCACGGCGGCTACGGCAACACCTTTCCCAAGGTCGAGGCGGCGCTGGATGGCCAGGAGGTGGGCTTCCACATCACCCTGGAGCTGGCACCTGCCGATGCCTTTGGCGAGCGCAACGAGGCACTGGTGCAGACCATCCCCAAAACCCAGTTCCCTCCCGGTGTGAAGATCGGCGGCCAGCTTGAAGGCCGTGCTGAGGACGGCACCACCATTGTGTTCACCGTCATGAAAATCAAGGGACCCGTGGTGCACCTGGATGGCAACCATCCCATGGCCGGCAAGACCCTGCGTTTCAATCTGAAGGTGACGGAGGTGCGTGCTGCCAGTGAGGAAGAAATCGCCCATGGCCATGTGCATGGCGAGCATGGACACCACCACTGACGCTTAGCGTCCCAGCGGATTAACGCGGCAGTGATCCCCCGCTGCAGCGCGCAATCCCGGCCAGGTCCTGGCGGCTTTGTACTTTGGTAAACCCAGCAGCCTCCAGCAACGCGCATACGGTCGGTGCCTGGTCGTAACCGTGTTCCAGTAGCAGCCACCCGCCGGGCTCCAGGTGTTTGGGCGCCTGGGCGATGATGCGGCGAATATCGTCCAGTCCATCCTGCCCGCTGGCCAGTGCCTGCAGGGGCTCGTGGGCCAGCGCTTCCAGATGCGCGTCATCCGTACGGATATACGGCGGGTTGGACACGATGGCCGCAAACCGACCTTCTACAGATTCCAGCCAGGAACCCTGGATGCACTGCATGTCGAGCTGCAGGCGCCGTGCATTGGCCTGCGCCACCGCCAGCGCGTCGGTGCTGTAGTCCAACGCGACGACGGTCAGGTGGGGACGTGTGGCCTTGAGTGCCAGCGCGATGGCGCCACTGCCGGTGCCCAGGTCCATCACCCGCGCTGCTGCCGTGGATGGCAAGACCTCCAGTGCCCATTCCACCAGCGTCTCGGTGTCCGGCCGCGGGTCCAGCACGCGGGCGTCAATTCGCAGATCCAGTCCAAAGAATTCCTTGTGGCCAGTGAGGTAGGCCAGGGGCTCACCGGCGATTCGGCGCGCGGCCAGGGCTTCCAGCAGGCTGGCGGCCTGCGGTGGCAGCGCGTCGGTGTCGTGTGCCAGCAGCCAGGCGCGGTCGTGGGCTGCCTGTCCCAGCACATGTAGCACCAGCAACTGCGCATCCAGCCGCTCCAGCCCGAGTGCCATGCCGTGCTGCATGGCCTGCACGACATTCATCGTGTTTCTCCTAGGTTGCTATACAAATGATAGCTGCTTGCGCACATGATTCGGGGGCTAGATGGCGTTTTCCAGCGCAGCGAGCTGCTGCGCAGCTTCATACGCCTGCAGGGCTTCAACCACATCGCCCAGATCACCTTCCATGATGTTCAACAGCTTGTACAGCGTCAGGTTGATGCGGTGGTCCGTCAGTCGTCCCTGCGGGAAGTTGTAGGTGCGGATGCGGTCGCTGCGGTCACCGCTGCCGACCAGACTCTTGCGTTCAGCCGCATCCTTGGCCGCGCGCTCGCTGCGCTCTTTCTCGTGGATGCGCGCTGTCAACACTTTGAGGGCCTGGGCCTTGTTGCTGTGCTGGCTGCGTCCGTCCTGGCATTCAGCCACGATGCCGGTGGGGATATGCGTGATACGCACCGCGGAGTCGGTCTTGTTGATGTGCTGGCCACCGGCGCCGCTGGCGCGGTAGGTGTCAATGCGCAGGTCCGCCGGGTTGATCTTGGCGGCCTCGACCTCGTCCTGTTCGGCCAGTACCGCCACGGTGCAGGCACTGGTGTGGATGCGGCCCTGGGTTTCGGTGGCGGGCACGCGCTGCACGCGGTGGCCACCACTTTCAAACTTGAGCATGCCGTAGGCACCGCAGCTGCCGCTGCTGGTCTGCGTGCTACCGTCGATGCGCAGGACGACTTCCTTGTAGCCGCCGAGCTCGCTCTCCGAGGCACTGGCAATTTCGGTCTTGAGGCCAATGGCATCACAGTAGCGGGTGTACATGCGGGCCAGGTCAGCGGCAAACAGGGCAGACTCGTCCCCCCCGGTGCCGGCGCGGATTTCCACAAACGCCGGGCGCTGATCGTCGGGGTCTTTGGGCAGCAGCATGCGCTGCAACTCGGTCTCCAGTTGCGCCATCTCAGCGGTGGCGCCATCGATTTCTTCCTGCGCCATGGCCCGCATATCTTCGTCGCCCGCCGCATCCTTGAGCATGTCTTGACCGGTGGCCAGGTCGGCTTCGCGCTGCTGGTAACGCGCCCAGCGGCTGGCCACGGCGGCCACATCGGTGTGCTCGCGCGACAGTTTAAGGAACTGCGCCATGTCTTTCATGATGTCCTCGCGCGAGAGCAGGAACTCCAGTTCGCCTTGGCGGTCGGTGTAGCGGGACAGTTGTTGGCGGAGAAACGGTTTCATAAGCGAGTAATCAGGAGCTTGAATTGCGCAGCGCTGGTAAGGCCCAAGTCGAAGCGAAAAAACAAAATGTGGTTGTTAAAGCTCTCCTCACGCCCAGAGGGGGAGAGGGGTTGGGGGAGAGTGGGCTGCCAGCGCAGCTAACGCTCTTTACGTAAAAAGAAGTGCTGAATCGCACTACTGGCACGCTCCCGCGCCGCAGCTTCCCCCGCGTGCAACTCGGCCATGGCCCCATGCAGCATCTTCTGGGTCAGCCCCTTGGACAGGGCTTCAAGCACTGCATCCACATCATCACCCTTGGCCAGCATCTTGCGGGCACGGGCCAGTTCGGCAGTACGCCAGGCGTCTGCCTGGGCGTTGAGTTGCTGGATCAATGGAACGGCACTGCGTTGGTCTACCCAGTGCATGAAGCTTTGCACGCCGGCGTCCACAATGGCTTCGGCCTGGGCCACGGCCGCCTGGCGGCTGGCCTGGGCCGTCTGCACCACGCCCGCCAGGTCGTCTACGGTATAGAGATACACGTCTTCCAGCGCCTTGACCTCAGGCTCAATGTCGCGCGGCACGGCCAGATCGACCATGAACATGGGGCGGTGGCGGCGCTTCTTCAAGGCACGCTCGACGGCACCCAGGCCAATGATGGGTAAAGTGCTGGCAGTGCAGCTGATGACGGCGTCAAATTCGTGCAGGCGGTCGGGCAGGTCGGCCAGGCGCATGACTTCCCCGCCAAAGCGGCTGGCCAGTTTTTCGCCACGCTCCAGGGTGCGGTTGGCGATTGCGATGGTTTTGGGGGTCTTGGCGGCAAAGTGCGTGGCGCACAGCTCGATCATGTCGCCCGCGCCCACAAACAAAACCTTGATGCGGCTCAGATCCTCAAACAGCTGGCTTGAAAGGCGCACCGCTGCAGCCGCCATGCTGATGGAGTGCGCACCGATCTCGGTGGATGTGCGCACTTCCTTGGCCACGGCAAACGAGCGCTGGAACAGCTGCGACAGCGTGGTGCCCAGGGCACCCGCAGCATCGGCGGCGCGCACAGCGTCCTTGAGCTGTCCCAGAATCTGCGGTTCGCCCAGAACCATGGAGTCCAGACCACTGGCCACGCGGAAGGCGTGGCGGGCAGCATGGCCGTCTTCCATCTGGTAGGTGTGGCTTCGCAGTTCGGTGGCCGAGACGCCACCGGATTTAGCCAGCCAGGCCAGGGTGCGTTCCAGGTCGGATTCGTCGCCGGCGCAATAGATTTCGGTGCGGTTGCAGGTGGAAACAATGGCCGCTTCCGGAGGGCGGTCCATGGACTGGCGCAAGCCGTCAAGGTGCGGCGCGATCTGGTCCATGGCGAACGCAAACCGACCGCGCATATCCAGCGGTGCGGTGTTGTGATTGATGCCTAATGCCCAGACTGCCATATATGTTGAGCCCGATTATAAAATCCAGCCTACCATGGGCCCCATTGACTTGATCAACCACCTGTTGAACTTTGCGGCCCCCGCATTGTTTGTTGGCACGCTGCTGGCCATGGCATCTCCATTTTTTATGCAAAAAAGGCCTGCAGCCCCCTCTGTATATGCACAAGCAGCTATCAATTCAATAGCATGTCTGATAGCGCTGGGCTTGGGGCTGTGGTTTTTCGGGCGTGATGGCAAGATGGCGAGTTACGCCGCCATGCTCCTGAGTTGTGTCCTGAGCCAGGGTTTTTTGCGGAAATGACGCCATGTCGGTCCAGAGCATCCCCAAGAATCACAGACCGACATGAGCACTTCAGCGTACTTTGCCAGCCCCTGGCCTGCTGAAGACGGCGGTCCCCGGCGCATGCAGGTTCCCCGCAGCGGGGTTGAGATGGCCTTGCAACCGGGGGAGTCGCTGGGGTGTGTGGCACGCAAGACATTGGTGTCCACCATGACGGTGCTGGGAGCGCCCGGCGAGGTGTTCCTGCTGACCCATTCAGCCCTGCGTGCCAAACTGGGGCTGCCGACCACATCCTGCGTGGAGCGCCTCGACCCCTTGACCCTCAAAACTGTGGCGTGCTCACCGCGGCTGCCCGGAGGCCCGATGTGGCCTGGCGGCATGGCAGTGCACCGGGACGGCCAGCTGATTGTGGTTTACGGACGCTACGCCCACACGCTGAGCCGCGATTGCACACCGCTGCGTTCCATGGAGTTGCCGGTGAACGCGCCCTATAACTCGTTCGTGATCCTGGATAACGGGCTGGTCGTAACCAAGAACCTGTCTGAAACTGAAAACGCACACCTGACGGTGCTGGACCCGGACACCCTGGCGCCAGTCTGTGCGGAAGTCGAATGCCCCGAACCATCGGTTGCCCGCCTGAGTGCTGCGGGCAATACGGTGTATGTGGTGGGTGTGCGGTCCATTTTTCGTTTTCACTGGAATGCGGCCAGCCTGCGACTGGAACTGGACCGGCAGTGGTACTTCAACTATGCCCACCAGACGCGCCAGACTTTTGGCACGGATGTGGTGATTGATGGCGCCAATGCCTGGTTCATGGACAACGGCAAGCACCGCTACCGCACCACCATGCTGGGCGCGGGTGTGAGCCCGACCTCCAACCGACTGATCCGTGTTTCGCTGCGGGATGCCAGTGACACATCGGTGATGTCGGTCAGTGGTCTGCCTGCCGGGAGCGTGACCACTCCCCCCCTGTTTGACCTGGAGCGCAGCATTGTGGTGGCGTACGACTCGGCCAACGCCTATCTGGCTGCATGGCGTTTTGACGCTGCCCTGCACAGTTTCACGCTGCTGTGGACCAAAAAGCACTTTGGCTGTGCCAGCCACATGATCCTGTACCCCCGCACCGGCCAGCTGGTGGTCAACGACTATAGGGACCGGGAGGAAGAGGTGGTCATGCTCAACATCGACACCGGAACCGAAATCGGGCGGGTACGGGTCGGTGGCATTACGCAGGGCGTGGTGTTTCCCAGCGTGGGCTGGAACCGTGATTTTTACTGGTCGTCAATGGGACGGCTGGCTCGCGTTTTTGTGCAGCCCGCCGCCTGAGCATTCGAGGTCTATCTTGCTGGAGAGAACAGATCGACCCGGTCGGTAATGATGCCGTCGGTGCCCAGATTGAGCAGACGCTGGGCGGCCCATTCATCGTTGACGGTGTAGCTCAGGGTGCGAAAGCCAGCGCTCTGGGCTTGCGTCACGCTGCTGCGATCCCACAAGGCCTGGTTGCACACAATGGCTGTGCAGCCCAGTGTGAGCGCTGTTTCCAGCCAGCCCGTCCACAAGGTGTCCAGCAGCAGGCCACGTGGCAGATCTGGGGCCACTGCCATGGCACCTTGGAGGGATTCCACTGCAAACGAGGTCAGCAGGGGCGGTACAGACTGGTCCTTCCACAGGTGCGTTGCCTGCCTGGCAACGGCCTCGCCCGTGTGGCGCTCAGTGCCCGGGGTGGGCTTGATTTCGATGTTCAAAAAGTGGCCGTTGGCAATGCAGTACGCTGCTACTGCGTCTAGCGTGGGCAAGGGCTCGCCGGCATAGGTGCGGGAATGCCAGCTACCGGCGTCCAGTTGGGAGAGCGTGTGCCATTGATGGTCGCCGCCTACCGCACTGGCATCCGCTGCGGGGTGCGAGGCCAGGCGGGCTTTCGCATTGGTGGTGCGCTGCAGGGAGGCGTCGTGCATCAGGAAAGGCACGCCGTCGGCGCTGAGCTTCACATCGCACTCAAACATGCGGTAGCCGTGGCTGGCGCCCAGACGGAAGGCTGCCAGGGTGTTTTCCGGTGCCAGTTTGCCGGCACCCCGGTGGGCTATCCAGCGGGGGTAGGGCCAGGCTGGCAAATCAGGAACGGAGGGGCTCATTAGGCGATCCTCTTGCCGGTCGCGGCGTCGAAGGCATGCAGACGGTCGGCCCGGGGCGTGACATGCAGGGTGCTTCCCAGCGTCGGTGCGGCCCGCGATTCTTCGGTGCGGATGATGACCATCTCGTCGGTCTGGCTGTGGGCCCAGCGACCGTAGATCAGGCGCTCGGCGCCCAGCATTTCCACCGCTTCCACCTTCAAGGCCCAGCCCTCGGGCGTGATGTCCAGATGCTCGGGGCGAATGCCGGTGATGGTGCCAGGTTGCGCGTGGGGTGCATCCTTGAGCAGGTTCATGGGTGGTGAGCCCATGAAGCTGGCCACAAAGGTGGTGGCCGGTTGGGTGTACACCTCCTCGGGGGTGCCAAACTGCTCCATGACGCCGCCATTCATCACGATCATGCGCTGTGCCAGGGTCATGGCTTCCACTTGATCGTGGGTCACAAACAGGCTGGTAATGCCCAGTTCGCGGTGCAGCTTCTGGATTTCCAGCCGGGTCTGTGCGCGCAGTTTGGCGTCCAGATTGGAGAGCGGCTCGTCAAACAGAAACACCTGCGGCTGGCGCACGATGGCGCGGCCCATGGCGACGCGCTGGCGCTGGCCGCCTGACAATGCTTTGGGCTTGCGTTCCAGATACGGGCCGAGTTCCAGAATCTTCGCAGCCTTGTCCACGCGCGCCTTGATCTCCTCGGCTGGCACTTTGGCAATCTTCAGGCCATAGGCCATGTTCTCGAAGACGCTCATGTGCGGGTAGAGCGCGTAGTTCTGGAACACCATGGCAATGTCGCGCTCGGACGGCTCCAGATCATTGACGACCTTGCCACCAATACATATCTCGCCGCCACTGACTTCTTCCAGGCCCGCAACCATGCGCAGGAGTGTGGATTTTCCGCAGCCGCTGGGCCCGACGATCACGACAAATTCTCCGTCCTTGATCTGCGCATTGACGCCGTGGATGACCTGGTTGGCAGTTTTTCCGCTGCCGTACCGTTTGATGACGTTTTTGAGTTCTATGGAAGCCATTATTTTTCCGTATCCACTAAACCCTTGACAAACCACTTCTGCATTAGCATCACCACCAGCGCAGGGGGCACCATGGCGAGCATCGCGGTGGCCATGACGATGTTCCATTCGGTTTGCGCGTCGCCGCCAGATATCATCTGCTTGATGCCGATGACCACCGGGTACATGTTTTCTTCGGTAGTCACAAGCAGGGGCCACAGGTACTGGTTCCAGCCGTAGATGAACTGGATGACAAACAGCGCAGCCATGCTGGTAGCAGACAGCGGCACTAGAATGTCCTTGAAAAAGCGCATTGGTCCGGCACCGTCCACGCGTGCCGCCTCGACCAGTTCATCCGGTACCGTCAGGAAGAACTGGCGGAATAGGAAAGTGGCGGTGGCCGATGCAATCAACGGGATCGTCAGCCCCGCGTAGCTGTTGAGCATGCCCAGATCAGCTACCACCTTGTAGGTTGGCCCGATGCGGACTTCCACTGGCAACATCAGCGTGATAAAGATGGCCCAGAAAAAGACCATGCGAAACGGAAACCGGAAATACACGATGGCGAACGCCGAGAGAAATGAAATGGCGATTTTTCCAAAAGAAATCACCAGTGCAGTGACCAGACTTACCACCATCATCCGGCCCACGGAAGCATGGGAGCCGCTGCCCTCGCGGTCGCCACTCAGGGCGACAGCATAGTTTTCAAGCAGATGCGTACCCGGTAGCAACGGCATGGGGAACTGCACCACTTCCTGCGTGGTGTGGGTTGATGCCACAAAAGTGATATAGACCGGAAAAGCCACCACCAGCACGCCAATGATGAGAATCGCGTGCGACAGCACATCCAGCCAAGGTCGCCGTTCTACCATCAGTAATTCACTTTCTTCTCGACGAAGCGAAACTGGATGACGGTCAGTGCCACTACCATCACCATTAACACGACCGACTGTGCCGCTGAGCCCCCCAGGTCCATGGCTTTGAAGCCATCAAAGTACACCTTGTAGACCAGAATCGCCGTGTCCTTTCCGGGCCCGCCTTTGGTCGCAGCGTCCACGATGGCGAAGGTGTCGAAAAACGCATAAACAATATTGATCACGAGCAGGAAGAAGGTGGTGGGCGAAAGCAGTGGGAACTGGATGGTCCAGAACCTGCGCCAGGGCTGGGCGCCGTCCATGGCCGCAGCTTCGATCAGCGATTTGGGAATGCTCTGCAGGCCGGCCAGAAAGAACAGGAAGTTGTAGGAGATCTGCTTCCACACGGCAGCCATGACAATCAGTGCCATGGCGTCGCTGCTATTGAGCAAGGGGTCCCAAGCCATGCCGAACTGACGCACCCAGTAGGACACGATGCCAATGCTGGGTGCAAACATGAATAGCCACAGCACGCCCGCCACTGCGGGGGCCACGGCATAGGGCCAGATCAGAAACGTGCGGTAAAAATTTGAGCCGCGCACCACACGGTCTGCAAAAACCGCCAGCAATAGAGAAAGGCTCAAGCCCAAAACAGCCACTAGTGCCGAGAACACCGCAGTGGTCTTGAAGGATGCCAGGTAGGACTCGTCATTCCACAGGTTACGGAAGTTTTCCAGCCCTACCCATTCCACCGAGGTGCCAAAGGCGTCCGACTGTTGGGCCGATTGCAGCAGCGCTTGCGCTGCCGGCCAGAAGAAAAACACGGCAATCACCACCACCTGGGGTGCTATCAGCACCCAGGGCAGCCAGGAAGACTTGAAAACGACGCGTTTTTCCATCAGTCAGTGCGCTTATTTGCCCTTGTTGGCTTTCTCGAAGCGCTCCAGCAGTTCGTCACCGCGCTTGACGATGGCGTCCAGGGCTTCCTTGGCCGACTTCTTGCCGGCCCAGACCTGCTCCAACTCTTCGTCCTCGATGGCGCGAATCTGTACATAGTTACCCAGACGGATGCCGCGCGATTTGTCGGTTACCTTACGGATCATCTGGTTCACCGCCACATCAGTGCCGGGGTTCTGTTTGTAAAAGCCCGATTTTTCAGTCAACTGAAAGGCTGCCGTGGTGATGGGCAAATAGCCGGTGCGCTTGTGGCTGGCAGATTGCACTTCGGGGCTTGAGAGGAAGCTGAAGAATTTGGCAACGCCTTTGTATTCCTCCGGTTTCTTGCCGGCCATCACCCACAGGCTTGCGCCGCCAATGACGGTGTTTTGCGGTGCACCGGGTACGTCCTGGTAGTAGGGCAGGGTTGCCAGGCCAAAATTGAACTTGGCGTTTTTCTGGACGTTGCCATAGAAGCCGCTCGAAGTGGTCATCATGGCGCACTCGCCGGAAATAAAGCTGGCTTCAGGGACACTGCCGCGGCCCTTGTAGACAAACAGTCCCTGTTTGGCCATGTTGGCCAGGTTTTCGATGTGGCGCACATGCAGGGGCGAATTGATCTTCAGGCGGGCATCCAGTCCGGCCAGGCCGTTCTGCTTGCTGGCAAATTCCACGTTATGCCAGGCCGAAAAGCTTTCCAGCTGCGTCCAGCCCTGCCAGGCGATAGACATCGGACATTTGTGACCGCTGGATTTGAGCTTGGCAGCGGCCAGCGCCACCTCGGGCCAAGTGAGCGGTGCCTTTTCAGGGTCCAGTCCAGCGGCTTTAAAGGCGTCCTTGTTGTAGTAAAAAACGGTGGTGGAACTGTTGAACGGGAAGCTCAGCATCTGGCCATTGGGGGCGGTGTAGTAACCCGCTACGGCGGGCACATAGGCTTTGGGGTCAAACTTTTCGCCCGCATCGGCCATGACCTTACCCACGGGGACGATGGCATTCTTGCTGGCCATCATGGTGGCAGTGCCCACCTCAAATACCTGCAGGATGTGCGGTGCATTGCCTGCGCGAAAGGCCGCAACCGCACTGGTCATGGATTCGTCGTAGCTGCCTTTGAAGGTGGGGACTATTTTGTAGTCCTTCTGGCTGGCATTGAATTCCTTGGCCAGATCGTTGACCCATTCTCCATTCACTGCGGTCATGGAGTGCCACCACTGGATCTCGGTCTGGGCGTAGGCAGGGATGGAAAAAATGGTGGCCGTGATGGCAGCAATGGCCAGGGTGCGGCGATTCAGGTTCATGGAAACTCCTAGTTACGGTGGGTGGATGCTAAATACTTATTGTGTCAATTGCATTGCAGTTTGATTAAAACTGAGGTGAATTGGCTGGCCGCTAAGGGCTTACCACTAGAGAATATGCGTGTTTGCTGCCCTGCGGTACCATCTCCGGTCTGCCTGATTAGACCCTGATGAACGCTCCCACCCCGATCAATCACCTGCTGGCGGCCGCCCATTCGGCGCCGCATTCGCACGAACGCATCCGCGAAATTCCTTACAACTACACCTCGTTTTCCGACCGGGAAATCGTGATTCGCCTGCTGGGTGCACAGTCCTGGGAACTGCTGAACCAGTTGCGCGGCGAGCGCCGTACCGGCCGTTCGGCCCGTATGCTGTACGAGGTGTTGGGTGATATCTGGGTGGTGCAGCGCAACCCCTATTTGCAGGATGACCTGTTGGACAACCCCAAACGCCGCGGCCAACTGGTCGATGCGCTCAGGCACCGTCTGGGCGAAGTGGAAAAGCGCCGCACCCCGGACTCCGATCCTGAGCGCGATGCCATGGTGGGCCAGTTACTGGTAGCCGCTCGTGCTGCGGTGCAGGCCTTCGATGCCGCTTTTATTGAGGTGGGCGCGCTGCGCAAAAAGTCTCAGAAGCTGCTGTACAAGTGCACTGCCAAGGACAATGTCAAGTTTGATGGGCTGTCCCGCGTGAGCCACGTGACCGATGCCACCGACTGGCGCGTGGAATATCCGTTTGTGGTGCTCACCCCTGATACCGAAGTAGAAATGGCCGGTCTGGTCAAGGGTTGTATCGAGTTGGGCCTGACTATCATCCCGCGTGGCGGCGGCACCGGTTATACCGGCGGCGCCATTCCACTGACCTGGAAGAGCGCGGTCATCAACACCGAGAAGCTGGAAGCCATGAGCGAGGTGGAGATGCTTCGCCTGCCGGGGCTGGACCGCGAAGTGCCCACGGTCTGGAGCGAAGCCGGCGTGGTCACGCAGCGCGTGGCCGATGCGGCCGAGCGTGGCGGTTTTGTATTCGCAGTGGACCCGACCTCAATCGAGGCCTCGTGCATTGGCGGCAATATCGCCATGAACGCCGGCGGCAAGAAGGCCGTGCTGTGGGGCACCGCGCTGGATAACTTGGCAAGCTGGCGCATGGTGACGCCGCAGGCCGAATGGCTGGAGGTGACCCGCCTCAACCACAACATGGGCAAGATCCATGATGCGGAAGTCGCCAGCTTCGAATTGCAGTACTTCAAGGCTGATGGCAAGACGAAGCTGCGCAGCGAGCGCTTGGACATTCCTGGCAAGTCGTTCCGTAAGGAAGGCCTAGGCAAGGACGTGACCGACAAATTCCTGGCGGGCCTGCCCGGCATCCAGAAGGAAGGCTGTGATGGCCTGATCACCAGCGCGCGCTGGGTGGTGCACCGCATGCCCAGCCACACACGCACCGTGTGCCTGGAGTTCTTTGGCAACGCCAGGGACGCGGTGCCCAGCATTGTGGAAATCAAGGACTTCATGTTCGCCCTGCAAAACCGCACCGGCAAAGAGGGCGAAGAACCGGGTCCCTCCCCGGTTCTGCTGGCCGGGCTGGAGCATCTGGATGACCGCTACCTGAAGGCCGTGGGGTACGCCACCAAAAGCAAGCGCGGTGGACTGCCCAAAATGGTGCTGGTGGGGGATATTGCCGGTGACGATGCTGACGATGTGGCCCGCGCCACCTCCGAAGTGGTGCGCATTGCCAACTCGCGCAGCGGCGAAGGCTTTGTCGCCATCAGCCCCGATGCGCGCAAGAAATTCTGGCTGGACCGCAAGAAGACTGCTGCGATCAGCCGTCACACCAACGCTTTCAAGATCAACGAGGATGTGGTGATTCCGCTGCCGCGCATGGCCGAGTACACCGACGGCATTGAGCGCATCAACATCGAACTGAGCCTGCGCAACAAGCTGGCCCTGTGTGATGCACTGGCCGAGTTCCTGGGGCAGGGTAACCTGCCTCTCGGTAAAACGGATGACGCGAACGAGGTGCCTGCCGCCGAACTGCTGGAGGACCGCGTGTCCCAGGCTTTGGCACTGGTGGCCGAGGTGCGCACCCAGTGGCAGCTGTGGCTGGACGATGTGGAAGTACTGTTCTCCCAGTTGCAGGACCACACGCTGCGCGCCAGCTGGAAAACCCAGTTGCGTGCGCCGCTGCAGGATATCTTCACCGGGGGGGCCTTCGAGGCCATTCTGGCCGAATGCACCGCCATTCACCAACGGGTGCTCAAGGGTCGCGTGTGGGTCGCACTGCACATGCACGCTGGCGATGGCAATGTGCACACCAATATTCCTGTCAACAGCGACGATTACGAGATGCTGCAGGCCGCCCACGGAGCGGTCAAACGCATCATGGCGCTGGCGCGTTCGCTCGACGGCGTGATCTCGGGCGAGCACGGCATTGGCATCACCAAGCTGGAGTTTTTGAGCGATGCCGAGCTGCAGCCGTTTGCTGACTACAAGGCCAAGGTGGACCCGGAAGGTCGCTTTAACAAAGGCAAGTTGCTACGAAATTCAGAGCGATCTGTGCAGGTGGGACGCGGGCTGGAGGCCAATTTGGCTTTGCATTCCGACCTGACTAACGCCTACACGCCGTCCTTCGGCCTCATGGGCCACGAGTCGCTGATCATGCAGCAGAGCGATATCGGCGCGATTGCCGATTCGGTCAAGGACTGCCTGCGCTGTGGCAAGTGCAAACCGGTGTGCGCCACCCATGTGCCACGCGCCAACCTGCTGTACAGCCCGCGCAACAAGATTCTGGCGACCTCGTTGCTGGTGGAAGCCTTTTTGTACGAAGAGCAGACGCGCCGTGGCATCAGCATCAAGCATTGGGAAGAGTTTGAAGACGTGGCTGACCACTGCACGGTCTGCCACAAGTGTCTGTCGCCGTGCCCGGTAAAGATCGACTTTGGCGATGTGACCATGAACATGCGCAACCTGCTGCGCAAGATGGGCAAAAAATCGTTCCGTCCCGGCAATTTTGCTGCCATGTTTTTCCTCAACGCCACCAATCCGGAGACCATAAAGCTGATGCGCATGGCGATGGTGGGTGTGGGCTTCAAGGCACAGCGCCTGGCCAATCAGATCTTGCGCCTGGCCGCCAGAAAGCAGACGAACAAGCCGCCCGCCACCGTGGGCACTGCGCCCATCAAGGAGCAGGTGATCCACTTCATCAACAAGAAGATGCCCGGCGGTCTGCCCAAGAAGACCGCGCGCGCCTTGATGGACATTGAAGATCCGGATTACGTGCCCATCATCCGCAACCCCAAGACCACCACAGCCGAGACGGAAGCGGTGTTTTACTTCCCGGGTTGCGGTTCGGAACGCCTGTTCAGCCAGGTCGGTCTGGCCACACAGGCCATGCTGTGGCATGCGGGGGTGCAGACCGTGCTTCCACCGGGTTACCTGTGCTGCGGCTACCCCCAGCGCGGCAGTGGCCAGGCGGATAAGGCCGAGAAGATGATCACCGACAACCGAGTGCTGTTCCACCGTGTGGCCAATACGCTGAACTATCTGGACATCAAGACGGTGGTGGTGAGCTGTGGCACCTGCTACGACCAGCTGCAGGGCTACAAGTTTGAAGAGATATTCCCCGGTAGCCGCATCATCGATATCCACGAGTTCCTGCTGGAAAAAGGCATCACCCTGCCTGCTGGCCAGGGTGGTTTCCTGTACCACGAGCCCTGCCACAACCCCATGAAGCTGGGGGATTCGATGAAAACCGTCAAGGCGCTCGTGGGAGACAAGGTGCTCAAGAGCGAGCGTTGCTGCGGCGAGTCGGGCACACTGGGGGTGACCCGCCCGGACATCTCCACGCAGGTCCGTTTCCGCAAGGAAGAGGAAATCCGCAAGGGCGAAGTGGAGCTGCGCGCCAGCGGTGCCGTGGCCGAGTCCGGCAACGTCAAGATACTGACCAGCTGCCCCAGCTGTCTGCAGGGTCTGACGCGTTACGGCAACGACCTGAACAATGGGCTGCTGGAGGCCGATTACATTGTGGTTGAGATGGCCAACCAGTTACTGGGCAAAGAGTGGCTACCCGAATATGTGCAGACGGCCAACGCCGGTGGCATTGAACGGGTGCTGGTCTAGATTACAGAGGACATACGCATGGCAGGTTTAACCGCAGGTGCTCCCGCACCAACAAATATCACGGTGCATGCCCAGTCACGGGTGCTGGAAGTCGCCTTTTCGGACGGTGCGAGCTTTCGTATCCCTTTCGAGCTGATGCGGGTGTATTCCCCGTCGGCTGAAGTGCAGGGTCACGGGCCGGGCCAGGAAACCCTGCAAACCGGAAAACGTGAGATAACGCTGACAGGGCTGGAGCCGGTGGGCAACTACGCGGTGCAACCCGGTTTTTCGGATGGACACGATTCCGGCATTTTTTCCTGGGACTATCTGTATTTCCTGGGCTCCGAGCAGGACAAGCTGTGGCAGGACTACGAAGCCCGTCTGGCCGCCGCTGGCATGAAGCGCGACGACCCCATGTTGGAGAAAGCCGGCCACGGTTGCGCCAGCCACTGACCCAGAGTGCTATCGTTTTGATAGCTGCTTGTGCACATTCTCTGGGGGCTGGATGCCGATTTTGCTTAGAATCGCGGCATGAGCACCACCCATTTTGGATTCAAGTCGGTTGACGAGGCCGAGAAAGCGCGCCACGTGCGCTCCGTGTTTGACTCGGTCGCGCCCAAATACGACCTGATGAACGACCTGATGTCGGCCGGTCTGCACCGCGCCTGGAAGGCCTACACCGTGATGGTGGCCAACCTGAAAGAAGGCGACCGTGCACTGGACATTGCCGGTGGCACCGGCGATCTGGCACTGGCTTTCTCCAAAAAAGTGGGCAAATCCGGCCAGGTAGTGCACACCGATATCAATGAAGCCATGCTCTCCACTGGCCGTAACCGCCTGCTGGACCAGGGTGTCGCCCTGCCCACGCTGGTGTGCGATGCCGAAAAGCTGCCTTTTCCCGATAGCTACTTTGATCTGGTCAGTGTAGCGTTTGGCCTGCGCAACATGACGCACAAAGACGTGGCGCTGGCCGAAATGAACCGGGTGCTCAAGCCCGGTGGGAAGTTGCTGGTGCTGGAGTTCAGCAAGGTGGCGGCGCCGCTGGAGAAGGTGTACGACTGGTATTCCTTCAAGGTACTGCCGCGCCTGGGCAAGCTGGTGGCGGGGGATGACTCCAGCTACCGTTACCTGGCGGAGTCGATTCGCATGCATCCGGGCCAGCAGGAGTTAAAGGCCATGATGCACAAAGGTGGATTCGGCCATGTGGACTATCACAACCTGACTGGCGGCATAGCGGCGTTGCATGTTGGAATCAAGTGTTGAAGCAATTCGCTTTCTGGAGACAAAAATGAAACTGTGGACATTGGTTTTGGCGCTGGTACTGGCCCTATCTGGCATCAACGCCGAGGCGGCCAAGCGCCTGGGGGGCGGCAAGTCTGTTGGCAAGCAAAGCAGCAACGTCACCCAACAGGCTGCCCCGGCGGCACCCGGAGCACCTATGCAAAACGCGGCGGTTGCACCTAAACCCGCGCCTGCTGCGGCACCCGCTGCGGCGCCTAAACGCCCCTGGGGCGCGATGCTGGGCGGTCTGGCGGCCGGCCTGGGCTTGGCTTGGTTGGCCCACTCCCTGGGGTTGGGCGAAGCGTTTGGCAATGTGCTGATGTTCGGCCTGCTGGCGCTGGGCGTCATGATGCTGGTGGGATGGTTCATGCGCAGCCGCAAACCGGCAGACGCCCAGAATGCCAGTCCTTTCGCGTTTCAGGGCGCAGGCAACGTGCCGGTATCCGCACCCAAACCCTACCGTCCAGAAAATGTGGGCAACGATGCTTCGGCGCGCCCGTTCGAGCGCAGCGCCGGTGCGCCCCTGGACTCCGGTACACAGTCGGGTTCCATGATTGGCTCTGCCCTAATGGGTTCCCAGAACTGGGGTATTCCAGCGGGCTTCGACAGTGAAGGCTTCCTGAAAGCGGCCAAGACCAATTTCGTAACCTTGCAGGCTGCGTGGGACCGCTCGGACATCGCGTCGCTGCGTGCCATGATGACGGACGACATGCTGCGCGAGATTCAAACCCAGTTGGCGGAACGCGAGAAGCACACCGGTAGTACCCCCAATCTGACCGAAGTCGTCATGATTGAAGCGCATCTGCTGGGTATTGAGGAGCTGGCCGACGAATACATGGCCAGCGTGGAGTTTTCCGGCATGATCCGCGAAGTACCTTCTGCCGGCCCCAACCCCTTCCGTGAGGTCTGGAACATGACCAAGTCCAAGACAGGCGGCAGCGGTTGGCTGGTAGCGGGCGTGCAAGCCCTTCAATAAGGGGCATGCCAGGGGGGCGTGCCTGATAATAAGAGGTTATGGCAACACAGTCCCCTTTTTCATTGCTGGAAGGCCTCTTCCAGAACTTCAATCTTCCGCTGACGCCACCCGCCTGGGCCGTGGATGAGGCGCACCGCAAGACGGTGCTGCTGCTTAACCATGTGTTGCAGCAGGAACCCCAGGCCATGGAGCGCCTGGCCCGGCAAAAAGGCCGGGTCGTGCTCAATCAGTGGCGCGATTTCACTTTCAAGGTGCTGATTACGCCTGTGGGTCTGCTGGATCTGGCGCCTGCTGAGGTCGCCTCCGACCTGACGCTGCTGATCACGGAAACTTCCCCATTCACGATTGCACAGTCCGTGTTGCAAGGCGAAAAGCCTGCGGTTCGCATTGAAGGCGATGTTCAGTTGGCGGCTGACGTCAACTGGCTGGTTGACCATGTGCGCTGGGATCTGGAAGAAGACCTGGCCCGTGTTCTGGGCGATGCGCCTGCCCACATGCTGGCTGAGGCCGGGCGTACCCTGGCCCAGGGTCTGGCCCAGTTCGTTGGTAAACGCACTTCCGTATGACACGGTTCTACCGCGGCGTTTTTATCGTCTGGGTTGTCCTGCGTTACGGGCTGGACGAACTGGTGCTGACCAGTTTCCAGAAGCCCTGGCTGCGCCTGGTAGCACGCATCGTGTCGGTCGGGCGCAATCTGGATGCGCCACGTGGCCAGCGGCTACGAGAGGCGCTGGAGCGATTGGGACCGATCTTTGTGAAATTCGGACAGGTGCTGTCGACCCGGCGTGATTTGCTGCCGGTGGATATTGCCGATGAGCTGGCCAAATTACAGGACCGCGTTCCACCATTTGACTCTGCCATTGCGGTGGCCACCATCGAGCGGGCCTTGCGCAAGCCCCTGAAAGATATTTTTGTATCGTTTGAGCAGACGCCCGTGGCCAGTGCATCGATTGCGCAGGTGCACTTTGCGGTGCTGCGAGACCGCCAGGGCAAAGCGCGTGATGTCGCCGTCAAGGTGCTGCGCCCTGACATGCTGAAGGTGATCGACAAAGACCTGAGCCTGATGCGCATGATGGCTGGCTGGTTGGACAAGCTCTCGGCCGACGGCAAACGCCTCAAGCCGCGCGAAGTGGTGGCCGAGTTCGACAAATACCTGCACGATGAGCTTGATCTGGTGCGCGAAGCTTCCAGCGCAGCCCAATTGCGCCGCAACATGGATGGTTTGCAGCTGGTGCTGATTCCGGAAATGCTCTGGGACTACTGCGCCACCGAGGTGCTGGTGATGGAGCGCATGAACGGGGTCCCGATCAGCCAGGTAGATCGTCTGCGCCAGGCGGGGGTGGACATTCCCAAACTGGCCCGTGACGGTGTCACCATCTTTTTCACCCAGGTGTTCCGTGACGGGTTTTTCCACGCCGACATGCACCCGGGCAATATCCAGGTCAGTTTGGATCCAGCCACTTTCGGACGCTACATCTCGCTGGATTTCGGCATCGTCGGCACCTTGACTGAAGTGGACAAGGAATATCTGGCGCAGAACTTTGTGGCTTTTTTCCGGCGCGACTACAAGCGCGTGGCGGAGTTGCACATTGAATCCGGCTGGGTGCCCGCTGGCACCCGGGTCGACGAGCTGGAAGCCGCCGTGCGCGCGGTGTGCGAGCCCTACTTTGACCGGCCATTGAAGGAAATTTCACTGGGCATGGTGCTGATGCGCCTGTTCCAGACCTCCCGCCGCTTTCACGTAGAGATTCAGCCGCAGCTGGTCTTGCTGCAGAAAACCCTGCTCAATATCGAGGGCCTGGGGCGGGAACTGGACCCCGAGTTGGACCTGTGGGCTACGGCCAAGCCGTTTCTGGAGCAGTGGATGCTCAAGCAGGTGGGCCCCCAGAAGCTGATCCAGGAATTGACCGACCAGGCCCCACGCTACGCCAAGTTATTGCCAGAGTTGCCGGGGCTGATCCATGCCTATCTGAAGCGCAGTGGGTCGGACAACACGGCGCTGGTGCAGGAATTGCTGGTGGAACAAAAACGCACCAATCGCCTGCTGCAAACCCTGGTCTCGGTAGTGATTGGCTTTGCGCTGGGCATGGTTGTCATGCAGATTGTGGTCCGGGTCGGGGTTTTTTAGTACGCGCCTTATAATTGAAGGCTTTGCAACCTGACGCCAGAGCCCTTCAATCATGCCCATCTACGCCTATAAATGCGAGTCCTGCGGGTTTGCCAAGGACGTATTGCAGAAAATTTCTGACGCGCCGCTGGAGGAGTGCCCCAACTGCAAGCAATCCACCTTCCGCAAACAGTTGACTGCTGCGGGCTTCCAACTCAAGGGTTCTGGCTGGTATGCCACCGATTTCAAGGGCGGGTCCACCGCGGCACCCGCCACTGCACCGGCAGCTGAAAGCGCTGCTACCGCGCCCAAGGCGGACCTTGCATCTTCCACCCCTGCAGCACCTGCTGCTTCTACCTGAGTGCCGCCGTGCCCATCAAAAAATACCTGCTCACTGGGCTGATGGTTTGGTTGCCGCTGGCTATCACCATCTGGGTGCTGCTGTGGCTGGTCGGCATGCTCGACGCTGTGTTTGGCGGCTTCCTGTCCGTTTTGGCTGCGTTGACACCGGTCGCTTTTGCCCCCGTGATTGAAAGGCTGCACCACATTCCGGGCTTGGGTGTGCTATTGGTGTTTTCCGTCATGCTGGTCACAGGTGCCTTGGTGGCCAATGTGGCCGGGCGCTGGTGGGTCAAACAGTGGGACTATCTGTTCACACGCATCCCCATCGTCAAATCCATCTACAACAGTGTCAAGAAAGTCTCCGACACGCTATTCTCCAGCAATGGAAATGCATTTCGCACCGCCTTACTGGTCCAGTACCCGCGTGCGGGTAGTTGGACGATTGCGTTCCAGACCGGCGTGCCCAGCGGTGAGGTGTCGTCGCACCTGAGAGGCGACTTTGTGAGTGTGTATGTGCCCACAACGCCCAATCCCACCAGCGGCTTCTTCCTGATGCTGCCCAGGTCCGACGTGATTGAACTGGACATGAGTGTGGACCAGGCTCTCACCTATGTCATCTCCATGGGCTCGGTCGCCCCATCCCAGCATCTGCCCAAGGCAGTACCTCCCAAGTAACCCATCTACAACCCGCTGCCGGAAGGCGGCGTCCAGAAAGCAAGTTATGGCCATGCGCTCCCACTATTGCGGTCTTGTGACCGAAGCCCTGATGGGCGAAACCGTTTCCCTGTGCGGCTGGGTCAACCGTCGTCGCGACCACGGCGGCGTCATCTTCATCGACCTGCGCGACCGCGAAGGCTATGTGCAGGTGGTGTGCGATCCGGACCGTGCCGACATGTTCGCCGTGGCCGAGGACGTGCGCAATGAGTTCTGTGTGCAGGTCAAGGGTGTGGTGCGTGCACGCCCAGAAGGCACCGCCAACGACAACCTTAAAAGCGGCAAGATCGAAGTGCTGTGCCACGAGTTGATTGTGCTCAACGCGTCCGTCACGCCTCCGTTCCAGTTGGATGACGACAACCTGTCCGAGACTACCCGCCTGACGCACCGCGTGCTGGACCTGCGCCGCCCGTACATGCAAAACAACCTGATGCTGCGTTACCGCGTGTCCATGGAAGTGCGCAAGTTCCTCGACGCCAATGGCTTTGTGGACATCGAGACCCCCATGCTCACGAAGTCCACGCCCGAAGGTGCGCGTGACTATCTGGTGCCCAGCCGTGTGCACGATGGCCATTTCTTCGCGCTGCCCCAGTCGCCCCAGCTATTCAAGCAGTTGCTGATGGTGGCGGGGTTCGATCGCTACTACCAGATCACCAAGTGCTTCCGCGACGAAGACCTGCGTGCGGATCGCCAGCCGGAGTTCACCCAGATCGATATCGAAACCTCGTTCCTGAGCGAGGAAGAAATCCGCGCCATGTTCCAGGGCATGATCACTACGGTGTTCAAGAACACCATTGGTGTGGACCTGGGGGAATTCCCGGTCATGACCTACCAGGAAGCCATGCACCTGTACGGCTCGGACAAGCCTGACCTGCGCGTGAACCTGAAGTTTGCCGAAGTGACCGATGTGATGGCCGATGTGGACTTCAAGGTGTTCAGCGGCGCTGCCACCATGAAGAATGGCCGTGTGGTCGCTTTGCGCGTACCCGGCGGCTCCAAGGAAACCGGCGGCATCAGTCGCGGCGAGATCGACGCCTACACTGAGTTCGTCAAGATCTACGGTGCCAAGGGCTTGGCCTACATCCGTGTGAACGACATTGCTGCTGGCGAAGGTACCAAAGAGAAGCCCTGGCCTGGCCTGCAAAGCCCCATTGTCAAGAATATCCACAGTACCGCGCTCAAGGCCGTGCTGGAGCGCACCGGCGCACAGGATGGCGACTTGATTTTCTTCGGCGCCGACAAGGCCAAGATCGTCAACGACGCCATTGGTGCCCTGCGCATCAAGATTGGTCACAGCGAGTTTGGCAAGAAGAACGGCCTGTTCGAAAAAGCCTGGCGCCCGATGTGGGTGGTGGACTTCCCGATGTTCGAGTTCGATGACGAAGCCCAGCGCTACACCGCCACCCACCACCCCTTCACAGCGCCGAAGGACGGCCATGAAGACTGGATGGTCACTGCGCCCGAGAAGTGCATCTCCAAGGGCTACGACATGGTGCTCAACGGTTGGGAAATGGGTGGCGGTTCGGTCCGTATCCACCGTGCCGATGTGCAGCAGAAAGTGTTCGATGCGCTCAAGATCACACCCGAAGAAGCCCAACTCAAGTTTGGCTTCTTGCTGGACGCCTTGCAATACGGTGCGCCTCCGCACGGTGGCCTGGCTTTCGGTCTTGACCGCATCGTCACGCTGATGACTGGTGCCGAGTCCATCCGCGACGTGATCGCCTTCCCCAAGACCCAGCGCGCCCAGTGTCTGCTGACCCAGGCGCCCAGCATGGTGGACGAAAAGCAGCTGCGCGAATTGCATATCCGCCTGCGCAATGCGGACCTGGCCAGGACGGCCTGATTTCTGCGGCTTGCTGCACAATGAAAGGGCGCTGTAGCGCCCTTTTTTGCATTGAGGGAGAACTTATGGCAATTCCAGACTACGAGTCTTTGATGCTTCCGCTTTTGAAGCGACTTGAAGATGGGGCAATCAGAGTACTGAAGGATGTCATGGCGGAGCTTGCGAATGAATTTGCTTTGACGCCAGAAGAACGTGCTCAGCTTTTACCGAGTGGCGGGACATTGACGTTCGCATCTCGTGTTGGTTGGGCAAAGACCTACATAAAGAAGGCGGGACTGGTAACGCAACCCAAACGAGGTATGGTGCAAATCACACCCTTAGGGCAAGAGGTATTGAAACAAGCGCCGCCCGCACTGAGTTCAAAATTTCTTGAGCGGTTCGATGCATTCCAGGAGTTTCGAAATGGGAGTTCATCCGGGGTCCTGGCTTTATCACTATCCACCGGTGGAGGTGACGATGCTTCGACGCTGGATCTCACGCCAGACGAAATCATGGAGACGGCTTACCGGAAGTCTGTTTTGGTATTGGCTGATGAGGTACTCGACAGGGTTAAAGCATGTTCCCCTGCCTACTTCGAGCAACTGGTTGTCCAGCTACTGATCAAAATGGGCTATGGTGGCAGCCGCGAAGAGGCTGGACGTGCAGTGGGCAAATCTGGCGATGGCGGGATCGACGGAATCATCAATGAAGATCGCTTGGGACTGGACGCGATTTATCTGCAAGCCAAACGATGGGAAGGTGTTGTTGGTCGCCCCGAAATCATGAAGTTTGTGGGTGCATTGGCGGGGCAGCGTGCCAACAAGGGCGTGTTCATCACGACATCCTGGTACACGCAGGATGCCAAAGAATACGCCGGTAATAGTCAGTACAAAGTTGTTTTGATCGATGGCCCCCGTCTGGCCGATTTGATGATCGAGCATGATTTGGGTGTTTCTGTTGCTGCCACCTACCAGCTCAAACGCATCGATTCAGATTTCTTTGCGGATGATTGATGGATGGCTAAAATAGCCAAACTGCACAGGAGTCTGCCATGCAAGTCACTGCCACTGAAGCCAAGAATCGATTTGGACACATCTGCGCCCAGGCCAAGCGCGAGCCGGTGTTCGTCGAGAAGGGTGGGCGCATCGATTCGGTGATTCTTTCCGTTGAGCAGTTTGAGGCGCTGCAGGCTCCGCAAAAGCAAAAATCCATGGCGCTGCGCCGCAAGGAATTCAACGAAAAGTACAAAGACTGGATTGCCGAGCAGAACCAGCACTTTGAGGCACACGGGCTCTGGTGCGACGGATTTGTGGCCTGGCAGGAGTAGCCGGTCATGGCGCAGTTCGA
>JAGWUS010000010.1 GCA_028868305.1 Burkholderiales bacterium | reverse complement strand
AACCACGTTCCGTACCAGACCCTTACCGGCGTGGTGATCAGCAACTGCGACACCTGCCATAAGGGCGGATACCTAGCCTGGCGGCCAGGACAGTTCCACCTGAACGTTTCGGTATTGACTCAGTGTGCAACCTGCCATCTGAGCACCGCCTATTCCGTCACAGGCAAACCGGCTACCGCCATCCACAGTACGGTGACTGGCACGTGTGAAAGCTGCCATAAATCCACAGCAAGCTGGCTGACGATCACCTATACCCACACACCTGCCAATGCGGTTGGTACGGGAACCTGTGATACCTGCCACAACGGCACTACGGCCAAGGGCAAGACATCAACCCATATTCCTATTCCGGCTGGGGTGAAATGTGACGCATGCCACACCAGCCAGTCGAGCTTTGTCAATCCCGTAACTAGCCACACGGCGGTAGCTGCTGCGACTTGCAAGTCCTGTCACAGCGGTGCCTATCTGTCGGAAGGCATGCGTGCCGGAGGCGCGCTTGGAAAACCCGCAAACCATATTCCAGAGGCTCAATTGCTGAATGGTGCGGCGATGGATTGCAAGGTTTGCCATATCACCACTACCTACACCAGCACCGCCAACTGGACGACGCTGACTAACAAGACCACCTTGCATAACGGCTCGCAGGGCAATGGCAGTGGTTGGTGCAAATCGTGCCACATGACTGGGACTGCTTACTTGGGCAATATGACCAAGATGGCCTTGGCGCACCGCGGCGGCACGTCGGTGAAGACCGATTGCTCGCAATCGGGATGCCATCGTCCCATTGGCAGCACAGGAACGTCCTGGAGTAAGTGGAATTGATGCCTGGACGCTCGTTACTGGTTCCCTCCGCGCTGGTTGCCCAGTTATGCGTGTGCGCTTCAGCGTCTGGCCAGTTGCTCGACGATGTGGATTTCAGGCGCGAAGGCAATGACGCCATCATGCGCATCCATTTTGGCCTCTCCATTCAATACCAGCGGTCTATTGCGGCGAAGTCGGGCGACCTGCTCCAAGTTTTCTATAACGTATTGCCAACTGCGGATCGACCGACTGAAGTGGTTGGTGATCGCCGGGTGGTCGGCGGCAACGGACTGCCGAAAATGGTGGTGACGGATGAAGCCATTGCCATAAGGGATCCGTTTAAACGCAAGGTCCTGGTGCAGTTTGAAGTGCCAACCCCATTCACGGTTCGTGCTGATCGCCGGCAAGAAAATTTGGAAATTGTTCTGCAGGGTTTGGGCTCGCAGGTGCGAGCCAAAGAGTTGACCGAGCGGGTCGCGGATGATGGCAAAAACTTCATCGTTATTTTGCAGACATCGCTAGACGCTGGTGAGCAGCTTCGCAACGCTGTTCCTCCTGCACTGCAGGAAAAAAAAGTTTATTCTTCGCGCCGAGTCGTAGACGGAAAGACCGTCTACGACTTTAACCTGGGGTACTTTGTAAATCAGGCCGATGCGGACAAGGCTCAGCGACTGTTGAAGAGCAGTTTTCCACAAGCGCAGGTCGTTGCGGTCGACAAATCCAGAAAAGGCGGTGATCTTCCGGATGCTGCAGATGCTGCCAAAAATTACCTGATTGTTCTGCAAAGCTCAGCAGATCCAAGTGACCAGCTCAAAGCATCCATTCCAGCTGCACTGCAGTTGAATGATGTGTTTACATCAAGCAGAGTCTCCGGGGGACGAACTATCTATGACTTTAATCTGGGGTATTTCGCCACGCTTAAGGAGGCCGAAAGCGCGCAGGCAATTCTGGTGAAACGTTTTCCGGACGCGGCCATCATTCCCGTGTCGAAGGCAGTAGTTTCGACCCAGCAGCGGGCCGTGCCCGTCGAAAAGAGTTCACAGCTGCCGGCCTCGGCGCCAGGAATCGAAGTGGATGCAGCACGTTTACTCGCGGACGCCAATGCGGCGAATGAGCGGGGTGACTACGCCACCGCCATCACTGCATTGGATGCGCTATTGAATTTGCCGCCCAACTCCTCGTCCCGCAAGGCGCAGGAACTCATTGGCATTACACGCCTGAAGTCCGGAGATCGACAGCGTGCCAGAGGGGAGTTTGAAATTTTTTTAAAGTTGTACCCCATAGGTACGGATAGCGATCTGGTTCGCCAGTATCTTCAGAACCTGCCGCAGGAAGTGCCGGTGGCAAGGGAGCGAAAGAACGCCGAGCCGGTTTCAGTGGTCAGTGGTTCAGTTTCCACTTTTTATTATGGGGGTGAATCCAAAACGCGTTCACAGGATTTTGCTGATTCACCATTGGGTTCGACGCCTGTGCTGGTGTCGGAAAATGAGCTTTCAGCGCAGGACCAAAGCCAGATGCAGACCAATATGGATCTGAACTGGCGTTACCGGGATGCGGAAAAAGACCAGCGCTTTGTGCTGCGGGAAAGTTACTCTTCCAGTTTCATCGCAGGACGGCCCGATAGAGAGCGACTGTCTGCCCTCTATTTCGAACAGCGCAACTTTGGAAGTGGAACCAGTTTCAAAGTAGGACGCCAATCACCGTCTGGCAGCGGCATTCTGTACCGCTTCGATGGTGTTCAAGTTGGCTACAAGTTTGCACCGAAGTGGAAAGTCAATGCCGTGTATGGTGTGCCCACGGATGCCCTGCTGGATTCCCGGCGCAATTTCTATGGATTTTCACTGGATGCCGATGCCTTGACGCAGCATACGAGCGGAAGTGTTTACGTGAATCAACAGTTCATTGATGAACAGATCGATCGAAGTGCGTTTGGCGCTGAATTGCGGTATTTCAACAACGGGTTGATCATGTCCGGTCAACTGGACTATGACCAAATGCTGCAGGGGCTGAATGTGGCATCGCTACAAGGGTCCTGGCAGTTCCAGGACAACTCGGTTATCAATATGCTTCTGGATCGTCGTGCTGTGCCTGTGCGTTCACTGGGCAACGTTCTGTTCTATCAAGACCCCACTTTTTCCGCACCTGCGCGAAGCATTCAAGAGTTGCTGCAGACAACGCCAATGGATTTATTGAGAAGTCGGGTGAACAGCGTGACGCCGTTTCAGTCGCAAGCGTCTTTGGGTTACAACCGTCCCATCCATACCAACTGGCAGGTTGGTGGCAATTTGAATTACACCAATGTCGACGAGATTCTTCCCGTGGCAGACATATTGCCCAATGGGCAACCGAGCACAGGCGATTTATGGGGCGCTGGTTTTCAAATTGTTGGATCCAATCTGTATTCTGCGCGTGACACCCATGTATTCAGTTTGAATTACATGAGCGGGCCCACCTACACCGGCGTGATGCTCGGGTATAACAACATGACAGGATTCGAAGATTGGCAACTCGAACCGTCCCTGCGTTTTTATACCCAGTCCACCAGCGATGGAACAAAAACAAATCGTTTGACACCGGGCTTCCGGGTGTCTTACAGGGCAATCAAGAAGGTTTCCCTCGAATCAGAAATTTCTTACGAAATTGCGGAAACAGTTGGACCGACCCACAAGGAATCGTCTACCCGCATGTTCTATTACGTTGGCGGTCGCTTTGATTTCTAGTCAGCAAGAAGGGTGTTTGCTGCGAATTGAAAACCTGACAGGGATTCGCGGCACAGAAAAACTGTTCCAAGGCATCAACTTTGATGTGCAGTCCGGACAGATGGTCTGGCTGCGGGGGGCAAATGGCAGCGGGAAAACGACCTTGCTGCGTATGCTTACGGGAATCTCTGTGCCGGAGGTGGGCGAGATTCTGTGGAATGGCGAAACGTTGGCAAAGTCGGAAGCATTTCGTCGCCAGCTGGTCTACTTAGGGCACAGTAATGGTCTCAAAGACGATTTGACCGCCATGGAGTCATTGCAGTTTTTGACAAGAATTCATGGGCGCAGCGCAGATGTTCCGGCGCTGGAAGAGGCGCTGAAAAAAATGGGCGTATTTCATCGCAGGCATCTTCCTGTGCGCATGCTTTCGCAGGGGCAGCGCAAGCGGGTCGCCCTGGCGCGATTGGCGCTGGAAACTCAGCCTGGTGTGTGGGTGCTGGATGAGCCAATTGATTCACTGGACGACAGCGGCGTGGCAGTAGTCGCGCAGCTGTTGAAGACGCATCTTGGGCGCGGCGGCCGGGCTATTCTGACGAGCCATATACCCCTGCAGATTGAGGGAGTAGATATACAGACCCTACAACTTGAGAAGAGGCGAGCGCCATGACGGGGGCAGCAGTGCGGTCGGTGCTTGGACGAGATCTTCGTTTGGCCAGCAGGCGCCCCATAGAGGCATTCCTGCCCGTGGTCTTCTTTCTGGTGGCAGGTAGTCTTTTCCCTTTGGGAGTCGGTCCTGAAGCCAACGTGCTTCGCCAGATTGCTCCGGGAATTGTCTGGGTGTGTGCGCTTTTATCGGCAATGCTGTCGCTAGGATCACTTTATGGGGGTGACTACGCTGATGGTTCGCTGGAGCAGATGCTGCTTTCACCCCAAACGACACTGCTGATTGTCTGTGCAAAAGCACTTGCCCATTGGGTCATGACGGGCGTGCCACTGATCCTGGTGGCTCCATTGCTTGGGTTGCTATTTGATATGCATTCAGACGCCATACAAACATTGGTGTGGAGTCTTCTGCTTGGAACGCCCATTCTGAGTCTTGTGGGTAGCGTTGGTGCCGCTTTGACGCTGGGACTTCGAAACGGTGCAGTACTCATACTGCTGCTGGTTCTGCCGCTGTGCATACCTGTTTTGATTTTTGGCGCAGGCGCTGTCGCTCAGGTAGACATGGGGTTGTCACCATCGGGCCATCTGTCTCTACTGGGTGCCTTGCTGCTGGTGACCTTGCTTGGAGCCCCTGTTGCGACGGTAGCCGCACTTCGAATTTCCGTATGAAAACACGTCTCAGATTTTTTACTTTCGCAGCGCCATCCCGCTTTTATCGTCTGGCTGGGGTACTGGTTCCATGGCTTTATGGCGTGGCAGCAATTTTTGCAGCCGCGGGTCTTTACGTTGGATTTTTCGTGGCGCCTACCGATGCCACACAAGGCGAAGCCTATCGGATCATTTTTGTTCACGTACCTGCAGCGTGGATGTCCATGGTGCTCTACATGGCGATGGCTGCCTGGGCTGCAGTGGGCTGGGCCTTCAATGCACGTCTGGCCTCCATGCTTGCCAGGGCGATTGCACCTACCGGGGCTGCGTTCACGTTTCTCGCGCTGTGGACCGGAGCGTTCTGGGGCAAGCCCACCTGGGGTACTTGGTGGGTATGGGATGCACGTCTTACGTCGGAGCTTATTCTCTTTTTCCTGTATTTAGGATATTTGGCATTGGTCGAGGCGATTGATGACACACACAGAGCCGATCAAGCTGGCGCTCTATTGGCCGTGATCGGTGCGGTGAATGTACCCATCATCTATTTTTCAGTGCGGTGGTGGAACACCTTGCACCAAGGTGCATCGATCAGTATGACGGCGGCTCCCAAAATGGCAAACACCATGCTCACCTCCATGTTGCTTATGACAATTTCCTTTTGGGCGTATGCCTTCGCAGTAACGTTTGCACGTACTCGCGCCATCGTTCTTGAGCGTGAACGTCAGGCCGAGTGGGTGCATGGTGTGGTTAGGTCTTTAGAAAGCAATAAAGCATGAACTGGAACGGCGCGGGCAATTTTTTTGCCATGGGGGGCTATGGCCTGTACGTATGGGGTTCGTATGCAATAGTGGCCGTATGGATGCTGGCAGAGCCCTGGATGGTCTGGCGCAAGCACAGGGCTGCATTCAACAACATTCTTCAAGATCAAGAGCAGGGGATATCCGATGAAACTGCGTCATAAACGTATTGCCATTGCAGCCGGAGTGCTCTCTGTGGTGGGCGTTGCAGCTGCCTTGGTGCTTAATGCATTTCAAAGCAATATGGTGTTTTTTTACTCACCTTCGCAAATTGAATCCAAAGAAGCTCCCGTCGGCCGCACTTTCCGTTTGGGTGGGTTGGTAGTTGCTGGCAGCGTCAAACGCAATGGAGTCGCGGTGAATTTTCTGGTGACCGACACGGCAAAAACCGTTCCGGTCCATTTTGAGGGCATTCTTCCTGACCTGTTCAAGGAGGGAAAAGGGGTGGTGGCCCAGGGGCAGTTGCGCGACGGTGTGTTCCGTGCAAAAGAGGTGCTGGCCAAACATGATGAAAACTATATGCCGCCGGAGGCTGCAGAAGCTCTCAAGAACGCAGCCAAGAGCAATGAGAACACAGCCGCAACCATGACGAACGGAACATCGAAATGATTCCTGAAATTGGCCACTTTTTACTCTGGCTTGCGCTGGGAAGCTCCTTGGTGCTGGGCGTAGTTCCGCTGGCCGGAGCCACCTGGGGTCGCGAAGACTGGATGGCTGTAGCGCGTCCGATTACCTACGCGCTCTTTGCAATGGTGGCCGTCGCGTTTGCATGTCTTGTCGCCTCATTTGTCCGACATGATTTTTCGGTGCTGTACGTGGCGTCCAATTCCAACACGGCGCTGCCCCTGCAGTACCGCATCGCCGGTGTGTGGGGTGGGCATGAGGGCTCTCTGTTACTTTGGGTGCAGATGCTGTGCGTCTGGATGGTGGCGGTTGCGCGGTTCAGCCGGCATTTGCCCCAGGCTGTCCTGGCGCGCATTTTGTCCGTGATGGGGCTGGTCTGCGTGGGTTTCCTGCTGTTCATGCTGATTACCTCCAATCCGTTTGACAGGCTTTTCCCGGCCCCGGCAGATGGGCGCGATTTGAATCCCCTGCTGCAAGACCCTGGCATGGTGACGCACCCGCCCATGCTGTATATGGGTTATGTTGGCTTCTCTGTTGCCTTTGCTTTTGCAATTGCAGCGTTGATCGGCGGCAATCTGGACGCGACCTGGGCGCGTTGGACCCGTCCGTGGACAACCGTCGCGTGGATGTTCCTGACCATCGGCATTGCCATGGGCAGTTCCTGGGCGTACTACGAACTTGGCTGGGGCGGCTGGTGGTTCTGGGACCCTGTCGAAAACGCGTCTCTCATGCCGTGGTTACTGGGCACAGCGCTGATTCATTCTCTTGCGGTTACGGAAAAGCGCAACAGTTTCAAGTCTTGGACGGTGTTGCTGGCCATTCTGGCTTTTTCGTTTTCTTTGTTGGGAACGTTCCTGGTTCGTTCGGGCGTCCTGTCATCGGTGCATGCATTTGCCACTGATCCCCGTCGTGGCCTGTTCATTCTCGCGTTCTTGACCGTAGTGGTGGGGTCTTCGTTCGCGCTCTACGCCTGGCGTGCACCCACTGTAGGTCTGGGTGCCCGTTTCGCGTTGCTCTCCAAGGAAACGGCCTTGCTGGCCAACAATGTTCTGTTTCTGGTTGCCGCCGGCGCGGTGCTTTTGGGGACGCTTTACCCACTCTTTCTGGATGCCTTGGGCCTGGGCAAGATATCGGTGGGGCCGCCCTACTTTGATTCGGTGTTTCTGCCACTGATGGTGCCTACCGTATTTTTGATGGGAATTGGCCCAATGGCCCGCTGGAAACAAGCAGAACTGCCTGCACTGGCTGTGCGTTTGCGCTGGGCCGCAGGGGCAGCAGTGCTGGCATCGCTGTTAACGGGGTGGCTGGCCGGGGAAATACGTCCTGTAGCCTCGTTGGGTTTGATGATGGCGTACTGGATCTTCGCCACGGTTGCTACGGATCTCTGGGAGCGCATTCGCCCCAACGGGATGGGACTGGTATCGGCTGTACGGAAACTGCGTCAGATCCCGAGAGCTTTGGCCGGCATGATGGTGGCGCACCTGGGGGTGGCGGTTTTCTGCTTTGGCGTGGTGATGGTCAAGGCCTACGAGGTAGAACGCGATGTACAAATGAATGTGGGTGACAGCACCACTGTCAATGGCTACACATTCACGTTCAGAGGTGTCAAGGAACTTCAGGGTCCGAACTACCAGTCAGTGCAGGGCCAAATGGAGGTGACGCGTGGCGACAAGAAGCTGACCGATCTACACCCGGAGAAACGTGTGTACCGCGTCCAGCAGAATCCGATGACTGAAGCCGATATTGACGCTGGAGTTACCCGTGATCTGTATGTGTCTCTGGGGGAGCCAGTAGAGTCGGGCGCCTGGATTGTGCGGGTCTATGTCAAACCCTTTATCAACTGGATATGGGGCGGGTGCCTGCTTATGGCATTGGGGGGATTGCTTGCTGTGAGCGATCGCCGCTACCGTCGCAAATTAGGGGTGCAGACACCATGAAGTCCCTCCGTTTTCTTGTTCCGCTGGCCATTTTTCTGGGCTTGGTGGTATTCCTGGGCGCTGGCCTGAAGCTGGATCCGAAAGAAGTACCATCCCCCCTCATCGGGAAACCAGCGCCCACATTTGCATTGACGCGGTTGGATAACGTCGGGCAGACCATTCGTCGCGAGGATCTGCTGGGCAAAGTCTGGATGCTCAATGTATGGGCGTCCTGGTGTGTTGCGTGTCGCGAAGAGCACCCCCTGCTGGTCGAGTTTGCACGCAAAAAATTGTTGCCGATTTATGGGCTCAACTACAAGGATGAGCGATCTGCCGGACTGCGGTGGCTTGCCAACCTCGGCAATCCTTACGATGCTTCGCTCTTTGATCAGGACGGGCGTGTTGGTATTGATTGGGGTGTCTATGGCGTTCCAGAAACATTCATCATCGACCGAGAAGGGTTCATCCGTTTCAAACAGATCGGTCCCCTCACGCCGGATGTCATCCGTACGCAAATTGAACCTTTAGTGAGGCGACTCAATGGTTAAGTGGTTTGTCGGGCTGTGTCTTGTTATCTGGGGTACTTCTGCCTTTGCCGGAGAAGCTGCACCCGCAGCGATTGATCCAGTTCTTGAGGCGCGCATGATGCGGATTTCCAGTGAGTTGCGCTGCCTGGTGTGCCAGAACCAGACCATTGCTGACTCCCACGCGGGACTTGCTGTGGATTTGCGTCAGCAAGTCCGCGAGATGCTGCAAAAAGGACAGAACGAGCAGCAGATCATTGACTACATGACAGCCCGTTATGGCGACTTTGTTTTGTACCGTCCTCCCTTCAAGGCCACTACGGCCTTGTTGTGGATTGGCCCCGGCGTCATGGTGGTGGCGGGCCTTGCTATTCTGGTTGTTGTATTGCGCAGACGCAGTCGCCTACCACAGGACCAGTTTGATCCAGAAACGCCTGAGCCAGCGCAGGACCCGCATTTAACCTGATATTTACAGAGAAGCAGCATTCATGGAAAACCCAATCGAAGCGATCAAACGCCAGCTGGCCCAGCTCAAGGAGTTGAACGAATCCGGCGTGCTGTCGCAGCCGCAGTATGAAGAAGGAAAGACCACACTGGAGCGCCGTCTTCTGGATCTGGTCCTTTCCGGCGCAGCCAGCCCATTCTTGCAGCAGGGCTTGGGGCAGGCCGAGGCGGGTGTAGTCGCGCAAATGCAGTCAAAACCCTCGGGACACCTTCTTGCCATACTGGCGACCGGCATTCTGGCTGTTGCAGCTGCTGGCTACTGGTGGAAAGGGTCGCCTGACCTGCCTGCCAGTTCTGCGCCCCAGGCGATGGGTGCCGCGGTTGCGGATGGCGCGGCAGGAACGCCCCACGCGACAAACTTTGACCAGATTGCTGCCATGACGGAAAAACTGGCGGCACGTCTCAACGATCAACCCAACGATGCTGAGGGTTGGGCCATGCTTGCACGATCCTATAGTGTGCTGGGCAAGCACCCGGAAGCGCTCAAAGCCTACGAAAAAGCCATCGGCTTGCGCAAAGACGATGCCACCCTCCTGGCTGACTATGCGGACTCTTTGGCTGTCAAAAACAATCGCAACCTGAACGGAGCGCCCATGAAGCAGGTGGAACGCGCCTTGAAGCTGGATCCCCGCAACCTCAAAGCACTTTCACTTGCAGGCACACATGCTTTTGACAGGAAAGATTACGCTGGTGCTGTCAAATATTGGGCGCAGGTGGTTCAGTTTGGCGCTAGCGATAACGCACTGGTTCAGCAAGTTCAGCCTGGTCTTGCTGAGGCCCGTGATTTGGCCGGTTTGCCTGCAGTGACCCCTCCGCCAAGCGATGAAAAGGCCGGTGGGGCGCCCGTCGGTGGCGCTGTGGTCAGTGGAACCGTCACGCTCTCTGCTGCCTTGCGTAAACAGGTGCAGCCTGAAGACACGGTGTTTGTCTTTGCGCGGGCTGCCGAAGGTGCAAAGATGCCACTTGCCATTTTGCGCAAGCAGGGTAAAGACCTTCCTTTGCAGTTCACGCTGGACGACAGCATGGCCATGTCGCCAGCTAATGCGCTCTCGGGTGCTTCTAAAGTGGTTGTTGGTGCGCGCGTGAGCAAGAGTGGCAATGCCATGCCACAGCCCGGGGATTTGTCCGGGCAAAGCGCAGCGGTCAGCGTTGGCACAACCGGAATGCAAATTGAAATCAGGGAAACCGTCAGGCCCTAGCACAAGCGTATTGTTGCGATGAGTTATTTATACCTCTATGCAGCTGCGTTCGGTGTGGTGTTGGTGCTGTACATGCGACGCCAGAGCAAGATCCACAAGACCCACAAAGCCGAGCTGCAGGAATCCATTCAAAGTGGCTTGGCGGAGCCGCCATCCCTGCATCCGGTAGTCGATCCATTGCGTTGCATTGGTTCTGGATCCTGCGCCACGGTATGCCCAGAGAATGCCTTGGGCATTGTGAATGGCAAGGCGGTATTGAAGAATGCGGCGCATTGCATTGGTCATGGCGCTTGTATGGCGGCGTGTCCTTTTGATGCCATCAAGCTGGTGTTTGGGACCGAGAAGCGCGGCATTGACATCCCGAACATCAGCCAGAACTTCGAGACCAATGTGCCTGGCATCTTCATTGCCGGTGAACTGGGTGGCATGGGCTTGATCCGCAAAGCGGCGGAGCAGGGTCGGCAGGCCATCGCTGCCATCCGGAACAGGAGCGAAGGCAAGGGTGACTACGACGTGGTCATCGTGGGGTGTGGCCCGGCCGGTTTGTCTGCAGGGCTCTCGTCGATTCACCACAAACTTAAATACAAGTTGATCGAACAGGAAGACTCGCTGGGGGGGGCTGTGTACCACTACCCGCGCCAGAAAATCGCCATGACTGCGCCGGTTGTACTTGATCTGATCGGGACTGTGAAATTTGGCGAAGTGCAAAAGGAAAAGCTGCTGGAGTTCTGGCAGGGTGTCGTCAAAAAAACGGGACTTCAGATCGGTTTTCGCGAACGCATGGAGGCTGTGGAGCGTAGCGAAAGCGGATTTGTAGTGCGTACCAACAAGGGCGAATACTCGGCGCGTACCGTGCTGCTTACGATGGGACGGCGTGGTACACCGCGAAAACTCGACGTGCCTGGCGAGGAGTCGGCCAAGGTGGTCTATCGCCTGATTGATCCGGAGCAGTACAAGGGGCAGGCCGCACTGGTGGTGGGAGGCGGTGACAGCGCGCTGGAGGCGGCCATTGCGCTGGCAGAACAGCCCGATACCCCAGTCATCCTCTCCTATCGCAGCAGTGCCTTTTCGCGGGTAAAACAGAAAAACCGAACGCTGCTGGAACAGGCGGAGAAAGCAGGCCGTATCAGGGTGATGTTCAACTCCACCGTAGTGGAGATTTACGATAGGGAAGTCGAAATTGAGCAGGACGGCCACAAGGAGCGCTTCTCGAATGATGTCGTGCTGGTATGCGCTGGCGGGTTGCTGCCTACGCCGTTGCTGCAAAAAATAGGTATTGAATTCGCGACGAAGTTTGGCACGGCATGACGCATCGTTTGACCAGCGTCAATCCCGGGGGGCTTGCCAGGCTGGTGGAGCCGTACACTGGGAGCTGAATAACCGTTGGAACCAGTTGGAGCGAACTTCGTGCCTGTGAATCAAACTGACGGATGGGCCAGAACGGCCCCCAGTCCGCTTCAAGAACTGCCTGCTTCTGTGCAAGCGTCGGCGCGCTCGATGGATGAGTTGCGGGTGCTCATTGCGTATGCCCGTCACTCAGCGGTCAGGTCGCTGGGGCAATCCTTGCTGGATCTGCATCTTATTGATGTGGCCACGCTGTCCAAGTACTGCGAAACGCCGCCCCAGGTGGAGCGTGGGGTTGAACACCTGCTGACCGAATCCGGTCTCGTCAAGGAATTGGATTTTGAGCATGCACGGGCGCACATGCTCAACACGCCGGAGGTCGATGCCGATCGCTTCGTTGTGGAGCGCGAAGCGCTGGACCATCTGCCCTGGAACCTGGCGTTGAGCCACCATGTTGTGCCTTTAGGTATGGACTCCGGAATGCTCTATGTGGCATCCACCACGCCGCTCAAGCGGGAGCTGGAGGTTGAACTCAGCGTTATTTCCAACTGCATGGTGTCACTGGTCTGGGCGTCGCACGCGCAGATTGTCCGGCGCTTGGCCAGGGAAACGCATACGCAGAATAGCCTGGAGGTGGCATTGGCGTCCGGATTTGACGACCTGTCACGGCAAAGTGAGCATCTGCAGGCGGATGTGCATTCCCTGCTTTCGGATGCGATGACCGAGATGAAGGGCGCCACCGACCCCGAGCAGGTCAGCGCTACGGACGAGAGCTCCAGCGTCATCCGACTCGTCAACCGCATGATCCTGGATGCGTACGAGCAGAAGGCGTCGGATATTCACATTGAAACCAATCCGGGTGACGATGTCTCGCGGGTCCGGTTTCGCAAGGATGGGGACCTGGAGGATTATCTGGTTCTGCCGTTCCTGCTGCGCGCTGCGGTAGTGTCACGCATCAAGATCATGAGTCGTCTGGATATTGCCGAGCGTCGCCGGCCACAGGATGGCAAGATCAATTTTCATGATTTCGCCGATATCAAGCTTGAATTGCGGGTGGCGATTTTGCCGACCCATGACAACCTGGAAGATGTGGTCATGCGCCTGCTGGCCACAACTAAGCCCATACCGCTGCAGCAACTTGGCTTTTCGCCACGCGATGACAAAATTATCAAACGACTGACCGAGCGGCAATTTGGTCTAATCCTGGCCTGCGGCCCGACTGGCTCGGGCAAGACCACGACATTGCACTCGCTGCTGGCACATATCAATACCGACAACCGCAAGATATGGACGGCGGAAGATCCGATTGAAATTACCCAAAAAGGGTTGCGTCAGCTGCAGGTGAACCCGAAGATCGGCGTGACGTTTGCATCGGCCATGCGTGCCTTTCTGCGCGCCGATCCGGATGTCATCATGATCGGTGAAGTGCGCGATGAAGAAACTGCCAGCGTTTGCATCGAGGCATCGTTGACCGGGCATCTGGTGCTGTCGACCCTGCATACCAACAGTGCCGCCGAGAGTGTGATCCGCTTGCTGGACCTGGGGATGGACCCCATGAATTTTGGCGACTCACTGATTGGTATCGTGGCGCAGCGCCTGGTGCGTGCCCTGTGCCGGCACTGCGCAGTCCCTAAAGTACTCGACGGCGCGGAACTGGAGGCATTGGCGCGGGAGTATATGGAAGGCACCCATCTGAAAATGGAGGAAGCCAGCCAGAGGCTGCTCGATGCTGCAGCCGTTGCATCCGGCACTCCGGAAGCGCCTGTCCGCATGTGGCACGCCGCGGGGTGCGAACACTGTGGTGGGCGCGGATACAAAGGGCGTATGGGGATTTACGAGCTGCTGGAAAACGTGGGCGGCATGAAACAGAAAATTCAATCGCGGGCCGCAACGTCCGAGATATTTCTGGAGGCAACCCGTGCTGGCATGCGTACGCTTCGCCAGGATGCCCTGGAAAAAGTGCTGGCCGGCCACATCGACCTGAAGCAGGCCCGCCTGGTCTGACCGGAATTCAGGCGGCCAAAGCGGCTTCAATGTCCTTGCCCAGACTCTTTGGGGTGTCTGTGGGAGCGTAGCGCTTGAGAACAGCGCCGTCCTTACCGATCAGAAACTTGGTGAAATTCCACTTGATGGCCTTGCTACCCAACAGGCCCGGCGCTTCTTTTGTCAGGTACTGGTACAGCGGGTGTGCGCCCGTACCGTTGACCTCAATCTTGGCCATCATGGGGAAACTGACGCCGTAGTTCAACTGGCAGAACTCGGCAATTTCATCGTTGCTACCCGTATCCTGGGCGCCAAACTGGTTGCAGGGAAAACCCAGAACCACCAGCCCCTTGGCGCCGTAGGTTTTATGCAATTCTTCCAGGCCCGCGAACTGGGGTGTGAAGCCGCATGCGCTGGCCGTATTGACGATCAGCATAGCCTTGCCCCTGAATTGATCAAGGGGGACGGACTTCCCGCTGATTTGCTGTGCTTCGAAGTCGTAGATAGAGGGCATGGTGTGGATACTGGTGAATGCAAAGTGACACCATATCACTGACGGATAACACTTGCAGCAGTGTGAATAAAGGCTGTCAGTGCACTGCCTGCGTATGCACGGCGCTTAGAACAGCCGCCAGCAGAATAAGGAAGCCACCGAGCAGGGAGTGCATCGTCACTTCGGATGCGCCCAGCAGCACCGCCGATACGCTGGCAAAAACGACTTCCGATAACATGATGATGGATGTTGCGTTGGCACTCAGGCGCGCGGCGCCGTATTGCAAACCGATGTTTCCTGCCAGAATGAAGAGGCTCAATCCGCTGACCCACAGCAGCCAATGTGTCTGTGCAGCCGGCAGCGCTGTTACCAGTCCCAACTGCATACCCAGCAGTGCAATCGCTGCAGTCGTCACAGCGCTCCCACCGAACATGGCCAGCATGCTGGAGGATTGCGGTGCCTGATTGAGTTTGCGCAGCAGGATATTGGTCAGCGCGAATGCGGCACCACCCATCAGGCCCAACCAGTCAGCCAGGGACTCCGGCCAGGGCCACGCAAGGTCAGGCGTCTTGAGTACCACCACCACCCCAGCCAATGCCAGCGCCAATCGCATAAGGGCTGCTCCATCAGGTTTCTCCCCGAGCAGTGGCCAGGCCAGAAGCACGACCCAGGCAGGCATTAGATAGAAGAGCAACACCACGCGCACGACGTCGCCTGTTGTCACTGCCCAGTTGAACCCTACATTGGTCAGGCCCGCGGCAAGCGCCAGCACCCAAAGGGCCGGATAACGCTGCAGGCCGCGCCAGGCGTTGGGTTGGGCGATCAGCAGGAACACAAGTGCGACCAGATACACGATGGCGGTGGCCCACAGTGGATGCAGTCCCATCTCTTGAAGTTGCCGGAAGGGCCACCACGACACGCCCCAGGCAAATGCATTCGCCATCAGGGCCAGGGCGGCCCGGATGTTAGCCATGCATGTTGTCGCTACGCGCAATTTCCATCAGATTTTCTAGCTCTTCAGCGTGGTCACGGCAATTGCGTTCGTGCCAGCGTTTGATGATCCACATGAATCCCGCCACCACAACGCCGAAAACGGTGATGGCACCAAAGGCCGACAAACCCATGCCGGTGGACAGTGCGTAAAAACCACCCAGTCCCAGAATGCACGCCTGTTCATTGAAGTTCTGCACGGCAATGGAGCGCCCGGCACCCATCAAATTGTGCCCTCGGTGTTGTAGCAGGGCGTTCATGGGAACAACCAGGAAGCCACCCAATCCACCCAGAAGCACCAGGAACGGGGCCGCCATCCAGACGTTGTCAATGAAGTTCAGCAGGATAACCAACAGACCCATACCAATGCCAAGAGGCATGACGTTGGTGGCCTGGTCTAGGCGCATGCGCAGCGACGCCGCCACGGCACCCACTGCGGTGCCAATCGCGACCACGCCGACAAGGGTAGAGGCCTGGGTCACCGAATAACCCAACGCTGCTGCAGCCCACGCCAGAACGATGTAGCGCAGGTTGCCACTCACACCCCAGAACAGCGTTGTAGTAGCCAGAGAAATTTGCCCCAGGCGATCACGCCACAGCCGGGTGTTGCAATGCCAGAAGTCAGGCAGAAGGGTTACCAGATTCCGGGGCAAAGCACGCATGGGCACGCCGGTCAGGGGAATTCGGGTGTTGAACCATGCGGCCAGCAGATACACGAATATCAGCACGGTGATCGCCGCTTCCGGAGGGGTGTCAATACTGGTTGTGATGAGCGGAAAGTCGAACGCAAGCAATTTGCCGGAAACTATCGGGCTGACCAGTTGACCACCAATGAGCACTCCGAGAATGATGGAGGAAATTGTCAGCCCTTCAATCCAGCCATTAGCTTTGACCAGTTGGGATGATGGCAGCAACTCGGTCAGAATGCCGTACTTGGCTGGTGAATAAGCCGCTGCACCCAGTCCTACGATGGCATAGGCCATCAGGGGGTGCGTGCCAAACAGCATCAGCAGGCATCCCGCTACCTTGATGGAGTTGCTAATCAGCATGACCTTGCCCTTGGGAAAGGCATCAGCAAAAGCCCCCACAAAGGGTGCCAGCACCACGTAGAACAGCGCGAACATGGGTACCAGGGCAGCCTGCTGCCATTCCGGAGCACCGCCAGTTCGCAGAAGCTGCACTGCCGCCACAAACAGTGCGTTGTCGGCCAGCGAGCTGAAGAACTGCGCTGACATGATGGTGTAAAAACCGCGTTTCATGTAGGGGTGGGGCGGGCATCAGGACTGCTAATGCCGGTGGTTTTGTTGTGTGTCTCCAAACGTGTCGAGGTTATAGCACGGCGGGCGGTGTCAGAATCCGGCCTAACACGACAGAAAACCTGACCATGCCCCGCCCCATACAAGCCACCATCCACACGCAGGCGCTCATTCATAACCTGGCCATGGCACGCCGTGCGGCACCGGAAGCACGGGTGTGGGCTGTGGTCAAGGCCAACGCCTATGGGCATGGAATCGAGCGGGTGTTCGAGGGCCTGCGCGGTGCCGATGGCTTCGCTTTGCTGGATCTGGCCGAGGCCCAGCGGGTGCGCGACCTGGGATGGCGTGGCCCCGTCCTGCTGCTCGAGGGCGTGTTCGAGCAGCGTGACCTGGAGCTGTGTTCCCGTCTGGACCTGTGGCACACCGTGCACTGTGATGCGCAGATTGACATGCTGGCAGCCCACAAGACCAATGTGCCGCATCGCGTTTTTCTGAAAATGAACACTGGCATGAACCGGCTGGGATTTGCACCGGATCAATACCGCTCGGCCTGGACCCGGTTGAACGCCTTGCCCCAGGTCGATGAGATTTCTCTCATGACCCACTTTGCCAACGCGGATGGTCCCAAGGGCGTGGCGGATGCCATGGCAATTTTTGCGGCAGTCACCAGTGACCTGCCCGGTGAGCGCACCCTGAGCAACAGCGCGGCCACCCTGCGTCACCCCCAAGCCGTGTTGGTTTCCGATTGGGTGCGTCCAGGTATTGCGATTTACGGCAGCGCACCCGACTACCCTGAGCACACGGCAGCGCAGTGGAGCTTGCAGCCGGCCATGACACTTGCTGCAAAAATCATAGCTGTTCAATCAATACCGGCGCGGGCTGGCGTCGGATATGGCTCAAGTTTTGTAGCTGTGCACGACATGCGCATCGGCGTGGTGGCTTGCGGATATGCCGATGGTTATCCGCGCATTTGCCCTACGGGTACGCCGGTGCTGGTGGACGGTGTGCGCTCCCGCACCCTTGGGCGGGTCAGCATGGACATGCTGGCGGTGGACCTCACCCCTGTGCCGCAATCCGGTTATGGCAGTGAAGTGACGCTGTGGGGGCGCGCCGCCAATGGCGTCGTGCTGTCTATCGACGAAGTGGCTGTGCAGGCCAGTACGGTGGGTTACGAGCTGATGTGCGCGCTGGCCGGACGTGTGCCCGTGGTGGTGTCAGAGTGAAGTACGTTCCCATCCCTGTTGCCCTTCTGGAGGTTGGTAAGCCGCTTCCGGTCGATGTGGTTAGTGCCACCGGACAGCTGCTGTTACGCAAGGGCCAGCCTATCGTTTCGGAGCAGCACCGCGAGAAGCTGCATGCTTTCAATGCGTCCACAACAGCCAGCGACGCCCAAGCGTGGCAACGTGCGTATGAACGCATGGTTCACGAGCTGCTTCGCAGTGGCATGGACGTTCAGGACATCGCACGCGCACCCATGCCCTCCGAGATTCGCGAGACGGACTATGTGGTGGGACGTCAGTTCAACGGTGGCTGGCTGGATTTGCAGGAGGTTCTGCGTGGCATCCTCTACCAGGGAGGTCTCGCCATCAACCCGATGCAGCGTCTGGCCGACATCCAGAAAAAGGCCATGTCGCTGGCGCATGCGGATGCGGATGACAGCCTGTTCTGTCTTTTTCAGGCCCTGGCGGACGAATCGCTGGGCTACTGTGCCACGCATGCGCTGCTGTGCGCAGTGATGTGTGAACTGACCGCGGCCAAATTGGGCGTGGATGCGGTGCAACGGCACTCCCTGGTGGCGGCAGCCCTGACCATGAACATCGGCATGGCGCGCGAGCAGGACAGCATGGTGCGGCAGGGTTCTGCCATCACGGAGTGGCAGCGCAAGCTCATCGCAGATCATTCGGCTCGGGGTGCGGAAATGCTGGCGGGTTTGGGGGTCGATGATGCGGATCAGCTTGCCATCGTGCGCTGGCACCATGCACCAGACGATGCCCAGGCGGATGCCCGCAACCTGGTAGCCAGGCGCTTGCTGGCAATGGCGGACAGCTTTGTGGCCCGTACGGCGGCGCGCAAGACACGTGCCTCCCAGTCGGCGGTGAAAGCCGTTAAGACCATGGTGCTCAATGCACAGGGTGACGCACTGGGCGTGGGCTCGGCCATGGCGCAGACGGTCGGGTTTTATCCACCTGGCAGCTATGTGCAGCTGGTCAATGGTGAGGTGGCGGTTTCGGTGAAGCGCGGCGCGCGGGCCAACATGCCCTGGGTCATCAGCATTGTGGACAAAGACGGAATACCCACCATCAAGTACCAGCCCAAGGACACCTCGGACCCGTCGCTGGCCATTGCTGCACCTGTCAACTTCGAGAAGATCAAGGTGGTGGTTAACCTTGAGCGGGTGCGCCGCGCCCGCGAGCGCATCCCGGGCTGAAAGCTCAGTGCCCTTGTGCAGCGGTCCAGCGGCGACTGAATTTGACCACCTCGAACCACAGCACGCTAAGCCCGCCCAGGGCTGCTGCCAGCAGAAACTCCGTTGCGGGTAGCGCGTCGAACAGGAAAAGGTGCGCCAGCCAGGGCACGTAGACCGTCAGCAACAGTAGCGTCAAGGCAGTTCCCGTGACAACCCAGAGCACGCGATTGGGCTGGGTGAGGGCGCTCAGGAAAGAACCGTTGCGAGACCGGTTTGAAAAGATCAGGGCCAGATTGCCCACCACCAGAGTTACAAACACAAATGCGCGCACGCCGCCTTCGCCCAGCCAGTTGCTGCTCCAGAGGTAGGCACCACACGCGACCAGCAGCACGCCTGCGCCTTGCAAGAATGCCAGCGCCAGCGTCATGCCACCAAATAGAAGTGCATGGGGATCGCGTGGCGGACGTCGCATGGCACCTGGCTCCAGCGGTTCGTTTTCGAACACCATGGAGCAGGCCGGGTCAATGACCAGTTCAAGAAAGGCAATATGCAGGGGAAACAGCATCACTGGCCAGCCCAGAAGCACCGGTAGCAGCGCCATTCCTGCGATGGGAACGTGCACTGCCAGGATGTAGGACATGGATTTGCGCAGGTTGTCAAAAATGCGCCGCCCCAGTTGTACAGCCCGCACGATGGACGCAAAGTTGTCGTCCAGCAGCACCAGTGCAGCGGCTTCTCGGGCCACATCGGTGCCCCGCCCGCCCATGGCGATGCCGACATGCGCGGCCTTGAGGGCGGGAGCGTCATTGACGCCATCGCCGGTCATGGCCACGATCTCACCATTGGCCTTGAGAGCTTGCACGATGCGCAGCTTTTGATCCGGTGCAATGCGGGCGCAGATGGTTGCCGTTTTCATGCGCTCTTGCAATTGCACATCATCGAGGCGGCGCATGGCATCCCCCGACAGCACGTTCGAGGCATTCAGTCCTGCCTGGGCAGCGATGGTGCGCGCTGTGACCGGGTAGTCGCCGGTGATCATGACGATACGGATGCCGGCCGTGCGGCATTGGGCTGCTGCTTCCACAATCTCTGCACGAAGCGGGTCGGCCAGTCCCAGCAGCCCCAGGAACTCGAACTCGAAATCATGTTCGATGGCCGGCCAGTCTTCTCCCGCATGGCGTGCCTGTGCAACACCTAAAACGCGCAAGCCCCGCAGGGCCATGGCGTCCACGGCGGCAGCAATGCGGCTCTGTATTTCTGCGTCGAGATGGCATAAATCTACAATGGCTTCGGGGGAGCCTTTCGCTGCTACCAGATGGTCTTCTCCCACCACCGCCCTCCAGACGTGGGACATGGCACGCAATTCGGGAGTTAGCGCATATTCGCGCATCAGCGTCCAGTCCCTGTGCAGGTGTTCGGTGTCCTTCAGAAAGTGTTGGCCCAGCCGGTGAAAAGCGCGCTCCATAGGATCAAAGGGATCGGCCATGCTGGCGAGTATCGAATACTCCACCAGCGTGTGGAATTCTTCGGGCAACTGGGTTTGGGTGAGGTAGTTCACCTCCATGTCGACGCCCGGGCTACCGGGCACATGCGCATGTAACTCCACAACAGTCATGCGGTTTTCAGTCAGGGTACCGGTTTTGTCCACACAGAGCACCGATGTCGCTCCCAGCGTCTCGATCGCAGCGACGCGGCGGGTCAGTACATTGGCTTTTGACAGGCGCCAGGCGCCCATGGCCGGGAAAACGGTGAGCACCACCGGATACTCCTCTGGCAGCATGGCCATTGCCAGCGCAATGCCGGCCAGAAGTGCTGCGAGCCAGTCCCCACGCAACAAGCCATAGATGAGTACCAGCAGCAAACTCATGCCAAAAGCAATCAAAGCCAGGGTGCGCACCAGTTGAGCAGTCTGCTTTTGCAGCGGGGAGCGTTCTTCACCCACCGTTTCCAGCGCTACGCCAATGCGGCCAATTTCACTGCGTGGCCCAGTAGCGGTCACCTGCGCCAGGCCATGCCCCCGCACTACCAGGGTTCCGGAATACACATATGGCAGGTCATCACCACCGGGATGTGCCCCGTAGACGGGTGCCGGTGACATGACTTTGCGTACGGGAACCGCTTCGCCTGTCAGTAGCGATTCGTCGACCTGCAACTCGCTGGCGGAGACCAGGACGCCGTCTGCAGGAATGCGGTCGCCCTCTGCAAGTACCAGCAGATCGCCGCGCACGACATTGCTCCCGGCAATACGCTGGCGCTGTCCATCCCGTACGACCAGGGCGCGTGGACTGGTCAGGTCGCGTAGCGCTTCGAGTGCGTGCGCGGTCTTGCCCTCCTGGTACAGCGTCAGACCCATCATGGCCAGTACAAAACCAAACAGGATGAGCCCTTCCTGCAGTTCACCAAATACAAGATACAGTGACGCTGCGGCCAGCAATAACAGGAACATGGGTTCAAGCGCGGTTTCCCGGATCAGACCAATCCAGGTGCGCTGCTGTCCACCAGGCAGCGTATTGGGGCCCTCCTCCTGAAGGCGCTGAGTGGCCTGCGCCGTGCCCAGCCCTTCCTGCGTAATCAACGGTGTGTCAACCGGCGGTAAAACCACTGTTTCACCCCTTCAACAATGATCAGGTAGGCTGCCAGCAATGCCACGAGCATTCCGAAATAAATCGGCGGTAGCGGGCTGAATCCCAGGTAGGGCGCCAGCGCAGTAAATGGCAGCAGCATGGCGGCCAGAACGACCGACAGTGAAGTGAGTACCAGCCATCGGTTAGGGTAGCTGCGCAAAGGGTTGCGTCTGGTACGGATCACGAAAATAACCAGCACCTGTGTGGCAATTGACTCAACAAACCATCCGGTGTGAAACAGTGACTCCTGTTCGCCAAACAGACGCAGCAGCAGATAAAACGTCAGAAAGTCAAACAGCGAACTTATGGGACCGATGGTCAACATGAAGTTGCGGATGAAGGTCATGTCCCAGCGCTTGGGAGTAGCCAGGTCTTCTGCATCCACATCGTCCAGCGGCAGCGAAATTTCCGACACGTCGTAAAGCAGGTTGTTGAGCAAAATCTGCAACGGCAGCATGGGCAGGAATGGCAACAGCAAAGTGGCTGCTGCCATGCTGAACATATTGCCAAAGTTGGAGCTGGTGGCCATCATGATGTACTTCATCACGTTGCCAAAAGTGCGCCTCCCTTCCAGGATGCCATGGTGCAGTACGTTCAAGTCGTTTTTCATCAGGATCATGGCGGCGGCCTGCTTGGCGACATCAACGGCACCGTCCACCGAAATGCCCACATCGGCAGTGTGCAGAGATGGCGCATCGTTGATGCCGTCGCCTAGATAGCCCACCACATGGCCGCGCGCCTTGAGGGCCAGGATAATCCGGTTTTTCTGTGACGGATTGACCCGGCAAAAGAGGTTGACCTCTTCCACCCGTGCGCGCAACGCATCGTCCTGCATGAGAGCCATTTCCGTGCCGTTGAGTACGCCAGTAATGGGAATGCCTAACTGGGTGCAGACATGGCGGGTCACGCGTTCATTGTCACCGGTCACGATTTTGACGGCAACACCACTGGCGGTCATCGCTTGCAATGCTTGGGCTGCGCTGGCCTTGGGTGGGTCCAAAAACGCAGCAAAACCGGCAAACACCAGTTCGCTTTCGTCCGAAACAACAGCGTGCGGATGGTTCAGCGCCACATCCCGCCACGCAATGCCCAGAACCCTAAAGCCATCCTCCCCCAGGCGGTCAAACAGCTCGGTGATGCTGGTATGTGCCAGCGCGTCCAGCGCCACAGTAGCGCCTGTGCTATCCAGGTAATGGGTGCATAGTTGAATAACATCTTCCGGGGCACCTTTGACTACCAGTTGGCGAATGCCAGCGCGTTCGACCAGCACGGAGACACGGCGGCGTTCAAAGTCGAACGGGACCTCGTCGATCTTGTTCCAACCAGAGACGTCGATGCCTTGGTGCGCCAGAATGGCGTCGTCCAGCGGGCTTTTAAGGCCGCTCTCGAAATAGCTGTTGAGGTAGGCAAGCGCTAGCACTTGGCTGCTGCTGGCGCCTGTGGCGTCCACATGGCGTTCAAGCCGGATATGGGCTTCCGTCAGGGTGCCTGTCTTGTCGGTGCACAGGACGTCCATGGCCCCCATGTCCTGAATGGCGGAAGGGCGCTTAACGATTACCTTGAGCGCTGCCATACGCAAGGCGCCGCGGGTGAGGGTGACGGACACCACCATCGGCAACAGCTCGGGTGTCAGCCCGACGGCCAGCGCTACTGCGAACAGAAATGACTCTAGCAGGGTCCGGTGCAGTGCCACATTCACAAGCAGGGTGAATAGCACCAGCATCAGGGTCAGACGCATGATCAGAATACCGAAATGCCGAGTACCCATTTCGAACGCTGTGGGTGGTGCCTTTGCGGCTAGGCTGACAGCAATCTGGCCCAGAGCCGTGGTGCTACCGGTGCGACCAATCAGCACGCGGGCGGATCCACTCACTACCGAGCTGCCCATGAACACGGTGTCGGGCGCGTCGAGTTCCCATGATGCCGGAAGGTCTGTGGGTGCGTCTGTGGCGGATGGCGCATATGCCTTTTTCTCTACGGGATAGGGCTCGCCAGTGAGTTGTGCCTGGTTCACAAAGAAGTCGTTGGCCTGCAGTACCTGAGCGTCTGCCGCAATCAGGTCACCTGCGGACAGCAACACCAGGTCGCCAGGCACCAGTTGGGACACGGGGAGTTCAGTCGGGTGGCCGTCGCGCAACGTGGTGGCTGTGACGGCAACTTGCTGTGCCAGACGCTCTGCTGCCCGGCCGGCGCGGTAGGCCTGTACAAAGTCGAGCGTCACACTCATCACCACAATCACGGCGATGATCAGCGCCCCGGGCACATCTCCGGTCAAGGCCGACACGCCGCTGGCCATCAGCAGGATGAGCACCAGCGGGTTGCGAAATTGAGCCAGGAACTGAATCAGTGCGGTCCGTTGCAGCGCGGGCCGCAACTGGTTGGGTCCAAACCGCACAAGGCGCGCAGCGGCCTCGGTCTGGTCCAGGCCATGGACGATGTCAGGTTGAGGTGGATGCTGTGGCATGGCGTTCGTGCGAGCGTGTACGATGCACTGTAGCAGGGCTGTGTGTCAGATACATTGAAAGCAAAATAGTGCGCTGACCCCTGTAAACACTGCGCGATTTGCTACTAAAAAAATAGCTATTGATGTGAGAGTCGGTGAATCGTCTATCTGTGGATTTGTACAGTATTATCAATCCATGGCCAAAGAAAAAACCATCTATACCTGCAACGAATGTGGCGGTACCAGCCCCAAGTGGCTGGGCAAGTGCCCCCATTGTCAGGCCTGGAATACGCTGGTGGAGTCGGTGACACACGCCGAATCCGGTACCAAAAACCGTTTTGCTTCTCTGGCCACGACGGCTGAAGTAGCGGTGCTCAGCGACATAGAAGCGTCTGACGTGGACCGTACCCCCACGGGTCATGAAGAGTTGGACCGGGTGCTAGGTGGCGGCATTGTCGAAGGCGGCGTGGTGCTGATCGGGGGGGATCCCGGGATCGGCAAATCCACCCTCCTGTTGCAGGCGCTGGATTCGCTGCAGCGTAGCGGCAAAAGCACCTTGTACGTGACGGGCGAAGAAAGCGGTGCGCAGGTGGCGTTGCGTTCACGCCGCCTGGGGCTGGACCACTCGCAGGTGAAGGTGCTGGCCGAGATTCAGCTTGAAAAAATACTGGCCACGCTGGACGCCAGCCAGCCCGACGTCGCGGTGATTGACTCCATCCAGACGGTGTATTCCGATCAGCTCACCAGTGCACCGGGCTCGGTAGCCCAGGTGCGGGAATGTGCGGCACACCTCACGCGTGCGGCCAAGGCCAGCGGGGTGTGCATCGTGCTGGTGGGGCATGTGACCAAAGAGGGTGCGCTGGCCGGGCCGCGCGTGCTGGAGCACATGGTGGACACGGTGTTGTACTTCGAGGGTGATACGCACAGCCAGTTCCGCCTGGTGCGCGCCATCAAAAACCGGTTTGGTGCAGTCAACGAAATTGGTGTGTTCGCCATGACCGAAAAAGGCCTCAAGGGCGTGAGCAACCCCAGCGCCATTTTTCTGAGCCAGCATGCCGAGCCGGTGCCGGGTAGTTGCGTGATGGTGACGCTGGAGGGTACGCGACCCATGCTGGTGGAAATCCAGGCCCTGGTGGACAGCGGGGGGCCTTCTCCTCGGCGTCTCAGCGTCGGCCTGGACCGCGATCGACTGGCCATGCTGCTGGCGGTTTTGCACCGGCACGCGGGTGTCGCTTGCATGGACCAGGACGTGTTTGTCAACGCCGTGGGGGGCGTTCGCATTAGTGAACCGGCGGCCGATCTGGCGGTGATGCTGTCCATCACTTCCAGTTTGCGCGGCAAGCCCTTACCCAAAGGATTCATTGCCTTTGGTGAAGTGGGGCTGGCGGGCGAGGTGCGTCCTGCACCGCGCGGGCAGGAGCGCCTGAAAGAAGCGGCCAAACTGGGCTTCACGGTGGCGGTGGTGCCCAAGGCCAATGCACCCAGGAAGTCCATCGAAGGGCTCACCATCCATGCGGTTGAGCGGGTAGAGCAGGCGATGGATGTGGTGCGTTCGCTGTCTTAAGGTGCACTTAATGTGTGCTCCCTACCATGCTGATCCATGGAGGTGGTATGCGTGTTGTGAATTTGATGGGTCGCGCACTGGCACTGGGCACTTTTGTTTTGTCTTCGCAGGGCTTTGCCGCGACGCCCGCAGACATGCTGGCGGGCTACACGGCACAGGCAGGTAGTGCCGCGCAACCCGCGCGCGGGCAGCAGTTTTTCACCAGTAAACACGGCAAGGACTGGAGTTGTTCCTCCTGCCACAGCGCTTCACCCACGGTGCAGGGCAAGCACGCGAGCACCGCCAAAGTCATCAGTCCGCTGGCACCTGCCTTCAACCCGGATCGCTTTACAGACCCTGCCAAGACTGAAAAATGGTTCCGTCGCAACTGCAACGACGTGGTGGGGCGTGAATGCAGCGCCAGCGAGAAGGCCGACGTGCTGGCCTGGCTGATGACACTCAAATAGCAGAGCGCTGGAGAATTTATGAAAAATTGGCTTCTAGCCCCCGTGAAATATGCACGAGCAGCTATTAAAAATATAGCAATTTATGGCGTGACCATCACCGCTTTTTTGCTGCCAGCCGTGAGCGTTCACGCCGATTCGGGCGGTGCGCGTGTGCCGCTGTTGCCCAAATACAGCCAGGAATGTTCGGCTTGCCATGTGGCCTATCCGGCCGGATTTTTGCCGGCCGCTTCGTGGCAGCGCGTGATGGAGGGGCTGGGCAAGCACTACGGTACCGACGCCTCGCTGGACGAAGCCAGCATGCGCGAGATCAGCGGCTGGCTCAAGGCCAATGCGGGCACTTACAAGCGGGTCAGCGAAGAACCGCCAGAAAATCGCATCACCAAGGCTGCCTGGTTCTTGCGTAAACACCGCGAGGGCGAGGTGCCCGCCAATGTCTGGAAGCGTGCCAGCGTGGGCAGCCCCGCCAACTGCGCGGCCTGCCATACCAATGCCGACAAGGGCAACTTCAATGAACATGAAGTCAGGATTCCAAAATGACCGGTGCTACCCAAGAATCTTCAATTTTGGTGTGGGACGCCCCGGTGCGCGTGTTTCACTGGCTACTGGTATTGAGCTTCGCAGGTGCCTACCTCACGGCGGAGGGTGAGCGCTGGCGTCTGGTGCACGTCACGCTGGGATACACCATGGCCGGGCTGCTGGCGTTTCGACTGCTGTGGGGGGCGGTGGGTACCCGTTACGCCCGGTTTGCCAGCTTCGTGCGCGGGCCGGCCGCCGTGCTGCAGTACCTGCGTACCATGGTGCGCGGTGCTCCGGCGCACTTTACCGGGCACAACCCCGCAGGGGCGATGGCCATTGTGCTGATGCTGGCCTCGGGCGTTGTGATTGCGGTCACGGGTTGGACCACTTACAACGAGATTGGTGGTGAGTGGCTCAGCGGGTTGCACGAAGGTGCTGCCAACACCATGCTGGCGATCGTCGGTGTGCATATTGCCGGTGTCATTTCGGCAAGCTGGCTGCACCGGGAAAACCTGGTCCGATCGATGGTGACTGGCCGAAAAACGGGGGCACATGGCGAAGGCGTGCGCTGGTCCTGGTGGCCACTGGCGCTGGCAATTATTGCGCTTGTTGCAGCGTTCTGGTGGTTACAGTGGACGGGTGCACCGGCTGCCTGAGTTCGCCAAGCCCGTTCCATTGACTTTGTCCTGAATATGCGCATTCTGCTTGCTGAAGATGACGCCATACTGGGCGATGGCTTGCGGGCAGGTCTGCGTCAACTGGGTTTTCAGGTCGACTGGGTGCGCGACGGTGTTGCCGCCGAGCGGGAGTTGGCCTCGGACATCTATGCTGCCGGTGTGCTTGACCTGGGTTTGCCCAAGAAAGACGGACTCGACGTACTCCAGGCACTGCGTGCGCGCAAGGTCGGTACGCCGGTACTGGTGCTTACAGCGCGGGACGCGATTCCGGACCGGATTTGTGGGCTGGATCTGGGGGCCGATGACTATGTCGTCAAGCCCGTAGATCTGTACGAACTAGCCGCCCGACTGCGGTCTCTTATCAGGCGGGCGCACGGACACCTGCAGGATGTGCTTAGCAGTGGCAGGGTTATGCTGGACCCTTCCTCGCGGCAGGCCACACTTGATGGCGAGGTGGTCACTCTTTCTACGCGTGAATTCGATTTGCTGCATGCCTTGATCCGCAATGCCGGGCGGGTGCTGTCGCGCGAGCAGCTGGAGCAGCAGATGTACAGCTGGGGACATGAAGTAGAGAGCAATACCATTGAGGTACATATTCACCACCTGCGCCGCAAACTGCATCCGGATGCCATTCAGACTGTGCGGGGTGTGGGCTACACCATGCTCAAGGTGACAATGTCACCATGACTGTTTTCATGTCCTCACGCTCCCTTCAGGCGCGTGTACTCTCGCTGGTGGTGGGGCTGGTGACACTGGTGTGGCTGGCGGCCGCCCTGTTCACCTGGATCGATGCAAGCCATGAATTGGACGAACTGCTTGACGGATACCTCGCGCAGGCTGCCGGCCTCTTGGTGGTACAGCAGTCGGAATCGGATGAGGATCAAGATGATGTTCTGGATGTACCGTCCTTGCACAAATATGCACCCAAGGTCGCGTTTCAGGTGTTTCAAGAGGGCGCTCTGATCACACGCACGACCAACGCAAGCGAGCACCCCATGTCGGCCAGGACGACCGGTTTCAGCACCGTGAAACTCGCTGATGGCGAGCACTGGAGGGTGTTTGGTGCGCGCGGAGCAGAGCACGATGTGCAGGTGTTTGTGGGGGAACGCATCGAATCCCGCCGATACATACTCTGGGCGGTGATGCGCGGCTTGCTGCTGCCATTGGTGCTGGCGTTGCCACTGCTGGCTGCAGTCTTGTGGTGGTCGGTACGCGCTGGTCTGGCACCGTTGCGTGCACTCAGTCAAGAACTGGCACAGCGAGCTCCACAGACGCTTGAACCGGTTGTACTGAGCGATTGCCCTGAAGAAATGCTTCCCCTGGTAGGGGCGCTCAACGAACTGCTGGAGCGGATTGCGCGCATGGTGGTGTCTGAGCGGCGTTTTACCGCGGACGCTGCACACGAGTTGCGCACCCCCATTGCGTCCATTCGCGCACAGGCCCAGGTTGCGCTGGGTGCCGGGGAGGATGTTCCACAACGCAACCATGCCCTGCAGGCGACGCTGGCGGGCTGTGACCGGGCGACACGCCTGGTGGAGCAGTTATTGATGCTCGCGCGCCTGGAAACGAATCCGGTTCGACCTGCAATGGCCGTGAACCTTGGCAACGTAGTCCGGCGTGTGGCGGTGGAGCTGGCACCTGCGGCTTTAGGGCGTTCACAGGTGCTGGAGCTGGAAGCCGATCAGGTCTGCGCTGTGGCGGCCGATGAAGTCCTGCTGGGGGTTCTGGTGCGCAACCTGGTGGATAACGCGCTGCGTTACAGCCCGCGTGGAGCACGCATTCTGGTGACGGTAACGCCAGGCGCAGGCGAAGTGGCAATGCGTGTTCAGGACAGTGGCTTCGGCATGGAGCCTGCCGCCGTGGAGCGTCTGGGTGAGCGATTTTTCCGGGTTTTGGGGACTGATCAGACGGGCAGTGGTCTGGGTTGGTCGATTGTCAAGCGCATTGCCGATGTGTCTGGGGCCGGGATACAGATCGGCCGCTCCGAAGTGCTCGGGGGGCTATCCGTAACGGTGGTGTGGCCAACCTGACAAAATCAGGGCATGCAATTCCAGAAAATTCTGATTCCGATCGCAAGCATTGTGTTGGTGGTGGCTGCTTACCGCGCCTATGGCTGGCCGGGTGTTGCTGCTGCCACGGGCGCACTGTTCATGTGGATGCTGCTGCATTTCACCCGGATGTTGCAGATTCTTAAACGTGCCGCCAACCGGCCCATAGGCTACGTAGACAGCGCCGTCATGCTCAATGCCAAACTGCAAAAGGGCGCCACGCTGATGCACGTGGTGGCCATGACCCGCGCCCTGGGTGAGTTGTTGACGACCAAAGGCACTCAGCCCGAGCAGTTCCGCTGGACCGATGGCACGCAATCCCACGTTACCTGTATTTTTGTGGGCGGCAAGTTGCAACAATGGGAGCTCTATCGCCCGATCATGCCCGAGAGAGCGCAAGCCGCTGCCCCGTAAAATGGGCGTTTTGCAGTATTTGCAGCCCAACTTTTCAGAAGGACCCCTCATGAGCGCACTTCCTCCCTCCATGTCCGACCGCGACGGGAAAATCTGGATGGATGGTCAGATGGTGGACTGGCGCGATGCCAAGATCCATGTGTTGACCCACACCCTGCACTACGGTTGTGGTGCGTTCGAGGGCGTGCGTGCATACAAGGGAGATAACGGTACGACGTCCATCTTCCGCCTCGCAGAACACACTGATCGCCTGTTCAACAGTGCCAAGATTCTGCGCATGACCATTCCTTTCACCAAGGAGCAGGTAAACCAGGCGCAGATGGATGTGATTCGTGCCAACAAACTTGACTCTGGCTACCTGCGGCCCCTGACCTGGGTGGGCGACCGCAAGTTGGGTGTGTCGACCAAGGGCAACGACATTCATCTGATGGTGGCCGCCTGGCCCTGGGGTGCCTACCTGGGTGAAGACGGTATGAAGCGCGGTATCCGCGTCAAGATTTCCAGCTACACCCGCCACCACGTCAACATCACCATGACCCAGGCCAAGGCGGTGAGCAACTACACCAACTCCATCCTTGCCAACCGCGAAGCGACCGATGATGGCTACGACGAAGCCATCCTGCTGGATGCCAGTGGCTTTGTGTCCGAAGGTGCGGGCGAGAACATTTTCGTGGTCAAGGACGGTGTGGTCTACACCCCCGACCTGTCCGCCGGCGCGCTGAACGGCATCACCCGTAACACGGTGCTGCACATCTGCAAGGACTTGGGGCTGGATCTTGTGCAAAAGCGCATTACCCGCGACGAACTGTACATTTCCGACGAGGTGTTTTTTACCGGAACCGCCGCCGAAGTAACGCCGATCCGCGAAATCGACCGCATCGAGATCGGTAGCGGCTCACGCGGCCCGATCACCGAAAAAATTCAGGCAGCGTTCTTTGACATCGTCAATGGCCGCAATCCCAAGTACGCCCACTGGCTGTCCAGGGTCTGAGAAACAAAGCGAGAACACCCATGAGTACCTCTGTCATTGAACTGCTGGCCAAAGACCTGAATCATCAGGGCGGCGTGTTCTGCCCCAGCCCCATGGCCAAAATGAAAACTTGGAATACCCACCCTAAGGTGTACCTGGACGTGGCCCACAACGGCGAAGCCAAATGCCCTTACTGCGGCACCGTGTACAAGCTCAAGGACGGTGAGCATTTCGACGCTCACCACTAGGAGTCTTGTCATTGCGCCCCAATGGATTGGGGACGCAGTGATGACCGAACCGCTGTTGCGCAGGCTGCATGCGCGGGGTGAGCGGTTGACCGTGGGTGCATTGCCGTGGGTGGCTCCCGTTTACCGGGCTATGCCGCAGGTGACAGAGGTCATCGAATTCCCTTTCGCGCATGGTGGCTTGCAATGGCGTGCCCGTCGTGCGCTGGCCAGGCAGCTACGCGGCAAATTTGATGCAACGTATGTGTGCCCCAATTCCCTGAAAAGTGCGTTGTTGCCGTGGTGGGCAGACATTCCCAGACGGGTTGGGTACCAGGGTGAGTCGCGGTCTTGGTTGCTGACACAAACCTTGCCCAATCCGGTCAATGGCGCGCGCCCACCGATGGTGGCCTTCTACTCGGCATTGAGTGGCGAGGCGGGTCTGGAGACTGATCGACCTGTCCTGCATATGTCAATGGTCGTGGGGGATGCGGTACTGGCCGGCTTGTCATTGCAGCGCAAGGCTTACTACGTGTTTGCGCCTGGCGCGGAATATGGCCCGGCCAAGCGCTGGCCTGCTGAGCACTTCGCCACTCTGGCCCGGCAGCTTTCCCTGCCAGTGGTCCTGCTTGGCTCGTCCAAGGAGGCGCAACTGTGCGCAGCGATCGCCAGCGCAGCCAATGCAGGGCGCGCTGGACAGTGCCTGGACTTGTCTGGACGCACCTCGCTGGACCAGGCGCTGGCAGTGATTGCAGCCGCGCGCGCTGTGGTGAGTAACGACTCCGGTTTGATGCATGTGGCAGCGGCCTTTGCTCTGCCGCAGGTGGCCATTTTTGGCTCTTCCAGTCCGCTTCATACACCGCCGCTGAGTACCCGGGCCCAAGTGCTGTGGTTGAAAAACGAGCCTGGCTACCAGCCGCCGCTGGATTGCGCCCCCTGCTATGCACGGGCGTGTCCATTGGGACACACGCGTTGCCTGGTAGATATTTCTCCTGCTCAGGTGTTGCGGTTTCTATAATTTTCATTGGTGTTTTTGTTCTTAACTTCCTGAGAGGATGGATTGCTATGGCAAAGCGTTGCACAAAGCTGGGCGTATCCCTGGCGTTGGTGGCGGGTGCTGTCATGACCGCCATGAGCGCGCACGCGGCCGATTCGACCAAGATACTCAATATTTACAACTGGTCGGATTACATTGCCGAAGACACCATCAAGAACTTTGAGAAAGAAACCGGCATCAAGGTTCGCTACGACAACTACGACAACAACGAGATCCTGCACGCCAAGCTGGTGGCGGGCAAGACCGGCTATGACATCGTCGTGCCCGGATCCCACTTTGCCAAAACCCAGATTGAGGCAGGCCTGCTGCAAAAGCTAGACAAGAGCAAATTGAGTAACTGGAACAACCTTGACAAGGGTCTGCTGGAGCAACTCGGCAAGGTTGACCCCGGTAACCAATACCTGGTGGACTGGCTCTGGGGCTACGTGACCGTGGGTATCAACGTGAACAAGGTCAAGGCTGCGTTGGGTGATACCCCTATGCCTGAAAACGCCTGGAGCCTGCTGTTTGACACCAAGTACGTTAGCAAACTCAAGAAGTGCGGTGTGAGCGTGCTCGATTCCGCCTCTGAAGTGATTCCTGCTGCGCTGATGTATGTCGGCAAGCCTGCGTTCAGCAAGGACGCATCCGATTACGCGGAAGCTGCCAAGGTGCTCAAGGACATCCGTCCTTATGTGACACGCTTCTCTTCCTCCGGTTACATCGAGGAAATGGCTGCGGGTGCGACCTGCCTGGTCATGGGTTTCTCGGGCGATATCAACATTGCCAAGGACCGTGCTGCATCTGCCAAGACCAAAAACAAGGTGGTGATTGAGGCGCTGGTACCCAAGACCGGCGCCACGCTGTTCTTCGACACCATGGCCATCCCCAAGGACGCCAAGAATGTGGAAAACGCCCACCTGTTCATCAACTACATTCTGCGCCCTGAAGTGCACGCTTCGCTGACCAACAAGGTGTTCTATGCCAACCCCAACGCGGCTTCGTTGAAGTTTGTGAAGAAGGAAGTGGCCGAGAACAAAACCATTTTCCTGGACGCTGCTGCCACCAAGACCATGGTGGCCCCGGACGCTTTGCCACCGGCTATCCGTAAAGTGCAAACGCGCACCTTCACCAACTTCAAGGCTGCACGTTAAGCGTAAGTAACGGTCCAGTCCGCCCGGTGCCGGGTACCCTCGATCAGCAGGGCATTCGGCTCGTCAACCTGTTGGACCCAATCGCGCGCTGCCTGCTCTGTACGGCCAAAGCGCATGTGGCGTTTCACAAGCCGCTGCTGGCGTAATTCGCTGTCGATATCGAGATACCAGACCTCATCCATCACCGCTTTGAGTTCCCCCCAGGCGCCGTGTTTGATCAGAAGGTAGTTGCCTTCGGTGATGATGAGCGGAGTGTTGGCGGCAATGGCAATCGCACCGGCGATGCCTTCTTCCACTTCACGCCGATATTCTGGTGCGTAAATGGTTTCGTCGGTTTGTTGCGTCTTGATGCGTTTGAGCAGGTTCAGGTAACCCGCGGCGTCAAACGTTTCGCTGGCGCCTTTTCGGTGGGAGCAGCCCAGGCGTTGTAGCTCCGCATTGGCCAGATGGTATCCATCCATGGGCACCACCTGCGCTTGTGCTCCCAAAGCCCGCTGCAAGGCCAGAGCCAGTGTGGACTTGCCTGCACCGGGTGGGGCCGCAATGCCCAGAATGCGGCGCTGGCCGCTGTCAATCAGCGCTTGGGCGCGTGCCAGGCAGCCAGCAGGTAGATGCGAGGCGGTCATTTCAGGCGGTTTCAAAACTGATTGCGCCGGAGGCGACGCGTGTGCGCACTTCGTCCCGCAGTGGAGGCGCGCAGCCGCGCCGCTGCACACAGAGGCTGGCGCTGGCAACGGCGTTCTGCAGCAGTGCCTGGGCCTGTGCGGCCTGCACAGACCCCGTGCCCCAGTTGGCTGGCAAGCCTTGTTCCAGCAGGGACACGACCAGGCCAGCCAGGAAGCAGTCACCGGCGCCCACCGTGTCCACCACGGTGAGTGCATGGCGTTCATGGGCGTGGAACTGCTGCCCTCCACGTGTGAGCAGATAAGCGCCTACTTTGCCGCAGGTGAGCGCCACAAAGCGTGCCTGGCTGTGCGCCAGCAAATGGTGGGCTTTTTCCTGTTCCGAAGTGCCCGGCAAATCCAGGTGGTTCAGGTCTTCGTCGCTGACCTTGATGACATCTGCCAGTTGCAGTGTTGCCAGCACATGGCGGCGGTACGCGGCTAGATCAGGCATGACCGAGGGCCGCAGATTGGCGTCAATCACCACCACGCGTCCCGCATCGCGCTGAGTTGCCAGCCAGGGCAGATAAGTGCTTGCATCAGCTGGGGACAGGGCCAACGCACCGGTACACACCAGGGACAAGCCATGCGCCTGCTGGCAGGCCGTTGTAAGCTGCCCGGCGCTGGTAGCCCGGTCTGCAACGCCTTCGCGGTAAAAAGCGTAATCTGGTTGGCCTGCCGCATCGACGCTGACCACGGCCAGCGAAGTCACCTCCTGAACCGGCTCAGGGCGTGCCAGATGCACGCCATCCTCAGTCAGTCCCGCCGCCAGTTGCCGGCCAAAGCGGTCTCTGGACAGCGGATTGAGGTACAGCGTGCCAATGCCCTGGCGGCTCAACGCGCGCGTCAGGTTGTACACAGCTCCACCAATGCAGGGCTCAAAGCAGCCATCGGGGTTACGAATCATGTCGATGAGCGCTTCGCCTGCGGTTGCTACCTGTATGGGCGGAGTTTCTTGTCGCATATAGGGTTTTCCATTACTAAAGTAACTTGATTTAATAAGTAAAGACCGACTATAGTCCAGCCACGCTGAATCGTAAAGCGTACACACCCAGAGAGTTCCCTCTCTGATAACCGCAGACACATTGATCCACATTCCGAGGAGAGCGAACTTGAAAAAATCTACTACCCTGGCCCTGACGGCACTGGCATTGGCCGCGTCCGCAGCATCCACTTTTGCTGCTGAGCCAGTTATCGGCCTGATCACCAAGACCGATAGCAACCCCTTTTTCGTGAAGATGAAGGAAGGCGCAGAAGCCGAAGCCAAGAAGATGGGCGCCAAGCTTATCAGTGCAGCCGGCAAGCAGGACGGTGACACCGCCGGCCAGATCACCGCCATGGAGAACATGGTCGCTGCAGGCGCCAAAACCATTTTGATTACTTCCTCTGGCGATGCCATCATCCCCATGGTCAAGAAAATCCAGGCCCAGGGCGTGCAGGTAATCGCGCTGGACAGCCCGTTTGAAGGTGCTGACGCCCTGTTTGCCACCGACAACTTCAAGGCCGGCGTGCTGATTGGCCAGTACGCCAAGGCTGCGCTGAACGGCAAGAAGCCTGTGATAGCCACGCTGGACCTTTTCCCGGGTCACCCCGTGGGCGCCCAGCGCCACAACGGTTTCCTGCAAGGCTACGGTCTGAAGAGCCTGGACGCCAAGAGCAACGAACTGGCTATGCCCGCGGAAGTTGTTTGCGCGGCAGACAGCTTCGGTGACGCCGCCAAGGGTCAGACCGGCATGGAAAACTGCCTGCAGAAGAACCCTGCCATCAACGTGGTGTACACCATCAATGAACCTGCTGCAGCGGGCGCCTTCAAGGCGTTGAAGGCTGCTGGCAAGGAAAAAGACGTGGTGATCGTGTCGGTGGACGGCGGCTGTGCTGGCATTAAGGATGTAGGCGCAGGTGTGATCGGTGCGACTTCGCAGCAATATCCACTGAAGATGGCTTCCATGGGTGTGGCCGCTGGTGTGCAGTACGCCAAGGACGGCAAGCGCCAAAAAGGTTACACCGACACGGGTGTGACCCTGATCGCTGCCAAGGCCATGAAGGGTGTGGACAGCAAGGATGTGAAGACCGGCACCGACCTGTGCTGGGGCAACAAGTAACGGTTGAGTCCCGAGGCCCTGTCGTGTGACGGGGCCTCCACAGCGAGCCGCGCAACCACCATGAACACCAAAACCTCCAGACTTCCTCCCATCGCAACACTGGGACCCTTCATAGCCCTGTTGTTGGCGTGTGCCTTCTTTGCGACCCAGAGTGATCGCTTCCTGAGCACACAAAACTTCTCTCTGATACTGCAGCAGGTGATGGTGGTGGGTGTGATTGCCATCGGGCAAACCCTGGTGATCCTGACGGCCGGCATCGATCTGTCATGCGGCATGGTCATGGCGCTGGGCAGCATTGTGATGACAAAATTCGCAGCCGATTACGGCTTGAGCGCCCCGGTCGCCATTCTTTGCGGGATAGCGGCCACAGCGTTGTTTGGCCTTATCAACGGGTTGCTGGTTACTCGTCTGAAACTTCCGCCTTTTATCGTGACGCTTGGCACGCTGAATATCGCATTTGCCATCACGCAGCTGTACTCCAAAGCACAAACTGTCACCAACATTCCTGATGGCATGAACTGGCTGGGCAACACCCTGAAGCTGGGCGACACCCATATTGCGTACGGTGTGGTTCTCATGCTGACTTTGTACCTGGCAGTCTGGTTCTGGCTGCGGGAAACCGCGCAGGGTCGCCATGTGTACGCTGTGGGCAACAGCCCTGAGGCAACGCGCCTGACGGGCATCTCGACCGACAAGGTGCTGCTGGGCGTGTATGTGCTGGCTGGCGTTTTTTACGGCATTGCCTCCATGCTGACCGTTGCCCGTACGGGCGCAGGTGACCCTAACGGGGGAACGACTGAAAATCTGGACGCCATCACCGCGGTGGTCCTGGGCGGAACAAGCCTGTTTGGTGGGCGCGGCATCATCCTGGGCACCTTGGTCGGCGCCTTGATTGTTGGAGTGTTCCGCAATGGACTGACCCTGATCGGTGTGTCCTCGGTGTACCAGATTCTGGTGACCGGCGTTCTGGTCATCCTGGCGGTGGCAACCGACCAGATGTCCCGCAAAGGAGCACATTAATGAGCGCACAACCCAAAATTGTGATGCAAGCCACGGGCCTGGTGAAGCGCTATGGTCAGGTCACCGCACTCGACGGTGCGGACTTCGAGCTGCGTGCTGGTGAAATTCTGGCTGTTATTGGCGACAACGGGGCAGGCAAGTCCTCTCTCATCAAGTGCCTCTCGGGCGCCACGATTCCGGACGAAGGCGAAATCCAGCTGGATGGTCACACGATTCACTTCAAAAGCCCGATCGATGCACGCCGCTCAGGGATTGAAACCGTGTACCAGGATCTTGCCGTGGCACCGGCCATGACGATTGCCGAAAACCTGTTTCTGGGCCGTGAACTGCGTCGTCCCGGTCTGGCTGGCATGCTGGGCATGATCGATAAAAAGAAAATGCTGGAGGAAAGCATTGCACGCATGAACGAGCTCAAGGTCGGCATTCGGTCCATGTTGCAGGCGGTGGAAACCCTTTCCGGCGGTCAGCGCCAGTGCGTGGCTGTGGCCCGGGCCGCCGCATTCGCGCAGCATGTGGTCATCATGGATGAGCCCACTGCTGCGCTGGGTGTGAAGGAAGGCAATATGGTGCTGGAACTGATCCGCCGCGTGCGTGACAAAGGTCTGCCCGTGGTGCTGATTTCGCACAATATGCCCCATGTTTTTGAAGTGGCGGACCGTATCCACATTGCCCGCCTGGGCAAGCGGGCCGCGGTGGTCAACCCCAAGTACATCAGCATGAGCGACACGGTGGCTGTCATGACCGGTGCCAAGGCAGTTGGCGACCTGCCCCCGGAAGCTTTGGCCCACTAAGTGCAGGAACGACAAGATGCTCAAGGGAATCAACCCCATTCTTTCGCCTGACCTGATCAAGGTTCTGATGGAGATGGGCCATGACGACGCCATCGTGCTGGTCGACGCCAACTTCACGGCGCAACGGCTGGCAAAGGATAAACCGGTTTTGCGCTTGCCTGGTATCAGCATGGTTCAGGCGGTTCGCGCGGTGGTTTCAGTGCTCCCACTTGTGGCTGATGCAGACCATCCGGTGGGTTTCATGCAGGTCAGCGGGTCACCGGAGGGCTACCTATCCGCCTTGCAGCGCGAGGTGCTGGCCCTGGTGGAACCCTCTTTCCTGACGGGACAGCGGGCCGAAGCGATTGAGCGCTTTGCGTTTTATGAGCGTACCCGCCAGGCTTTTGCCATCGTGGTGACCGGGGAAATGCAGCCCTTCGGTAACTTTCTGTTGCGCAAAGGTGTGATCGGCGAAAATCTGCGTCCATGACCGGATACGCCACGCCAGAGAAGACACAGCCCGTCGCCGACATCCCGGCGATGCTCCGGCCACGGGGGTCCAACCACGTGGGTATGCGCCAGTTTAATGAGCGTGTCGTACTGCAGGCCATTCGCCTCAATGGCAGTTTGCCCAAGGCAGACCTCGCCCGGTTGACCGGGCTCACCGCCCAGACCATTGGCCTCATCACCACGCGTCTGGAAGAAGACGCGTTGCTGGTGCGCCACCAGCCAGTACGTGGACGTATTGGGCAGCCGTCCATTCCGATGGCCCTGAACCCCAACGGCGCCTTTTCCCTAGGGATCAAAATCGGCCGACGCAGTGCAGATCTGCTGCTGGTGGACTTCACCGGAGCCGTGCGCCAACGCGAAACTTTGCCCTACGATTTCCCGCAAGCCCACAGTCTGTTGCCCGAGATCAGGGAGCACATGCATAACCTGCACCAGGGGCTGGGAGCGTTGGCGCCAAGGCTGGTCGGCATTGGTCTGGCGGCTCCTTTCAATCTGGGCGGCTGGCACAAAATGCTGGGCCTGCCCCCTGCGGTGTCGGATGAGTGGAACCACATCGACCTGCGCACCCAGGTGCAGTCGTTCACGGATATTCCCGTAAGTTTTGCCAAGGACACTTCTGCCGCCTGCGTGGCAGAACTGGTAGCCGGACGCGGGCGCGATCTCAAGAGTTTTCTCTACCTGTTTGTCGACACTTTTGTGGGCGGTGGCCTGGTGATTCACTCCCACCTGCACGGCGGCATTCATGGTAATGCCGGTGCAGTGGCGTCGCTACCCCTGCATGTGGCACAGGGGCGTGCCATGCCGCAACAGCTCATTGCGCGTGCATCGCTATGGGAGCTCGAGCAGCGCTTTTCGTCCCTGGGACTGGACCCCATAGCGGCCTATGACGAACGCGCGCTGGATGCGCAACATGCTGAGGCCAGCCGGGTCTGGATTGACCGCGCGGCGTTGGCGCTCGCGCAGTGCGTGGTCAGTGGCACTGCCTTTCTGGACATTGATGCCGTGGTGATCGATGGGTCGTTTTCCCGCGCAATGCTGGCGCAGTTGATCGCCCAAACTGAAACCTCGCTGAAGTCCTACAACTGGGAGGGGCTGTGGCCCGCCAATGTGGTGGCGGGAAGCATCGGATCGGATGCACGCGCATTGGGGGGCGCATTGCTGCCACTGCATGAGAATTTCGCGCCCGACCGCGACATCTTTCTTAAAGCCGGCGTTTAGGCAGACGGATCCAGACGCTCAATCCCGGGCCGAGGTCGTGGACCGACCCAACGTCCAACTTACACCCATACCTATCGATGTTCCTGTGGTTTGTAGGTAGAGCGGGCTGTTCTGGTTGGCGGAATGTGCGTAGCTCTCATAGCGAGCAAAGCCGTACACGCGCAAGTCAGGGCCGATTGACTTAGCGGCGTTGAAGGTCAGGCGCGTGGCGATCAGGCCCGCCCGGGCCTCGTAGACGGGGCGTTGCGCAGTCGCAAACGCGGCCGGGACACCGTAGAAGTACTGGTTCAAAGCACGGTCACCCATCACTGCGCTGAGGCTGGTGGACAAGCGCCAGTTGCCGCCAACATCACGCATTTCGTAGACGACTTCGGGCTCCAGCGCATAGCCCTGGCTACGTACCCCATTGTTGATTTCAAGTACCGAGCGCAGTGGCAGTTCAAAACGCACGCGCCCGCCTGATGCGGTCTTTGCCAATGTGCCTTTGAGCCGAGGCCCGAATTCAATGAGTGTGCCGAGATCCGGCATGTCCTTGCGCGCGGCAATGTCGCTGGAACTGGCTGGAAGAGACGCGGCAAAGCCCACATCCAGCTCCACTGTGTCGGTATGTAGCAGGCGTGCGCCGATGCCACCCCGGTCGACGCGCACGATATCACCGCGGTAGATAAGGTAGGGCAGCACCAGTCCGCGGTAAGTGCGCTCGGTGGACGCTGGATAGGCGGGCGTTGACGCGGCGCCAGCAAACACGCCGACCTCCCACAGGGGCGGTACCGCCGGCTGCGCTGTGGCATCAGGGATCACCGCGAACAAGGCGAGGCCAACCCAAACGACAGGCTTCATAGAGTAGGTGCACATCTTTTTACTCTAGCACGCTAACCTACAGTGCCACATTTGGTCAAAAAAAAGCCACCCGAAGGTGGCTTTGTAAAGTCCCCGAAGGGACGTCGTTGGAACCTGTGAGGTCAGACTCGTCGGGGCTGATCCTCGATCCTTGTGAACTGTGACAGCAGCTAGCGTGAACTTTATGCGCGAGCTCTAATTTTCGGTATCCCCCATTCGGGTGAGTTTCAGGATTTTTTTAAGATTTTTCGGATTTTTGGGGCAAACTTACCTCGAAACAGGCGCCGCCGCCTTCTTGATTTCGGCAATGCACTGTGCCTCCGTGTCGCAAAGTGATGGATTTCACCAGTGCCAGGCCCAGACCGACGCCGCCATTGCGTTCTGAGGCGCCTGGAAGCCGGTAAAACGGCTCAAAAATCCGCTCCAGGAGTGCCTCAGGCACACCTGGACCCCGGTCGCAGACCTGAATGACTGCGTATTCACCATCCAGCGACAACTTCAAAACTACTTCACCGGTTCCGTAGCGCCTGGCATTTTCCAGCAGGTTGCGTACTACCCGGCGCAGCAACTTGGCAACGCCCGGGACCACCATGGAAGCCTGCGGTGTTTCAAGTGCGGCTTGGTGTCGTGCGCATTCTTCGGCGGCCAGTCCGACCAGGTCCACCGGCTCCACCGTGCCCAGATCAGCCTCCTTGGCGTCGAGCCGGCTGGCCAGCAGGATTTCATCGATCAACTGGTCCAGTTCTGCGATGTTGCGCGCGATTTCCGCTTGGGCTGCCGTGCTGCCAGGCCCCATCAGTTCCAGTCCCATGCGGATGCGGGTCAGCGGTGAGCGCAACTCATGGGAGGCATTGGCAAGCAGGGATTTTTGCGAGGCCAACAAGGCGTCGCGCGCTTGCACCAGCGATTCCACGCGTTCGGCGGCATGGTTGAAACGCGTGGAGAGGTAAGCCACTTCGTCGTTGCCGCCCTCGGGCACACGCACACTGAGATTGCCGTCGCCCCATTGCTCTACTCCGCGCTGCAAAGTTTCCAGCCGACGGGTGAGTCGGCGCACAATCGGGTAAGTGGCCAGCGCCACCGCAATGGCGACCAGGCCCAGTGTCCAGAAGAAACCAAATGGCGCGCGCCAGGAAGAATTGGGAGGCCGTGGCATGTGCATGTGCACCGTTTGCCCGTCCTGCATGTGTACCAAAAACTCGGGTCCCCGACCAAAGCGGCTGGGCAACTCGGGCTCTTCGGCATCGTTTTCGGGTGCCGAAGATGCTGACCGGGGCAGTGCTGCCGGACTGGCGCTGTCACTATCCGGTCGCCGGCCAAGACGCATATGTCCTGCTCCGATGACTTCACCGGAGGCATTGCGCACCACCACTTCGCGCAGCGGTGGTTCGGCGGTTGCGCGCCAGGCCCAGCCCACTAGCAGTGTGAGTACGGCCACGGCCAGAACAACCGCCAGCCAGATGCGCACATAGAGTTTTTGCAGGAACGCGCCCATGGCCAGAGGTTAGTCTTGCTGGCGCGCAAACACGTAGCCGACGCCACGCACGGTAAGGATGCGCTTGGGGTCCTTGGCGTCGGCCTCAATGGCCGCCCGGATGCGCCCCATGTGCACGTCAATCGAGCGGTCAAAGGCCTCAAGCTCGCGGCCGCGCACAGCTTCCATGATCTGGTCCCGCGTAAGGACCCGCCCGGCGCGCTCGGCCAGAGCTGCCAGCAAGTCAAACTGGTAGGAGGTGAGTTCGCAGGCGGTGCCGTTGACACGTACCGTCCGGGCGTCTCGGTCTATTTCCAGTGAACCGAAGCGCAGCTGGCTACCCGGTGTGGCAGCAGCGGGTGTCTCGACCCGTCGGCGCAATACGGCGCGGATGCGTGCTAACAATTCGCGCGGTTCAAAGGGTTTCGGCAGGTAGTCGTCGGCGCCCATCTCCAGGCCGATGATGCGGTCCATTGGATCCCCTTTGGCAGTGAGCATCAGGACCGGCATTTGCGCAATAGGTAAAGGCAGAGCGCGGATACGTCTGCACACTTCTAGTCCGTCAATATCCGGCAGCATCAAATCCAGTACCACCAGATCGGGAATGTGACCGTTAGGAGGCTGACCCAGCTGCGCCAGGCCACTCAGACCGTCGGGTGCATGGCTGACCGTAAAACCGTTTTGAGTGAGGTACTCGGCCACCATGGCGGCAAGCCGGGAATCGTCTTCGATCATCAACAGGTGTTGCATACCCGCAGTCTATCGCTGGCAGCTTAGAGCCCCTGTCTCTGGTCGTTGAAGTGCGGGTAAAGTTAGGTAAAAATCGCTATAAAAACAGTAGCTATAAGCGCATGTTCCACCGGGGCTGAAGGCTTATTTGATGCGTGAAGCCAGCCATACCAGCAGCAGCACTGGTGCCCCAAGTAGCGCCGTGGAGGTAAAGAAGCTGCTGTAGCCAAACGCATCCACAAACATGCCGGAATACCCCGCCACAAATTTGGGCAACAGCAGCATCATGGAACTGAACAGCGCATATTGCGTCGCCGAGTAGTTCACATTGGTCAGGCTCGACAGGTAGGCAATGAAGGCCGCCGAGGCAATGCCACTGGCCAGGTTGTCAGCCGAAATCACGAAAATCAGCGCGTACAGATTGTGGCCTTGTCCGGCCAGCCAGGCAAAGAGCAGGTTGGTGCCGGCGCTCAGGATAGCGCCCAGCATCATCACCGGCATGACACCCATGCGCAAGGCGAGGGCGCCGCCCAGAAAGGCACCCAACAGCGTCATGATCACGCCATAGATTTTGGTAACGGCGGCGACTTCGTCTTTGGTAAAGCCCATGTCTACATAGAACGGGTTGGCCATGATGCCCATGACCACATCGCTGATGCGGTAAGTGGCAATCAGGGCCAGGATCAACACCGCATGCCAGCGGTAGCGGGAGACGAATTCCGCAAAGGGTTCGACCAGGGCGCCACGCAGCCACTCCATGGCATTGCGCGCCTGTGGCTGGGCGCGCGCGACAGGCTCGCGCGAGAACAGCACTGTCAGTACACCCGGCAACATGCTCGCCGCCATCACCAGGTAGGCAGTCCGCCAGGCGCCCTGCTGGTACAGCGCAGCATTGGGCACCTCGGAGCGAGCGGCAATCCACAGGGCACCGGCGCCGGACCAGATCATCGCCAGCCGGTAGCCCGTCTGGTAGGTGGCGGCCAGTGCGGCCTGGTGTGGGGTGTCGGCGGATTCAATGCGGAAGGCGTCCAGCGCAATGTCCTGCGTGGCCGAGCCAAACGCCACCAGGATGGCGCACCACACCACAGGGGCCAGTGCCAGCTTGGGGTCGGTGGTGGCCATGACCACCAGTGCCGCCATGATGACGGCCTGCGACGCCAGCAACCAGCTGCGCCGGCGTCCGAGCACGCGGGTGAGTACCGGAATGGGCATCCGGTCCACCAGTGGCGACCACACCCACTTGAAGCCATAGGCGAGCCCCACCCAGCTCAAAAACCCGATGGTGGTGCGGTCAATGCCCGCCTCGCGCAGCCAAAAGCTCAGCGTGCCGAACACCAACAGCAGGGGCAAACCTGCCGAAAATCCCAGGGACAGCATGCGCAGCGAAGCCGGCTCCGCATACACCTTCAAGGTCTGCGCCCATGTAAGTTTTGTGGCTGTCGGGGCGGTTGTGGGCGAGGGAGCGGACATGCGGGAATAATACCGTGGCATGAAATCAAACCCTGTGAAACTATTACTTGCGCTGGCCCTGGTCTTCCCGTGGAATTTGGGGCTGGTGTATGCGCGCAATGGTGTCGATGTTGGCGGAAATTCCGCCTTTACCAATCTGGTGTCCGCGGACAGTGTGGAGCGCTCGGCTGCGCAGGAATACGGGCAGATACTGCAGCAGGCCGCAAGCAAGAATGCGCTGGGTTCGCGGGACCATCCGCAGGTCAAACGTCTGCGTGCCATTGCCCAGCGCATCATTCCCCACGCCATGGAGTGGAATCCCCGGGCGCGCGAGTGGAAGTGGGAGGTCAACCTGATTGGCTCCAGCCAGATCAATGCGTTTTGCATGCCTGGCGGCAAGATTGCCTTCTACAGCGGCATTCTGGACAAGCTCAAACTCAGCGATGACGAAGTGGCGATGGTCATGGGCCATGAGATTGCCCACGCCTTGCGCGAGCACGCCCGCGAACGCATGGGCAAGAACGCCGCCACAGGCATTGGGGCCAATGTGCTGAGCCAATTGCTGGGGCTGGGACAGGTGGGGCAGACGGTCACCCACTATGGTGCCCAATTGCTGACGCTGGAGTTCAGCCGGGAAGACGAGTCCGAGGCGGATCTGGTGGGGTTGGAGCTGGGCGCGCGCGCCGGGTTTGATCCGAGGGCCGGTATTACGCTCTGGCAGAAGATGAGCGCCGCCAGCAAGGGTGCGCCACCGCAGTGGCTGTCCACCCATCCCTCAGGCAGTACGCGCATTGCCGAAATAGAGGCCAATTTGCCGCGTGTCATGCCGCTCTACGAACAGGCCAAGGCCACCCGCGCAGCCAAAACTGGGCAGTGACGCAGTGCTACGGCCCGCAGCGGTGCTGCGTAAGCTTATGCGCTAGCCTTGCGAAGGATGGCGTACAACTGGTCCTTCAGCTGGAGTTTTTCTTTTTTGAGATTTTCGATCTGATCAGGCGTGCCGGATTCAAGGTGGTTTTCCATGTTTTTGATTTTCTGGTCCAGTGTGTTGTGCTGATCGAACAGGCGTGTGAAATGGTGGTCGGTGGTCTTGAGCTTGGTGATCAATTCACGGTATTCAGGAAACATCAAAACTCCTTTGGATAAATAGTGATTCGTGCGCATCCACAACCACTCCGTCATGGAGCGGACAAGCAAACGGCTGGTCAGCGCTTGAAGTCGTATTCGATGGTGATCGGCGCGTGGTCAGAAAACTTTTCTTCCTTGTAGATCGCCGAGGTTCTGGCGCCAAAAGCCAGGGCCGGCGTGGCCAAGTGGTAGTCCAGCCGCCATCCCACGTTGTTGGCGTAGGCTTGTCCGCGATTGCTCCACCATGTATAGCAGGTGTCGGTGGTGTCGGGTTCCAGCTGGCGGTACACGTCCACGATGCCGCCCTCGCTGGTCAGTCGCGTCATCCAGTCGCGTTCTTCGGGCAGAAAGCCGCTGTTTCTCTGGTTGCTGCGCCAGTTTTTCAGGTCGGCTTCCTTGTGGGCGATGTTGATGTCACCGCACAGAATGAAGTCGCGCTCGGCCTTCAGGGCCTGCAGATGGGGGTACATCTTGTCGAGGAAACGGAACTTGGCCTGCTGCCGGTCCTCGCCTGACGAGCCACTGGGAAAGTAGCAGCTGATGATGGAATGCTTGCGCTGCAAGGTGTCAAAGCGCAGTTCCACCCAGCGGCCTTCGGCATCGAACTCGTCGCCGTCAAAACCAACGACCACATCGCTGGGCTCCAGCCGGGTGTAGGCGCCAACGCCGGAGTAACCTTTCTTTTCCGCAAAATGGAAGTAGCCCTTCAAACCAGCCAGGTGTTCGAATTTGCCCTCTACATCGGGCGCCTGGGCTTTGACTTCCTGCACGCAAATACAATCAGGCTGAGTCTTGGCCAGCCAGGCTTCTAGTCCTTTGCTGGTGGCAGAGCGGATGCCATTGAGGTTCAGGCTGGTCAATTTAAACAAGGATTTCCCCATGTCAGTTCGAAACCCCTCGCAGGACCCAAAACACGATGTTCTGGCCCAGGAGTTCGTGGAATTTGCTGTGCAATGCGGGGTGCTGCGCTTCGGTGAATTCAAAACCAAGGCGGGTCGCATGAGCCCGTATTTCTTCAACGCAGGCCTGTTTGACGACGGTGCCAAGCTAGGGCGTTTGGCTGAATTCTATGCCCAGCGCATTCTGGAAAGTGGCATTGCATTCGACATGGTCTTCGGCCCTGCGTACAAAGGCATTCCTTTGGGCGCTGCCTTGTCGGTCGAACTCGCCCGTCGTGGGCGCAATGTGCCGTTTGCCTACAACCGCAAGGAAGCCAAAGACCACGGCGAGGGTGGCACCCTGGTGGGTGCGCCGCTCAAGGGACGGGTGCTTATTGTGGACGACGTGATGTCCGCGGGAACCGCAGCACGCGAGTCCATTGCGATCATCAAAGCCGCCGGAGCCATTCCGCATGCGGTGTGCATCGCTCTGGACCGGCAGGAGAAAGCGACGGAAAACGGACAGGATGTCCCCTACAGTGCGGTGCAATACGTGAAGAAGCAACTGGGCTTGCAGGTCTGCGCCATTGCGAAGCTCGGTGATTTAATGCACTATCTGGAAAAGCGTAGCAGTGGGGCCTCCGCAGATGACCATCAGCGGGTGTTGGCCTACCGTGCGCGTTATGGCGTTGACGAAGGGTGAGCATGTCTTTGATGAAGTGGAATCGGGTGGGGTCTTTGCTGCTGGCTGGCGGTCTGGTTGGCGTGTGCTGGGCCCAGACGGGGCCTGTCATTCCCGGCGTCTACACCTGCACAGACGCCAAGGGCCGCAAGCTCACGTCGGATCGCCCCATCCCTGAATGCACAGATCGGGAGCAGAAGGTGCTTAACCCCAGCGGTACCGTCAGAGCCAAGGTGGGACCGACCCTGACAGCGCAGGAAAAAGCGGAACAGGAGCAACGAGAACGCCGTGAAGCCGAAGACAAGGGCCGTGCCGCCGAAGAAAAGCGGCGCGACAGGGCGCTTCTGACGCGTTACCCGACCAGGACAGTGCACGATCAGGAACGCGAAGAGGCCTTGAGCCAGGTGACGGTCGTGATCAAAGCGGCCAGTAACCGCCTGGACGAGTTAGTTCGTCAGCGCAAGCTGCTGGATGATGAGATGGAGTTCTACAAGAAGGACCCCACCAAAGCACCCGCATACCTACGCCGCCAGGTGGAGGAAAACGCCCAGAGTCAGGCGGTACAGAAGCGTTTCATCTCCGAGCAGGAGTCTGAAATTCGCCGTATCAATGTGCGTTTTGATGACGAACTGGCGCGCCTGCGCCAGCTCTGGACGACCGTTTCCCGTTAACTGGCCAATTTGGCCCGTAGCAGGTCATTGACCTGTTGCGGATTGGCCTTGCCTTTGCTGACCTTCATGATCTGACCGACCAGGGCATTGAGTGCTTTTTCGTTGCCTGCCTTGAACTCGGCCACGTTCTTGGCATTGGCAATGATTACGTCGTCAACGATCTTTTCCAGTTCGCCGGTGTCGTCCATGGGAGCTAAATCTTTTTCGCGAATCAGTTGCTCAAAACGAGCAACGACTTCGTCAAACGTACCAAACGGCCCTGCTTGATCTTCAAGAATGACCTTGAACAGTGCTTTAGGGTTCGCGACCTTCTGCAAGAACACGAATTGAACGTGTGCAGCTAACTGCTCCGGACCGAGTGGAGATTGCGCAATGGTTAGCTCACGTGCGTTGAGTTGGGCGCTGAGCTCGCCAAGCATCCAATTGGCTACCAACTTTGCAAGCTGACGCTCGTCACTCTTTTTGCCTGACATTTTCACAGCGTCTTCGAAGTACGAAGCCATAGCCAAACTCTGCGTGAGCTGGGTCGCGTCGTACTCCGGCAGACCATAGTCGCGCACAAAGCGTTCGGCCATGACACGCGGCAATTCGGCCATTTGCGCGCGTATCTGCTCAATCCATTGCTCTGAAATGCATAGCGGCGGAAGATCCGGGTCGGGGAAGTAACGGTAGTCGGCGGCGTCTTCCTTGGTGCGCATGGCGCGCGTTTCGCCAGTGTCCGGGTTGAACAGCACGGTGGCCTGTTCTATGGCGTGGCCATCCTCGATCTGCTCAATCTGCCAGCGCACCTCATAGTCGATGGCCTGCTGCATGAATTTGAAGCTGTTCAGGTTCTTGATCTCGCGCCGGGTCCCCAGCGGTGCCCCAGGCTTGCGCACCGAGACGTTGGCGTCGCAGCGGAACGAGCCTTCCTGCATGTTGCCGTCGCAGATGCCGATCCAGGTCACGATCTTGTGCAGTTCCTTGGCGTAGGCCACCGCCTCGGCGCTGGAGCGCATGTCGGGCTCGGTGACGATCTCCAGCAGCGGCGTGCCGGCGCGGTTCAGGTCAATGCCGGTCTGACCAATGAAGTCCTCGTGCAGCGACTTGCCGGCATCTTCTTCCAGGTGGGCGCGCACCAGGCGCACGGCCTTCTTCTCCCGCGCCACCTCGGCGCCTTTGCCGGTTTCCAGGAAGAATTCGACCACGCCGCCCTGCACGACCGGAATCTCGAACTGGCTAATTTGGTAGCCCTTGGGCAGGTCGGGGTAGAAGTAGTTCTTGCGCGCAAAGATGCTGCGCTCGGCGATGTGGGAGTTGACCGCCAGGCCAAACTCGATGGCGCGCTCGACAGCGCCCTTGTTCATGACCGGCAGCGTGCCCGGCAGGGCCAGGTCCACGGCGCAGGCCTGGGTGTTGGGCTCGGCGCCAAAGGCGGTGGAGGCGCGGCTGAAGATCTTGCTGGCGGTCGACAGCTGGGCATGGGTCTCGAAGCCGATGATGACTTCATAGCCGTGCACCAGCGGGCCGGTCAGGCGGCCCTGTTGTTGTGCTTCAAATGTGTTCATGGTCTCGCTCATCTCAGAAGCCCTCCGGCTTGCGCGCGTGCCAGTCGGTGGCTTGTTGGAAGCGGTGCGCGGCGTTCAGCAGGCGCGCCTCCTGGAAATAACTGCCCAGCAACTGCATGCCCACCGGCATGCCGCCCTCGCCAAAGCCCACAGGCACGCTCATGCCTGGCAGGCCGGCCAGCGAGCCAGGCAGCGTGAAGATGTCGGCCAGGTAGTCTGCCAGCGGGTCCTTGTGCGCGCCGATCTTCCAGGCCACGGTGGGGGCCACCGGGCCAGCAATCAGATCGCATTGTTTAAACGCGTTCTGGAAGTCGTCGGCAATCATGCGGCGGATCTTTTGTGCCTGCAGGTAGTAGGCGTCGTAGTAACCGTGGGACAGCACATAGGTGCCGATCATGATGCGGCGCTTGACCTCGTCGCCAAAGCCCTCGGCGCGGGTCTTCTTGTACATGTCGGCCAGGTCAGTGTAGTTTTTGGCACGGTGGCCGAACTTCACGCCGTCAAAGCGCGACAGATTCGAGCTGGCCTCGGCCGGCGCGATGATGTAGTACACGGGGATCGACAGAGCAGTGCGCGGCAGGTTGATCGGCACCAGCTTGGCGCCCAGCTTTTCGTATTCCTTCAACGCCGCGTCAATGGCGGTGCGCACATCGTCCGCCAGGCCCTCGCCAAAGAACTCCTTGGGAATGCCGATGCGAAGACCCTCAATGGAGTCGTTCAGCTTGCGCGAATAGTCTTCCGCCGGCATGTCCAGCGAGGTAGAGTCGCGGTCCAGATCGGGGCCACACAGGCTGGAGAGCAGTAACGCGCAATCCTGCGCACTGCGGGCCATCGGCCCAGCCTGGTCCAGGCTGGAGGCGAACGCCACCATGCCGTAGCGTGAAGCGCGGCCGTAGGTCGGTTTGATGCCGGTGATGCCGCAGAATGCGGCCGGCTGGCGAATCGAGCCGCCAGTATCGGTGCCCGTGGCCGCCGGGGCGAGTCGGGCGGCCACTGCAGTGGCACTACCACCTGAGGAACCGCCCGGAATACGCTCGACATTCCAGGGGTTGCGCACGGGGGTAACCGTCTCTTGTCCCACGGGCGCAATGGCCGAATTTTCGTTACTGGAACCCATGGCAAACTCGTCGCAGTTGAGCTTGCCCAGGGTTACGGCACCATCGGTGGCCAGTTTGGAAACGACCGTGGCATCGAATGGGGAGCGGTAGCCTTTGAGCATGCGCGAGCCGGCGGTGGTCACGAAGTCCCGGGTCACAAAAATATCTTTGTGGGCAATGGGCACGCCTTCGAGCGCACCCGCGTTGCCCTGAGCGATGCGCTGGTCTGCTGCCTGGGCCTGCGCCAGTGTGGTGGCCTCATCGACGGCGACGTAGGCTCCCAGCTGGGCGTGCTTATGGCTGCGCCGCAGAAAATGCTCGGCCAACTCGACGGAGGAGACCTGTTTGTTCTTGAGAAGCAGAGCAAGGTCGTGCACGTTCAGGTCGTGCAGGCTTTGCGTAGAAAGAGAATTTGTCATCGGGAAATCTGTTGTCTTATTCAATGACCTTGGGGACCAGGAACAGGCCATGTTCCACGGCGGGAGCGCTGCGTTGATTAGCTTCGCGCTGGTTGGGTTCGCTCACCACGTCCTCGCGCAGGCGCAGGGTGACGTCCAGGATGGCAGCTACCGGGTGCGCCATGGGCTCCAAACCGGAGGTGTCCACAGCGCGCATGGTCTCCACAATACTGAAAAAATTGTTCATCTGGCCCAGGATGCGCTCGCTCTCGGAAGGCGCCAACTCCAGCCGAGCCAGATTAGCAATGCGCGCGATATCGGAAGATGTCAGTGACATGGTGAAAAAAGAGTTGAAACCAAAGGTAAATCGGGCCGAACTGGCCTATGCGCCCCCGGTTATTCACAGGGCATCGGTTATTATCCTAGCTTTGACGCAGGCTGGGTGAAACAGCTTTTGTTGCGTCAAACTTACAGTTTTTGTAACGATAAAACATGGCGATGGGTTGCCGAAGCGCAATTCATGCTCGAGAGGATTTGTAATGTTTGGAGCTTTCCGTCGGTATTTTTCCACCGATCTGGCGATTGACCTGGGTACCGCCAACACCCTGATTTTTGTGCGTGACAAGGGCATTGTTCTGGACGAGCCATCGGTCGTGGCCATCCGCCACGAAGGCGGTCCCCAGGGCAAGAAGACCATCCAGGCCGTCGGCAAGGAAGCCAAGGCCATGCTGGGCAAGGTGCCAGGCAATATCGAAGCCATTCGCCCCATGAAGGACGGCGTGATCGCCGACTTCACCGTCACCGAGCAGATGCTCAAGCAGTTCATCAAGATGGTGCATCCGCGTGGCATTCTGAAGCCCTCTCCCCGCATCATCATCTGCGTGCCTTGCGGCTCGACGCAGGTGGAGCGCCGTGCTATTCGCGAATCTGCATTGGGCGCCGGTGCCAGTGATGTGTACCTGATTGAAGAACCCATGGCCGCAGCCATCGGTGCGGGGCTGCCAGTGGCGGAAGCCAGTGGCTCCATGGTGGTGGATATTGGTGGCGGTACCACCGAAGTGGGCGTTATCTCCCTGGGCGGCATGGTCTACAAAGGTAGCGTGCGCGTCGGTGGCGACAAGTTCGACGAAGCCATCATCAACTACATCCGCCGTAACTACGGCATGCTGATTGGCGAGCCCACGGCAGAAGCCATCAAGAAGCAGATCGGCTCAGCTTTCCCCGGCTCTGAAGTCAAGGAAATGGAAGTGCGCGGGCGCAACCTCTCGGAAGGTGTGCCACGCAGCTTCACTATCTCCAGCAATGAGATACTGGAAGCGCTGACGGACCCGCTGAACAACATCGTATCGGCCGTGAAGAACGCGTTGGAGCAGACCCCTCCCGAACTGGGTGCCGACATTGCCGACCGCGGCATGATGCTCACCGGTGGTGGTGCACTGTTGCGTGACTTGGACCGCCTGCTGGCCGAGGAAACCGGTCTGCCGGTGCTGGTGGCCGAAGACCCGTTGACCTGTGTGGTGCGCGGTTGCGGCATTGCGCTGGAGCAGATGGAGCGTTTGGGTTCCATTTTTACCAGCGAATAATTTTCGGGTGCAGCGATGCCTCTCGGTACGCTGGACAGAGATCCCCCTCCTTTCTTCCGCCAGGGCCAATCGGCTCTGTCCAAGCTCGCTGTTTTCAGCGCGCTGGCACTATTCCTCATGGTGGCCGATGCCCGTTTCAAGATGATGCAGCCGCTGCGCGTCGGGCTGGCAGCGGTCCTATATCCGGTGCAGTGGCTGGCGCTGCAGCCGATTCAGCTGGTGCAGGGGGGTGGCCAGTATTTTTCTTCACTGCGCTCGGCCCAAACCGCCAAGGAAGAAGCTTTCAAAAAGCTTGGCCTACTGGCACAGCGCGCCAACCAGGTAGAGCAACTGGCACTGGAGAACGAGCGCCTGCGCAAACTGCTGGGTTTGCGCGAGCGGCTGCAGTCAGGCGGTATGGCGGCACAGGTGCTTTATGACGCCGCTGACCCCTACACGCGCAAGGTGGTGATTGACCGGGGGCTGGCGGACAAGGTGAGTCTGGGCTCTCCGGTGGTGGATGAGCAAGGGGTCATCGGCCAGGTCACGCGTGTTTATCCGTTGGTGAGCGAGGTTACTTTGCTGACCGACAGGGACCACGCCATTCCGGTTCTCAACACCCGTACCGGCGCGCGCGGCGTGGCATTTGGAGATACATCGACCCACGCTGACGCCATGGAATTGCGGTTCATGGCAGCCAATGCCGACGTGACCGTTGGTGACCTGTTGACCACCAGTGGGGTGGATGGTGTGTATCCGCCGGGTTTGCCCGTGGCACGCATCGAGAAAGTGGAGCGCCGTGTAGACGCTGTTTTTGCGCGCATCTACTGTGTTCCTCTGGGCCTGGTAGCAGGCGCCAGCCATGTGATGGTGCTGGAGCCTGTGACTGCGCAAATCGCGCCACGTCCGGTTCCCGAGCCATCCGCAGCGAGCGGTAAGAAAGGTGCAGCGAAATGATCATGCGCCCCGGGCAGCAACTGCTGCTACCTGCCAGTCCGCTGTTCATCTGGAGCAGTTTGCTGGTGGCATTGCTGGTTAACATGACACAGAACATGGGGCTTTGGGGGCGTGCCGCGTGGGTGCCCGATGTACTGGCGGTGGTACTGGTGTTCTGGACGGTGCATCAGCCCTTGCGTATTGGTATTGGCGCGTCTTTCGTATTTGGTCTGCTACTGGATGTGCATCAGGGCGCCTTGCTGGGGCAGCATGCCCTGGCCTACACCGTGCTGAGTTTCTTTGCTATCACCATTCATCGCCGTCTGCTCTGGTTCACGGTTCCTTCGCAGGCAGCCCAGGTTTTTCCTCTCTTTCTCGCGGCACATGCTGTGGAGATGGTGGTGCGCTTGACGGGCGGCGCTGCATTTCCTGGCTTCTGGATGCTGCTTGCTCCCGTGCTGGAGGCCGCTCTGTGGCCGGTGGCCAGTGTGGTGTTACTTGCGCCCCAGAGGCGCGCACCCGATCCCGACGCTAACCGTCCTTTGTAGATATGGCCTCCACGCGATTCACTGCGTGTAATGCGCTGCCCCCCGAGGGGGACCTCACATCTTGGGGCGGCCCGGCGGCGTTCAAATCCCTTTGCAGCGTATGACCGAATTACGCAATGTTGAAATGGACCTTACCCGGTTTCGGGCACGGGTGTTCGTGGTTAGCCTGGTGGTGTTGGTCTGTTTTGGTTTGCTGATTGCGCGGCTAGTCTATCTGCAGGTGTGGCGTCACGATGACTTGCGTGAACAGGCCGAGAGCAACCGAACCTCTATTGTTCCCATTGTTCCCAACCGCGGGCTGATTCTGGACCGAAACGGCATTGTTCTCGCGAGCAACTATTCCGCCTACACACTGGAAATCACGCCCTCCAAGAGCGGCAGTGTAGAGCAGACGGTGGATGAACTCGCCAAGGTGGTTGATATCACCCCACGTGACCGCCGCCGTTTCAAGAAGTTGATGGAAGAGTCCAAAAGCTTTGAGTCCGTGCCGATTCGCACCCGCTTGACAGACGCCGAGGTGGCCAGGTTCGCCGCGCAGCGATTTCACTTCCCCGGTGTGGAAATCAAGGCCCGGCTGTTCCGTAGCTATCCCTATGGGGAACTGGCCAGTCACGTCATCGGCTACATAGGGCGCATCAACCGTGCTGAAAAAGAAAAGATCGATGACAGCGAGGACCAGGCCAATTACCGCGGCACGGAGTACATCGGCAAGCTGGGTGTGGAGCAAAGCTTTGAGGCCCAGCTGCACGGCTTGACCGGTGTAGAGCGGGTCGAAACGTCTGCCGGTGGTCGTGCCGTGCGCAAGCTGGCCAGTACCCCCTCAACGCCCGGTAACATGGTGGTGCTCTCGATCGACATCAAGTTACAGAAACTGATTGAGGACATGTTTGGTGACCGTCGCGGAGCCCTTGTGGCGCTGGACCCCAAAACCGGCGAAGTGCTGAGTTTCGTAAGCAAGCCCACTTTTGACTCCAATCTGTTTGTGGAAGGCATCGACCAGGAGAACTGGCAGATGCTCAATGAATCTATCGATAAACCCCTGCTCAACCGTGCGCTGCGTGGCACCTATCCGCCTGGTTCTACCTACAAGCCGTTTATGGCGCTGGCGGCATTGGAGACCGGAACCCGTTCTGCGAGCACGCTGATCAATGACCCCGGGTTCTACATGTTTGGCGGGCACCGTTTCGGCAGCCCCGAAAACGAAAAAGGCGGCATCATGGACATGCGCCGCGCCATTGTGGAGTCCAGCAATCCCTACTTCTACTCACTGGCCAACGAACTGGGCGTGGACACCATGCACGACTTCATGAAGCCGCTGGGCTTTGGCCAGATCACTGGCATCGACATCAACGGAGAAGTGCGTGGTGTGTTGCCCAGCCAGGAGTGGAAACGCAAGTACTACAAGCGCCCCGAACAGCAGAAATGGTACGCCGGTGAAACCATCTCTCTGGGCATTGGCCAAGGCTACAACGCCTTCACCATGCTGCAACTGGCGCAGGCGGTCTCCACACTGGCCAACAATGGCATCAAGCACAAGCCCCAACTCGTGATCGCGACCCAGGATGCCACCACACGGGTGCGCGTTCCCGTGCCTGCTGCAGCGCCCGAGAACCTCGGCTTCAAACAGGAAAATGTGGATGTCATTCGCCGCGCCATGGTCGGTGTAACGCAGGAAGGCACTTCCAGCCGGGTGTTTGCCGGCGCACCCTACCTGAGTGGTGGCAAGACCGGAACGGCCCAGGCTGTGTCTTTGGGCAAGAACGAAAAGTACAACGCCAACAAGATGGAAGAGCACCAGCGCGATCACTCGCTCTATATCGCGTTTGCGCCGGCGGATGACCCCAAAATTGCTCTGGCCGTTATTGTGGAGAACGCCGGCTTTGGATCCGCCTCTGCAGCTCCGATTGCGCGGCGCGTATTTGACTACGTGTTGTTGGGGCAGTACCCCAATGAAGACGATCTGGCTGCTGTCAGCAAGGGTCAGGCTACCGCACCTATAGGCAAGCCGCGTCTAGTGGCCGAGGTGCCGTGGCCACCCACTGCAAAGTAGGGGCCAGGATCAGCTTAGCAATGGCCGCAGGTAGGCGTCGTAGCCTGTCTTGACAATCAGCGCAGACACTACGGCGATGAACACGCCGCGAACAAAGCCGGTACCGTGTTTCAGGGCCAGATGTGTACCGGCCAGACTGCCCAGTACATTGGCCACTCCCATAACTAGCGCAAAGTGCCACCATACGTGGCCCTTGAGGGTGAACAGAACCAGGGCAGCCAGGTTGGTGGCGGTGTTGAGCAGTTTGGCACCCGCAGACGCGTGCAGGAAATCGTAGCCCAGCAGTCGCACCAGAAAGAACACAAAAAAGCTACCGGTTCCTGGTCCGAAAAAGCCATCGTAAAACCCGATGACTGCGCCAATCGCGAGGGCAATGGCCGTTTCCTGCAATCCCGAAAAGCGTGGCGTGTGGTGGCGTCCCAACTCCTTTTTTGCCAGCGTGTACAGCAGCACCAGTACCAGCACGGCAGGCAGCAACTTGCGCAGGAACTCTGGCGAGACCACCGTGACCAGCCAGGCGCCTGCCAGCGAGGCAGCGAAACCGGCTCCCGCTGCGGGGCCCAGCGCATGCCAGGGCATGGTGACACGCCGGCTGTATTGCAGCGTGGCGATGCCGGTGCCCCAGACCGATGCGCCCTTGTTGGTTCCAAACAGGGTGGCAGGATGGGTTGTGGGAAATACTGCAAACAGGGCCGGTACCAGAACCAGACCGCCGCCGCCCACAATCGAGTCCACAAAACCTGCCAGCAACGAGGCCAGCGAGACAACAAGCATTTCCATGCCGGGATTGTCGCACCCGGCTGGTGCAATAAAAGCGCTATGAATTAAATAGCTGACTGTGCATATTGCATGCGAGTTACAGCCATATTTGTTCAATATTCAGAGTGGCGTTAGCAGGAGTCTAGCCGCGTGCCTGTGTGCAGCCCCCGTCCACCACCAGTGCCATGCTTTACAACACGTCTTGCGGTGCAATCACACCGAGAACTGTCGAGAGAACGCGTCGCCAGATGCCCACCAGGGGGTCGTGGTCGTACTGCACTTTCTGATGATCCTGTTCGGTTGTCCAGAGCAACCTCGGGTGGGGTTCGCCGGGATTGGAAACGGAGAGTTTGAAGGCACGGGACGGCACGACCGCTTCGTCAAACAGGGTGCCCAGTGTGTTACCCAGAGTCTGGCTTTTGACCAGAACCCCGACTTCGGTGTTGGACAGTCTGGACCTGGGATCCAGGTTCATTGATCCCACGACGACTTGCTGGCGGTCGATGACGATGGCCTTGGTGTGAAGGTAGGTGCCCGAAGTACTGCCAACCTGGTGACTGCGCGAAGTGGCATTGCGTTCGGGCCGCATCTCGTACAACTCCAGGCCGGCAGCGAGCAGCCGTAAACGCTGGCGCGCATAGCCGGCATGCGCCAGCGGTATATAGTCGGCGGAGGCCAGCGAGTTCGTGAGTATGCGCACTTTCACGCCACGCCTGGCGATGGCACCCAAGGTGGCAAGACCGTCTTCGCTGAGAATGAAATAGGGAGAAATAAGGAGCAATTCCTGGCTGGCTGCTTCGACCAGCGGCCGAATGCGCCCGGCAAAGAGCGACTTTCCTGCCAGTGGAGTGGTGTCTGCCTGGACTTTCTCGGGCGGGTCATAGAACGCAATGGCCTCACCTGTGCTGAAAGGGAGCTGACCGGTACGCAACGCCAGTCCCAGCCGGGTTTCACGCAAGGCGCGCGCGTAGACCGAATCGCGAAATTCCTCCAGGCGGGCGGCCAGCCTGCGCTCGAATGTGAGCAATTGCTCAGGACCTGGACGGCTCGGGACCAGTGCTGCAATGGGCACCGCCCACTCGCTATTCCAGTAGTCGTCGAAACTCCGGGATATCTGCGGGACCACGGGGCCCGCCGTCAGTATGTCGAAATCGGTGAAGTTGATATCACCACTGGCATCAAAGTATTCATCTCCCAAGTTGCGCCCACCCACCACGGCCATAGCGTTGTAGGCAATCCAGAGCTTGTTGTGCATGCGCCGGTTCAGACGCTGCGAGTTGCCCACGAATTCCAGCACGTGTGAAAGGCCCATTGGACCGCGGTTCGCAAACGGATTGAAAACACGCACCTCGATGTTCGGAAAGGCTGCCAGGGTAGCCAGATCGGCATCCTTACCCAGGGAGTCCAGATCGTCGATCAACAAACGCACTCTGACACCACGGTGTGCCGCGCGCAGCACGCGGTACAGCAGCAACTGTGCAGTTGTGTCAGCGCGAACGATGTAGTACTGAAGGTCCAGCGTGCGTTGCGCATTTTCGGCCAGATTGGCCCGAATGCTCAATGCGTCCATGCCGGAGGCAAGGGGGTAGACGCCCGACAGGCCCGGCTGTGCATCCAGTTGTGCTGCATACGCCTTGCCCAGCGCCGTGTCGGCGGGGTGTGGCCACGCCTCGGATACGGTACGTGGCACATTCAGGTGCGGCGTACTGCAGCCTGTGAGCAGGAGCGCAAGGCAGAAAGCGACGAGGCAGCAGCTTCTGTCAGAGAGCAGACGCTTGCAGGAAAACGCTATTGGCATGGCGCATTCTATGGAGAGCCGCTGTCACGGCAGCAGACAGGCTGCCGCAAATAAAAAAGCACTGGGTTAGCAGTGCTTTTTGAACCTGCATCTCAAGGTGCAGTATTTATGTGTTGTTGTTCGCCGCTAACGCGTGTTCTCCTCGGCGCCTTCTCTAACCTGGCTTACGCCGTCAGTTGCCTCGCAGTTGCTTTGGCTGAAGTGGCTGCAATGTAACCCGGGCGACACGCTCTGAATATCAGGATTTACCCTTTACAGTGCCGCACTGGTTTTGACCGTGTGGTGCCTGCCCAGCGCGCCGTCTTCAGCAATCCACTGCGCGGCCTTCTCCGCAATCATCAGGGTGGGTGAGTTGGTGTTGCCACTGGTAATGAGGGGCATCACGCCCGCGTCCACCACCCGCAATCCCGCCACGCCGCGCACCTTCAGACGGGCATCCACGACCGCCATCGGGTCATCGTCGCGCCCCATTTTGGTGGTGCCCACCGGGTGGAAAATGGTGGTGGCGATGTCCCCTGCCAATCGTGCCAGATCCGCGTCGGACTGGAACTGGGTGCCGGGCTTGTATTCCTCTGGCTGGTACTTTTTCAGGGCGGGTTGCGCCACGATGGTCCGGGTCAGGCGCAAGGACTCGGCTGCAATCTTGCGGTCGGTGTCGGTGCTGAGGTAGTTGGGCGCAATGGCTGGAGCATCCTTGAAGTCGGCTGTCTTGATATGCACCGTGCCCCGGCTGGTGGGGTTGAGGTTACAGACGCTGGCGGTAATGGCGTTGAAACTGTGCAGCGGCTGGCCAAAAGCCTCCAGGCTCAGGGGCTGCACATGGTATTCCAGATTCGGATGGGGCTGTCCGGGATCGCTGCGCGTAAATGCACCCAACTGGCTCGGTGCCATGCTCATGGGGCCGGTGCGTTTGAATGCATATTCCAGGCCGATCCTGGCCTTGCCCAGCAGTGAGTTGGCCTGGGTGTTGAGCGTGGTCACGTTCTTCACCTTGAAGACGGCGCGGATCTGCAGATGGTCCTGCAGGTTCTCTCCCACACCAGGCAGGTCTTTGATAACGGGTACGCCGCAGGCCTGCAGCAGCGCCGCGGGGCCCAGCCCCGAGAGTTGCAGGATTTGTGGTGAGCCGATGGCACCGGCACACAGCAGAACTTCGGCGCGCGCGGTGGCCGTCACCATTGCGTGGCCATCCCACACCTGCACTCCGGTGCAGCGCAGCGGTGCAGCGTCACCCTCGGCGGCAGGCTCAACCACCAGCTTGACCACCTGCGCGCTGGTCCAGAGTTCGAAGTTCGGACGCCCGTAGCATTTGGGGCGCAAAAAGGCCTTGGCGGTGTTCCAGCGCCAGCCTTTTTTCTGGTTGACCTCAAAGTAACCCACACCCTCGTTGTTACCCCGGTTGAAGTCGTCCGTGGCCGGTATACCCGCCTGGGTGGCAGCCTGCGCAAAGGCATCCAGTACATCCCAGCGCAGGCGCTGTTTTTCTACCCGCCATTCGCCGCCAGCGTTATGGTGGCGCAGGATGGCACGGTAGGGGGTGCTGGCGTCCTGCATGAGGGTGGGGGCCGTGCCTTTCGCACCATGCAAGGCATTGGCGCCTTGGTAGTGGTCTTCATGCAACTGGAAATAGGGCAGGCTGTTGTCCCAGGTCCAGCTGGGATCGCCGGTCAATTGGGCCCACTGGTCGTAATCACGGGCCTGGCCGCGCATGTAAATCATGCCGTTGATGCTGCTGCAACCTCCCAGTGTTTTACCGCGCGGGTACTTCAGACTGCGGCCATTGAGACCTGCATCGGCCTCGGTGTTGTACAGCCAGTCGGTGCGTGGGTTGCCGATGCAGTGCAGGTAGCCAACCGGGATGTGAATCCAGTGGTAGTCATCCTTGCGCCCAGCCTCGATCAGCAGCACGCGCTTGGTGGCGTCGCTGCTCAGTCGGTTGGCCAGCAGGCAACCGGCGGTACCAGCGCCGACGATGATGTAGTCAAAAGTGTGATCGTTCATGGGGGGCTATTTTCCGGCCCAGACAGGCTTGCGTTTTTCCTGGAAGGCCTTTTGGCCTTCCCTTGCATCGTCGGTGAGCGTGAAGAGGGCAATCTGGCTCTCGGTGAATGCCATGGATTCCTCAAACGGCATCGCCTCCGCTTTCTTCATGGTGTACAGGCCGCGACGGATGGCGGCGGGTGACTTGTCCAGGAGGCGGTCCAGCAGCCATTGCAGTTTGGCATCCACATCGTCATCCACGTAATTCACCAGGTGGTACTCCAGCGCCTGAGCGGAGGTGATGGGTTCGCCGGTCAAACACATCTCGGCCAGCTTGCGCCGTGGGATCAGGTGTTGCAGCACACTGAGCACTTGGGCCGGGAAAACGCCCACCTTCACCTCGGGCAGGCCGAACACAGCATGGCTTGCCGCGACTGCCATGTCGCACATGCTCATCAAGCCCATGCCGCCAGCCATGCAGGCGCCATTGACGCGGGCGATCAGCGGGATATGGCTGGCCTTGGCCACACGCAGCAGCTGTGCCAGATGGCCATGGGGTTCCGAGTAGTCGGTGGTAAATGCACTGGCCGACTGCAGATCGGCGCCGGCGCAAAACGCCTTGCTGCCCGCACCAGTGACCACGATGGCGCGGACCTCCCGGTTGGCTTGCGCTGCACCAATCGCCTGTGCCATCGCAGCCAGTACACCGTGGCTCATGGCATTGCGCCGTTCTTCGCGGGTAATGGTCAGCCAAAGGGTGGGGCCGCGCAATTCGACGGACAGATCCGGGGTCGATAGGAAGGGGGAAGCTTGTGTGTTCATGTTATCTCCTGCGCGGTATTTTGCTGTACGGGGAACCCGACCGCGGTACCATCCAGTGCATTGTCCTTTAGGAAATGATGCCCGCCGTGGAGGATACCCAGTCCCGCATTGCTTTTGAGATCCTGCCCGAGGGAGATTGCGCCATGGTGCTGGGAGTCTGGACGGCGGCACAACTGGCGGTACCCGAGCACTGGGCGGCTGTGCAGGGGGCTTTGCAGCGCGCGGCCAGCCAGGGTGACGCCATGGGCTGGGATTTGCGCCAGGTGCAGCGCATGGACCATAACGGAGCCCAATTACTCTGGAATGCCTGGGGCCGCCATTGGCCTGCGCGGTTGGACTTGCTGGATCCGCAGCGGGCGATGCTGGAACGGGTAGCCCGCTTTTCGGTGGCGCCACCACGGCCGCGGCGCATTACGCCGCTTGCAGCTTTCGAGCGCATGGGCGCAGGCGTGTTTCGCGTGGTGGGTCATGTGACCGCGGCGGTTCGTTTGGTCGGACAGCTGGCCATCGATCTGCTGCATCTTTTGCGCCACCCCGCGCGCGGGCCCTGGCGCGACATCTCAGGCCACCTGTACCACATCGGGGCAACGGCACTGCCCATCACAGCCCTGGTCGGTTTCCTCATTGGTGTGGTGTTGGCTTACCTGATGTCGCAGCAGCTGCGCCAGTTCGGGGCAGACGCCTTTATCGTCAACATTCTGGGCATTTCGCTGATCCGGGAACTGGGCCCGGTGCTGGCGGCCATCCTGATTGCGGGGCGTTCCGGCTCAGCCATTACGGCGCAGATCGGGGTCATGCGGGTCACCGAAGAGCTTGACGCCATGCGGGTGATGGGCATTGCGAAGGGCTACCGTCTGGTCATGCCGCGTGCCATTGCCATGGCGCTGGCAATGCCACTGATTACGGTGTGGACCACGGTCGCTGCGCTGCTGGGCGGCATGCTGGCAGCGGACATTGCCATGGGCCTCAGTCCGGCTTATTTTGTAACCGCCCTGCCCAAGGCGGTGCAGCTGTCCAACCTGTGGCTGGCCGTTGGCAAGTCCACGGTATTTGGCCTGCTCATCGCACTGATCGGTTGCCATTATGGCTTGCGCGTGCAGCCCAACACCGAGAGTCTGGGTGAGGGCACCACGGCGTCGGTGGTGACGTCCATCACGGTGGTGATTTTGGTGGATGCCTTGTTTGCCGTAGTTTTCAAGAACGTTGGCATATGAGCGCTGTACAGATTGACAAACTGTGGTCGACCTTCCGCACCAACGGCGTCGAATCGATCATCCACAAGGATCTGGACCTGACCATCGAGCGTGGCGAATTTCTGTCACTGGTGGGGGGCTCCGGCAGTGGCAAAACCGTGCTGTTGCGGCAGATGCTGGGGCTGGAGACTCCCACGCGCGGCAGTGTCACGGTGCTAGACCGGCCGGCCGCCGAGCTTGGGCGCAGCGGTGCAGCCAGCAGGGTTGGCATGCTGTTTCAGCATGGCGCACTGTTCTCGGCCTTTACCGTGCTGGAGAACATCGCATTTCCCCTGCGCGAGCTGCGTACCCTGCCGCCAGATCTGGTGCGTGACGCGGCTATGGTCAAGCTGCAGATGGTGGGTCTGGATCCCTCTCAGGCGCACAAGATGCCAGCGGACCTGTCAGGCGGCATGGTCAAGCGCGTGGCCCTGGCGCGGGCCCTGATCATGGACCCTCCGCTGCTTTTGCTGGATGAGCCTACCGCCGGTCTGGACCCCGATCTGTCAGATGCTTTTTGTGAATTGTTGCGTTCGCTGCACCAGGAGCTGGGCCTCACGGTGGTGATGGTGACCCACGATCTGGACACGATTTACGAGCTCAGCACCCGCATTGCCGTTGTCGCGGAGAAACGTGTCATCGTCAACGCGCCGCCGCGTGAGGTGATCGCATTCCCCCATCCGTTTGTGCGTGCCTTCTTCCTGGGTGACCGGGGACACCGTGCCATGGCGCTGTTGCACGATTCCCCCCAGGGCGTGTAGAAAGAGAACCTTATGGAAAACAAATCCCATGCCATCGCCGCCGGAGCCTTTGTTCTGGCGCTGGCTGCGCTGCTGGTCGGACTGGCGGTCTGGCTGATGCGCGACACGTCCGAGCAACGTGTGTATGAAATAGCCAGTCGCGACGGTGTAACCGGCCTGCAACCCCAGGCTGGCGTACGCTACAAGGGCGTGCTGGTGGGGCGCGTAACGGCCATTGAACTGGATGCCCAAAGTGCAGGCAGTGTGCTGGTGCGCATCGCTGTCAATGACAGAGCCCCCATCACCACCTCGACCTTCGCTACCCTGGGTTTTCAGGGTGTGACGGGTCTGGCTTTCGTCCAGCTCGATGATGCGGGCGAATCCACCCAGCCACTGGCCACCAGCAAGACCCAGGTGGCCCGCATACCGATGCGCCCGGGTATGGTGTCGCGTTTTACGGCGCAGGGCGGTCTACTGCTGGACCAGCTGGAGCAAGCCAGCGGACGTGCCAATGCCCTGCTGGCCGCCGAGAACCAGAAAGCCCTGATGGCCGCCATTACCAACCTGGGCCAGGCGGCGGCCAGCATCCACCAGCTCTCACAGCGCGCCGACCAGATGCTGGCGACCCGCCCCGGTGACGAAGCCATGAACCTGCCCCGGGTGGTCGCCCAGGCGGAAGCCACGCTTCAGAGTGTCAAGGCCACTTCGGAGCGGCTGGTCGATACGGCCGAAGCCGTCAAGACTTCGGCCACCGAATTCAAGCAGCTCTCTGCCCGCATGAACGGGCCCGGTGGAACGCTGGACCGCATCGCTCAGAGCACCGAGGCGCTGACGGCCACCGGGCAGCTCATGAACGCCACTCTGGTACCGCGCCTCAACCGCACCGCCGACGACACGGCACGCACCGCCCGCCAGCTGGGGCGCGTGGCCGATACGGTGAGTGAATCTCCCCAATCGCTGATACTGGGCAAAGGGGCGGCCCAGCCCGGGCCGGGGGAGTCCGGCTTTGTAGTGCCTCCGCGTCGCTGAGTTCATCGCCATGAATACTATAAAAATGATAGCTGTTTGTGCATGTTCCATGCGGGCTGTAGTGCTTTATTGCTTGGTAGCCGGAGGTCTGGCGGGCTGTGGCGTCATGCAGCCGGCGCCGCGTCCGGTGGTGTACGACTTTGGCCCGGGTGCGGTCAGTGCGGCTGGCGCCAGCCCGGCTGCGGGTTTACCGGCGCTCATGCTGGCAGACGTGGAGGCCCCGGCATCGCTGGACAGCACGGCGGTGCTGTACCGGCTGGAGTACAGCGATGCCCAGCAGCTGCGACCCTACGCGCAGGCGCGCTGGAGCATGCCGCCAGCGCAGCTGCTACGCCAGCGTCTGCGTGAAGCCCTGGGGCAGCAGCGGGTGGTGTTGCAGCCGGGCGAGGGTGTGATTGCCGCGGTACCAGCGCCTACGCTGCGGATTGCCCTGGAAGAGTTCAGTCAGCTGTTTGAAACACCGGAGAAGAGTCGCGGGCTGCTGCGTCTGCGTGCAACCCTCAGCCAGGGTCGTGGTGGCAGTGAGCGGGTGCTGGCACAGCGCAGCTTTGTGGTGCAGCACGACAGTGCGAGTGCTGATGCGGCGGGCGGTGTGCGGGCACTGACCGCTGCGACCGATGCGGTGATTGCCGACATCGACCAATGGGTGCGGCAGTACCCGTAAGCGTCTTCAGTGTCCCAGAGCGGGGAACAGCTTGGTCAGCCCGTCGGACATCACCTCCACCGCCAGTGCCGCAAGAATCAGTCCCATCAGACGGGTCATGACATTGATGCCGGTCTTGCCCAGTGCGCGTGCAATCGGCTGTGCCAGAGAGAAGCACAGCGCAGTAGCCAGTGCCACCACCACGCCGTAGCCCACCAGCGTGCCAAGCTGCAGAAAGGTTTTCGCTTTATCTGCATAGATCACGACTGTGGACATGGTGGCAGGCCCGGTCAGCAGGGGAATGGTGAGTGGCACCACGGCAATGCTGGCCCCCATGGCGGCCTTTTCGGCGCCATCTTCATATTCGTGGGTATTGCTTTTGGCTTCAGCGGGCTGGGCGTTGAGCATGTTGAGGGCCGAGGTCAGCAGCAACATGCCTCCGCCCACCTGAAAGCTGGCCAGCGAAATGCCAAAGAACTCCAGAATTTGCAGCCCCGCCAATGCGCTCACTGCAATCACCACGAAGCCGCTGAATGACGAGATCAGTACCGTCTTGCGGCGCTGTTCGCGGCTGAACCCCTGGGTGTAGTGAATGAAAAAGGGCACGATGGCCAGTGGGTTGACGATGGCCAGCAGGGTGACCAGCGGTTTGAGGTCCATGGGGTGATTTCCTTATCTTCCGCCGCCCACATCGAGCAGGGCGCCGGTGGTATAGCTGGACTCTGGTCCCATCAGCCAGACAATGGCCTGCGCTACTTCTTGCGCAGTGCCCGGGCGCTGCATGGGAACTATCGGAGCCAAGGCGCGAGCGCGGTCGGGCAGGCCGCCGGAGGCATGGATTTCGGTGTCGATAATGCCCGGGCGCACCGCATTGACGCGGATACCCTCGGTGGCTACTTCTTTCGCCAGACCGATCGTGAATGTGTCGATCGCGCCTTTGCTGGCCGCATAGTCCACATACTGGCCTGCCCCGCCCAACCTGGCCGCCACACTGGACAGGTTCACGATGCTGCCCCCGCTGCCGCCACGCAGGGTGCTCATGCGCAGCACCGCCTCGCGTGCGCAGACGATGCTGCCCAGCACATTGGTGTCGAACATGCGCCTAAGCCGCGCCCAGTCCATGGCATCAACCCGGGCAGTGGCGTCCACGATGCCCGCGTTGTTGACCAGTGCGCTGATGCGCCCGAGTTTTGCATCCACTTTGGCGAACATGGACAGGATCTCGCTCTCCATGGCCACGTCCGCCTGCACGGTGATGGCAGTGCCTCCGCCGGCACGAATCTGTCGCACCACGTCATCGGCGGCCAGCGAGTTGGCGTGGTAATTCACGGCCACGGCATAACCTGCCTGTGCGGCAGCCAATGCAGTGGCTGCGCCAATGCCACGTGAGCCTCCGGTGATCAGAACAATGGGTTTCATGGGGGCATGGTAGCGCGTTGTGGACTCTGCTGATTTGCCGGATCCCTGCTGGGTGCCACGCTGGCGTTTCGTGCCAGTCGCGTACCGAGGGTAAATGCGGTATCGTCCTGCTATGCTGACAACGGATGCCTTTGCTGCCTATTGGTCTGGCCCCATGTTGGTGGCCAACTTTTTCATTCTTCTGCACCTGGTGGGCGCACTGTTGCTGGGTCTTCTGGTGGGTTATGAGCGCTCCTACCACGGGCGCGCGGCGGGCATGCGTACCTACGGTCTGGTGTGCATGGCGTCTGCGGCACTCACCGTGATGGGTGGTTACGCCCATTTCTGGTACGGCGGCGTCAACAGCGCGGTTATTTCCAATGCCGATCTGTCGCGGGTGGTGCAGGGCATCCTCACCGGTATCGGATTTCTGTGTGCTGGAGTCATCATGAAAGAGGGCTTCAATATCAGTGGTCTCACCACGGCGGCTTCGTTGTGGTCCTCGTCAGTGATCGGCATTCTGGTGGGTGTCGGGTTGTATGCTGCTGCGATGGCATTGGCCCTGCTTAGCGCCGTGTGCATGGTCTGGGTTTCCAAGCTTGAGGGTTGGTTGCCTTCGCGCCAGGCCGTGGCCATCACGCTGAAATTCCTGCCGGGTTTTGTGCCTGTAGAGGCCGCTTTGCGCGCCATGGCCCATGCGCGTGGCTATGACATTGCGGGCGGCACCATCGTGATTGCTTTGGAGCAGGGTGCTTACACCTGGAATTTTGTGGCGGTAGCGCGCAGCCGGCAGAAAATGCTTCCCATCTCCGATCTGGGTGCGGAAATGGGCCAGTTCTCAGGCGTGCAGAGCTTCCATCTGGCCTACGCTCGCAATTAGATTTACCTTTTTAACTTTTGTTCTATTCAGGAGTGATCGCAATGCAGTTTTCCGTACAACGCATCGTGGGCGCCTTGCGCCATACCGCCGTGCTGGGCGCCTTGCTGGCCTGTGGCTGGGCGCAGGCGCAGACGGGGCCGGTGAAGTTGCTGGTAGGCTTTCCACCCGGCGGGGGCACCGATGCGATTGCCCGCACCCTGGCTGACAAGCTCAAGGACCAGCTGGGCATGCCGGTGGTGGTGGACAACAAGGCCGGTGCGGGCGGCCAGCTGGCGGCGCAGGCCCTCAAGGCGGCAGCGCCGGACGGTATGACGCTCTTTTTGTCGCACGACCACACCATCTCCATCCTGCCGCAGGTGGTGAAGAACCCGGGCTTTGACCCTGCCAAAGATTTTGTACCGGTGGCCGGTTTTGCTACTTTCGTGAACGCGCTGGCTATGTCGGGCGGCACGCCAGTCAAGTCGGTCAATGAGTATGTGGCCTGGGTCAAGAGCCAGGGTGCCGGAAAAGGCACAGTCGGAGTGCCCGCGCCTGCTTCCACGCCGGAGTTTCTGGTGGGTGTGATCGGCAAGAAGTATGGTCTGGACCTGCAGCCCGTGCCTTACCGTGGCAGCGCGCCCATGATGGCCGACATGTTGGGCAACCAGATTGCCGCAGGCGTGGGCTCGGTGCCGGACTTCATCGAAAACCACAAGGCCGGCAAGATCCGCGTGGTGGCGGTGCTGGGTGGTGCCCGCCAGGCGACTCTGCCCGATGTCCCCACTTTTGCCGAACTGGGCCTGAGTGGCTTTGAAGACATGCCTTACTACGGCATTTTTGCGCCCGCCGGTACGCCCAAAGCCTTTGTCGACAAATTCTCGGATGCACTGGCCAAAGTAGTGGCCATGCCCGATGTCAAAGAGCGCCTGACTGCCATGGGCCTGACCGTGGGCTTTATCGACGCCGCCCAACTGGCCAAACGTGAGCATGCCTATACCCAGGTGTGGACCAGGCTGATCAAGGCCAGTGGTTTCCAGGCGCAGTAAGTAAATCACCCGGATCAGGAGTACCTCGATGGGAACTTGGATACAGCTCGCCGCGGCCGATGGCCAGCACATTCCCGCCTACGTGGCGCAGCCTGCGAGTACGCCCAGGGGCGCCGTGGTGGTAGTGCAGGAGATTTTTGGTGTCAACGCCCACATCCGCGCTGTGGCCGACGGCTACGCTGTGGCGGGTTATCTGGCCGTGGCGCCCAGCACCTTTCACCGGGTGCAGGCCGATGTGGAGCTGGGCTATACCCAGGACGATATGACCGCAGGCGTGGGCCTCAAGGCCGCGGTGGAGGCTTTGCCCGCTCCCGGCGTGCTGCAGGACATCCAGGCGGCTATTGACTATGCCTCCAGGGCCGGCAAGGTAGGGGTGGTCGGGTACTGCTGGGGCGGCCTGCTGACCTGGAGAAGCGCCTGCATGTTGCAAGGCGTGACTGCTGCGGTGCCGTACTACGGTGGCGGCATCACCACCGAGGCGGAACTGGCGCGGACCCCGCGCTGTCCGGTACTGGCGCACTTCAGTGACCGGGACCACTGGATTCCTATGGAGGGTGTGGACGCTTTTCGCAAGGCCCACCCCGAAGTGGAAGCCTATATTTACGCCGCCAACCATGGCTTCAACTGCGACCATCGTGCCGCTTTTGATGCTGTGTCTGCAGCGCTGGCGCGTGAGCGCACCCTGGCGTTTTTCCAGAAGCATCTGGGCTAAAAAAGCCATGGGCTATCGGTGTTTTGCACACAACACCTCTGGCCCGCTTGTGCAGAGTACTGGCGCGGGGCTGTTTGGCTTGCCGGCGCCTTAGGGCAACGTGTCTTCAGTGATCAGCGCGGGCGATGTAGCGCTTGCGCCAGAAGAAGAGGGCCAGGCCAACCGAAATCACGGCCATGCCACCCATGGCCCACCAGAAACCGTTTTGAATATGCAGCAGCGGTATGAACTCAAAGTTCATGCCAAAGATGCCGGCAATCAGGTTCAGAGGCAAAAAGATGGCGGTCAGCGCTGTGAGCGTGCGCATGATTTCGTTGGTGCGGTGGCTTTGCGCGTTGAAATGCATCTGCACCGCAGTTTCAGCGCTCTGCTCCAGGCGGCGCACATGGTGAACCACACGCTCGATATGTTCCAGCACGTCGCGGCTGCGCACCTGCAGTAGTTCTTGTTCCCGGGCCTCCGTGCGGTCCTTCGCATCCGGCCAGGTTTTGATGGCCTCAATCCAGTCCTGAATGCTGGTGCGCTGCTCTTCACAAATTTCATCGAGCTGGTGCAAGGCCAGCCGTGCGTCGAGTACGCGAGACCAGTTGTTGAAGCGGGTTTTGGGATTCAGCAACTCTGCCTGCCAATGGTCAAACTGGTGGGTCAGTTCGCGGCGCAGCGCAAGGTAGCCATCCACCATCTGGTTGACAATGCGCAGCATCAGGTCAGCCGGGCTAGCGGGCAATCGGGTGCCGGCTGCACGCGATTCGGCGCTTGCCGCCTGCAACAGCCTGGCAGCGTAGGCTTCGCGCGCGGCGCAGTCCGCAGGGTGCACGGTGAGCAGCACGCGGTCAAACACCGCGAAGCCTACCGGGCTGGTGTCGATGCGCCGCAAAATGGGCGGGCCGCCTTTGGCCGTCACACGGGTCCCGTCTGCGCTGGTACCCGAAATGGCGCTGCTGGCGGCTGCGAGGCGCCGGAACACCAGCAGGTCGTACTGGGAGGTAAAGTCGTAGTGCGAGGGCAACTGCTGGTTCAGCAAATCCGAGATGTGCAGGTCCAGCAGGGCATTGCCACCCTGTGCCAGCAGCATGGCCTGGATCTGGGCCAACTGGGTTTCAAATTCTTCCCGCGCACAGGCCACCCACAGGTAGCCTTGGGCGAGGGGGCCGCCAGCGGTCAGTGCACCAAGGGCCGCGCTTTCGGTGACGCTGGTGTTCTGGATGTGAAAGATGCGCATCGCGGCCGTACCAGGGTTTGGGATAAATAAGTGACTGTGGCCCTTACGGATTGTGCACAGGCAGCTATTATTTTTGTAGCAATTTTGCGGCGTCGCGGGCAAAGTAGGTCAGCACGCCGTCGGCACCCGCACGCTTGAAGGCCAGCAGGCTCTCGATCATCACGGCGTCATGGTCCAGCCAGCCGTTCTGGGCGGCGGCCTTGAGCATGGCGTATTCTCCGCTCACCTGGTAGGCAAACGTGGGTACCTTGAAGGCATCCTTCACGCGGCGCACTACATCCAGGTAGGGCATGCCGGGCTTGACCATCACCATGTCGGCGCCCTCGGCAATGTCCATGGCCACTTCGCGCAGCGCTTCATCGGTGTTGGCCGGGTCCATCTGGTAGACCTTCTTGTTGCTCTTGCCCAGGTTGCTGGCCGAGCCCACGGCGTCGCGAAATGGGCCATAGAAGGCAGAGGCGTACTTGGCGCTGTAGGCCATGATGCGGGTGTGTACCAGTTTGTCGGCCTCCAGCGCAGCGCGGATGGCACCGATGCGGCCGTCCATCATGTCGCTGGGCGCCACGATGTCCACTCCGGCGCGTGCCTGGGTGAGTGCCTGTTGTACCAGCACCTCCACGGTTTCGTCGTTGAGGATGTAGCCTTCGGTTTCGGGCCGGGTGTCGGGCAGGCCGTCCTGCCCGTGACTGGTGAAGGGGTCCAGCGCCACGTCAGTCATGACGCCCAGATCCGGAAACTCTTTTTTGAGTGCACGCACCACGCGCGGCACCAGACCGTCGGGGTTCAGAGCCTCTTTGCCGTCGTAGGTCTTGAGTGACTGGTCGATGACCGGGAATAACGCCATCACCGGAATTTCCAGTTTCACACACTCCTCGGCTACTGGCAGCAGCAGGTCCAGACTTAGGCGATCTACACCCGGCATCGACGCGATCGGTACACGCTGGGCCCGCCCCTCCACCACAAACACCGGGTAGATCAGGTCGTGGGAGGTGAGGGCGTGTTCACGCACCAGGTTGCGGGTGAAAGTATCGCGGCGCAGGCGGCGCGGGCGGCCTGCCGGGAAGGGAGCGAAAGGCGTGGTGTATGTGGAGGGTAGGGACATAGTATCTCTACTATATCCCCCCCTAAGAACCGTGCATGCGGCTTTCACCGCACACGGCTCATGCACGACCACTGGCTACACAGCGTCATCAGGTTGCATAACCTTCGGCTGCTTTGCCAGATTAAAGTCCCCCGTACTGGGGACCGGCTTGATAACCTTCAAACCTAGGGCGTGGACACGCCTGTGACAGATCGGGTGTAACAGCACCCGATTGGAGAGAGCATCACTCCCACCTAGCTGCCGATAGACGATATGGTGGTCGTCCATGTTTTCATCAGCCATGCCTATTTCTTGCTCACAGAGAGCGCATTTACCACCTTGGTCGAACCACAGCGAGGCCCTTTGCGCACTCCAGATGGTTTCACCCATCCGTTGCACACGCAGTTTCTCTCCATAGGCAACCCAATCGGGGTGGAACGGGTTGTAATCCCCCTTCACTTTGATGTGGCGAACAATTTTCATATCCGAGAGGCGATACAGCGGTAGCGGTATCCTTTCCACACCCCCAAACGGGTCATCCTGCAATCCGGCAAACTGTTTGCGTGAACCACACTGCTTCCAGTAGTGGTGATACACCCATTTTGTCGTCTTGCGCGGATGCGTCCGCAGACCCCAACGCATCAATCGCCAGTAAATCAGGCGGTCGGTTTTGCTGAAGGTCTGCTTTGCGACCGTCCCTTTGTGGTACTGAGCCCAGCCTTGAAGGACTGGATTCAGGCGCTTTATCAGCGTTTCTACAGGAACCTTTGATTGCGATGTGGCGATGATCTTCTTCACCTTGCCGTAAAACGCTTTCACGTTTTTCTGGTTCGGCTTGATGAGTAGCTTGCCCCCGTATTTACGGAAGTTCCACCCTAGAAAATCAAATCCCTGATCGATATGCACAATGCGCGTCTTTTCCTCGGACAGAGTCAGTCCCCGCTTGCGCAAGAACTCAACAATCCAAGGTTGAACCACAGTTTCAAGCAACTCTTTTGAGCTGCCGGTCACCACAAAGTCATCTGCGTACCGGACCAAGTGCACCTTACCTTTTCTGGCCAGAGCGATCCCCATCTTTTCCCGAAGGAAATTCAAGAGTTCGACCTCCAACCCGTTCAAGGTGATGTTCGCTAACGTCGGTGAGATGATGCCGCCCTGCGGCGTGCCATCATCCGTGCGCTGGAGTTGACCCGCGTCAACCACTCCAGATTTCAACCACTTCCGCAGCGTCACCTTGTCCATGTGGACGTGGTTCAGCAACCATTTGTGGTTGATGTTGTCAAAGAACCCAGAGATATCTGCGTCTAATACCCATTCGGCCGAGGCTTTCATGGATAAAGACCCAAAGAGCTGGCTCCGCGCATCATGTGTTGATCGTCCTTTCCGAAACCCATACGAGTTCGGATCGGACGCACATTCCACAGCGGGTTCCAGCGCCAGCAGGTGGAGTGCCTGCATCGCTCTGTCTTTCATGGTCGGTATGCCCAAGGGCCTTTCCTTCCCGTTAGCCTTTGGGATATAGACCCGCCGTAGGGGGCGAGCCCGATACCCATTGGTGTTCAGACAACCAATCGCATTCCATTTCTTTGTTGGCGTATCCCATAGGACGCAATCGATGCCACTCGTTCGCTTCCCTTGGTTTTCCGTTACTTTCCTGACGGCCAATGCCTTGGCTTGCCAGGATCGGATCAGGCTCCGTGTGAGTCTTGCGACCCGTCGGAAATCCTTCTCCGTTTCTGCCTGCGCTATGCGCATCTGCGCCTTTCCTACGAACTGCATGACCGCCTTCCAATCGATGGAGTGCCATTCACTTGATTCGTCCGGAGACGCAGCATCGTTGCCGATGTGTTCCATACCATTCTCCAGTTAGGCAAGACCCATTTGAAGAAGGCACTGACCCAGAGGGTCAGATACCCTCTGGGTCATAGTTGAAAGTCGCAACGGCTTTACGCTGTCGCACCCTGAGCAAGTCAGCCAGCTTTCACTGCGGGACAAATGCCCTATACCGTCCGTTACAGACGGCCATTCGCTTTTTGCTCAATCCTCTACCCCCTCCACCATGGCCTTTGATTACTCGCAGGTTGCCAACCCTTGCGGGCTGGCGGTGAATGGGGCTTACCTCGTTTCCCTCTGTGTCCATCTGACTGGCAAGCCAGACGATGGGGTTAGGGACTCTCTATCCGCCGGAAGTCATTTGGGAACGATGCGAAGTCCACGACATGCGCATCCTGACTTCGTGCCTTTTGGCTACAGCTCCCCCATTGCTGGAGAGACAAGCGTAAGCTGTTCAATTTTCACGACGGTTCAGACGAGAGTTCACATTACATTTCCCGTGCCCTTTACCTCGGCAACCTTCCCACTTCTTGCTCGTGAGATTGGGACTGACTCGCGTCAATCTTGTGTGCTTGCGCACAGATCGTTTAACCGTAGCTCCGCACCCCCGGATTACTCCAGACGCACGTACAGTCGAGGTCACGCCGTTCCAGACGTGGTTTCTTAGGAAACGAAACACAAAGAGCGGTTACGCTCATCTACCAGTACCCACTTGCTACAAGTAATTTGCAACAAGGCGTAACAAGGCCTTTTCTCCCGAAAATATGTCTCTATTTGGCAACGAACCGCATCCCTTGGGAGCGCAGTTCTCCATTTTCGTTCCCTGAGGGAACGAATTGGAGCAGCCAAACAGAGCCATTTGGCTGCTACGAAAATAACCCTTTTTGAGAGGGCCGGATGGAACCTCCTGAGAGTGAAACCATCCGCTGATAAGGCGGTCACAAGGACCGCTACATAGCGGTTAAGCTATGTATTGAAGCGACATCGAGTCGCACCATGGGGAAAATTGTGCCTGAATCTTGTGCGCTGCGGTCATGCAGCGGGTTGAGTAAAGTTTTTGTAAAAACACAGCATCTGTAACCTGTTTTCTTGTCGGGGGCTTTCAAAGTTGCTATATTCCTACCCGGGTAGCTTGCTACCTCCCGCTTTTCCTCCCTGAGCGGGGCCTTGATGTGTGACAGCAAATAGGCTTCAAACCCCGGCTTGGCGCCGGGGTTTTTTTTACCTGCGCCAGGCGCGCATAGCTACACTCCAGCCATGCTTTGGGTCAAATCCTTCCATATCGTCTTCGTTGCCAGCTGGTTCGCCGGCCTGTTTTACTTGCCCCGTATTTTTGTGAATCTGGCCATGGTGCCGCCGGGCTCCGAGGCGGAGCGCGCACGTTTGCTGCTAATGGCGCGCAAGCTGATGCGCTTCACCAACCTTCTGATGGTGCCTGCGGTGGCCTTGGGACTCTGGCTATGGATTGGCTATGGCATCGGTTGGGGTCCGGGCAATGCCTGGATGCATGCCAAGCTTACGACCGTGGTGTTGGTGCTGGGTTATCACCATGCCTGTGGCAGGTTGCTGCGCAAATTTGAGCTAGGTATGGTGCAGCGCAGCCATGTATGGTTTCGCTGGTTCAATGAAATCCCCGTGCTCATGTTGCTGGCGGCCGTGATTCTGGTAGTCGTCAAGCCGTTCTGACGGCGCGCTCCATGCATAAGACCGCAGCTTCGCCCCTGGCGCTGATGTATGCGGTCCTGATTGTCTATGCCAGCCTGTACCCGTTTGCGGAGTGGCGCAATCAGGATATTCTGCCTTGGGCCTTTCTGGAGGCGCCATTCCCACGCTACTGGACACGTTTCGATGTGGCGGTCAACATCATCGGCTACCTACCCCTCGGAAGCATGCTGGCCTTGAGTGCCTTGCGTAGCGGCCGTGGCCGCCAAGCACTCTGGTTTTCGGTGCTTTTGGCCGCAGCTTTGTCGCTGGGCATGGAGACACTGCAAAGTTATTTACCGGCGCGGGTGCCATCCCGGGAGGACTGGCTGCTCAATACCTTAGGCGCCAGCCTGGGCGCCGTTGCAACGGTGATCCTGGAAAAACTGGGGGGCATTTACCGCTGGAGCCGATTTCGGGCACGCTGGTTTGTTCCCCACGCGCGCGGCGGCCTGGTGTTGCTGGCCACCTGGCCGATGGCTCTCCTGTTTCCCGCTGCCGTACCTTTTGGGCTGGGGCAGGTATTTGAGCGGATTGAGGTGGCCGTGGCGGACCGGCTGGCCGATACACCGTTTCTGGACTGGTTGCCAGTGCGCGATATTGAGCTGCAGCCGCTGGTTCCTGGTGCGGAACTGGCCTGCGTGGCCCTGGGTTTGCTGATTCCCTGTCTGCTGGGTTTTTGCATTATTCGCTCGCGCTGGCGTCGGGCAGTGTTTGTGCCCCTGTGCATTGGTGTCGGCGTGTTGGTCACTGGGCTTTCGGCGGCACTGAGTTGGGGGCCGACCCACGCCTGGGCCTGGCTGGACTTGCCGACGCAATGGGGCATTGCCGGTGCACTGGTTATGGCCTGCGCCGCAACTCTTGCGCCTTGGCGGGTGAGTGCGGCACTGGCCCTGCTGGCGCTGGGCGTTTATTTGAGTATGCTGAATCAGGCACCCGAAAGTGCCTATTTCTCCCAAACCCTGCAGGCTTGGGAACAGGGGCAATTCATCCGCTTCCATGGTCTGGCCCAGTGGCTGGGGTGGCTTTGGCCGTATGCCACGCTGTTGTATGTGCTGACACAGATCGGCCAGCGTGGTGCAAAAATCTAGAATTGACCCATGACTGACACCACATCATCCCGAAGCTCCTACTACGAGCGCCACATCTTCTTTTGTCTGAATGAGCGTAATAACGGCGAAGAATGCTGTGCACAGCACCGCGCCCAGGAGGCTTTTGACCATTGCAAAGGGCGGGTCAGGGCGGCGGGCTTGGCCGGTCCGGGGAAGGTTCGGGTGAACAAAGCGGGGTGTCTGGACCGTTGTGCAGGCGGCCCTATTGCCGTGGTTTACCCGGAAGCGGTCTGGTATACCTATGTGGATCTGCAGGATGTTGACGACATCGTGGAGTCTCACTTGAAGAACGGCATAGTGGTCGAACGCCTGCTCACCCCTGCCAGTGTGGGGCGTTAGCGTAAGGCCATGAACACCCACTCGCACCGTTTGACTATCGATGGGACGGCCGGGCTACTGGAGGTGCTTGTGGATGAGTCATCCACGATGGCGCATATCACGCCTATCGGAACAGCAGTAATTGCTCATCCACATCCTTTGTTTGGCGGAACCATGGAAAACAAGGTAGTGCAGACCTTGGCCCGTGCATTTGTGCTGTGTGGCTGGCGTGCTGTGCGGTTCAATTTCCGTGGCGTTGGCAAAAGTCAGGGAGCTTACGATGAAGGTCGTGGCGAGCTGGCAGATCTTTTGTCAGTGGTCGCACACTTTGCTTCTGATGGTCGGCTGGCGATGGCAGGATTTTCTTTTGGATCCTTTGTGGCCGCCCATGCCGTGCAGGCGATTGCAGCCACAAAGCCACCCGAGAAGATCGTATTGGTCGGTACCGCAGCCAGTCGCTTTCAGGTGGCGCCCATTGCGCCGGAACTGCATGAGCGCACACTGGTGATCCACGGCGAGCTTGATGAAACGGTGCCTCTCGCTGATGTGATGGCCTGGGCCAGGCCGCAGAACCTTCCGGTTATGGTAGTCCCAGGAGGAGAACACTTCTTTCATGGACAATTACCACTTTTGCGCGGTCTGGTGGTGCGCCACCTGAGCGCACCTCTTGCCTAGTTTTATCCACCCCATGAAATCCATTATTGCGGCCATCGCGGCCACCTTGTGCTTTACCGTTTTCGCGCAAACACCCCAGCCCCCAGAAATTGCGGCACGCTCTTATCTACTGCTAGACGTGACGGCCAACCAGATTCTGGCAGCCAAGGACATCGATACACCCATGGAGCCTGCATCACTAACTAAGCTGATGTCAGCCTATCTGGTGTTTGACGCGCTGCGGTCGCGAAAACTCGATCTCAAGCAGACCCTGCCAGTCAGTGAACGGGCCTGGAAGATGCCGGGCTCGCGCATGTTCATTGACCCCAAAATGCAGGTTCCTGTAGAGGACCTGATCAAGGGCATGATTGTTCAGTCTGGCAACGATGCCACCATGGCGCTGGCCGAAGGGGTTGGAGGCACGGCAGAGCGCTTTGTCCAGATGATGAACGAGCAAGCCAGGTTACTGGGCATGAAATCGACCGGATACAAGAATCCGGAAGGCCTGACCGCGGCAGGTCATACCACCACAGCGCGTGACCTGAGCATTCTGGCAACACGGCTGATGACCGATTTCCCCGACTATGTGGGCTTCTACTCGATCAAAAAATACCGGTATCCAGGAACACCTGCGGCGAATGACAGCAATCGCAACCTGCTCCTGTTTCGTGATCCCACGGTGGATGGCTTGAAGACGGGCCATACGGACGCTGCCGGCTACTGCATGGTTGCTACCGCAAAACGTGAGTACCCCTCACTGGGAGCGCCAGGTGCCGCAGCCGGAAACCGCCGGCTACTGTCGATCATTTTGGGTGCGGATAGCGAAAACGCCCGCGCCAATGAGTCGCAGAAGTTGCTGAATTGGGGCTATACCGCATTCGAGCCTGTCAAATTATTTGATGCAAATCAAGCCGTTGTGATTCCTAATGTCTGGAAGGGTACTTCGTCATCCGTCAAATTGGGGCGGTCGCAGTCCATTGTCGTGGCCGTGCCCGCCGGAACGGCGGCCAAACTTAAGACCCAGGTGATTCGTAATGACCCATTGGTTGCCCCGATTGCCAAGGGACAGGTTGCGGGAACACTGCGCGTCATCTCCGGGGATCAAACCTTGGTGGATTTTCCACTGCTAGCTTTGGATGGAGTGGATCAGGCGGGCATCCTGGGTCGCGCGTGGGATGCCATGCGCTTGTGGATTCGCTAACCCGCTTTTTTTGCTTGCGGGAAAACCCTTCATCTGATACATTCGAAGGCTTTTCGGAAATTTCGAAGAGATTCACGTTTTCGTAATATTTCAAACGTTTAGGGACGTTTTCAATGCCAACCATTAACCAGCTCGTGCGTCAAGGCCGTGAGGTCGAGACCATCAAGTCGAAGAGCCCTGCGATGCAGAACTCTCCGCAGCGTCGCGGTGTGTGCACCCGTGTGTACACCACAACGCCTAAAAAACCTAACTCCGCTCTGCGTAAAGTTGCCAAAGTGCGCTTGACCAACGGTTTTGAGGTCATCTCCTACATCGGCGGCGAAGGCCACAACCTGCAGGAACACAGCGTTGTGCTGGTTCGCGGCGGTCGTGTCAAGGATTTGCCCGGTGTGCGTTACCACATCGTCCGCGGTTCGCTCGACTTGCAAGGCGTGAAAGACCGCAAGCAGTCTCGCTCCAAGTACGGTGCGAAGAAGCCAAAGGCCAAATAAATTGACCTGGGCCCATGGCCTGATGCAAGTCGGACGCCCTGGATTCGAAAAACAAAAGGTGTTTGTTTATTGCGTGGCGCAGTAAATGAACGAAGTGACCCACTGTTCGGGTCGAGTAAGTGAGAGTCTTATTGATTAACTCTCGCGGTGCTTGCAAGAGTGCCAACTGAAGCAAAGAGGTGAAAAAATGCCACGTCGTCGCGAAGTCCCTAAACGTGAAATCCTGCCGGATCCCAAGTTCGGCAATGTCGAGCTATCCAAATTCATGAACGTGATCATGGAAGGCGGCAAGAAAGCAGTTGCAGAGCGCATCATTTATGGCGCCTTGGAACTGATCGCTAAAAAGCACCCTGATAAAGACCCTGTGGAGGCCTTTACGGTTGCCATCAACAACGTCAAGCCCATGGTGGAAGTGAAATCCCGCCGCGTGGGTGGTGCCAACTACCAGGTGCCCGTTGAAGTGCGCCCTGTCCGTCGTTTGGCTCTGTCCATGCGCTGGATAAAGGAAGCTGCCCGCAAGCGTGGCGAGAAGTCCATGGCCCAGCGGCTGGCCAATGAAATGTTGGAAGCCACTGAAGGCCGTGGCGGCGCCATGAAAAAGCGTGACGAAGTGCACCGCATGGCTGAAGCCAACAAGGCTTTCTCCCACTTCCGCTTCTAAAAGGCGGCTACTGCGAAGGCTTCTTACGTGGCTGCAACCTCTTGCCGTGCTGTTGGCACTGTTTGCGGGCATGCGCCTAGCCCGAAGCCCTCTCGCTACGCCGCGTTGTGCGGGTAGCGATCAAAGACCCAGATCAAAACCAAGGATCCATCATGGCTCGCAATACCCCCATTGAGCGCTACCGCAATATCGGTATCTCTGCGCACATTGACGCCGGCAAAACCACTACGACCGAGCGTATTCTTTTTTACACCGGTGTGAACCACAAGATCGGCGAAGTGCACGACGGCGCGGCCACCATGGACTGGATGGAGCAGGAGCAGGAGCGTGGCATCACGATCACGTCCGCTGCGACCACCTGTTTCTGGAAGGGAATGGACACATCCTTCCCCGAGCACCGCATCAACATCATCGATACCCCTGGACACGTGGACTTCACGATTGAAGTGGAGCGTTCCATGCGTGTGCTGGATGGTGCCTGCATGGTGTACTGCGCTGTGGGCGGCGTGCAGCCCCAGTCCGAAACCGTGTGGCGTCAGGCAAACAAGTACAAAGTACCACGTCTGGCCTTTGTGAACAAGATGGACCGTACTGGCGCCAACTTCTTCAAGGTCGTGGACCAGATGAAGTTGCGCCTGAAGGCTAACCCTGTGCCCATAGTGATTCCAATCGGTGCTGAAGAAAACTTCACCGGCGTGGTCGATCTGCGCAAGATGAAGGCCATCATCTGGGATGAGGCTTCGCAGGGCATGAAGTTCACCTTCGAAGAGATTCCTGCTGAACTCGTGGCAACTGCCAAAGAGTGGCGTGAAAAAATGGTAGAAGCCGCTGCTGAAGCTTCCGAAGAGCTGATGAACAAGTACTTGGAAGAAGGTGATCTGACCGAAGAGGAAATCACTTACGGTCTGCGCACGCGCACCATCGCTGGCGAAATCCAGCCCATGCTGTGCGGTACCGCGTTCAAGAACAAGGGTGTGCAGCGCATGCTGGATGCTGTGATCGAACTCATGCCTTCTCCTCTGGACGTCAAAGCCATTAAGGGCTTTGACGAAGACGAAAAGGAAATCACACGCAAGGCAGACGACGACGAAAAGTTCGCGGCTTTGGCGTTCAAATTGATGACAGACCCGTTTGTGGGTCAGTTGACTTTCGTGCGCGTGTATTCCGGTGTTCTGAAAAAGGGCGACACTGTTTACAACGCGGTGCGCGGCAAGAAAGAGCGTATCGGCCGTATCGTGCAGATGCACGCCAACAACCGTGAAGAAGTCGATGAAATTCGCGCTGGCGACATCGCTGCCTGCGTGGGTCTGAAGGATGTGACCACCGGCGAGACCTTGTGCGATCCCGCAGCAGTCATCACACTGGAGCGCATGGTGTTCCCTGATTCGGTGATCCGTCAGGCTGTGGAGCCCAAGACCAAAGCCGATCAGGAAAAAATGGGTATTGCCCTGAACCGTCTGGCAGCGGAAGATCCATCTTTCCGCGTACAAACTGACGAAGAATCGGGCCAAACCATTATTGGCGGCCAAGGCGAGTTGCACCTGGAAATCATTGTGGACCGCATGAAGCGCGAATTTGGCGTGGAAGCCAATGTGGGCAAGCCCCAGGTTGCCTACCGCGAAACCATCCGCAAACAAGTGGTGGACGTTGAAGGCAAGTTCGTGCGTCAGTCCGGTGGTAAGGGCCAATACGGCCACGTCGTGTTCACCGTTGAGCCGAACGAAGTGGGAAAGGGCTTTACATTCGTGGATGCCATCAAGGGCGGTGTGGTTCCTCGTGAATACATTCCTGCAGTGGAAAAGGGTGTGATTGAAGCCCTGAACCAGGGCGTTCTGGCTGGCTACCCCGTGGTGGACGTCAAGGTGACGCTGACTTTCGGCTCATACCACGATGTGGACTCGAACGAAAACGCGTTCAAAATGGCCGCTATCTTCGGTTTCAAGGAAGGTTGCCGAAAGGCCAACCCCGTGATTCTGGAGCCCATGATGGCTGTGGAAGTGGAAACGCCTGAAGACTACGCTGGCAACGTGATGGGTGATCTGTCTTCACGTCGCGGTATGGTGCAAGGTATGGACGATATGGTGGGCGGTGGCAAGGCTATCAAGGCCGAAGTTCCGTTGTCCGAAATGTTCGGCTACTCGACCACCCTGCGCTCGATGTCGCAAGGCCGTGCTACTTACACAATGGAATTCAAGCATTACGCGGAAGCCCCGCGCAATGTGTCTGAAGCCATCATGGCAGCGCGCGCAAAGTAATTTCAAGTTGTCTGCGACGGTGTGCCGCCCTGTTCCCGTGCGGGGCGAACCAGCAACACCGTGCAAACATTAAACCAATACACGGGATTAGCTCTTTTGAAGGATTGAAAAATGGGAAAAGAAAAATTCACACGTACCAAGCCCCACGTGAATGTGGGCACGATTGGCCACGTTGACCACGGCAAGACCACACTGACGGCGGCCATCACCACGATTCTGGCGGCCAAGTTTGGTGGCCTGGCCA
>JAGWUS010000009.1 GCA_028868305.1 Burkholderiales bacterium | reverse complement strand
TGTTTTGGCTGATGCTTGCTGACATCACGTCAATGGACGCTGTCGTTTCTTCCACTGAAGCTGCCTGCTCACTGGCAGCCTGACTCAAGGATTGCGCAGTCGCCGATACCTGGCTGGCAGCACCAGTAAGTGCATCTGCGGCGCCGCGCACCTCTTCAATAATGTTGGCCAGCTTGCCACAGCTTGAATTGGCATCCTGCTTCACCTGGTCAAAAACACCCTGGGCCTCACGATCAATGCGTTGTGTCAGGTCACCATTGGCAAGTCCCGAAAATACCCGGACAACATCTTCAATGATCTCGGCCAGCTTTTCGCTGGTGGCATTGGCATCACTCTTCAACTGCCCGAAAGCACCCGCATACTCATGGGTAATGCGCTGGTTCAAATCACCAGCCGCGAGGCCGCCGAACACACGCACCACATCCTCAAAAATGACTGCGGTGGTTTCCATCAGGCCATTGACCCCTGCGCAAAGCTCTGCAATCGGTCCTGTTTTTCCCTCCATGGGTATGCGTTGTGACAAGTCACCCGATCTGGCGGCCGCTGTTACAGCCTGCGCCTGCTCGACCGCCTCACGTAGCATGGTATTGGCACGTACTTCTGCGGTTACGTCGGTGGCAATTTTTACGATCTTGACGACGCGTCCCATCTCATCCGTGACAGGCGCATAAACCGCCTGCAGTGAAACCTCCTGCCCGCTCTTGCGCACCCGCTTGAATACGGCGTTTTGCGGCTTGCCCGCTTTGAGATCTGCCCAGAACTGCTGGTAGGCTGGCGAATTGACAAGCGCTGGTTCGCAGAACATGCGATGGTGCTTGCCAAGAATCTCTTCCGCCTGGTAACCCATGGTTTGCAGAAAGTTCTTGTTAGCTTTCAAAATGTGACCGCCAAGGTCAAACTCAATATACGCATACGAGCCATCAATGGCATTGAGAATGCCACGTGCATTGTGACGCTCCAACTCAGCGTCTGTAATGTCGTAACGCACACCCAGATATTTCATGGGCTTGCCGTTCTCTCCAAGAATTGGGGCAATCACTGCATCCACGTAATATGGCGTACCGTCCTTGGCGCGATTTTTCACTACGCCGCGGAAAATATCCCCGCGTCCAATGGTCGCCCACATCTGCTTAAAAACCTCTTTGGGCATATCAGGGTGGCGCGTGGTGTTATGCCCAAACCCAATCAACTCGTTCTCAGGGTACTTGGAGACTTCCAGAAATTTTTGGTTGACATTCAGGATGTCGCCCTTCTTGTCAGCCTCCGAAACAATACTGGTCAAGTTCATGATGTCGGAGCGAACCTTGAGCTCAAGCTCCAGTTCGGCGATACGCTGCTGAAGAGCCGCATTGCCAAAAAGCCGGGAAATCCAGGACGACTTGGGTTGGGGCATAGGAATTCTCCTTGTTATCGAAAATGTTGTGCGTCAAAGGAACGACGGTGGGGCGTGTCGTCAGTTAACGGCCGTAGAGGATTGGACTCCAGTGACCAATTCCGCCAGAGAGCTCACATCCAGAATGAGCGCAACTTCGCCGCTGCCCAAAATGCTGGAACCCGATATGCCACGCAAGGTTCTGAACAGGCGGCCCAAAGGCTTGATCACCGTCTGGTTCTGACCCAACAACACCTCGACCTCAATGCCATATTTACCGCGAGGTGAATTCACCACAACGACACTGACCCGGCCTGGCAAACTCGATTCCACGCCATACAAGGTCCGCAGGCGCACGACCGGCAGCACTTGTCCTCGCAATTCCATGCAATGACGCCCCGCAGCGTCGTCCCTCACATGCTGGCTGCCGGACTCAATGACTTCGACCACCGAGTCCAAAGGCAAAACAAATTTCGACCTACCCACTCCGACAAGGAAGCCGTCGATGATGGCCAATGTGAGTGGCAAACGGATATCCACCTGCAGGCCCTTGCCCGGATTGCTGTTGAGGCGAATGCTGCCCCTGAGCGCTTCAATATTTCTGCGCACAACATCCATTCCGACACCGCGTCCAGACAGATTCGTGACTTGCTCCGCAGTAGAAAATCCGGGCTCAAAAATCATCATGTTGATGGTGTCGTCACTGGGCACCACGCCCTGCTCAATCAGTCCACGGTTCCATGCACGCTGCAATACACGCTCGCGATTGATGCCGCGTCCATCATCTTCGATGCGGATCAGGATCGCTCCAGTTTCATGGCGTGCACTCAACACCAGTTTGCCAGACGGTAGCTTGCCAGCTGCCACGCGCTCCTGGGGAGGCTCCAGGCCATGGTCAAGCGAATTGCGAACCAGGTGCATGAGAGGATCGGCAATCTTTTCCACCATAGATTTGTCGAGTTCCGCATCACCGCCCACAATCTCGAAATTGACTTCTTTACCAAGACTTGAGGCCGTATCGCGCACTACGCGCCGGAAGCGACTGAACGTTTCACCCACGGGAACCATGCGCAAACCCAAAGTTCCATTGCGGATTTCTTCAATGAGGCTGTTCATGTGCAGGTTGGCTTCGACCAATGCCCCCTGATGGGTTTCGCGTGCCAGCAGCGTTGCGCCTGCACCGGCAATGACCAACTCACCCAACAGGTTGATGACCGCATCGAGCCGGTCGGCCTGCACCCGGATGTAGCGTTCCTCCGACGGAGATGCCTCCCGAATTTTTTGCTGTTTTCCTAGCGCCGCAGCAACCACTTCGGGCGCAACGCCTGCTTGCGACTCCAGCAAATCACCGATTTTGGGCTTGGCCACTGAAGGCATGCCCGGGGTCTGCTGCTGTGTGGACAAAACTTGCGCAAGTTTGTCTGACGATACCGCCCCTACCTGTACCAGCATGTCGCCCAGCCGAGGCGTCTCTGGCATCTCTTCTATGGCCCGTGTCAACTTTTGCCCAGGCGTTTCAGGTGCGACAACGTCGAGTTCGCAATCGTCTATGACAAAGCTGAAGGCGCCCTCAATGTCGTTGCGACTGCTTGTTGTTTCCAACTCCATGAAGAAACTCAAATAGCAACTCTCTGGATTGAGATTCGACAATGGTGGCACCGTATCGGTACCGCAGCGCACTGATTTGACGCTACCAACGGTTCCCAGATAGCGCGCAATGGACAGGGGGTCCATTCCATTGCGAAAGGTCTCCGAGCCAAACCGCGCCGAAATAGTCCACACCCTGGGGCTGCCATCACCCACATCGGATTCGGACACACTGGTTACTGGCGGCTGCGCTGAAACAACGTCACCTTCAGTCAGGGACTGCAAGCGGATCACCAGATCGGCCCGTGCGTCCTTCTGCTCCGCAGTGTCCGCACTTTCATCGGCCGCGGTATCCACCAAATACTTGATCTGGTCGTTGCATTGCAGAAGCAGCGTACTGACCTCCGGATTCAGGGCAATGTCACCATCGCGCATTTTGTCCAGCAACGTCTCTACGTGGTGCGTGAACTCAACGACGCGATTCAAACCAAAGATTCCAGCCGATCCCTTGACGGTATGCGCACAGCGAAACAGGGAATCGAGTAATTCGCGATTGTCCGGCTGCTCTTCGAGCTCGAGCAACAATGTCTCTATGGCTTCGATCTGTTCTGCTGCTTCACTGATGAATGCAGGCATGGCCTGCGCAATGAAATCCAGGTCCGCGTCATTGGTACTGCCCATCTTCACGCTCCTTTGGCAGATTTCATTGCATCCTTGTCCAGCCAATGGGCGAGGCCCATGGTTCTGCAAGCGTCGGAGAATGCGTCACTGGCTTCTACCAGTCGCCAAGAATGCTCCATATTGGCCAGCGCAGCCAGCAACTGCAAACCAGCGCCGTCCACTTCCAACACATTCTTTGCGGATATTTCCAGGCTTTCCCTGTTTTTGCTTGTCTGCTCGGCCACCCAGACCAGTAAAGCATCGCGGGTTTCCAGCGCACTGTAAATATTCAGCTCCGCCGGCAAATCAAAGGATTCACTCATGGCATTCCCCTTGTGACCAGTTAAAGCCGATTGCACTCACAAGCCCGATATAACTGCTTATACGCAGAGTTTGGACACTGCATTTATCAACTGGGTCGGCGAAAAGGGTTTGACCATCCAGGCTTTTGCCCCCGCTGCCTTGCCCTGTTCTTTTTTTTCTTCCTGGCTTTCTGTGGTGAGCATCAGAATGGGCATGAACTTGTAGGCTGGCAGCGCCTTGGCGGCCCTGACAAACTCAATGCCATTCATGATGGGCATGTTGACATCGCATACAGCCATGTTGACCTGACGGCCATCAAGCAGCGCCAGCGCGGCCTTCCCGTCACCAGCCTCAATGACGTTGTACCCAGCACCTGTCAGGGCCATCTTGACCACTTGCCGCAAACTTGCAGAGTCGTCAATAACCAATATCGTTTTAGCCATTTCAACCTCTTAAAAAAAAGTCGTTTCGTTGCTATTGCCAGCCCCGTCGGACGCGCCGCCCTGATGATCCCGCCGCTGTTCGGCCATTGCATATTGCGACTCGAGATGCGCTAGCCAGGTCTGTACGTCTGGAACGCTGGACTTGTTGCCGCCCACGACATCCTGCAGGCGCGCAATATCGCCTTCCAGCAGGGCCATCATCTGGCTGATCCGATCCTGGTACTGGAAACCCACATACATGCGCTCAACCTGCTCCGCCACCATTTGTGTCTCGTGATGAAAAGGTTTGGCAATGCGTTCCAGCGCATCTACGGCCTGGTGCACCATGCCCAGAACATGCTGGATGGCTCGGGCCGCATCCACTGGCAGAGTCGCATCCGTCAACAGTGGAGCCATGGCGTGATCACAGGCGCGGGCCAAACCAACCACAGTGCCATCGGACTGGCCGAGTGCCTCGGTGATCTGCTGGGATTGACGTTCAGCCAAATGAATATGCGGGCCGATATCGGAGAAGGCCTGCAGCATTTCGGTGACTGCCGCTTCAGATTGGGAGCGTGATGTCGCCAGATGGCGCGCCCACACGGGAAGCACCCCCCTGCACAAGGTCACCAGGGCTTGCACCGTAGGGTCAACCTGCTTCTCGTCACTTGATGATTGCATTTCTCTGATCAATGATTTTTTTGCATGTTAGCGCGGATTCTGCACCAGAAGCACAAACCAGTCTGACCAGTCGAGGGGAAAAAAGCCGCCAGTTCTACGGATCGCACGCCAGAAATTTCCGGCCAGCAAAACCCCAAATTGCAGCCCGCCAACAAGAACTTACGTACCGGCGCGCTTCTGCAGAATCTCAAACGCCGGCAGCGTCTTGCCCTCCAGCACCTCCAGAAACGCCCCACCGCCGGTGCTGATGTAACCCACTTGGCTTTCAATGCCGTACTTGGCAATCGCCGCCAGGGTGTCACCCCCGCCCGCAATGCTGAAGGCACTGGACTGTGCAATCGCCTGGGCAATGGTTTTGGTGCCGTTCTCAAAGGCCGCGAACTCAAACACGCCCACCGGGCCGTTCCAGACAATGGTGCCGGCTTTCATCAGTTGTTCTGCCAGGGCTTTGGCGGTCTGGGGGCCAATGTCCAGGATCAGGTCGTCATCGGCCACATCAGTGGCGGCCTTGATTTCGGCTTTGGCATCTGGGCTGAAGGTTTTGGCGGTGACGACATCGGTGGGGATGGGGACGGCTGCACCGCGTGCCTTCATGGCTTCAATCACGGCTGTGGCCTGGTCCAGCAGGTCGGGTTCGGCCAGGCTTTTGCCGATTTTCAGTCCTGCGGCCAGCATGAAGGTGTTGGCAATGCCGCCACCGACGATGAGCTGGTCGACGTTGTTGGCCAGGCTTTTGAGGATGGTGAGTTTGGTGGAGACTTTGGAGCCGGCCACGATGGCGACCAGGGGACGCTTGGGGGCCAGCAGAGCTTGGGAGATGGCGTCCATCTCGGCGGCCAGGAGCGGGCCGGCGCAGGCGATGGGGGCAAACTGGGCGATGCCGTAGGTGGAGGCTTCGGCCCGGTGGGCGGTACCAAAGGCGTCATGGACAAAGATGTCGCACAGGGCGGCCATTTTCTTGGCTAAAGCGTCGTCGTTCTTTTTTTCACCCTTGTTGACGCGGCAGTTTTCCAGAAGAACCAGCTGGCCGGGGGCCAGATCAGCACCATTGAATTTGACGCCGTCGGTCCAGTTGGCAATCACCGGGATCTCGCGGCCCATGAGTTCGCCCATGCGTTTGGCGACCGGGGCCAGGGAGTCGGCAGGGGTGAACGCTCCTTCGGTGGGGCGGCCCAGGTGGGAGGTGACCATGACGGCGGCACCGGCCTTCAAGGCCATTTCGATTGCCGGGATGCTGGCGCGGATGCGGGTGTCTTCGGTGATGGCGCCGGAGTCGTCTTGCGGAACGTTCAGGTCGGCGCGGATGAAGACGCGTTTGTTGGCTACTTTGCCTTGGGCAATCAGGTCGGCGAAACGGATCACTTGCATGGAAACACCTCAGTCAAAAGAATTGCCCGAATTGTAGGAGGGCAGCGACCCGCGAAACGACTGGGCATAGGAGCAACAGCTCGCCGCCGGGCCGCCCCAAGGCGAGTTAGCCCCCTCGGGGGGCAGCGAACCGCGCAGCGGTGGAGCGTGGGGGCGACATTTGTCACCAACCCAAACCAATGTGCAACGGCAGGTACACCAGCATGCCCGACACGATCGTGCCCAGCACGGCCTGCCCTTGGCCCCGGCGCAAAAAGAAGTAGGCTGCGCCCGCAACTGCGGCAAACAGGCGTGCGTCCAGCCAGGTGCCGATAAGCTGCCCCTGGGTCATCAATACCTCCGGCAGCACCACCGCCGACAGGGCGGCAATGGGCGCGTACTGCAAACCGCGTTGCGCCCAGTGCGGAGGATGCCAGGGCCTGTTGCTCAGAAAGAAAAAGCTGCGCGTCACCAGGGTCACCACGCCCAGCCCAACGATCACGCCCAAGGTCCAGAAATCGGTGTGGTTCATGACCGACCTCCTGCAACAGGTGCCTGTGGGGCCGGGGGGTGCAAGTGTTCCAGTATCAGGCACAAGGCCACGGCAGCGGCAATCGACACCACGATGTTGAGTTTGAACGGCAGGGCAAAGGCCGCCACCGCCGCCATGCCTGCCACACCTGCTGACACCCGGCGCAAGTTGCTGCTGGCCAGCGAACAGGCCACCCCCAGTAAAGCCAGGATGCCGGCAAAACCCAGCCCCCAATGCGTGGGAATCGTGTTGGCCAGCGCAATGCCCAGCAGGCTCGCGGCCTGCCAGCTCGTCCAGTTGAAAAAACTACCACCCCCAAGATACGCCAGCTGGGCGCGTTGCGTGGCCGCATCGTTTGCGGGATGGTGGAACCGTTTGGTAAACATCACATAGCTGAGGTCTGCCGTCAGGTAGCCGTTGAACAGCCTCCAGCGCAAGGGCAGGTGCATGAAGTAGGGCCGCATGTGGGCGCTGAACACCACAAACCGCAGATTGACGCAAAAAGCCGTCGCCCAAATCACCCAGACTGGCGCACCTGCCGCAATCAGGGGAATGGCGGCCAGTTGCGAACTACCCGCAAACACCACCAGGGTCATGGCCACAGCTTCCACAGTACTCATGCCGGACTTGACCATGGCCACGCCCGTCATCAAACCCCACGCCGCCAGACCTGGCGACACGGCTGCCATCTCACGCAGCCCCAACTGAAACTCCGGATGGCGCCACCAGGCGCGCCAACGTTGCATCACTTCAGCACCTGCCCAGCGCGCAAAGGAAAACCCCGCAAAAACTCGGCCACAGGCAGACGCTTGCTTCCAGCCCGCTGAAGCTCCGTCAAAAGCGCTATTGAATTCATAGCTGCCACCGCAATACCCTCGGGGGCTACAGCCAGAATTGTTCCATATGTTGCGGATGGAGAACCCGGTTGAACCGTCGCCCCCCAAACCTTGATCGTTTCAGCATCCAGGCTGGTAGACGCTCCAGGAAAGGGGTTGAATGCCCGCACCCTGCGCACAATGGTGGCGGCATCCTGTCGCCAGTCGATGGCTGCTTCGTGCTTATCGATCTTGTGGGCGTAGGTGACACCTTCTTCAGGTTGCTTGACCGGATATAAGCGTCCAGCAGCTGCAAGATCGAGCGCCTGCACAATCATGTTCGCACCCAGATCAGCCACCTTGTCATGCAGGCTGGCGGTGGTGTCGGTGTCCTGAATCGGCAGGCTTTCCGTGAGCAGCATGTCGCCGGTATCCAGCCCCACATCCATCCGCATGATGGTGATACCTGTATGGCCGTCGCCGGCTTCAATGGCACGGTGGATGGGCGCCGCGCCGCGCCAGCGCGGCAATAGCGAGCCGTGGATGTTGAGACAGCCAAAGCGCGCGCGACCATCGCTGTGCGGAGCCGCCATAGCGTCCAGTACCCACTGCGGCAGGATCAACCCGTAGGCAGCGACCACCATCACATCCGCATCGGCATCTGCAATCGCCTGCCGTGCGGCAACCGCATCTTCGGGGTACTTGCCATCCAGCCGCAGGCTCCGTGGCTGGGCCACTGCAATGCCATGCTCCAGCGCAAACTGCTTGACGCTTGATGCCTGCAGCTTCATGCCGCGTCCGGCTGGGCGGTCCGGCTGGCTGAGTACCAGTGCAATGGTGTGGCCGGCGGCGTGCAACCGCTCCAGCGCTACCCGGGCAAACTCGGGGGTGCCAGCAAAAATGACCCGCAAAGCTACCACCTAGCGTTCTTCCTCGCGCTTAGCCTTGATCATCTTGGTTTTGATGCGATTGCGCTTGAGGGGAGAGAGGTATTCCACGAAAACTTTGCCCATGAGATGGTCCATTTCATGCTGGATGCACACTGCCAGCAATTCTTCGGCTTCAATCGTCCGGCTTTGACCCCTGTCGTCCAGCGCAGTGACGTGAACGGCGTCAAAACGCTCCACGCCGTCGTAAATACCGGGCACCGACAGACAGCCTTCTTCGTTGATGTGCCTGGTTGGGCTGGTCCACACAAGTTCGGGGTTGATCAGCACCAGCGGCTGATCACGGTCTTCAGACACATCCATCACGATTACACGCTCATGTACATCGATCTGGGTCGCCGCCAGGCCAATGCCTTTGGCCTCGTACATGGTTTCCAGCATGTCACGCACCAGCGACTGGATGCGCGCGTCCACCGCAACAACCGGCTTGGCCACTTTGTGCAATTTGGGATCGGGATAGCAAAGAATCGGGAGTAATGCCATGGAAAGCTCTTCAAAGATGTGGCTATTTTCGCCACTTTTGGCCGCTCTGGTACAGCCTGTTACCCAAAAACGTTGCCGAATCAAGGGCTTGAGCGCAAAATCGTGCGTAAATTATCAAGTTATAGCAACCTGAATGCATTCCGATATGACGACACTTCTGATGGTGAAACCCAAATTGGCACTGGCCGCATTGACCGGTATCGCATGTGCGCTGGTCGCGGGCAACGCGCTGGCACAGCAATACCCGATAACTGCAGCGCAACGGGCAACTGCCAATGAAGTAGCCGCCAAGGGTGTCCCCTTGAGCGAACTCGCAGCCGATGCGCCCGACAGCTACACCATCAAACGTGGCGACACCTTGTGGGATATCTCGAAGATGTACCTCAAGAGCCCATGGCGCTGGCCGGAATTGTGGGGGATGAACCTCAATGACATTAAAAACCCGCACCTGATCTATCCCGGCCAGATTCTGCTGCTGGAACGCAAGGACGGACGGGCCACGTTGCACCTGGCAGCCACGCCGTCAGACGACTCGGGTCTGGAGACCGTGCGCGTTTCTCCCCGTACACGCTATGAATCACTGTCCAGCAAGGCGCTGACAGCACTGCAATCAAGCCTGATTGAACCTTTCCTGGCCGAGCCGCTGGTCGTTGACGAGGCCACCCTGAAAGCGGCTCCCCGCATCGTTTCCGCGCAGGAGAGCCGGGTTCTGCTGGCCAAGGGTGACCGCGCGTATGCACGCGGCCAGAACGGCGTGCCCCTGCTGGATGACCAGCGTCTTGAAAAGCAGTTCCGGGTTTTTCGTAATGCAACCCCCCTGAAAGATCCTGGCACCGGAGAAATTCTGGGCTACGAGGCACAGTACGTCGGCAAGGCCACGATGGTACGTGGCGAGAGCACGACGGATGTAACCGACAAGGACGGCGCCACCAACGGAGCCATCGTTCCAGCGACCATCGATATCGTCAGCGCCAAGGAGGAAATGCGTGTTGGCGACCGCATGTTGCCGGAACCTCCACGCCAGTTGCAAACCTACACACCGCGCGCACCGGCTACTAACGTGGCTGGTCGCATCATCTCCGTCTATGGCAGCGCCGTAGTGAACGCAGCCCAAAACCAGGTGGTCGCCATCAATCTCGGATCCCGCGATGGCATAGAGCCGGGTCATGTGCTTGCCATCCTGAAAGACGGCGCCACGATGATCGACAAGGGTGATCCTGCAAGGCCGCTGATGAAGTTGCCTGATGAGCGCAATGGCCTGCTGATGGTTTTCCGGACTTTTGATCGCGTTTCCTACGCACTGATCCTCGATATCACCAGCGGCGTTCGGGTGGGTGACCGGTTGTCGACCCCTCGCTGATACGCATCATAACTTCCGGTACCGCTCATGGAACGTGAAGAGCTCCGGGCGTGGTTGCGATTGCAGCTGACACCCGGTGTTGGCGACAGCGGTGCGCGACGGCTGCTTGCGCAGTTCGGGCTACCCCAACAGATTTTTCAGCAGTCTGCCGCAAGTCTGGAAGCGGTTGTCAGCGCGACCCAGGCGGCCGCCTTGCTGCGGGAACCGGCCGAGCTCTCATCTTTGCTGGAAAGCACCTGGCAATGGCTGCAGACCGAGGCTGATGCCCGACGTGTCTTGCCGCTGGGTGATCCGGACTATCCACAATCCCTGCTGAATATTGAGGATCCGCCACTCCTGCTGTACGCAATGGGTCCGGCAGAGTTGTGGCGTGCTGGCGGCCTGAACAGGGTTGCTGACCGTTGTCTGGCCGTGGTGGGCAGCCGCAACCCCACGCCACAGGGCGCAGCCAACGCACGTCAATTTTCCGTAGCACTGGCGCAGGCGGGGCTGACGATTGTCAGCGGCATGGCTCTGGGAATAGACGGTGCTGCCCATGAGGGCGCCCTGGAAGGCGCTGATGCAGACAGTCTGGCAACCATTGCCGTGGTGGGTACGGGACTGGACCGGGTTTATCCCAAGCAGCATAGGGTGCTGGCACACCGCATAGCGCAACGCGGGATGTTGCTGAGCGAGTACGCCCTGGGCACCCCGCCGCTGGCAGCCAATTTTCCCAGACGCAATCGCATCATTTCGGGCCTGTCCCAGGGAACACTCGTAGTCGAAGCGGCCCTGCAGTCAGGCTCACTGATTACAGCGCGCCTCGCAACAGAACAGGGCAAGGATGTCTTTGCCATTCCCGGATCGATTCACTCCACGCAGGCGCGGGGCTGTCACGCCCTGATCAAGCAGGGCGCCAAGCTGGTCGAGAGTGCGCAGGACATTCTGGAAGAACTGCAACTTGACAACCGCCCCTATACTGCTCCTGATTTAATAGCTACCCATGCAATTGCAGCGGAGGCTGAAGGCCAATTGCAGCCAGAATCAGTACTACTGCAGGCCTTGGGATATGACGCCACCAGCCTCGATACGCTGCAAGCCCGCACGGGTCTGGACACAGCGGCACTGCAGGCGCAACTTATGACGCTGGAGCTACAGGGCGAGGTAACCCGCCTGCCTGGAGGCCTGTTCCAGCGCCTCGTTCAAGCCTGAAAGCGAGAAAAGACGGGCAGTTCCGGACGCGTGGCAGAACACAATTTATCTGCGCTATATTGTGTTCATGTTTGAAGTGCTTGCCTTCGTTTACGAAAACTACTACGCCGGGGAAACCTGCCCAGAACCCACCCACCTGGAACGCAAGCTCAGCGCCGTTGGCTTTGAATCCGACGAAATTGACGATGCGCTCAGGTGGCTCAAAGGGCTGAACTCGGCCGCCAGCACCACACTGCCGGAACCCTGGCTGCTTCAACCCGGAACAAACAGCATGCGGATCTATCCCCCGCATGAACAGAACCACCTGGGCTTACAGGCACTCGGATTTATCCGCTTCCTGGAATCCGCTGGTGTTTTGCCGGCCCATATGCGCGAAGTCGTCATTGACCGCGCCATGGCGGCACCCGGCGGCCCCATCTCTCTTGACGATCTGAAAATTATCGTCCTGATGGTGTATTGGGGATTCGGGCAAGAGCCCGATGCGCTGGTGTTGGACGAACTATGCGAGGATGCGCAAACGCGCATAGCGCATTAAAGCCGGCAAGTAAACGGCTTACTTAGGCGAGTAAGCGCTCCGGGTTGGCCTCAAGTTTGGCCATCGCGTCGCGCGTGGCACGCACGGTCAGGGCTTCCTCTTCCTGTGGCAATAGCAACCCGGCTTGCAGGTAGGCTGCAAGTCTCCCTCCCTGGATCAGGAAGCTCTTTCCGGCAGAGGAGGCAAACAGGTTCAGGTGCTTTCGCTCGCTGCGCCAGGCAAATTGCACCTGCGAAATCTGGTTGTTATGGTCCAGCGTGTACCAGGACCCCAATTGCAATTCCTGCGCCCACGCGAGCATAGCGGCCGTCGGTTTGGACCCGCCATTGGCAACAACCTCTATGGCCGACGCCTCAATACCCAGCATCATCTCGATGCTCTCGGCGTCCAGTGGCAGATCACCCATGCCGTCTTCGGATACAAAGTCTTCCAGACTGCCCAGGCGCTGCGCCATGGCATCAATTTTTTCCTGCGAGATGGCCTGCGTTTTGGACAAGAAGGCATCGGCGAGGGTATCGCTGATTTTCTTGACATTGGCCTCCTGCTCGGAGGGTGGCATACCCAGAAGCGTCATCCCGGTCCGCAGACGCACCAGCAGGTTTGGCAGGTCCTGTATCACTTTGGCACGATCCCCACGATTGGGTTTGGCGCTGGCCGCCCACACCAGATCGGTTGCTGACTTCTTCAAAGTCAGTGTGTCTGCGTGCTTGGGACCCTTGCGCAGGGCAGAAACCGCCAATACCTCGGACCAGACCTTGAACAGGAAATCGCGGATCTCATCGCGCACCGGCAGATCCTTGAGCATGTTGCGCATCTCTATCGTGAACTGAATGGCCAGAGTTTCCTTCTGCTCCACCTGCTGCGCAACACTGACCACCTTCTGGGTGGGACCTTTTTCGGTCAGGAATTTTGAGAGAAATTTCTGAAATTCGTCATAGACGATCTGGTAAACCTTTTTCCCGGTCTCAGGATATTGCTCAACCACCTGAACAATACGCTTGACTTCGGTTTCCATGGCACTGCCCTGGACACCTGTTGCATCAAACCCCATCACACAGGAACCCATGCGGTCAATCAGCAGGCGCGCAGGGTGATCAGTAGTACCGAAAAAGTCAGGGTCCTCCAGTGCAACCCGCAACACCGGCATCTGCAGGCGTGCAAACCAGACCCGGATTCCTGGTGGAATCCGCTCTTCGGCCAATATGGCCTGGAACATTAGGGCTACGATTTCAATGGTGGCCTTCTCGCCCTTGGTTTCGGCTTTTTTCTTAAGCTCAACCGTTTTTTCGCGTAGGGCACCTGCCACGCGCGCAATGCCGGCCGGGCTGTAGTCCTCGTACATCGTGCCACCGGTAGCATAAGACGCCGCCACCGCCTGAGGCGCGATCGCCTTGGCTAGCGCAGGTGACGGCGAATAATGCGCTGTGGCTTCAAAGTCAACGTCTGCCTGGTTGATAAACAGGCGCCTGATCTGACCAATCACGCCCTGGGCACGGCTGCGAGCGCGCGCCAAAGGAGTAGTCTGGGTCATCATACGGGTCTCATCGGTGGCCGATCCGTGCTGCCCGGGGCCACTGTTTCCGGAGCCCGACTGTTTCCAGAAAGGCGTGGAGCCCGAGGGTTGCTGTGGCGGAACTTGCGCACCGCGGGAACTGCTCTGGCTCGTGGTACCGCCAGCAGGCGCTTCAGAACTGCCCCAACCCAGGCGTCCGCCAAAGAATCCTCCACTACGCGCAGCCGGGCCGCTCTCCTGCGCGGAACCTGGGCCACCCTGTGGCGGCGCCCCCCGCTGGCCCTGCGGGCCATTGGGTTGCTGGTAACCGCTGCCTGAAGGATTGCCGGAACTCTGCGGATAGGTGCTATGGCCATAGTCCTGTCCATAGCCACCGCTGTGCCCCATCTCCCCCATGGCACCCGAATGGGGCTCTGGTTGCAAAGGGACCGACCCCGAAGGAGGCGCTGTGGCAGGGCGGGGGCGAGGCCCTGCAGCACGCGCCGGAGCACGCACGCGATCTTTCAGTTCGATGGTCGGCAACACCCCTTTGCTGATCATCAGGGTGTTGCCGTTCTTGTAGGCTTCGTTCAGACTGGTAATGAGTTTGGCCTGCACCGTATCGTTCACCAGAGGCCAGGAATCTCCAGGCAGGCCGGCTTGGGTCCATTGCTCCACCATCAGAAGAACCAGCACATCGGGACGCAGCAAATCGCGACTATCAAGGTCATCCAGGTTTTCAAGCAATTTGATGCGAACCCGCAAGTCATCGAGCTGGGCCAATACCTTGTCGGTGACTGTCGTGACCAGTCGCGAAGCCAGAATCTTGTTCTCGACAACATCGGTACCGACCAACTCCAGTCCGGCAGCTTCCAGACTCGCCCTGGGTTTGCTGGCCTTGGCGGGCTCAAGCGTCTCCCGCCAGGCCTTTACCGTCCCCTCAAACCATACCGGACGGCAGCGTTTGTAGGCCATCCAGACGTCTCTGCGAATCTGTGAGTCACGCGCATTGCTCGGTTCATCCACAAGTTCGGTCAACCGCACCTGCACCTGCACACTGATCTCGGACATCGCCCGGCTCATTTCAGCAAAAAAGCGCTCACGCACAGCGCGTGCCAGCTGCAGCCGAGGAGAAAGTGTGGGAGGCGTGGTGGCCATGTGTTTTGACCCTAAACGGTTGCTCCGGCATTGGGATCGTTCGGGTCTTCGTCCTTCTTCACTGTGGCCTTGATCAGGTCTTCACGTGCAATACCGAGCCACATGGCAATGGCCGCAGCCACAAATACTGAAGAGTAGATACCAAACAGAATTCCGATAGTCAGCGCCAGCGCAAAATAATGGAGGGTGGCACCACCAAACAGCAGCATGGACAGCACCATGAGCTGCGTCGAACCGTGGGTGATGATGGTGCGGCTGATGGTGGAGGTGATCGCGTTATCAATGATCTGCACGGTATTCATCTTGCGATAACGGCGGAAGTTCTCGCGAATCCGGTCAAAAATCACCACCGACTCGTTCACCGAGTAGCCCAGCACTGCCAGCACCGCTGCCAGCACGGGCAAGGAAAACTCCCACTGGAAGAAGGCAAAAAAGCCCAGGATGATGACCACATCGTGCAAATTGGCGATGATGGCCGCCACCGCGAACTTCCATTCAAAGCGGATGGCAAGGTACAGCATGATGCCCACCACGACAAAGGCCAAGGCTTTCAGGCCATCGGCGGCGAGTTCGTCTCCTACCTGGGGGCCAACAAACTCCGTGCGTCGCAGGTTAGCCGACGCGTCGCCGGCCTTGAGTGCGGTCATGACCTGCTCACTCTGCTGGCCAGAGCTGCTGCCCTTTTGCACTGGCATGCGGATCAGTACATCCTGCGCAGTTCCAAAGTTTTGCACCTGCACATCCTTGATGCCCAGCTTGTCCACCGCGGAGCGAATAGCTGCCAGATCAGCTGGCTGGGAATAGCTTACTTCCATCAGCGTGCCGCCAGTGAACTCTACGGATAAATGCAGCCCCCGGGAGAACAGAAAAAAGACCGCCGCCAGAAATGTGACCAGCGAAATCAGATTGAACACCAGCGCATGCCGCATGAACGGAATGTCGCGGCGGATTTTGAAAAATTCCATGCCTGTTTCCCTTTAGTTTGTCGCGACCTGGTTGCTGGAGTCAGGGCGCCAAACCGTACCGATGGATACGCTTTTGAGCTTTTTTTGTCGACCGTACCACAAATTTACCACGCCACGGGAGAAGAACACCCCCGAGAACATGCTGGTAAGAATGCCCAGGCAGTGCACCACGGCAAAGCCGCGTACCGGCCCGGAACCGAACGCCAGCAAGGCCAGACCTGCGATCAGTGTGGTGACGTTGGAGTCGATGATGGTGGCCCAGGCCCGGTCGTAACCGGCATGGATGGCCGCCTGCGGCGATGCTCCATTACGCAACTCTTCGCGCACCCGTTCGTTGATCAGTACATTGGCATCAATCGCCATACCCAGAACCAGCGCCATGGCCGCCATGCCTGGCAAAGTGAGCGTAGCCTGCAGCATGGACAGCACCGCCACCAGAAGCAGCAGGTTGAAGGCCAGCGAAATACTGGAAATCACACCAAACAGCATGTAATACGCACACATGAAGAGGGCCACCGCCACAAAACCCCAGGTCACGCTGTTGAAGCCCTTGGCAATATTCTCGGCACCCAGGCTCGGGCCAATGGTGCGCTCTTCAATGATTTCCATGGGCGCGGCCAGCGAGCCGGCGCGCAGCAGCAGAGCGGTGTCAGCCGCTTCCACAGTCGTCATGCGACCGGAAATCTGTACGCGGCCGCCACCGATTTCAGAACGGATCACCGGTGCAGTCACCACTTCGCCCTTGCCCTTTTCGAACAGCAGGATGGCCATGCGCTTGCCAATGCTTTCGCGAGTGACATCGCGGAAGATGCGCGCGCCCTTGGCATCCAGTGTGAGGTGCACAGCGGCTTCCTGGGTCTGACTGTCAAAGCCTGGTTGGGCGTCGGTGAGGTTGTCACCGGTCAGGATGACCTGCTTCTTGACGATCACCGCCTGTCCGTTGCGCTCCAGATAGCGCTCGGAACCAAACGGCACCGGGCCACTGCCTGTTTCGGCCGCACGGGCTTCTGCACTGTCTTCGACCATGCGAATTTCCAGCGTGGCGGTGCGCCCAAGAATATCTTTGGCTTTGGCCGTGTCCTGCACGCCAGGCAGCTGCACCACGATGCGATCTTGCCCCTGCTGCTGAATCAACGGCTCGGCCACACCGAGTTCGTTAATCCGGTTATGCAGGGTGGTGATGTTCTGCTTGAGCGCCTGGTCCTGCACCGACTTGGCGGCCACCGGCTTGATGGTGGCAACCATCTTGAACTCAGCGCCATCCGGAGACTCCACCGTGGTCAGATCGGCAAACTGATCCGCCACGGTGCGTCGCGCCACTTCCATGGTCTGCGCATCACGGAAACGAATTTCAATGGACTGTCCATTGCGGGCAATACCACTGTGGCGCACGTTCTTTTCACGCAGCACGGTGCGAATGTCGCCCGCCAGGGACTCGGCCTTCTTGCTCAATGCAGCCTGCATATCGACCTGCAGCATGAAGTGCACGCCACCACGCAAGTCCAGACCGAGATACATGGGGGACGCGTGCAGTGCCGTCAACCATGCGGGCGAGCGCGACAGCAAATTGAGCGCCACCACGTAAGCCGGATCGGTCGCATCCGGATTCAGCGCCTTTTGAATGGCGTCCTTGGCTTTGAGCTGGGCATCAGTATTGGCAAAACGTGCCTTGATCGATGTGCCGTCCAGCGACACCGCATCTGCAGCCACGCCGGCTGACTTGAGCGCATCTTCCACCCTCGCCATTGCAGACGGATCCAGCTTCATGGAGGCCTTGGCCACCGACACCTGCACGGCAGGTGCCTCGCCGAACAGGTTGGGCAGGGCATACAGGCCACTGACCAGCAGCGCGACCAGAATGATCGCGTATTTCCACACCGGGTAACGGTTCATGATGAGGGCAGAATTGGATTACTTGATGCTGCCCTTGGGCAAGACTTGCACAACAGCGCTTCGCTGCACCTGTACTTCAACGCCGCTGGCAACTTCCAGGCCGACATAGCTGTCGCCCATCTTGCTGACTTTACCCAGCACACCACCTGCGGTCACTACTTCGTCACCCTTGGCCAGTGCGTCAATCATGGCCTTGTGCTCTTTCTGCTTCTTCATCTGGGGACGAATCATCACAAAGTACAGCACCACAAACATCAGCACCAGGGGCAGCATGCTCATCAGCGAAGATTGCATATCACCACCAGCGGCAGCGGCGGGAGCGGTTTGGGCGTAAGCAGAAGAAATGAACACAGGAAACTCCACAAATGGATCAATAAGGATTTCCGCCTTCCGGGCACCAGCGCGCATCAACACGCCTCACCCAGGGCGGACAGTCTGCCATTGTAAGCGGGCGGCCCCGAAACGGGCCGGTCCGCATAGCCTAAGGCCTTATGCGGCCTGGGCCCGATCTGCGGGCTGCTGGCATTGCGCCAGCAGCATCGCCCACTGGGTACGCGCAGCTGCCAGGTGGCGCGCCTTGACATGGCCATAGCCTCGGATCTGCTCAGGCACACGGGCAAAGGCCGCTGCAGCATCACGGTTGGTCGCGTTCAGTGTGGGCAATATCCCCTCGATAGCGGTGCGGTACTCACCAATCAATATACGCTCCTGGCGACGCTCTTCAGTCTTGCCAAAGATATCCAGCGCACTGCCCCGCAGCACCTTCATCGGTGCCAGCAACTTGAACCCCAGTCGCATCCAGGGGCCAAAACGAGTCTTCTGAAGCTCGCCCTTGTCGTTGCTGCGGGCGAGCAAAGGCGGCGCCAGGTGGTAGTTCAGCTTGAAGTCACCTTCAAACATGGCATTGACTTTGGCCTGGAATGCTGCATCGGTGTGCAGGCGCGCCACCTCGTATTCATCTTTGTAGGCCATCAGCTTGAACAGATAGCGCGCCACGGCTTCGGTCAGAGGCAATGTGTCGCCCAAGTGCATGCCCTGCTCTGCGCCACGGACTTTGGCGACAAACGCCTGGTAAGACTGCGCGTAGGCGGCATTCTGGTAAGCCGTCAGGAACTCCACCCTGTGCTGCACCATCTCGTCCAGGGACTGTTTTGTGCGCGGACTGAACACCATCACCTGCCCCGGATTCAGTGCTTTCTGCACCGCCGCCAAGTCATGCGCGGCGCGGCGGCCCCACTCGAACGCCAGTTTGTTCTGCGCCACAGCCACTGCATTGAGCTCGATAGCACGCATCATGGACTCCAGCTGCAGCGGAATCCACCCCTTTTGCCAGGCAAAGCCCAACATCATGGGGTTGGTGTAGATGCTGTCCCCCAGCACCTTCACGGCCACCGCATCAGCATCAAATGCGCCCACCAGGTCCGCTCCCACCGCCTTCGCAATATCGGCCAGACATTGTTCGCTGGGGTTGACCCAGTTGGCGTTTTTGACAAAGGCTGCCGTGGGCGTGCCTGCCGAGTTGAGCGCCACATGGGTACGGCCAGGGCGCATGCGCAACAGGGTCTCCTTGCCCGCCACCACAATCGGGTCGCATCCCAGCACCAGATCGGCTGAGGCCATGCCCACGCGGGTAGTGCGAATGGCGTCCTGCGTGGCCCCAATGAGCACATGGCTCCAGGTAGCGCCGCCCTTCTGGGCCAGTCCACCGGCATCTTGCGTAACGATGCCCTTGCCTTCCAGATGCGCGGCAACGCCCAGCAACTGGCCGATCGTGATCACGCCGGTACCCCCGACGCCCGCCACCACAATGCCCCAGACGCCGCCCGGTGCGGCATACACATCCGCCACCGGAGGCTGTGGCACCGCAGGCCAAGCGCCCGCGATGTCGTTGCTCTGGGGCTTGGACTTCTTTTTGAGCGAACCGCCCTCCACCGTGACAAAACTGGGACAAAAACCATTAACGCAGCTCAGGTCCTTGTTGCAGGTGCTCTGGTTGATCTGGCGCTTGCGGCCAAACTCGGTTTCCAACGGCTCCACGCTGATGCAGTTGCTCTGCACGCTGCAGTCGCCACAGCCCTCGCACACCAACTCGTTGATCACCACGCGCTTGGCCGGATCGACCAGGGTGCCGCGCTTGCGGCGGCGGCGCTTTTCGGTGGCGCAGGTCTGGTCGTAGATAATGACCGTGGTGCCTTTGATCTCTCGGAACTCGCGTTGTACAGCATCCAGCAGGTCGCGATGCTGGATGGCAATGCCTTCGGGAATGCCGGCCACACCCTGGTATTTCTCCGGCTCATCCGTCACGATGGTGATCTTGATGGCACCTTCGGCACGCATGCTATGCGCAATCTGCACCACCGAATGGCCTTCGGGTCGCTCACCCACCTGCTGGCCACCGGTCATGGCCACGGCATCGTTATAGAGAATCTTGTAGGTGATGTTGACGCCCGCCGCAATGCTCTGCCGGATGGCCAGGATGCCGCTATGGAAGTAGGTGCCATCGCCCAGATTGGCGAACATGTGCTGGTCATGGCTGAAGGGTTGCTGCCCCACCCATGGAACGCCCTCGCCACCCATCTGGGTGAAACCGACGGTGGTGCGGTCCATCCAGATGGCCATGAAGTGGCAACCAATACCGGCCATGGCACGCGAACCTTCGGGCACTTTGGTGCTGGTGTTGTGCGGACAACCGGAGCAGAACCACGGCTGGCGAATCGCGGCGCTGGTATTGACCTCCAGTACCTGCATGGAAGTCTCCTTGGCACTCAGGATGGCCAGCTGCGCGTCGATGCGGGCGGTGGTGTCGGAGTCGATTCCCAGTTTCTTCAGCCGCTGGGCAATGGCGCGGGCAATGATGGCCGGTGACAGATCGGCATTGGCGCGCAGAAGGGTGTTGGCCGTAGGGTTGGGCATGGACCACTCGCCCCCAGCGCCGTAGCGGTCTTCGCCTTCCACCTCATTGAACTTGCCCAGCACCGTAGGGCGCACATCGGGGCGCCAGTTGTACAGCTCTTCTTTCAGCTGGTACTCAATGACCTGGCGCTTTTCTTCGACCACCAGGATCTCCTGCAGCCCGGTGGCAAACTCACGGGTGAGCTGGGCTTCGAGCGGCCACACCACGCCCACCTTGTGCAGGCGGATACCCAGACGCTGGCAGGTGGCATCGTCCAGCCCGAGGTCCAGCAGGGCCTGGCGCGTGTCGTTGAACGCCTTGCCACTGGCAATCAGGCCAAAACGGTCGTTGGGACCTTCAATCACGTTGTAGTTCAGACGGTTGGCACGGATGTAGGCCAGCGCGGCGTACCACTTGGTATCAAACAGGCGCGCCTCCTGCTCCAGCGCGGCATCTGGCCAGCGGATGTGCACGCCACCGGCAGGCATAGGAAAGTCGGTCGGAATTTTGATCTGCACCCGGTCCGGGTTGATCATCACCGTGGCACTCGATTCCACGATCTCCTGAATCGTTTTCATGCCAGCCCACACGCCCGAGAAGCGGCTCATGGCAAACGCATGGATGCCCAGGTCCAGAATTTCCTGAACATTGGTCGGGAAGAACACGGGCGTGCCGCAGGCCTTGAAGATGTGGTCACTCTGGTGCGCCGCTGTTGAACTCTTGGCCACATGGTCGTCACCGGCTACCGCAATCACACCGCCCCAGGGCGTGGTGCCGGCCATATTGGCGTGCTTGAAAACGTCGGAGCAGCGGTCCACACCCGGGCCCTTGCCGTACCAGATGCCAAAGACGCCGTCGTACTTGTTGCTGCCGGGGGGCGCAAAGCCCAGTTGCTGGGTACCCCACAGCGCGGTAGCGGCCAATTCCTCGTTCACCCCCGGCTGGAACACGACGTGGTGCGCTTTCAAGTATTTTTCGGCCTTCTGCAGCGACTGGTCATAGGTGCCCAGCGGCGAGCCGCGGTAACCGCTGATGAAGCCCGCAGTGTTCTTGCCCACACGCATGTCGCGCACACGCTGCAGCATGGGCAGCCGGACCAGGGCTTGCACCCCGCTCATGAAGGCCTGACCGGTGGCCAGGGAATATTTGTCATCGAGGGTGACCGTTTCCAGCGCCTTGCGGATGTGCTCAGGCAGGTCACGGCTCAGGGGTGCATTCATAGTGCATGTCTCCGATTGAGTTCGCGCAAGTGTATTCCGGCACTGCTGATATGTCTTTGCGTTCTTTGCCTTAAAAGTGGCGCACAACGAAAGGATCTTTCTCCATAATCTCGATCATGGAAACACTTGACCGGTTTGACCTCGCCATCCTGAACGAACTGCAAAACGATGGCCGTCTGAGTAACGCCGAACTGGCGTCGCGCGTGGGCCTGAGCGCTGCGCCCTGCTGGCGCCGGGTCAAGGCTCTAGAAGAGAGCGGCTTCATCGCCGGCTACCGCGCCGAGATCAACCGCCACAAGATCGGTTTGGGGGTGCTTGCCTTTGTGCGACTGGACGCTGACCGCAACAGTGGCGATGTACTGCAGGCGCTGGAGGATGCGATCCGCACCATCCCCGAGGTGATCAGCTGCCATTACATCAGCGGCACTGGCACCTTCGAGTTGCAGGTGGTCAGCCGCGACCTCAATACCTTCAGCCAGTTTGCCCGCGAGGTGCTGATCAACCTGCCCAATGTGAAAGACCTGCATACCAGTTTCTCGCTGGGCGAAGTCAAGGCCAGCAGCGCGTTGCCCCTGGGGCATCTTGCGCCTGCGCCTTCTGCAACATCCATCACACGGAGTCACCCATGAAGACGCGTCTGCTACTGGCTTTTGTATGTTTTGTGCCTCTCGCCCTTACTACACATGCGCAATCAGCTATTGATTTTGTAGCAAATAGTGGCGCATTGCCGATGCGCAACCTGCTGTTGGAAGTGCGCCAGTTGCGTTCCAGCGATCGCCAGCGCTCCGCTCTGGAGTCCTCTGATGCAGTGGGCATGGGCAGTGACGGCCACTTCTCGGTGCAGGGACAGTTTCAGGCCCGCAATCAGCAAAACCAGCAGTCGGGCACAGCCCTGCAGCAGGTGCTAGTGCTCAATGGCCGCAACGCCAACATTACCCTGCGCACCACCCAGCCCCTACGGGTGCTGCAGTCGTTCCAGCGCCAGGGGCGTCTGGTCGTCACCCAGGGTGTGGTTTTTCTGGAGGCAGGCACGGGGTTTGTGGCCACCCCCCGCTGGGACGGCGCCGATCAACTGGAACTGACCATCGCGGCGCAACAGGCGTTACCCGCAAACAGCGGTTCCGCCGGGTTACCCGCCAGCGCCAGCATGCACAGTGTGCTGATGGTGCCGCTGGGCGAGTGGACCACGGTGGCACAGTCCGAGCGCTCAAGCACCAGCGAAGGGCAGTCCCCCGGCGGAAACCGCGCAGCCAGCGATCAGGACAGCACCGAAGTGCAGGTGCGCATCACGGTGCGCTGAAGCCAGTTCCCTCCTTAGCGATGCAGCACCGAGCGGATGGTGGCGCCCAGTTCTTCGGCCACGAACTTGGCCACATAGGCATCAGCCCCTACGCTCTTGACATGGCCCTCGTTGGTGGTGCCGGTCAGTGACGAATGGATGATTACCGGGATGCCGCTGAAGCGAGCATCTTGCTTGATATTCTTGGTCAGCGTGAAGCCATCCATCTCTGGCATTTCCAGGTCGGTCAGCACCAAGGCTACCTTGTCGCGAATGGACTTGCCCGCGGCAGTGGCCTCGGCATTCAGGGTCTGCAGCCGCTCCCAGGCCTCCTTGCCGGTCTTGGTCATGATGTACTTCACATCCATGGCCTGCAGGCCCTGCTCGATCATCATGCGCGCGACCGCCGAGTCATCAGCGGCCAGAATCACCGAGCCGGGAGGGATACTGACCTTGGGCATGGTGACGGATTCATCAATGGCTTTGTGCTGCTCCGGGAACACATCGCGCAGGATCTGCTCCACATCGAGCACCTGTGCCAGACGGGTGGTTTCCGCATTGCCATCGAGCCGCGCGATACTGGTGACCAGACCACCACCCGTGCCCTCAGCCGACAGCACCTGCTTCCACTCCAGCCGCACAATCTCATTGACCTCTTCCACCGCAAACGCCTGGGTGGTACGCGCAAACTCGGTGACCAGAAGAATGCCCAGCCCTTTGGTGGGGTTGCAGCCGGTAATCAGGGGCAGGTTCACCACGGGAATCATTTGGCCACGGATGTTGGCCACGCCCATCACCGACGGGGGTGCGTTCACCATGGCAGTAATTTCCGGCATGACCATGATCTCGCGCACCTTGAACACATTGATGCCAAACAACTCGCGCTTCTGGGTGCCCGGTGCTTCGCCCAAACGAAACAGCAGCAACTCAAACATGCTGTTGCCGGCCAGATTGGTCCGTTCGTCAATGTCGCGCATGGCTGAAGTCTTGCTCATGGTGGTGTCCAGTCAATAGTCAATGAATGTCTAACGCGCATAGTAACGGCATCTTCATTACTTCGGCCAGAGTGCCCATAACTGAAGTGGCTGCCGCAGGCGCCCCGCAAGGTCTGCCGCTTCGGCGCCCCAGCCCGCAAAATAGTCAGCCCGCACTGCGCCGGTGATGGCGCTGCCGGTGTCCTGCGCCAGCACCAGCTTCTGCAGCGCGCCCTGCGGACCGCTGGACGTCATCCACACCGGGGTGCCATAAGGAATGCTGCCAGGGTCAATCGCGATGGAGCGACCCGGTGTGAGCGCCACGCCCTGCGCCCCTTTTGGACCAAAGGCAGCATCCAGATCACTCAGTGCTTCTTCCTTGAAAAACACCATGCGCGGATTGCTCCACAGCAGTTCCTGGCGTCGTGGCGGGTTTTGCGCCAGCCAGGCCTTGATGCCGGGCCATGACGCGTCCCGAATCAGCCCCTGGTCCAGCAGCCAGCGGCCCACGCTGCGGTAGGGCTGGTCATTGGTGCCGGCGTAGGCCAGGCGAATCCAGCGCTGGCTGCCGTCGGGCTGCGTGATCCGCAGGCGGCCAGAGCCCTGAATCTGCAATACCAGAGCATCAACCGGGTCCGCGAGGTACGCAATGGCACGGCCCTGCAAAGCGGCCTGGGCTTCCGGCAGGGTGTCGATTTCCTGCCGGGTGAACCAGGGCTTGCGCTGCGCCAGATTCAGCGGCGGCTGGTACAGCGGCACGGTAAACGCGGTCGTAGGCACGCGACTGGCTTCGAGTTGCGGTTCGAAATACCCGGTCAGCATGCCAGTGGATTCGCCCTGGATGGACTCTACCCGGTAGGGCTTCAGGCGGGACTGCATCCAGTCACGCTGCATTTGTCCGTCGGCAATGCTGAGACGGCGCACCTCGCTGCACAGTGCGGCCATCGGCGGCTGCGGCTTTTCACAACTCTTGAGCCAGGCGTTCCAGGCTTCCGACAGATTGTCCTGCCCAAAACCCGGCAGTTCGGACCATGCCACCGGCACCCAGCGGCTGCGCGGCTGGGACAGCACACCGGCCAGATTGGAGGCCATGGCCGGGGGCGCTGTAACCTGACGCGAGGGCGCCGTGGGATGCACCGTGGGTGCGCTGCCGCAGCCAGCCAGTGTTCCTACAATGCAGGCCACAAACCACCACAACGGAAACCGCAACATGACACTGTTACTGCTGGAAGCCCTGGGAGCCGGCCTGATTCTGGTCGGCATCATCTGGTGGACCATGTTCTCGGGCCGCCAAAACGGCGAACTGCCTGGCAGCAACGATGCCCGGGACGCCTCATCGGACCAAAATAAAAATAAATAAGGCCTCCGGCCCGCATGGAATATGCACAAGCAGCTATTAAATTAGTAGCTTTTTCCATTGCCACTCACAGCAAGCGGTGGTCCAATGCAGGCAACTGGCTACGGCGTTGAACCAACTGGGCGGCGTCCATCTCGGCCAGCACGACGCCCAGGCCCTGTGCCTGCTCGGCCAGCACCTGCCCCCAGGGGTCAATGGCCAGCGACTGGCCCCAGGTGTGCCGCCCATTGGGGTGCACTCCACCCTGCGCCGCGGCGGCCACAAAAGCCAGGTTTTCAATAGCACGGGCGCGCAGCAGCACCTCCCAGTGCGCCTGGCCGGTGGTGTGGGTGAAGGCGCTGGGCACCAGAATCAGGTCGACACCCTGCTGCGCATAAGCGCGGTACAACTCGGGGAACCGCAGGTCGTAGCACACGCTCAGACCCAATAGCCAGCGGTGGCCGTCCCGGGACGGCAATTCGAACCGGGTGGGTGTGGCGCCACGCTCCAGCACGCGTGATTCGTCATAGCGCTCCACCCCGTTGTCAAAACGGAAAAGATGCATCTTGTCGTAGCGGGCCACGCAGTCACCCTTTGGGTTGAAAACCAGGGTGCTGTTGAACACCCGGTCGGGCTGGGTAGCCGTCAGCGGCAGGGTGCCGCCCACAATCCAAAGGCCAAGGGTGCGCGCGGTGTCAGCCAGAAACTGCTGGATTGGTCCCTTGCCGTACGGCTCCTGAATGGCCAGTTTGCCCGCATCGTGCTGCCCGATCAGGCAAAAATATTCGGGTAACACCGCCAGTTCTGCGCCCTGTGCAGCCGCCTGCTTCAGTAGCGTGCCCGCCTGCTGCAGGTTGTCGGCCAGTGTGCCGGTGGAAACCATCTGGATGGCGGCAATTTTCATGTCTGTTCCATGCCTTCTTTAAGGGGCGCTCTTGTGCTCGACCCGCGTCACCCGCGGGTCGACCCAGGTTCCGTCAACCAGAAACTCCTGCGTATTCGCCTCAATCAGGGGGCGGCGCAAGATCGCCTGGGCCAGAAAGGTGGTCAAACCCACCAGCGGATTGATGACTGCGGTGAGCAGCGACGCGCTGCCGGCATTGATCTCCGGCACCACCACCACCTTGAGCATCTGGGTTTCCCTGGCAATGTCGGCCTGTCCTTCCATCAGCACCGCGGCGTTCACGCCCTTCATCTGCAGGTTGTTGGTGCGCGCAATGCCCTGCTCGATGGTGACATCGCCACGCAGGAAGTCAAACGCAAAGCCTTCCGAGAACACATCACGGAAATCGAGCACCAGGCGCCGCGGCAAAGACTGCAGGCTCAGCACCCCCAGCAGCTTGGCAATGCCTGGGTCGGCTTTGAGAAACTGCCCATTTTCCACATTGACATGGAAGTTTCCCGCCATGCTGGGATAGTCCAATGTGATGGGGGAACCCAGCCAGGCCACCTGGCCTTCGATCTTGCCTTTGCCCTTGCGCACCACGCTGGACATCCCCATGCGCACCAGCACATCGCCAGCGTCAGCAATATCAAGCTTGAAATTGAGCAGGGTGCGCCGGCGTTCCTTGATACTGCGGCCCGTCGCAGCGGCAGATGGCGTTGCGACCGTGGTCCAGTTCCCATCGGCGGTCAGCACCGCCTCCGGTGTAATGATATTGAAGCGGTTCAGACGCCACTCGCGGGCCGCCTCGCGCTGTGAGGCACCAGCAGCCAGATTGACTGCATCGATCTCGATACGTCCGAGCTTCTTGCCACGCAACTCGAGATCTTCCACCACCACGTCCAGGGCCGGGATACTGGTGGGCTGCTCATCCAGCAGGTTTTCCACCTCCTGCGCCGTGCTCTGGCCAATGACCAGGCGGGCTAGGCGGGCGTACAACCGCCCTGCAGCAGGTCCTGTCGACTGGCGGTACTCCACATAGCCACTGAGTTGGGTTGCATCCAGGTTGGCGCGCCACAGCTGGCCTTCACGCGACCCCCCAATCACGATGTTGTTGAACTTGCGGCTGCCCACAGTCAGTTCACGTGCGCGCACCGCCATGCTGGTTGGCAGGTAAGCCATGCCAGGCTGGTTTGTGCTCTGCGGTGTAGGCACGTCGGTACCCGACACCTTACCCAGCAGTTGCGTCCAGGCATCCACATCCACTGCGGCCAGATTGATATTGGCAACCACCCCGGTATCGGGCATGGGCGCACTCTCATCGCCCGCCAGACCAATACCAATGGCCCCCCTGAGCACCCGCGCATCTGCACCGGACACGTCACGCACATAGCGGATGCTGGCCAGCCGCCCTACCTCCATCTGCAATTGATCCTGCTGGATGGCGCCGGCTACCAGCGAGTTGCGCACCGCCGTGGTTTCCACCCGCACTGGCAAGGTGGCCTCTGCCGGCTTGGCAAAGGGTGCAGGCAGGTTCAGGGCCAGGCCGGCCAGCGGACTGCTGATCAGCAACTCGGGAATGCCCTGGCGCAGTCCCAGCACCACCTGGTAGGTTGCGGAGCCAGTGGCGTACTGTGCCAGCCGTGCGGCAAAACCCAGTTCGCGGGCCTGGCGCAGCCCGTCTGCCGTGGCCGTACCCTGGATGCGCAGCGTGGTCGGGGATTTGGCTGCAGCAGCGGTGCCAGGCGCCGCTACGGTCAGGCCGCCTTCAATGCGCACATCACCACCCAGGGCGCGGGCCTGCGCACCACTGACCGAAAACCCGTTTTCGTTGAACGCCACCGTGCCGCGCAGACGCGCAAGGCGCGGCGTTTCGGGCGATATCTGGACATCGTTTCCTGCAAGAACCACGGCGCCCTGCACTGTGGCACGCTCCACCGCCGCCAGGGGGAAACCCAGCTTGAGGCGGAAATCTGCCGGACCCGCAGCGCTGGCGCGCGCCAGCGCCTTGCCCATCATCCCCCCCAGTGGCGAGCCATTGACCAGCGCCAACGCATCACCCAGCGGGCCCTTGCCCTCTGCCGTTACCGACAGCATCGACTTGTCATAGAGATTGCTCAGCACCGCTTCGGCCTTGCTGAATTGCATGCCCGTCACCCCTAGGACGCCGCGCGCACCCTTGACCTGCAGGACATTGTGATCAATCACCAACTCACCCGAGAGTTGCGTCAAAGCAGGCCAGGGCATGCTGTCCTTGGGTAGCAAAAAAGCCGGCGCATAAGCAAAGGTGGCGTTCTTCACGTCGGCAGAAATACGGAAGTCACCCTGCCTGGCATCGGCATAGGGGAAGGTGCGCAAATCCCCCTTGAGCCTGAATTTCACATTGGATGCGGTCCCTGCCTGCACGGCTTCACGCAGGTATTTGCGCACGTCACCACCGAGCGCCTGCGGCAGGTAACGGTGCAACCTTGTACCATCTGCCCGACTCAGGGTGCCCTGCAAATCCAGGATGCCAGGGAAGCGGCCATGGTGGGACACCACACCGGCTGGCGCCTGGGCGGTTTGCCACTTGAACTGTGCCTCGCCTTGGGCATCGGCATTGGCAAAGCGCAAACTTGACGCGCTGACCTGAATGCGCTCGCCCTCCAGCTTCCACTGCACATCACCCGCCAACTGGTCCAGGTGAATCACCGGATCTTCAAACACACCTGGCAGATCCACCAGGCCCCCGGTCATGGAGATGCTGGCCTTGCCAGCCACCTGGTTCACATCAAAGTCCAGATTAATACCCTGCACACCCGGCATGACCAGCGGTGCCGGCTGGGCTGCCACCTCCAATCGGGCGACCCGGCCTTTGACGGCATAGCGCTCGGGGCTGGCGATGGGCCCCAGCCAGCTGGCCTGCAACTGCTCAACCAACCCCTTGGGCGCGTAGGTGGTCAGGGCCTGCTGCGCGGCTTCATCGATGGGCAGGCGCTGGGCGATCTCCACCATCGCCGCGAGGTCCAACCGATCAGCAGCAATTTCACCGCGCGCCGGGTTGCGCCCCTGGGCATCAAACAGTGCCACACGCACATTGCCGCCCGGCCAGTGCAACCCGTCTAGGGTTTGGAACGCCAGCGCTTCGGTGAAGAACTCATAGCCGCCCTCCAGGCGCCGCGCACCCAGGCGCCCGGACACCGTGCTCAAGGTCACGGGCTCTAGTTTGGGTGACACCCGGACGTTAACCTGCTCCATGGCGACATCGGCCGTTGCGCCGGTCCATTCGCCGCGGCGGACATCCACCCAGGCCCGCAGGACGCCCGCACCCTGAGCCACATCGACCCCAAGATCCACATAACGACGCAGCTGAACCACATCCACGCGCGGAAACTGGGCGTACAGCTGCCCCTGCCAGTCCCGCCAGCGACCGGCACCCCGGCTCAAAAGGGGTTGTTTGAAGACGCCCGACAGGCTCAGCCGCTCGCCCCATTCAGGCGGTGGATTGGCATCGATGCGCAGCGCATGGCTGAGGTGCCGGTTGCGCAACACCACATCCACATCGTTCAATTCCAGGGTGGGGGCACCGCGCATCTCATCGGTCCAACGCACCGTGCCATGACGCACCGCCATTTCGGCCTGGGAGAACACCCAGTCGGCCGCGGCGCTGCTGTCACCCGCCGTTTTCGGCAACTCCAGTCCAGCCACCCAGAATCGGCCATCAGCCGTGCGGCGCACGTCCAGCACCGGCCCTTCCACGTATAACTGCTCGAAACTCAGGCTCAGGGCCGATCGCGGCGAGAGCGCCGCCAGCACATGGGGCAAATGCAGGGCTTCCCGGCCCTGGGGGTCCAGCAGACGCAGATCCACCATCTCCACGGAGGGAATCAGCCCGTTGGAACGCGCCACGATGGAACCAATGCGCACCGTGATACCCAACGCACTGGAAGCCTGCTGCTCCAGCCACGGGCGCAACTCGCCAATTCGCGGCACAATCACAAAATGCAGCCCACCCCAGACCACAGCCAGCGTGATCCACATTAAGGCGAGCAACCACAATGCCCAGCGCGAAGCCGATGCAACGGCTCTGAGCAGTAGCGATGGGGTCGGTGTCAAATCAATTCTCGTGCAGTGGTATCTATGTCAGGAATTATGACCCGCAACGCGACCGCCCCCCTGGCGCGGGCGTCGCGTTTTGTCCAGCGCATTCATCGCCGTTACGAAACCCAACTCCTTCTGTTACCCCCCGGCGCGCCCATGCACGGCGAAATGCAGATCGCCTACGACGCCTTGCGGGCCACGGGGGCCAGCATTGCGGACGCCTTGCGCACAACCCGACAGCTCGTCCTTGAGCGGTTGGCGTGCCTGGATTGCGACGAGGGCGCCGCTTTGCAGACCGTCACCAGCACGATGACGGCGCTGGCCGAATGGGCCCTGGATATTGCGTATCTGGAGAGCTGCAAGACCCTCGAAGAAAGCCATGGCGCGCCCATCACCCGCAAGGGTGAACCTGCACAGCTCTGCATCGTGGGCATGGGCAAGCTCGGGGCGCGCGAGCTCAATGTCTCCAGCGACATCGACCTGATCTACATCTACGACCATGACGGCGAAACCGCCGGCAATGCCGAAGGACGCAACCGCATCTCCAACCAGGAATACTTCGCCAAGCTGGTGCGCGCCATCTATGGTCTGGTGGGTGACACCTCGGAGCATGGCTTCGTATTCCGCGTGGATCTGGCGCTGCGCCCCAATGGCAACTCTGGGCCGCCAGCGGTCTCGCTGGGTGCGCTGGAAGAATATTTTCATGTACAGGGACGCGAGTGGGAGCGCTTTGCCTGGCTCAAAAGCCGGGTGGTTGCGCCCCGCAGCGCGATGGCGTCGGGTTGCGCGCTGTACCTGCGCAGTCTGGTGGTTCCGTTCGTGTTTCGCCGCTACCTGGACTACAACGTCTTTGACGCGCTGCGGTTGCTGCACCGGCAGATCCGCGAACACTCCACCCGGCGCAGCGCCGGAAGGCCCGAACGCAATAACGACGTCAAGCTGTCGCGCGGCGGCATACGCGAAATTGAATTCACCGTGCAACTCCTGCAGGTGGTGCGCGGCGGCCAGTTTCCCGAGCTGCGCACCCGTCCTACGGTCAGTGCGCTGCAGCGCATTGCCACGGCGGGGCTGATGCCGCAAAACACCGCCGATGCACTGGCACAGGCCTATGTGTTTCTGCGTCAGGTAGAACACCGCATCCAGTACCTGGACGACCAGCAAACCCATGTATTGCCCAGCAGCGATGGCGACCTGGCCTGGATTGCACAGACTCTGGGCTTCAGCGACACCAGCGCTTTCCTGAGCCAGCTCGACACCCATCGGGAACTGGTAGCGCAGGAATTTGACGCCCTGCTGGGCGGCGCCCAGAAGGAATGCAAAGGCTGCAACGGCAAGGCCGCAGTGGACGGCAACGACCTGAACGCGCTGATGGCAGAACTGCAGGGCCCTTTCCGTGACCGGGTCGCAAGCTGGCGTGAACATCCCCGCGTCCTGGCCTTGCGGGAAGAGTCCCGCGCGCGGCTGGGGCGGCTGGTGCTACGTACCGCACAGTGGGTGCGCGAGGGACGGGTGTCCGAAAACGCGGCCGTACGCTTGGCCGACTGGATTGAACCCCTGCTGCGCCGCGAAAGCTATCTGGCCTTGCTGCTGGAACGGCCCAATGTGCATGAACGCCTGCTGCGCATTCTGGGGGCGGCACGCTGGCCGGCACGCTACCTGCTAAAGCATCCGGGCGTGATTGACGAACTGGCCGGCAGCGCCCTGATGGAAGAACGTTTTGATGCGCTGGATTTCGAGCAGGAAATCGAGCGCCGCCGCGCCGCCCTGCAAGGCAGCGGTGAGGACGACGATGAGGCCCTGCTCAACCTGCTTCGCCGTGCGCACCATGCCGAGGTGTTCCGCACCTTGGCGCGCGACGTCGAAGGGCGACTCACGGTGGAGCAAGTGGCCGATGACCTCAGTGGGCTGGCAGACAGTATTTTGCGCATCACCGCGCGCTGGTGCTGGGAGCGCCTGAAGAACAGACACCGGCCCGACCATCGCTTTGCCATCATTGCCTATGGCAAGCTCGGCGGCAAGGAACTGGGCTATGGTAGCGACCTGGACATCGTGTTCGTCTACGATGACGAGGACGACCGTGCCGGCGAGGTCTATGCGGCGCTAGTGCGCAAGCTCATCAATTGGCTGACCGTCAAAACCGGCGAAGGCGACCTGTACGAGATCGACACCGCCCTGCGCCCCAACGGAAACTCGGGGCTGCTGGTGACCAGTTTCACCTCCTACGCCAACTACCAGCAGCAGCGCGGCAGCAACACCGCCTGGACCTGGGAACACCAGGCCATGACGCGGGCACGCTGCGTGCTGGGTGCACCCGAACTGCAGGCGCGGTTTGATGCCGTGCGCGAAGCCGTGATTGGCACACAGCGCGAAGAGCAGGCCCTGCGCGAAGAAATCGCCAGCATGCGCGCCCGGGTCCGCGCCGCCCACCCGGTCAAGGCCGACCAGTTTGACGTCAAACACAGCCCCGGCGGGATGGTGGACATCGAGTTTGTGGTGCAGTTTCTGGTGCTGTCCCAGGGGCACAGGCACACCGAACTACGGGCCAACGTGGGCAATATTGCGCTGTTGCAGCGCGCCCAAGCCTGCGGCCTGTTGCCTGGCGATACCGGCGAGCAAGCGGCACAGGCCTATCGCGCGCTGCGGCAGATCCAGCACCGTGCACGCTTGAATGAAGAGCCCACACAAGTAGATCTGACACAAGCCGTGGAGGAGCGCAAGGCAGGCCTGGCACTCTGGGCGGCCATATTTGGGTCATATTAGAATGCTATATTTTTGATAGCTGTTTGTGCAATTCTGACGCAGCCTTCGGCTATTTTTCGCACATATTTCTTCAGGAATTCCCGGCCATGAAAGACACCCGCCACCTGCGCTCCGGCCTGTTTGCAGTCACTTTCCTCGCCTGCGCAGCGCTGCTCAGCGCCTGCTCCCTCTGGCCCGCTGGACCCAGCGCGCCGGCCGAAACCGCACCGGCCGAGCTAAAAGCGCAAGCCCCTGCAGCAACCAGCAGCACCTGCGCGGATTGCATTGAAAACGTGAAATCTGCCCCCGTTGTCGTAGCACAAAGCCCCACGGCGCCAGTGGCGCTTTCACCCCTGCCGCCAGCATCAGCCCCTGCGGTGACTGAACCTGCGGCCAGGGCGCCTGTGGCAGCGTCGGCAACGTCGGTACTGGCCCATGGCTTCTACGTCAATGCCGGCCTGTATGCGGTACCTGGCAACGCCAGCAAGGCCTACAGCAAGCTGGAAGGCGCCGGCCTGCCGGTGTTCACCGAAGTAGTCGCCAGCACAGACGGGCAACGCACCCGGGTGCGGGTCGGGCCGTACCCCACCCGTGCCAAGGCAGATGCCGCGGCAAAGAAAATCCGCGCCCTCAAGCTTGACGTGATGGTTTTCAAGTACTGAGCAGCCGGCGCCAATCAACCCGCACGGATCTTCTGCACCAGCCTGGTGGTGGAGTAACCCTGCACAAACGGCAAGGCCAGCGAATGGCCGCCCCAGCTTTCCACCAGCCTGGTCTCGGGCAATCTGGACATGTCGTAGTCACCGCCCTTAACGAGGATATCGGGCCGAATCTCGCCAATGATTTCTACCGGCGTGTCTTCGTCAAACCAGGTCACCAGGCTCACTGCTTCCTGGGCCGCCATGACGATCGCACGATCCATATCCTGGTTCAATGGCCGGTCGTCGCCCTTGCCCAGCCGGCGCACGGAAGCGTCGGTATTGAGAGCCACGATCAGGCTTCCACCCAAAGCGCGCGCCTGTGCCAGGTACATCACGTGACCCCGATGCAACACATCAAAAACACCATTGGTGAACACCCAGGGGCGGGGCAGACGTTGCAGCGCTTGCGGCAACTCCGTGCGCTGGCAAATCTTGGCGAGAAAGGCGGGTGGGGTGTCATGGGCTTGCATGGCCGCCATGCTATCAGGGCGGGTCTGCCGGGTGCTTGCCCCTCATTTCCGGCTTTCAGGGCTTGGCGCCCCATGCATAATTTGTCGCTGTATGAACCTCGTTCCCGTCAGTCTTGACTCCATCCGCATCGGACAGCCGCTTCCGTTCCCTCTGGTGGACCAGGACGGCGTACTGCTGGCGAAAAAGTCGTACGTCGTCGAGTCGCGGGCCCATCTGGAAGATATCGCCGGCCGTGGCAGAGGCATTTTTATCGACGTGGCCGACTCGGAGGTGTTGCATCGCGCCTATGTCGACCAGTTGCAGACACTGGTTCGCAGCGAGAAGCCACTGGGAGAGATCGCCGGCATCAAGATGTCGGCCGACGCCGCCCGAAAACGCGTGGCCGAAGATAGCCGCATTGACTGGCTGGATTTGCAGGTGCAGACCAACTACCTGCTGCGCGACACCAACCCGGAGTCCTTCCAGAGCCGGCTTGAGCGTATCGACCAGGTCCTCAGCGAACAGACTCGGCGCAATCCCGACGGCACCCTGTTTGCGCTGATTCACCTTTCTGCTACAGAAACGCAGCGGTACAGCGCCACCCATGCCATGCTTGTCAGCGTCATGTGCGCCATGGCGTCGCATGAAGTGCTGAACTGGCCCGACATCGTGGAAACCACACTGCGCAAGACAGCACTGACCATGAATCTGTGCATGACCGACCTGCAAGACCGGCTGGCGCTGCAGGTGGAGCCTCCCACTGCTGCGCAAAAGGCCATCATCGATCACCATGCACAGGCGTCCAGTGAGTTGCTACGGGCCCTGGGTGTGGGCGATCCGGTCTGGATCCAAGCCGTGCGGGACCACCATCGCCTGGCACCTGGTCCGCTACGGGAAAAAAACCCAGCCCAGCGCCTGGCACGGCTGGTCCAGCGCGCGGACATGTTTGCCGCACGGCTCGCGCCCCGGGCGTCGCGTGCGCCCATCTCTCCGGCCGCTGCCATGCAGGCCTGCTATTTTGATGAAAACCACCAGGTCGATGAGGCCGGCGCGGCCCTTATCAAGGCAGTGGGTATTTACCAGCCCGGTTCCTTCGTGCGGCTGGCCACCGACGAGATTGCAGTGGTCATCAAACGCGGGATGAACACCTCCACACCAAAGGTAGCAGTCGTGGTCAACCGAACTGGCATGCCCACCGGCGAACCTATCATCCGGGACTCCGCTGCGCGTGAACACCGCATTCTGGCCAGCGTTCCGCACCGCGAGGTAAAGGTCAAGATCAACCTGGACCGCATGCTGCCCCTGACCGTAGCCTCGGCCTCCGACCGCCCCTGGTAAACCCAGCGCCTTTGCTGGCTGCCCTATGCAGACAGCCTTTCCTGAAGAACTGTTAACCCTCTTGATAAAGAGGTTATAAAACTTATTGATGCGATAAAATACTAATCAGTCACAAAATAGCCGAAACGTTATTTTATGAAAATCGCAATTATTGGTTCCGGCATCTCCGGTCTAGCTGTTGCCCACAAACTGGCAGGCAAGGCCGACATCACGCTGTTTGAGGCAGGCGGTTATTTCGGTGGCCACACCCATACTGTGGATCTCACTTTGCCCGGCCCTCAGGGAACGATCACCCATGGCGTGGACACTGGCTTTCTGGTCTTCAACGAGCGAACCTACCCGAACCTGATTGCGCTCCTAGCCGAGCTGAAGGTAGAGACTGCCAAGTCCGACATGTCGTTTTCGGTGAAGGTTCCCGGCGCACGCGGTGAACAGGCGCTGGAATGGAGCGGCTCTTCGCTCAACACCGTTTTTTCCCAGCGCAGCAATCTGCTCAATCCACGCTTCTTGCGCATGCTGCGCGACGTCGTCCGCTTCAATCAACTGGCCACCGCCATTGCGCTGCGCAATGCCGAGGCTGAACTGATGCAGCCGCTGCGCGATTTTCTGGTGGAGCACCGTTTGTCCGCCGAGTTCCGCGACTGGTACTTTCTGCCGATGCTGGGTTGCATCTGGAGCTGCCCCACTGACCAAATGCTGAAGTTTCCTGTCGCCACGATGATCCGCTTCTGCCATAACCACGGCCTGATTCAGGTCAGCAACCGCCCCCAGTGGTGGACTGTGACCGGCGGAGCACGCCACTATGTGGAACGCATCGTGTCCAGAATTTCAGACAAGCGGCTCAAAACCCCGGTCAACCTGGTAGAGCGCGATGCCCAGGGCGTGCTGGTCACATCGCGGGGCCAGACCGAGCGATTTGACAAGGTCGTCATGGCCAGCCATTCCGACCAGTCACTGGCCTTGCTGAGCGAACCCAGCCGCACCGAGCGCAGCGTGCTGGGCGCCATCCGCTACCAGCCCAACCGCGCGGTGCTGCACACTGACACCTCAGTGCTGCCCACCAGCAAGCGCGCCTGGGCTTCGTGGAATTACGAGCGCAGTACCAATGACCGGCAGGACGCCACCCGGGTGTGCCTGCACTACCTGCTTAACAGGCTGCAACCCCTTCCGTTCCGACAAAGTGTGGTGGTCTCCCTCAACCCGGTCCGCGACATTGCGCCCGAGCACATCCACGGAAGCTTTGAATACGCCCACCCGGTTTTTGACCTAGACGCCATCCGCGCGCAGACCCAGGTCGAGCGGCTCCAGGGCCAACACCACACTTTCTTTTGCGGTGCCTGGACGGGCTATGGATTTCACGAAGATGGGCTCAAATCCGGACTGGATGTGGCAGCGCGCATCGCCCTCCTGTTGCAAGGTGCAACGGCATGACCCCGGCACCCGTACAGGCCTTGCTCGGATTCGGGGAAGTGCGCCACACCCGGCTCAAACCCGTTCGCAACGCCTTTGTCTATGGCACCTACTTCCTGATGCTGCCCATGCGCACCCTGGACCGCATTGGCCCAGGCACCCTGGCGCGCAACCGCTTTGCGGCCTTGAGTTTTTTTGACAAAGACCACGGCGACGGCCGCAATCCCGAGCAGGGCGGCGCACTGGCCTGGCTGGACGCCCTGCTTGCAAGCGAGGGCATCGCCGGGGCGGATGGAGAGGTGTGGCTGCACACCTATCCGCGCGTGCTGGGATTTACCTTCAAGCCGGTGAGCTTCTGGTACTGCCACCGCATGGATGGCAGCCTGCGCGCCATCGTGGTGGAAGTGAACAACACCTTTGGCGAGCGCCATTGCTATCTGCTGGATGCACCCCGTTTTGGCGTGGAACTGCGCGCCACTAAAGTGTTCCATGTTTCGCCGTTTTGCCCGATAGAAGGCGGCTACCGCTTTCGCTTCATGCTCACTCCCGACCTGAGCCGCACCGTTGCACGGATCGACTATGACGATGCCACCGGTCCGCTGATCGAAACCAGCGTCAGCGGCCACCTCGAAGCGCTCAATGCCGGCAGCGTGCGCCGCGCCCTCTGGCGCTATCCGGCCATGACGCTGGGCGTGGTCGCCCGCATCCACTGGCAGGCCCTCAAGCTGTTAGTCAAGAAGGTTCCATTCTTTGGCAAACCCGCACCACCCACCTCGTTCACCACCCGATAACGCCACAGCAGCGAGCCCACGATGAACACACTCAACACCACTACCGTCCAAACCTTTGCACTGCCCCAAGGAACGCCCAGCGCCGGGCGCACTGTGCTCAAGTTATTGCAGAAGTTGCGCCACGGCAGCCTGACAGTACAACTGCCCGATGGCAGTATGCAGCGGTTTGGTGGCGATGCTGCGCCGCACGCAACGCTGCAGCTGCACAGCTGGAATGTGTTTTCCGCTGCGCTCAAGTCCGGTGATATTGGCTTTGCCGAAAGTTTTATCGCCGGCGACTGGACTACCCCCAACCTGACCGAACTGTTGCGCGTGCTTGTGAAGAACCGTGCCGAGGTGGAAGGCGTAATTTACGGCAGCTGGCTGGGGCGCCTTTTCTACCGCGCCCGGCACTTGTTGAATCGCAACACCCACGCCAACAGCCGCAAAAACATCCACGCACACTATGACCTCGGCAATGCGTTTTACACCCTCTGGCTGGACGAGACCATGAATTACTCGGCCGCCATCTTCCAGGGTGACTATTCCCAGCCGATGGCGCAGGCGCAAAAGACCAAGGTGCGCCGCGCGCTGCAGCAAAGCCAGGTCAAGCCGGGAGACCGTGTGCTGGAAATTGGCTGCGGCTGGGGTGCGCTGGCCGAAGTGGCGACCACCGAATTGGGGGCAACCATCACCGGAGTGACGCTCAGCACTGAGCAGCTTGAGTTTGCCAATGCACGCATGCAACGGCTGGGAGCCGAGCACCAGGCCGATTTGCGCTTGCAGGACTATCGCGATATCGACGATGCGCCGTTCGATGCCATCTGCTCGATCGAGATGGTCGAAGCGGTCGGCAGCGAGTACTGGTCCACCTACTTTGCTGCGGTGTCCAAACTTCTCAAACCCGGCGGCCATGCATGCGTCCAGAGCATTGTGATTGATGACGCCTTATTCGAGCGCTACCTGCAATCCACCGACTTTATCCAGCAGTACATCTTTCCGGGTGGCTGCCTGCCCAGCCCCAGTGCATTTCGCGCACGGGCGCAGGCTGCCGGTCTGGAAGTGGTCGATGAATATGCTTTTGGTCACGACTACGCCGAGACGTTGCGCCGCTGGCGCGATGCCTTCCTGGAACGCCGTGCTGAAGTGCATGCCGCGGGCTTTGATGAGCGCTTCATGCGTATCTGGGAGTTCTACCTGTCGTATTGCGAAGCCGCCTTCGATGAGAAAAACATTGACGTGGTTCAGTACACCCTGCGCAAATGTGCGTCCTGACCATGCCGACCCGTCTGAACCGGCGCACCGTTCTCGCTACAGGTGCTTTACCTTTGGGAATGATCGCCTTGGACAAGCTGCAATCCACCGCTTATGCACAAGCCTCCATACCCCAGGAAATTGGCGACGCCTTGCCCGGAGCGCAGTTCGCCGGCAGCAGCCGTTTTCGGTATTTTGGTTTGAGTGTGTACGACGCCCGACTGTGGGTCAGTCCGGGGTTTCAGGTTGCAACGTATGCCCAACATGGTCTGGCGCTGGAACTCACCTATCTGCGCTCGCTGAGTGGCAAGGCCATTGCCGAGCGTTCGCTCAAGGAAATGCGTCGCGCCGAAGCACTCGCAGCCGATACCGAGAAGAACTGGCTCACAGCCATGCAGGACGCGTTCCCTGATGTGGGCGAGGGTGACCGCATCACAGGTTTGCACACCCCGGCCTCTGGCGCAAAATTCTGGTTCAACGGGCAGGCGCGTGCCACCATCCGGGATACTGATTTCAGCCGATTGTTCTTCGGGATCTGGTTGTCCGAAACAACCAGTGAACCGCGCTTGCGCAGTGAGCTGCTGGGCAGAGTGGCGTCCTGAAATCCGCCCATGATTCCACATAGCATACCGTCGGTTGCCCACGCGTCATTCACCTGGCGTGATGGTTGGCGCTATGGGCTGATGGGATTGCCGCTGGCATTTGTGGCGCTACCGTTGTATGTGCTACTGCCCAATTACTATGCGCGTGAGTTTGGCGTGCCGCTGGCCACACTGGGAGCAATCCTGCTGGGCGCGCGCATGCTGGATGCCTTCATCGACCCTCTGCTTGGGCGCTGGAGCGATCGGCTGTACCGACACACAACCCGGTCCGTTCTGCGGTGGGCAGCTGCTGCCAGCGTGGCACTCGGGCTGGGCTTTGGCCTGCTGTTCTTCCCGCTGGTACGCAACACCTATGCGCTGGCAGCATGGGCCTTGGGCAGCCTGCTGCTCACCTACATTGCGTACAGTGCGTTGAGCATCCTGCACCAGGCTTGGGGCGCCCGCCTGGGAGGCGATGAAATGCAACGCAGCCAGATTGTGGCCTGGCGCGAGGGTTTGGGGTTGTTAGGTGTTGTTTTGGCTTCAATCGCGCCGACAGCCCTTGGTCTTCCTGCAGCAACCGCTCTGTTTTTTGTAGCACTTGCTGCTGGCTTGGGTGCCTGGACCATTGCGCGCAGTCCCTCAATGGTCCCGCTGGAGGCCGGCTTCGAGAGCTATGCCACACCCTCCATCTGGCTGCCGTTTTCGCGCCCCGCCTTTCGTGCACTGTTGGCAGTCTTTGTGGTCAACGGTATTGCCAGCGCAGTGCCTGCCACGCTGATCCTGTTTTTTGTGCAGGACCGCCTGCAGGCACCTACCTCCATGGAGCCTGTTTTCCTGGGCGGCTATTTTGTGTGTGCCGCGCTGGCACTGCCGATGTGGCTGCTGGTGGTCAAGCGGCTGGGGCTGGCCCGCACCTGGGGACTGGGCATGCTGCTGTCGGTTGGCATTTTCATATTCGCAGCCCAACTTGGTGTAGGCGACATTGGTGCGTTCGTCGTGGTGTGCGCACTCTCTGGTGTGGCCCTGGGCACCGACCTTGCCCTGCCCGGCGCCCTGCTGGCCGGAACCATTGCCGACAACGGAGACCGGGGGCAGTCCGAAGGTGCCTATTTTGGCTGGTGGAACTTTGCCACCAAGCTCAACCTGGCCCTGGCTGCAGGTATCGCACTACCCGCACTGAGCCTGCTGGGCTATATGCCGGGCGCGCGCGACCCGCAGGCCCTGCAAACCCTGACTTGGGCTTACTGCCTGTTGCCCTGCGCCCTCAAATTGCTGGCAGCTGCGCTGCTCTATCTCCTGATTCTTCGAAAGACCCCATGAAACGACGCTTGCTCCTGAACTCTGCCACTGCCGCGGTGATACCCTGGCTCGCGGGTTGTGCTTCACAACAGATCGACACCTACGCCAGCGAAAGACCGGTACTGGACCTGCAGCGGTATTTCAGCGGAATACTGGACGCTTACGGTGTGTTCACCGACCGCTCGGGTACGGTGGTCAAACGTTTCACTGTGGTGATGCGCTGCAGTTGGCAAGGTAACGAGGGGGTTCTTGATGAAGACTTCACCTATTCGGATGGCACAAAGCAGAAACGCATCTGGCGCCTCAAGAAACTCGCGGATGGACGCTACACCGGCACCGCAGACGATGTGATCGGCATTGCACAGGGACAAACCCGTGGCAACGCGTTCCACTGGAATTACACACTGAGTCTGCCGGTAGACAGCAGGGTGGTTGAGGTGCAGTTCGATGACTGGATGTACCTGATGACCGATGCAGTCATGCTCAACAAGGCAACGATGACCAAGTTTGGCGTGCGACTGGGGGAAGTCACCCTGTCATTCACCAGGCGCGCGTCATGAGTTTTCTTGCACCACTGAATCCACCGATCATCGATTGGAGCGGTAAGACCGTATGGATCGTTGGCGCTTCCAGCGGAATTGGGCTGGCCACTGCCCAGTCATTGCACGCGGCGGGGGCCAGGGTTGTCGTCTCCGCACGTAACGCTGCACTACTGGAAGCGTTTGTTGTCCACCACCCTGGTAGCCTGGCACTGGCACTGGATGCCACCGATCGTGCAGCTGTCAGAATGGCCGCCCAGACGCTGCTGGCCCAGGGCCCGCTGGACTGCGTGGTGTATTGCGCAGGTCACTACAAGGCCATGCGCGCCGTTGCCCTGGATGTTGGCAACATGTTGCGCCATATGGAGGTGAATTACCACGGCGCCATCCATGTTCTCGAATCGGTTCTGCCTGCGCTTCTGGCACGTCGGCAGGGGCATATCAGCCTGGTCGGTAGCGTCGCCGGCTACCGTGGTCTGCCCAACAGCCTGGCGTATGGTCCAACCAAAGCTGCATTGATCAATCTGGCGGAAACGTTGTACCTGGATTTGCACGACAAGGGTATTGGCGTATCCCTCATCAATCCGGGTTTCGTGCAAACGCCGCTAACCGCTGCCAATGAATTCGCCATGCCGGCCCTGCTGACACCGGCGCAAGCGGCAACGGCCATCATGAAGGGCTGGGCGCAGGGGGCATTCGAGATACATTTCCCCAAACGCTTTACCCTCTGGATGCGTGCCCTGCGCATGCTGCCCAACCGTCTATTCTTTCAGCTGGTCAGCCGCGCCACATCATGAACCTGCCTGCAGCCTACGACCTCGGAACAAGCGACCCTGCTGCGCGCCTGGTGGCGTATTTTGAGGGCCTGACGCCTGCCTCCGTGGCAGACATGCCGCGCTTCTACGCGCCACAGGCAAGGTTCAAGGATCCGTTCAACGATGTCACCGGGTTGCCGGCAATCCAGAAGATCTTCAACCACATGTTTGTGGCACTGGACTCGCCGCGCTTTGTGGTCCAGGAACGGATCGTGCAGGGCAACCAGTGCTTTCTGACCTGGGAGTTCCGGTTCAGATTTCGTAACTTTAAAAAGGACGAAGAACAGTTGATCCTGGGTTCAAGCCACCTGGTGTTCTCGGACGCCGGGCTGGTCACCCTACATAGAGACTATTGGGATGCTGCCGAAGAACTCTATGAGAAGCTGCCCTGGATCGGCAGCCTGATGCACTGGCTGAAGAAGCGCGCGAATAGCTAGCCAATAGCTGAAACACCCACTAGGCGGGAAACGCTCAAGCGTTGGAGAAACGGCTGGGCTGGAACTCGACGTTGCGCCGTGGTTCCCACCATTCTCGAATGGTGTCAAACACGTTGCGGCATCCTGTGCACTTGTACTGCCCGGTGGGCAGCAGGGCGCCGCTCTGCGCACGACCAATCACAGGTTGGTAGCTGGTGCAACCGCAGTCGCGGCACTTGTAGATCGTTTTGTAGTTCGCCATGATGACTGCACTGTACGTGCAGTCACTGCCAGTGGCGAGCCAATTTGTGTAAACCTATGTAAGCACCACTCCTGGTGCTTACCCATCAGTGCGGGACGGTGTCGGTAAAGCTAGTCCGCTGCATCAGCTTGTCGTGCAACTTGACCAGGCTGGGGTACTCAGAGCGCCAGTCCAGTTGCGGGAAGCGGAAGTCGAGGTAGCCCAGCGCACAGCCCACCGAAATATCGGCCAGACTGAGGTGGATGCCACAGCAAAAAGGCTTGTCCCCCAGGCCATGGTCCATGGCTTTGACCGAAGCCCTGACCTTGGACATCTGGCGGTCGATCCATGCCTGGCAGCGCTGCGCCTCGGTGCGGTCGGGCCAGATGCTTTCCATACGCGCCAGAATGGACGCATCCAGCAGGCCGTCGGCCAGCGCTTCCCAAGTCTTGACTTCGGCGCGCTCGCGGCCCACGGTGGGGATGAGCTTACCCACAGGAGACAAGGTATCGAGATACTCCACGATGACACGGGAATCAAACAGGGCCTCGGCCCCTTCCATGATCAGGCAGGGCACCTTGCCCAGCGGATTGCTCAAGGCAATCGTGGTGTCAGCGCTCCACACATCCTCGGTTACAAAGGTGTAGTCGAGTTTCTTCTCCGCCATCACGACGCGCACTTTGCGTACATAGGGGCTGGAGGTGGATCCGAGTAATTTCATGGGCTGGCAGCTGTTTCAGGAGCTTTCATTCTATCCACAGGGTCCCGGCTACAAGGTCCCATGGGAGTTTGTGGCGTACAACCTACAATTCGGGTATGACTTTCTCTGCCATTTCCGCCCTCTCCCCGCTGGACGGCCGCTATGCCGCCAAGCTCGCCACCCTGCGCCCCCTCACCAGTGAGCTGGGTTACATGCACCGCCGTGTTCAGGTGGAAGTGGCCTGGTTCATCGCCCTCAGCGATGCAGGCTTCGCCGAATTCAAGCCCCTCAGCCCCGGAGCACGTACTTACTTGCTGGGCCTGGTGAAGAACTTTTCGGAAGCGGATGGCGAAGCCATCAAGGTCATCGAGAAGACCACCAACCATGACGTGAAAGCGGTGGAATACTGGATCAAATCAAAATTCGAAGCGCGGCCTGAACTGGAACACGCCAGCGAATTTGTGCACTTTGCCTGCACCAGCGAAGACATCAACAACACCAGCCATGCCCTGCAACTGCGCTCCTCGCGAGACGTCGTTGTATTGCCGGCGCTGGACAAGATCAGCCTGAAGCTGCGCGACATGGCCCATGCTTACGCCGACGTGCCCATGCTCAGCCGCACCCATGGTCAAACCGCCAGCCCCACTACCGTGGGCAAGGAGATCGCCAACGTGGTGGTACGCCTGCAGACAGCTTGTGACCGCATTGCTTCCATCAAGATGCTGGCTAAGATGAATGGCGCCGTGGGCAACTACAACGCCCACCTGAGCGCCTGGCCCGACTTTGACTGGGAATCCTTCAGCAAAAAGGTCATCGAGACACCCGAGCCGCTGGGCCTGGGCCTGACTTTTCAGCCCTACAGTATTCAGATCGAACCGCACGATTACATGGCCGAGTTGTTCGATGCCGTGGCGCGCACCAATACCATCCTGATCGACCTGAGTCGTGACATTTGGGGCTATGTGAGCCTGGGCTACTTCAAGCAACGCCTGAAAGACGGCGAAGTGGGCTCCTCCACCATGCCGCACAAAGTCAACCCGATTGACTTCGAGAATGCCGAAGGGAATCTGGGTCTTGCCAATGCGGTGCTGCGCCACCTGAGCGAAAAGCTGCCGATCTCCCGCTGGCAGCGCGACCTGACCGACTCCACCGTACTGCGCAATATCGGTGTGGCATTAGGCTACGCAGTGCTGGCCTACAGCTCACTGATGACCGGCCTGAACAAACTGGAAATCAATGAGGTGGCCATTGCCGAAGACCTGGACGCTTCCTGGGAAGTGCTGGCCGAACCGATCCAGACCGTGATGCGCCGCTTTGGCCTGCCCCAACCGTACGAGCAACTCAAGAAGTTCACCCGCGGCGCGGCCATGACGCGCGAGCTCATGCAGGGCTTTATCGCCGGGCTGGACCTGCCCCAGAGCGAAAAAGACCGCCTGCTGGCGATGACGCCCGGTAGCTACACAGGTAAGGCCTCCGAACTTGCGAAACGCGTCTGATGGCGCTTAAATCCACCATCTACAAGGCCAACCTGCAGATTGCAGACATTGACCACAGCTACTACGCCGACCATGCGCTGACCCTGGCCCGCCACCCCAGCGAGACCGACGAACGCATGATGGTGCGCCTGGTGGCGCTGGCGCTGAACGCCTACAAGCTGCAAAGCGAGTGCAATGGCGACGGCACGCTGGCATTTGGCGCGGGCCTGTCGGACGTGGAAGACCCAGATGTATCGCTCACCGACTTCACCGGCCACAAGCGCCTGTGGATCGAGGTGGGTCAGCCCGAAGAAAAGCCAATTAGCAAGGCCTGCAACAAGGCCGACGCGGTGCTGTTGTACTGCTTTGCCCACTCCGCCGACATCTGGTGGAAGGGCATCCAGAACAAACTCAGCCGGCTGGACAAGCTGCAGGTGTGGCGCCTTCCGTCCGCCACCTCGCAGGCGCTGGCTCAGCTGGCGCAACGCAGCATGCAGTTGCAGGCCACCATTCAGGAAAACGTGCTGACGCTGGGCGATGCGGCCAACGCAGTGGACATCGAGCTGATTCGCTGGAAATAGTCGTCAAATCAGCCTGAAACCCGCACAGAACTTGCGCAAACAGCTATTGATTTGGTAGCAAATTCGGTGCACCTTCGGCGGCGCGTTCGGCATATTTGTTGAACCGCCATGCTGTCCCTTCCTGCGTGATGCGCCGCCAGGTCGCCCGTTTCTCGGCTGGCCGCATTTCGGTCCACAACTGCACCTCGGAGAAGCTGCGACCACAGCCCTTGCACTCTTCATCGCCCTGGCTGGTGGAGCAAATGGCAATGCAGGGCGTATCGGGTGTGCTGCGGTACCACTCCAGCCAGGCGGCCAGTGCCTTGGGTGGCATGGAGAACTCGTCGGCCTCGGTCTCGTGGTAGTACACCAGCAGTGCATACACCTCGGCCAGCGCACGTGTGGGCGCTGGGAGAGCCACGCCGTCGGACGAGGGTTCGCGCGCACGCCAGTAGTTGATAGCCGACTCAATGTCAGTGATGTGAATGCCTGCCATAGTGCCTTTGAGGGGAGGCGCATCATAGCCTGTCGCGCGCGCCACCAAAAACCCTGCATACCAAAGGCTTGTTGGCTTTGTGGTGCAATGGTGGTGCGAAGGGGAGTAGCTCCCGCCCGTTGCCGTTTGCAACGGTCAACAGCAAGTCGTCAGTACGAAGCCCAGGCTTCCGGCTTGTTGGGTCTGGTGGACATCCGCCAGACTGAGCAAGACCTTCGATTGCAGCCCGACTCCGGCTGGATCGAAGTGCGCTTGCGGTGCCCACAGTGCCCCAAACTCATATCGAACAGCGCAGGTTTCGGGAATCAAGTGTCCTGAACCTGGAAATTCTTATGGAATTTATGTCTGCTCCCTGGTGGTCTGCTCTGCTCGCCATCATTCTCATTGACCTGGTCCTCGCTGGCGACAACGCCATCGTGATCGCGCTGGCCGCACGCAACCTGCCGGCCCATCTCAAACAAAAAGCCATTGTCTGGGGCACAGTGGGCGCCATCGTCGTGCGCTCTGTCATGACCGTTGGCGTGGTGTGGCTACTCAAAATTCCGGGATTGATGCTCGTTGGCGGGCTGGGCCTGGTGTGGATTGCCTACAAGCTGCTGGCAAACCAGGGCGAGGGGGAGCATGATGGCCCGATGGCCAACACTTTCTGGGGCGCCATGAAGACCATCATCGTGGCCGACGCCCTGATGGGTGTGGACAACGTGCTGGGCGTGGCCGGCGCAGCGCACGGCTCGTTTGACCTGGTCATCATTGGCCTGCTGGTGAGTGTGCCCATTGTGGTGTTTGGCAGCTCAGTGGTGCTCAAGCTGGTGGACCGTTTTCCGGCCATCATCCAGTTGGGCTCTGCCGTGCTGGCCTTTACTGCAGCCAAGATGATCGTCAGTGAGCCCCTGCTAAGTAGTATTTTTGGTGGGGCTGCCGACACCGGTGCAGACATGCAAACCATCGCCCGCTGGGGCTTGTACGCCGTCGCAGTGACCGGTGTCCTGCTGGCCGGCTGGTGGAGTCAACGCTCTACAAAACCTGCCGAACTGTAACGGGTGGGTGCTATGCTGCACCCATGAAACTACTTGCAAAATGGCTGCTGAGCGCAGCCGCCCTGTTGGCAGTGGCCCACCTCTACAGCGGGGTGGTGGTGCAGAGTTTTTCTTCTGCGCTGATTGCGGCGCTGGTCATCGGCTTGTTCAACGCGATCCTGCGCCCGGTTCTGGTGGTGTTGACGCTGCCAGTGACCATGCTGACACTGGGCCTGTTCCTGTTCGTCATCAACGCGCTGATGTTCTGGTCCGCCGCGGGTATTCTGGATGGTTTTCAGGTGCAGGGTTTCACCGCTGCACTGATTGGCTCTCTGATCTACACCGTGCTGGGCTTGGTGGTCAACTCAGCGCTCGAGCGCCTGTTCCCGAATCCATAGTTCCACCTGCCGCGTACGGGTGTCAACGATGGACGCCTCGATGTAGTCACCAGCCCCTGTGCCCTTGCGCGCCAGGTCCTGAGCGGCCTTCAGCCGCGTGAGCGCGGCGGCATAGTCCATTTGCACAATGTTGACTTCCGCTTCGGCGCGGACAGCACTCAGACTCTTGCCTTGTGCCGCATAGGCGGAAGCCAGCAATTGCCAACCCATGGCATCGCGCGGGTGATCGACCAGCCAGGTCTGCAGGCTCTGTGTGGCCTGCGCAGCCTGGCCTGCCATCACCGCCGCCTGCGCCTGCAGCAACTGCACGGCTCGCCCCCCCTCCGGCTGGCTCTGAAGGATTTGCAGCGCCCTGGCGGGCACATCCTGCGCCAGCGCCAGCTCGGCTTCCAGCAGGCGGGTCAGGCGCGTGGCAGCTGGGTTGCCGGCCACCATGCCCTCCAGACGCACCATGAGGGCCTGGGCGGCAGTGAAATCACGCAGCTTGCCCGCCGCCAATGCTGCGCCATACAGGGCACCAGCCTGCGCCGCCGGCGTGAGGCGGGCCAGCCGGGCTGGCTCCACTTCGCCGGCCCAGTTGCGCAAAGCATCCACGTTGCCATTGGAAAGCACCCTGGCTCGCGCGGCGATCTGGGCATGCTCCATGGTCAAGGCGCTGGATGTCCTGCCATCCGTAACGGGAATGCGCGCCTGCATGTCGGCCATGCGTTCTGTGGTCAGCGGGTGGCTTCGCAAATAGGGGAAGTTGCCGTTGTCATTGAGCCGCGCAGCCTGCTGCAGCTTCTCGAACATGGAAACAAAGGCCTGCGGAGCAAAGCCCGCCTGCGTCATGACGCCATAACCCACCCGGTCGGCCTCACGCTCCATGTCGCGCGAGAAATTCAGCTGGTTCTGCGCTGCCAGTGCCTGCCCGCCCACGATGACGGCATTGGCTGCACCCGCGCTTTTACTGGCCGCCAGCACCGCCAGAATCGTGGCCCCCATCATCCAGGGTGTCTGGGCGCTTTGGCGGGTCAACAACCGTGCAATGTGGCGCTGGGTCACGTGGCTGAGTTCATGCGCCAGCACCGATGCCAGCTCATCGCGGCTCGACACCACACTCACCAGCCCCAGGTGCAGCCCCAGGTAAGCACCGGGCAGAGCAAACGCATTGACTGTGCGGTCTTTGCTCAGCAATACTTCCCACGCGTAGGCCCTGTCCAACTCGGGGGGCAACTCGCCACGCAAACGCGCCGCAGCCAGCAGAGGCTGCCATATACCCTGGACGTATTCCATGATGACAGGGTCATCGATGTAGTCCGGGTCCCGGTACAACTCGCGGGCTATGCGGTCACCCAGACGGCGCTCGGCGCTGGGGGTCATATCGCTGCCATCGCCCAGATTGGGCAGGCCAACACCAGTGCTGCGAACCGGCTCAGTTTGCGGCAGGGCGCCATTGCATGTCAGCATTGCTATACAAACGATAGCTGCTTGTGCAATTCTGATGCGGGTTGGAAGCACTTTTTGTCAAAAATCAGTTATCAGAATGAATCCAGCGGCACGGTCGCCACCACCTGCGCGGTGGAGGCATCCAGCAACACGGTCCAGAAGGATTTGCGGCCCGCTAAAGGTACATAGACCGTGTTTTGCGCCGTCCGGCCAGCCTGCTTGAGCACGCGGTCAATATCTGGCGCCTGATCTGCAAAACGCACCTTCAATTCGGTAACCGGTTTGGCGACCTTCAGCACCTCTGGCACCGACTTCTCATAGGGTTGCCACAAGTCGGGGCGCGAAGCGAGCGTCACCCCCTGCAGGGCGGCCATGGTGGCATCCAGACTCTCCTTGCTGTCCTTGAAAGGGCGCAAGCCCAGCATCGTTGGGCCGGTAAGCGGCAGCGCATCGATCCCGGTCGGGGTTTGTAACAGCAACTCCGGAGGAACATCAATGGCGTGAACCACCCGAAAATTTTTGTATTCAAACACCATGTGCACTGGGCGAGCTTCGGCTACGGTCCACAAGCCGTAGCCCAGCGCAGCAAGTTGAATCAGACCCACCACCGCCAGATCGCGCTGCAACTCCCTGCGGGGCTTGCGGCGGTTAAACACCGCCAGCGTGATCAGCGGGCCCAGTACCACATCCACTGCGACCAGTAGCAGAAAAAGTTCGCGCCCGCCAGAGATTTCACGGTAAGGGTTGGGGTACCAGATGGCAAAGACCAGCAACGCCGCCAACGCCGCGATGCACAGACTCAGGCCCAAGTGGACGGCGCTGGCCTTGAGCCGGTCGCCCCAAAACGAGGGAGTGTCAGAAAACATGCTCATAGGATGCCATCAACTCGCAGTACTTCGTGTGAAGGTCAGGTAAAGTGGACATTATGAGTACCCTCACCCACTTTGACGCACAGGGCCAGGCCCATATGGTGGACGTTTCCGCCAAAAACAATACCCACCGCATCGCCATTGCACGTGGTCGGATTGAGATGCTTCCGGCAACTTTGGCCATGATTGAGCAGGGCAATGCCAAAAAAGGCGATGTACTGGGCATAGCCCGTATTGCCGGCATTCAGGGCGCCAAGAAGACCAGCGACCTGATTCCCTTGTGTCACCCCATCGCGCTGACGCGCGTGGCCATGGAATTTGAAGTCATTCCGGCCACGCAAGGCGCTGCTGCGCAGGTGGTCTGCTCAGCCACGGCCGAGACGGTAGGTCCGACCGGCGTGGAAATGGAAGCGCTCACCGCCGTGCAAGTCGCTCTACTCACCATCTACGATATGTGCAAGGCGGTAGACCGTGGCATGACCATGACCGAAGTGAAACTGCTGGAGAAGCACGGCGGCAAATCGGGCAGCTTCGTGGCTGGAAGCTGAACTATTGGGGCACCTTGAGTGCAGCGCTCCAGCGCGCGTGCTGCGCAGGGAACGCCGCCTTGTAACGCTGCAGGTAATACATAGCTTCGTCATCCTGGTGCAGCATCACGGCGCTTTCAATTACTTTTTCCACCACACGCGGTTCGGGTGAAAAATGCAGCATGTCTTTGGCCAGTGCATGAACATGGGCGGCGTTGTCCTCGTCCAGTGGCGTGGTGGTGAGCTCGGCAAATCGCACTTGGTCACGGAACAACCATGAGCCCTGAATTTTGGCCAGCGTGTCGTCCTTGTAGGCCGCATTGCGTGCAGATGGTGGCAGATAAATCTGGCTGATGCGCCAGTAATCCCAGGCGGCATAGGCACAGAACGCGAGCAAGGTTACCGCCGCGGCACCCGTTGCTGCACGGGTAAACATAGGGCCTGGTGCACGCTCAGTATCCGCCTCAGGGCTACGCCACAGCAGCCAGGTGCACAACACAACTGCCAGCTGGAACGGCCCGTACCACAGCGGGTACTCCAGCATGCTGTGCAGCCCGATCACCGCGAGCACACCCCAGGCCAGCTGTCGTGTGGGGTCCATCTCGGACCAGGGCTTGTTGCGCCAGACCAGCCAGGCACATGCGCCGCAAAACGCGGCAGCCACTGGAATGCCCAACTCCACCGCCAGATGCAAGGGCAGGTTGTGCGCGTTGTCCAGAATGTCGCAAAACCGCTCGCCAGGGTACAGGGTGATGAAGTGTGCATAGTCCAGCTCGCCCCAGCCCCAGCCGAGCCAGGGTTTTTGGGCGATGAGGTGGAGGACGTTGGACCAAAGGGTTAGGCGGCTGGTGCAAGCCAGATTGTTTTCCGCAACTCGGCTCAAAATGCCGCTGGCAAACGGGTTTGTCCCAGATAGCATCGGCAGCATCACCGCGGCGACAGAATATGCAATTGCGGTTAAAAAAAGCAACTTAGGTTCTTGCCGCCACCAAAGACCCATTGCAATCAGTACCCAAAGCTGAAAAAAACCAGTGCGCGATCCGGTTGCGGCATTGGCTGCAGCGAGCAATGCCGCGAACAGAATGACCACCCCACGCCATTGCGCCACATTTCTCTTGATGTCAAAAGTTAACGCAAACGCAGCGGCAAGCCCCATGTTCAGCAAGGTGGCCAACTGATTGCGCTGTCGCAAGTTGGCATACGCCTGCCCAATATCAGCGGTATTGACGAGCGAACCAAAAATACCAGCGATACCGAAGTACTGCGTCAACCCCATAGCCGCGCTTAACAGTGCTGCCACCATCCAAGCATATGAAATGGTGTGGACTCTGTCACTTTCAGCGTCACGAACCGCGTTACACAACAACCACCAAGTCGAGCTTGAAGACCACGCCAACAGGGATTGAACAATAGTTGGGGTTGGTCCATAGATAAAAGGCTGCAGCCAAGGAATGGCTAACAACAGGACTAGTGCAACTCCAATCATGCCGTGCCGGTCTACCGCTTAATGTGCTTCGCGACAACAAAGTTCATGGTTCAATAAACTCACGCAACTGGGGATACTTTGTATCCTCCAATATATGCCACTTTTGCATGATGGCTCGATACGTGGCTTCACCATGTAGAGTTCGAATGACTTTAATTTGACGACGAGCTTCTTCGGTGTATCCATTTAGAGCAAGTGAGAGGGCGTATCTGTTTTGTGTCGCAGGCCCAGGAAACCGTATTGCAACTTTTCGAATAAGTTCAATACGGTCTGGTTTCATGCCCGGGGCAGGAACGGTCCGCGTAACCTCCGATAGAGCATCCAACTGGGTCAATATAAAAACTGTAGGGCGCTGGTATTCATCAGGTGTTTTACCCATTCCCAGACTTTCAAAACGCGCTACGCGAAAATCCTCTTCAATCTTCACATATTCCAGAACACTCCAGCCCATCACGACTAGACAAATAAACACACCAGCCGATGCAAGCCACCGAGGAAATTGCACTATCTGGACAGGTACCACTCTTGCTTCAACTACCCCAATCATGAAGACGACTGGGAACAAAAGATACGCGTACGCAAATGGGAATTCCAGCATCGAATGCACACCCAAAGGTAACGCAATAGCGAGGCCGTACCAAGTTACCAGGTCCTTGGTTAGTCGCACCCTTTTCCAAAGCCAGACAGTCACAAAGGCGACCAGCAAGAATGCAATTGGAATTCCAAACCCGATAACCAAATCCAGAATGATGTTGTGCGCGTATGTAAATGGCTCACCAGATACGTATTTGTCGATGACCGCATTCTGAGCCTTCGACACTCCGCCCGCACCCCATCCAAACCAAGGATGGAGCATTGCAGCGTCCATTAGCTGAGGCCACACGACCATTCGCGTACCGACGCTGGTGTCGACCTTAGCAACACCTACAACAGGTATTCCCCCTGCAAATATATACGTATAGATTCGCGGCCAAAACCAAAATGCAGCGGCAAATACTCCACTAGCAACTAATGTCACTGGCAGACTTATTCGTGACCCGTGTCGGCGTTTGCGCACAACCCACCATGCCACAATTCCCATAAAGCTAATAAGTCCTGTCCGCGATTCGGTGATTGAAAAACCAATTGCCAGAAGCAACGCAATAAAGGAAGCAGGGTAGCTGGTCAACCTTCGTGCATCGAACAGATATACCAAGCTCACTACCCCCATGAGCAATAAGGTCGCCAGCTGGTTGGGTTGATTCAGATTGGCGCCAGGCCGTCGCCCTGAAGACATCCGAGATATCAGGTCGAAGCCTTCCCAGATCTCAAGCACCTGAGCAATCACAATAACTGCCGAGATGACTGACCCAATTACTACCACTATTGCAAAATAGTCAACGTGGTTGCGGACTTTTGAATCCGTAGTCAAACCGGCATTGAATCCGCAGGTCAGTGCGAATATGGAAGCGGTCAAATAGAAGGAGATGGCCGCAATATCTCCGAAAAAATCAATCTGTGACAAGGCAAACTGAATACATACCAGTAATCCGACACAGAGAAAGAACAAAGCTGCGTTGGGAATCCTCAATTTGCGTTGATTTCTGGATATGCCAATCCCGGCTGCACTTAGCCATAACACAGCTGCAAACGCAAAGACCTCGTTGTGCCAGCTAATCCACGGCGGGAAATGCTCCGCAACAAGCCAGCTTAGACCAAGAAGCAGCGCAGCAAAAAAAAATACCATTCAGTTGCCTTAAAACGGGAAAAGGGCTCCTAGGAGCCCTTTTCCCAAGTATTGCACTTGGTAAACCTTATCCAATCACTCAATTAGCCGCCCAAGTGGCTCCCAGAGGCGTAATAGTCGCACGGCAAGACCCAGGCAGGTACTTTGCTGGCATATTACCAGTAGGCCCGCAATCCCAACCTTGCACTTGTCCAGCAGCGCTCAGCGTCGGGGTCATACTCACGAAGGAACCAGCAGCGATCTGAGGAGTCAGACCCTGAACCGTTACGCGAATGTCACCCTTCTCAGTAGTTTCAACTTGAGAAACATACTTCGTTGGGCCTTGGCTTGCACCTGTAGCAAACTCGCAACCCCACTTGCCACCAGCAGGCAACGACGCGATATTGTTACTCTGATAGACCTCAGTAATACTGGTGCGGCAAGCCGATGCAGCCAGGATTACTTCCGATACCTTTGCACGCACGGTGTAATCTTGGTACGCAGGCAAAGCTACCGCAGCCAAAATACCGATGATCGCCACAACGATCATCAATTCGATCAGGGTGAAACCCTTTTGCAGAGAACGCTTCATTTGAAACTCCTTGGTTAAGAAAAAGAAAATCTGGAACTTTCTATCCAGCAGATTCCATGCCAACCAATTTGAGCCACTTATATGCCACTTTTCAACCATTTAATGTCGAAAAGTGGCATTGGCACTGTCAAAACGTGTCACTCACACCGGATGCAAGTGACATTTTTGTCAACACTTGCGTCACTTGATGCAAACCGACCGGACCATCTTGAGGTCGGTCAGGCCCATCATGATCTTTTCCATGCCATCCATCTTCAGGGTGCGCATGCCACCCTCGACCGCCGCAGAAAAAATCTCAGCCACCCGGGCACGTTCCTGGATCAGCTTCTTGATGTCGTCATCGGCAATCAGCAGTTCGTGCAAGCCAATACGGCCCTTGTAACCGGTCTTGTTGCACTTATCGCAACCCACATGGCGGTAGAACTTGATGTGCCCATCCTGGCCGTAGGCTTTGGTCCAGCTCTCCACGAGTTTTTTGGTTTCGCCAGCGTAATCAGCCTTCCAGGCGGCGGAGTGGCGAAGCTCTTCTGAATACTCTGCCGCAAACAGGCGCAGCTCTTCGACATCGGGCACATAGGCCTCTTTACAGTCACACAGCTTTTTGGCCAGCCGCTGCGCCAGGATGCCCAACAGTGCGTCGGCAAAGTTGAACGGGTCCATACCCATGTCCAGCAAGCGCGTAATGGATTCCGGTGCGGAGTTGGTGTGCAGGGTGGAGAACACCAGGTGGCCAGTGAGCGACGCTTCCACGCCCATGGACACGGTTTCCTTGTCACGCGACTCGCCCACCATGATGATGTCCGGGTCCGCGCGCAGAAAGGCGCGCATCACCAGCGCAAAGTCAATGCCGGCCTTCTTGTTGATCTGTACCTGCCGCAAACCCTTCTGGGTAATTTCCACCGGGTCTTCGGCCGTCCAGATTTTGGTGTCGGGCGTGTTCAGGTGTTTGAGGATGGAGTGCAGCGTGGTGGTTTTACCCGAGCCCGTAGGTCCACACACGTAAAAAAGTCCGTACGGCTTTTCAATGGTGCTGATCACCCGTGCCTTGTTGTGCGGCGTCAGGCCCAGTTTGTCCAGCGGAATGGGCTCGCCCGCAGCCAGGATACGCATGACCACGTCTTCCACACCACCCGCAGAAGGAATGGTGGCTACACGCAACTCGATATCGAGGGGGCCATATTTCTTGAACTTAATCTTGCCGTCCTGCGGCTTTCGGCGCTCGGAAATGTCCAGGTCACACATGATCTTCAGGCGTGTGACCATGGCCTGGCGGAAATGCGCAGGCACTTCCACGTAGGGCTGTAAGGTGCCATCAATGCGAAACCGGATGCCCGTCTTGAACTTGCCTGGCATGGGCTCGATATGGATGTCCGACACCTTCTGGTTGTAGGCGTCAACAATAACCTTGTTCACGAACTTGACCAGTTCGTTGTCGGCAGCCGCAGACTCCAGCGAGTCGTCATTCATGCCGTCATCAATGGGCGCGCCATCCATGCCGGCCAAAAGCTCGTCAATGGTCGTACCGTCGGCAGTCGCACCAAACAGCTGGGCCAAGGTCTCTTCAAATTCTGCGTTGGTCGTTACACGGTAAGAGAACTTGGGAATTCGGGGGTAGACCTGCGGTACCACCCTGGAGCCACGTACGGCTTCCGGATCGGTGCACATGATCACCAGCCCCTCGGGGGATTCTTCCAGCGGAATCCATCCCTGCTCGACTACGAACTCCCGCTTCAATGCACCCTGCAGCATTTCAGAACGGATACGTCCAGCGTTAAAAGGCTCATAAGGTACGCCAAAGAACTTTGCCAAGGCCGGGCCGATTTGCGATGGCTTGAGTTTGAAGGTCGCCATGAGCAAATGCTCCACAGGCTTCCCCTGGTTGCGAGCGTCCTGCACACACTGGTTCAGCTCCGCCGCGGTCAATAAACCATCCACCACCAGACCATCGTATTTGGTCGCCCGCTTCCGGGGGGCGTCACCAGATCTCTCAACGCGCTGACGTATGGCCGTGGCCAGCGTCTTGCACAACTCGGCCACACCATCAAGTTCGAGCTCCCCAAACGGTTCGTCACTCTTGCTATTGATAACCTGCAACACACCATGCAAGGTCTTGCCTTCCAGAATGGGGGCGACCAGCATCTGTTTGGTTCGGTAGCCAGAACGCTTGTCGACCTCCTTCAGGAACGACAATGAAGGGTGAATCTGCTTGAGCGCGTCATCGTCATAGACGTCGACCAGATTCAAGGGTTTCTTGCTGTAGGCCACATAGCCCGCAATACTTTGCGGTGAAATGGGTAATTTGAGATCCCGGCTGCTGTTAAGCCCGGTTTTGATCTTGGAAACAATCGCCGAACCATCCTCGCTAACCGCGTAGAGGGTTAACCGGTCCGCGTTCAGCAGTTTGCAGATGTCCTGGCTCGCCTCGAGCATGATTTGCTCCAGGTTTTCAGTTTCATGAATGCGTGCGGTGACGTGGTGCAACTGGCGATAGAACAATGCTTCAAACGTCATGCCACGCTTTTGAGAGGGCAGCTTTTGCGATTCAAAGAAGGCCAGCTCTGAATTTCTGTCGCCGCTGACCGGTGGCATGACTGAACTCATATTTCAAACTCCTGCCCAACCTGCAACCATCGTATATCGTGGCTTGCATGCGATCCCGCAGGATCGGTGTGATCAAACCGCTGTATTTCGGCCATGATCATCTCCGTTTCAGTGGGCTTGGTATGGGTAATGTAAATAGGATAGCGCATACCTGCAGCAATCGAGTCCAGCTCATCGGCCAGCACGCAGGGCGAAAGGTGCAGACTGCGGTGCGCCAGGTCCTTCTCCCGGTTACTAAACGCGGTTTCTATCACCAGCATTGCGACATTCAGTTGATTGATGCGCGCCCAAAGGCCAGGATTGCGCTCGGTATCGCCGGTGAAGACCCAATGGCCACGGCCTGCTGTCACGGCGAATCCTGCGGCAGTCACGGTGTGGACTGCAGGAAGTACCTCGACGGATTTGTCGCCAAACTGCAGTGTCTGGCCCACAGCAATTTCATGAAAACGGATCAATGGCGCAGTGGCCGAAGGAATGCAGGTGAAATCCGGCCAGATCACATCGTTGAAGATATGTTTTTTAAGTGCATCAATGGTGCCGGCCAGTGCATACACCTTCAACGGACCCCTACAGCGGGACGCAATCGCATCAACAAGCAACGGCAAAGCCACCACGTGGTCCAGATGGGAATGGGTTAACAGCACCGTGCGAATGCTGCACATTTCTTCCAGCGTGAGGTCTCCAGCACCTGTGCCGGCATCCACCAGGATTTCTCCGTCGATCAGGAAAGAAGTGGTTCTGCAATCCTTTGCAATGGCGCCAGAACATCCCAGAACGCGTACTTTCACAAATGAATCCTCATTTGGTCTCGAAATTGGTGTCCCCATCCCATTGGGGACCAAAGGAGCGTCTACGCATGGAGGCTACACGGTCTGAATACATTTGGTAAAAGTATTTTTCTGGATTCAGACGCATCCGGTTAATCAATGCGACATCCGCAGTATCCCGATGCTGGGCGCGATAGGCCGGACCGTGTCAAGCTCCTGCCAGAGGTTTCTCGTGCGCGTAGACTCAAGGAAACACCGATGACAGGCTGGCAGATTCGGTGCTTGCAACAGACCGTGTCAGGTCTGGATAAACTGCATCTGCGTACCCGCAAGCTCAATCACATCACCGCTCTTCAGCGCTACAGGCTCCGCACTGATGATCGTTCCGTTAACTGAGGGATTGCCGCCGCCTTCAACGTGGTGCACCACAAAACCATGTTGACGCTTGGTAATGGCAGCCACCGCAATACCAGGCTTGCCAATGGTCGTCACCACCTTGGTCAGCGGAACCTCGCGGCCGGCTGCGGCGCCAGTTAAAACCTTGATGGATGCGTGAAAGGCTCCCAGACCTAATGAGTCGCCCATTCCGGGCGGGGCAAATCCAGAAGCAGCCGGAGCCGGAGCCTGCACGACGGATCGATCAACGACCATGGTCTTGTCAAAACCATCCCCAGCACTATCCGCCGCGAATTTGATCCTGTACTTGCCGATTTCAATGTCATCGCCGCTTTGCAGTTGCTGGCGTTTGATGGCTTTGCCGTTGACATAGGTTCCATTGGTGCTGTTGAGGTCTTCCAGAAAAACCTGCTCTCCAGCCATTTGAATGACCGCGTGCTCACCACTGACCGCGAGATTGTCAATCACGATGTCGTTATAGGGCCTGCGTCCCAAGGTGGTTCGGTCCTTGGTGAGCTGCACTTCCTTGATCACAACGTCGTCAATCGAAACGATCATTTTCGGCATGACCGGCTCCTTTTCCTGTTATTTGATTTTGGAAAAATCATTGCACTTTACTTCCCTCGCAGCCGGGCAAAGAAGCCTCTCTTGTCCACAGCTTCCGTCACTTCAACCATGACAACCGAGATGTTATCCCGTCCGCCATGCTCATTCGCGGCTTCTATCAGAAATCCGGCCTTTTCGCCCAAATCTGCCTGAATACAAAGAATTTTACCGATGGTTGCATCATCCACCATATCGGACAAACCATCAGAGCACATCAAATATATGTCACCAATTTCAACCGAGTGCTCGTTGACTTCGAGCAGGACAATTTCTTCGACCCCAAGCGCGCGCGTCACCAGGTTGCGTATCGAAGACGTTGCCGCCTGCTCGGGTGTCACCAGCCCGGCATCCAGTTGTTCCTGCAAAAGGGAGTGGTCTTTGGTGATTTGCTGCAACTCCCCGCCTCTGAGGCGATAACAACGCGAGTCGCCAATATGGCCAACCAACAATTTATCTTCCCGGAAAACCCCCATGACCAGGGTAGTACCCATTCCCGAATAGTGAGAATTTGAATTGGCTGCGTTGTAAATCGACAGGTTCGCGTTGTCCACGCAGATTTCCATGGCACGACGAACTTCCCGCAATTTGGCACTTTCTCCCGCCTCGCTGAGCCACCGGCTCAACTCGGACTTGATGAAAGCGGTTGCCATGCCACTGGCAATCTCGCCCGCGTTGTAACCCCCCATGCCATCCGCCAATACAGCGAGCCTGGTCATTTCATCGTAGGCCACAGAGTCTTCATTGTTGTCTCGTGAGCGCCCGGTATCGGTCTTTGCACAAAATTTGTAATTCATTGTTCTTAAATCTCGATATCGGTGCCGCCCTGTCCGCTCGCCGTATGCACTTTCCCGCCCGGAACTGCTGCCTCGTACACGACGGTTTTCTCTGACGATGGCCGCAGATTACCAGAAGATTGGGCCAGTGCATCGGCAACCGGATTACCACCGGTATCCAGGACCTTTCGCAGGTCGGCCGCTAACTCCTCGCCAGTCTGGTAGCGGGCTTCGGTCCTCTTGCTCAGCGCCCGTGCAACGATGCGACCCAGTGCCTCCGGCACCGCTGGTCGAAGGGTCCGGATATCCTCCGCTTCTTCGTTTGCAATCTTGTACATCAATTCCGCCATGGAGTCGCCCCTGAACGGTAACACACCGGTCAGCATCTGGAAAAGCATGACACCCAGAGAGTAAAGATCCGAGCGCCCATCGACTTTCTTGCCGGCCAATTGCTCTGGCGACATGAAGCTCGGGGTGCCCAGCACCATCCCGGTTCTGGTTTTACTGGAATCCGTAATGCGCGCAATGCCAAAGTCTGTCACCTTGACCGTGTCGCCCTCTGGGGAGTACATGATGTTGGCAGGCTTGATGTCCCGGTGCACCACGTTTTGCCGGTGTGCATAGGCCAGTGCATCGGCAACCCGGGCTACTATGCCCAGTACCGTCGGCACCGGCAGGAGGTTCCCGCTCTTGCAAAAAGCCACTAGGTCCTGCCCTTTCAGGAATTCCATGGCGATGTAGGCCAGATCATGTTCTTCGCCCGCATCGAAGATCGTCACGATGCTTTGGTGCTGCAAACGGCCGGCTGTCTCAGCCTCACGGAAAAAGCGTTCTCTTGCATCGACCAGGTCATCCCCCGCAAACTCTTGGCTTAACGCGAGTGTCTTTATTGCAACGACCCTTCCGATCTTGGGGTCCTTGCCCAGATAGACCACGCCCATGGCGCCCTTGCCCAATTCTTTGTCGATCTGGTAACGCCCAAGCATGGGTTTCTCAACGCCGCCACCTTCGAGCAACACGGCGCCACGGGAGTGACTACGATTGCTGCCACCCAGAATGACGGCCTCCGCCAGATCTCTCGCACGCGCGACCTTGGTCTTGATGTCCTTGTAATCTGCGTCAAACGTACCCATGTGGGCATACACTGTTTCGGCCTTGTTGAACTGTCGCTTGCGCTCAAAATCCATGGCCAGGTTATAGAGGTTGCCCATCACTGTTTCATTGAGGGGCACGCGGCGCAGGCGATCAAATGCCATATCCAGTTGCCCCTGGCCCTGCAATGCCAGCGCCATCATCCGGTTGGTTTCTGCAGACTCCTCATCGGCCCGGACCTTACCAGCCTCGGTTACCAGGAAGCGTTTGGTTGTCAATGCCAGATGCCCTAACACCAGTACCGTGGCAGGAAACACCAGTCTGACCCAGGTTGCAGCACCCGCAAGCAACGCAAATTCGGCAAGCAGCAACGCCAGGAAAAAAATCAGCGTTGCGCCTGCGGCTGCACCCGCCGACAACTGCGGGAGAATCAGTGCAATGTAGGCTGCAACCAATAAAAAAGTGGCGAAGCTGGCCCATACACCCCAGCGCGGTTGCACAATGAAATGCTCGCTCAGGATGCTCGAGGTGGTGTGTGCAATGGTTTCCGCTGCGGAAAGTGCCGGATACCCCGGCACAGGAAACTGCGCCCCTACGCCTGCTGCGGTCGCCCCGATGATGACAATCTTGTCTGTGTATTTGCTCGCAGGAATTTTTCCTGCCAGAACGTCATAAAACGAGTCCACGGCAAACGCAGGATGTCCGCTGTGCCCTTTGTAAAACTGCGGCAGCATCTGCGCAAATTCGTCCGTCTTCACCCGCAACCTGCCAATTTGCACCGCCCCCCGCCCGCTGGGCTTCACGTCACTCGTTTGGAGGTTCAGACTATGCAGAGTCGCCAGCAGTGCCAGGGAAGGTACCGCCTTACCGTAGTAATTCACGAGCAGGGGTTCTTGCCGAACCACGCCATCCTTATCGGCAGTGCGGTTCAGATGCCCAATCCCCGCCGCTGCTGCGCCAATCTGCGCAATGGGCTGCTGGCTTCGCGAGGCCGGAATGGAAAAGCCGGTGTTTTCGTCGATAGCGCTTTTCAGTGCATATTCAGGCAGAACACTGTCTGCCTTACCTTTTGGCTCACCCAACGTAAATTCTGCGGGAATCAGTACGTTGCCGGCTGCTTTCATACTCGCCGAAAGTGTTGTATCTGTGTCCAGCGACTGCTCCGCCTCAGCAATCAGTCGCCCGATCTCTTCGCCCGCATCGGTCGGCCCGGCAGCCAGGGCTGCTTTGATTCTACGGATGTACTGCAGACCGGGGTCAAGTTGCGGCTCCAGAAAAAGCGCTGTATGCACCACGGTTCTCGCTTTTGCAGCAGCGAGCAGGTCAATAAGTTTGGCGTGAACATCGCGCGTCCATGGCCAGCGGCCAATATTGGCAATACTCTGGTCATCAATGGCAATGACGGCAATCCGGTCCGATGGCTCGCGCGAGTTGCTGGTACTGGAAAAATCGTAAAACCGGCGCTCCAGTGTTCCCGTGAAATCAGTCAGAAGATGCAAAGCTACCGCGACAACGACCACTGTCAGGCCTGCGAACCAGTCCGCGCGCCAGAATGAAATCCGTTTTGATGTTGAGGAAGTTGCCAATTGCTGCCTTTGGGTGTGAGGTGTGACATAGGCGAGCTCATCCATCACGCGCCTAGTACACAGAACAAACCAAGCAAATACGTTACCAGAGGTGCCTGCCTGCAACAAGGGATTGTTCACGTGGCGCCGCCCTTTCCAGACGACAGGCCGAAAAAGGCGATAAACGGCTACTGTATGGCTTGCGCTTTTCTTTTCTGCATCAACTTACCCAGCCCCACCACGAATGCGGCGCCCAGTGCAGGCGCCACGAGGTGCATCCAGCCGTTGGTCGACATCCCGGTCTTCAGGGCCGCATCTCCCACTATGGTCTCGCCACCCACCCACCCGATAAGTGCAGCACCCAGCAAAACAATGATTGGGAAACGCTCCATCAGACGGATCATGAGCGTGCTGCCAAAGATGACCATTGGGATACTGATAGCTAGTCCGAGAATGAGCAGCAGCATGCTGCCCTTGGCCGCTGCGGCCACTGCAATAACGTTGTCCAGACTCATCACCAGATCAGCAATCAGAATAGTCCTTATTGCGGCCATCAAACTGCCCGTATTCTTGCTATGCCCGTCTTCGCCCTCGTCGTCCGACAGGAGTTGAACCCCAATCCAGAATAGCAGTATGCCTCCAAGAATCTGGAGGAATGACATTTCCAGCAGTTTGGCTGCAACGACAGTGAGAACGACGCGCAGAATCACGGCAGCACCCGATCCAAACATCACAGCCTTTTTTTGTTGCTCTGGCGGGAGGGATCGTGCCGCCAGCGCGATCACGACCGCGTTATCCCCCGACAGAATGATGTTGATCCAGACGATCTTGATCAACCCGATCCAGAAATCCGTGTTTTGCAGCAATTCCATGCCTACTCCGTGCATTGCCAAAAAAAAATGCCCAAAACCGCACGGTCTGGGCACTTGTGACACCGCTGAGCCGCAGCCCTGCTTGGGGTCCGAAAACTATTATCGAATTTACAGCAGGGTTTTGAGCAACTTGGCCATTTCAGAGGGGTTGCGCGTGACCTTGAAACCACACTCTTCCATGACGGCCAGTTTGGCATCGGCGGTATCTGCGCCGCCAGAGATCAAGGCACCCGCATGGCCCATGCGCTTGCCGGCAGGAGCCGTTACGCCGGCAATGAAGCCAACGATCGGCTTTTTCATGTTGGCCTTGCACCAGCGGGCTGCATCGGCCTCGTCTGGACCGCCAATTTCGCCAATCATGATGACGGCATCGGTATCAGGATCTTCATTGAACGCGCGCATCACGTCGATGTGCTTCAGGCCATTGATGGGGTCACCACCGATGCCCACCGCAGACGACTGGCCCAGACCGATTTCGGTCAGTTGTGCCACGGCTTCGTAGGTCAGGGTACCGGAGCGGGAGACCACGCCAATACGGCCCTTGCGGTGGATATGGCCGGGCATGATGCCGATCTTGATTTCGTCGGGGGTAATCAGGCCGGGGCAGTTGGGGCCCAGCAGGAGGGTCTTCTTGCCGCCGGCCGCTTCCTTGGCCTTCATGCGGTTACGCACTTCCAGCATGTCGCGCACCGGGATGCCTTCAGTAATGCAGATGGCCAGGTCCAGGTCCGCCTCCACGGCTTCCCAGATGGCAGCCGCCGCACCGGCCGGTGGCACATAGATCACTGAGACGGTGGCACTGGTTTCCGAAGCCGCTTCCTTGACAGAGGCGTAGATTGGAATGCTGAAGATCGACTCACCGGCTTTCTTCGGGTTCACACCTGCAACAAAGCAGTTCTTTCCGTTGGCGTATTCCTGGCACTTTTCTGTATGGAACTGGCCGGTCTTGCCGGTGATGCCCTGGGTGATGACCTTGGTGTCTTTATTGATGAAGATAGACATATTCGTGCTCCGCCTTACTTGACCGCTGCCACAATTTTCTGGGCCGCTTCGGCCATGCTGTCTGCGCTGATGATGGGCAGGCCGCTTTCAGCCAGCATCTTCTTGCCCAGGTCTTCGTTGGTGCCTTTCATGCGCACTACCAGCGGTACAGACAGGTTCACGGCCCTGCAGGCAGTAATCACGCCGGTAGCAATGGTGTCGCACTTCATGATGCCGCCAAAGATATTGACCAGAATGGCCTTGACTTTGGGGTTCTTCAGCATGATCTTGAAGGCTTCGGTCACCTTCTCGGGGGTGGCACCACCGCCCACATCCAGGAAGTTGGCGGGTTCCGCGCCAAACAGCTTGATAGTGTCCATGGTGGCCATGGCCAGACCAGCACCGTTCACCAGACAGCCGATGTTGCCGTCCAGGCTGATGTAGGCCAGATCGAACTTGGAAGCTTCCACTTCGGCAGGATCTTCCTCGTCCAGGTCGCGGTAAGCCACAATTTCGGGATGGCGGAACAGCGCATTGGCGTCAAAATTGAACTTGGCGTCCAGAGCAATCACATTGCCCTTGCTGTCACGGTTCAGCGGGTTGATTTCCACCAGGGACGCATCGGTATCCATGTAGCACGTATAGAGCTTCTGGAAGATGTCCACAGCCTGCGCCGTGGAGCCTGCTGGCATGCCGATGGCATCTGCAATCTTCTTGGCCTGCGCATCACCCAGACCCGTCAGGGGATCGATGAATTCTGTGATGATCTTTTCAGGAGTGGAGTGCGCCACTTCCTCGATGTCCATACCGCCTTCGCTGGAAGCAATGAAGGCCACCTTTTGCGTAGCACGGTCGGTCACCACGGAAACGTAGTATTCCTTCTGGATGTCGGCACCGTCTTCGATGTACAGACGGCGCACCTTCTGGCCTTCAGGGCCAGTTTGGTGGGTCTTGAGCTGCATGCCCAGAATTTCCCCCGCCAGACGCTTGACGTCGTCAATCGACTTGGCCACCTTGACGCCGCCGCCCTTGCCGCGACCGCCTGCGTGAATCTGCGCCTTGACCACCCACACCGGGCCGCCAAGTTTCTGCGCAGCTTCAACCGCCTCTTGAACCGTGAAGGCGGGGATGCCACGGGGCACCGGTACGCCGAATTGACGCAAGATTTCCTTGCCTTGGTACTCGTGAATCTTCATGACGACTCTCTATGGACAGGACAATGTTCACCATTCCGCCGGTGTGATCAGCCAAGCGGATGGCACTGGACACATCAGCGCAGCACTGTATCATGGTGCAATGCACAAAACTTGTGCGTTTCTTACAGCCTGCACGCCCCAATACCCCCTGGGGAATGTCAAGAAATTGGTGCTGGGTCGCATTCCCCTCTGAGCGCCTGAACCGGAACGGATGCGTAAGCAATGAAAAAAATTTTTATCGACGGTGAAGCAGGTACCACAGGGCTTCAAATTCGCGAACGCCTGCAAGCCATGCCACAGGTGGAACTCATCAGCATCGACCCTGCACTGCGCAAGGATGCCAACGCCAAACGTGCCCTGATGGCCAAGGCAGATCTGATCGTGTTATGCCTCCACGACGATGCCGCTATTGAATCCGTAGCAATGATTGACGAATTGACGCGGGCTAATGGCGGCATTGGCCCCAAAATCATTGACGCATCGACGGCGCACCGTACCGCACCAGGCTGGGTGTATGGCTTCCCCGAACTGGCACCCGGACAACGCGACGCCGTGGCAAACGCGCGGCGCGTGGGTAACCCCGGTTGCTATGCCACTGGCGCCATCGCGCTGATCCGCCCTTTGGTGGACGCTGGATTACTACCCGCTGATTTCCCAGTATGCCTGCCGTCCATCAGTGGCTACTCGGGTGGCGGTCGCACCATGATTGAAGCCTATGAAGCTGGCAATGCGCCCGCCATGGAGTTGTACGCGCTGGGCCTGAAGCACAAGCACATTCCCGAAATCATGCGCTACACCGGGTTGACACGTCGCCCGCTGTTCGTGCCATCGGTAGGCAACTTCGCGCAAGGCATGCTGGTGCAACTGCCTTTGCATCTGGACACTTTGCCTGGCAAACCCGCTGCCAAGAACCTGCACGACGCACTGGCCAAACACTACGCCGGCAGCGCCTGGGTCACCGTGGAGCCTGCTACGCCGGACCAGAAGCTCGACGCGGTGGCGCTGGCCAACACCAACAAGATGGAACTGCGCGTGTTCGGTAACGAAGAAGCACGCCAGGCCCTGCTGGTCGCCCGACTGGACAACCTGGGCAAAGGTGCCAGTGGCGCCGCAGTACAGAACCTGCAGTTGATGTTGGGTATTTAAGCGCGCAGGGAAAGGAGGAGCAGGTGAATGAAATCACCTATTCCCCGTCACTGCCTGACACCACTTTGTGGATGGTGTCACCGCCAAAACCACGGCTGGCGAGAAACCGCATTTGCCTGGCACGCTCAGCCGCATCGGCCGGCAGTGTGCCGAATTTTTTACGCCAAACTTCGTGCGCCCGATCTACCTCACTGGCGCGTAACCGGTTGACGGCCTCTGCCACCGCTTCAGGCTCCAGGCCCTTGGCCTGTAACTCCTGCCTGATGCGCGAAGCGCCCAGCTTGGTCGCGCGACGATGCACCACCGACTCCACCACCCGGCCTTCATTGATGAAATCCTTGGCCTCCAGGGCATCGAGTACCTTGGCCAGCGCGCCTGGTTCTTCCTCAAACTGCGTCAGCTTGCGCACCAGCTCGGCGCGGGAATGCTCCCGCGCACTGAGCAGGCGCAGGGCACGCCCGGTCAGGGATAGGATGGTTGTTGCCATCAGTGGTCTCTCCCCAACGCCGTGCAAATTGCTACAAATAGCATAGCTGCTTGTGGATATTTCATGAGGCTGGAGGCCTATTTGAATCTTATTCTGCCTTGTCGGCCTTCTTGACCTTGGCTTTGACTTCCGGCTCTGCTACTGGCAACAACGGAATGCCCAGCGACTCGCGCACCTTGTTTTCAATCTCGATCGACAGCTCGGGGTTTTCGCGCAGGAACTCACGGGCGTTGTCGCGGCCCTGGCCAATTTTTTCGCCGTTGTAGGCATACCAGGCGCCCGATTTTTCGAGAATGTGGGCGTTCACGCCCATGTCGATGATTTCGCCATGGCGGCTGATGCCTTCGCCAAACAGAATGTCGAATTCGGCCGTCTTGAACGGGGGCGACACCTTGTTCTTCACCACCTTGACCTTGGTCTCATTGCCAATGGCGTCGTCACCCTTCTTGATGGTGCCGGTACGGCGGATGTCCAGCCGGACCGATGCGTAGAACTTCAGTGCGTTGCCGCCGGTGGTGGTTTCGGGCGAGCCAAACATCACGCCAATCTTCATGCGGATCTGGTTGATAAAGATGACCATGCAATTGGTCTTCTTGATGTGGGCGGTGAGCTTGCGCAAGGCCTGGCTCATCAGGCGCGCCTGCAGACCGGGCAGCGAGTCACCCATTTCGCCTTCGAGTTCGGCCTTGGGGGTCAGTGCGGCCACCGAATCGACGACGATCAGGTCGACCGCGCCGGAGCGCACCAGGCTGTCCACAATTTCCAGTGCCTGCTCGCCGGTGTCGGGCTGGCTGATCAGCAGGTCTTGCAGGTTCACGCCCAGTTTCTGCGCGTACTGGATGTCCAGCGCGTGCTCGGCATCCACAAAAGCACACTGGCCACCCTGTTTTTGCATTTCGGCAATCACCTGCAGCGTCAGCGTGGTCTTGCCAGACGATTCCGGACCGTAGATTTCAACGACGCGACCGCGCGGCAGTCCGCCCACGCCCAGCGCAATGTCCAACCCCAGGGAGCCGGTGGAGACCACCTGGATGTCTTCAATCACTTCGCCTTCGCCCAGGCGCATGATGGTGCCCTTGCCGAACTGCTTTTCGATCTGGGCCAGGGCCACTTGCAGGGCCTTGGCTTTTTCGCTGTTGGCGCCATTGGTGTTACTGGGGTTCTTGACGGGTGCGTCCATGGAAATCTCCTTGAAAATCAATCGGTTGGTGTTCTCTGGCATCTGGCATTAACTACAGGCTGGATGCTTGAACAGTAGTTTAACGTCGCCCATTGAAATTGGTAAACAACTTATTTAGTCAGTTTGCATTACCATTTACCGGATGCTTGAATTCACCGCCCACGCCACGGATCCCTGGCGGCAGAGCCACCCCGGCCACTGGTTGCGTCTGGCGCTGGAACGCTTTGACGCCCGGGTGATGGAACTGATGGCACACCATCCCGGTGTTCCGCTGGGCCTGTCCAATCTGGCGGCACGCGGCCAGGTGGGGGCAGCCCATATCCACATCACCCGCCATCTGGCCACCGAGGGCTCACGCCTGACCGACCTAGCCCAGCGCGCCGGTATGACAAAACAGGCCATGGGCACGCTTGTTGCCCAGTGCGAAGCCTGGGGTCTGGTCACCCGCGAAGACGATGCCACCGATGCCCGCGCACGCCGGGTGGTGTTCACTGCCACGGGCCTGGCCTGGCTGGGTGCTTACCGGGACGCCGTGGCACAGGCCACAGACGAAATGCGCCAGGCCATCAGCCCGGAAGTCACCACGGTGGTGACACTGGGGCTGGAGGCCTATTGCAGCCAGTAGCCGCCTAGAATGGCAACACAACGAGGAGAGCGACATGCGAATTTTGATTGCCGAAGACGATCAGGTACTTGCAGACGGCCTGCTGCGCGCCTTGCGCGGTGCAGGTGCCGCGGTGGACCATGTGGCCAGTGGATCAGAGGCCGATGCGGCGCTGATGACCAATACCGAATTTGACCTGCTGATTCTCGACCTGGGCCTACCCAAGATGCACGGCCTGGAAGTGCTCAAAAGACTGCGCGGACGCGGCTCCTCGCTGCCGGTCCTGATCCTGACCGCAGCGGATAGCGTGGACGAGCGCGTCAAGGGCCTGGATTACGGCGCCGACGATTACATGGCCAAACCTTTCAGCCTGCAGGAACTCGAGGCCCGCGTACGTGCCCTGGTGCGCCGCGGCATGGGGGCCACCAGCAGCAGCATCAAGCACGGGCCGCTGACCTACGACCAGGCCGGCCGCGTGGCCACCATTGACGGCAAGATGGTGGAGCTATCCGCCCGCGAACTGGGCCTGCTCGAAGTGCTGCTGCAGCGCGCTGGCCGGCTGGTCAGCAAAGACCAGCTCGTGGAGCGCCTGTGCGAGTGGGGCGAAGAGGTCAGCAACAACGCCATCGAGGTCTACATCCACCGCCTGCGCAAGAAGATCGAAAAAGGCCCCATCCGCATCGCCACCGTGCGCGGCTTGGGCTACTGCCTCGAAAAAATTCCCGGATGAATTTGGCCCCCGCGCTCCGCCGCTACGCGGTTCGCTGCCCCCCGAGGGGGCTAATTTCCCTTGGGGCGGCCCGGCGGGAAATTTTCTTGGCATTCCCGTGAAGATCTTTCAGCGTGAGCAGCGATCGCTGTTCGGGGAAATCCTGGACTGGATGCTCACGCCCCTGTTGCTGCTGTGGCCCATCAGCCTGGTGCTGACCTGGCTGGTGGCACAAGGCATTGCCGGTAAACCGTTTGACCGCGCGCTGGAGTACAACGTGGGCGCGCTGGCCCAACTGATCACCGTCCACAACAACCGCGCGCAATTTGTGCTGCCACTGCCCGCCAGGGAACTGCTGCGCGCCGAAGATGCCGACACGGTGTATTACCAGGTGCTGGGGCCGGGCGGCGAATTCCTCGGGGGTGAAAAAGGTCTGCCCCAGCCGCCCGAAGACGAGAAGATCGCTCCCGGTGAAGTGCGCATACGCGATGCGGAATTTCAGGGTGCCGAGCTTAAGGTGGCCTACATGTGGGTCCGACTGGATGTACATGGCAACCGGCCGGCACTGGTGCAAGTGGCAGAGACCATGGACAAGCGCTCGGTGCTGGCCACCGAGATCGTCAAGGGCGTGATGTTGCCGCAGTTTGTTGTGCTGCCGCTGGCCGTGCTGCTGGTGTGGCTGGCGCTGGCCCAGGCGATCAAGCCGCTCAATCGCCTGGAGGAGCGCATCCGCGCCCGCGACCCCGACGACCTGAGCCCGCTGGACGTCGAAGCGGTACCCCTGGAAGTTGCGCCGCTGGTGTCTTCGGTCAACGATCTGCTGATGCGGCTCAAGGATTCGATCGCCACGCAGAAACGCTTTCTGGCCGATGCCGCACACCAGCTCAAGACGCCACTGGCGGGCCTGCGCATGCAGGCCGATCTGGCCCAACGCGAGGGCAGCAGCGCGGAAGACCTCAAGCAGTCCCTGCGGCAGATCGGCCGCTCCAGCATCCGCGCCACCCACACCGTCAACCAGTTGCTGGCACTGGCGCGCGCCGAGAGCAGCGGCGCTGTGCTCAGCCACCAGCCCTGTGACTTTGCCCGGCTGACCATGGATGTCATCCGTGACTGCGTACCCCGCGCCATGGACAAGCAAATCGACCTCGGTTTTGAGGGCGCACAACCCGGCAGCGATGGCGTCATCGTCTCGGGCAACCCGACGCTGCTCAAGGAAATGGTGCGCAACCTGGTGGACAACGCTATCAACTACACACCATCGAACGCGGACAAACCCGGCGTCATCACGGCGCGGGTGCTAGTGGATCCGTTCAGCCGGGTACTGGTGCTGCAGGTGGAAGACTCCGGCCCCGGTATTTCCGAGGCAGAGCGCGAGCTGGTGTTCCAGCCCTTTTACCGCGCACTGGGCAACGAAGTCGATGGCTCGGGTCTGGGCCTGCCCATTGTTCTGGAAATTGCGCGCCAGCACCATGCCACCGTGACCATTGACGACAGCCGACCGGGGCAACCCTCACCCGGCGCCTGTTTCACGGTGCGCTTTACGCGCGTCGCGGAAACGTTCGATTTAGCGGCCTGATTCGTTGCAGCTGTGCAGCGACAAGCCCGCCAATTGGGGCTTGATGGCTTCAAGACGCGGCCGGATGGCATCGGTCACCGCTGGCAGCCGCAGTTCCGTGGCCTGAGACGACGCACTCTCCTGCACCACCTTCGCGGTGCGGATGCCACGGTTACCCAGCTTCGCAAGTCCGCGCTCGGCGCTGTCCCGGTCTGCGAAGCTGCCCAGGGACAAACCCATTTCCAGTGGCGGTGTGCGCACGGCCTCCGCAGTGAACTTGAGGGCGGCAAGTTCGCTGCGCTTCTTTTCCAGGGCAGCCTGGTCGGAGTACTTTCCCATGTAAATGATCCAGCGCGCGGGGAGTTCCACACTGTTCATCTGCCAGCTCCCTTCGGGCAGGGAGGCCAGCAGTGCGCGGCGCAGAGCGTCGGCCTGTGCCGTGCTGAACGGACCTGCGACAAGGCACTCCGCCGGCACCCCGGCCGTTCTGGCTTGCTCTTCCAGACGCTTGACCTCGGCAGTTGTCAGCACCCGCAGCGCCTCGGGGCGAACCTGCTGGGCCAGCCGCTGCGGCTCGCTCTGCTGAGCCGGTGCAAACCCGTAGGCACGCAGCAAACCCTGCGTCCAGGCGAAATACAGGCCATTGGCAAGAATCAGGGCAAGAACGAGCAGTCGCAACATAGGTTTATTGAGGTTGGTCATCACCCAGAGAAACGGGGCGCACGCTGACCTCCGCACTGGTAATTTTCCTGACACCGGACGCAGTATGCACCAGCAGCGCGCCGCTGGCATCCACGCCCCGGGCCATGCCGGTCAGCCCGTCACTACACACCACCTCGCGCCCCTGAAGCACATCGCGTGCCGCAAATGCGCCCACAAGCGGCGCGAAACCCAGCATGCCAAACCGCTGCACCGCCTGCACCAGAGGCAGCATGAGGTGCTCCAGCACATCGGGCGCCCGCACCTGCGGCAACACCTCACGCAGCCCGGCCGGCAGGGTCCGCAGACCCGTGGCATCGGGCGCCACCATGTTAATGCCAACACCGATCACAACATAGCGTGTCTGCCCCACGCTGGCCGTTTCAATCAGGATACCCGCCAGCTTGCGGTCATGCAGCCACACATCATTGGGCCACTTGAGGCGCAGCTGCGGATGCAGACTTTGCACCACTGACAGCCCAACCGCCAGGGACAAACCCGACCAATCCGCAGGCGCCAGTGGCAGCCCCAATGAGAAGGTCAGGGTGCGGCCCTGCGTCAGAGTTTCGCTACTCCAGTCGCGCCCCAGTCGTCCGCGGCCCGCCGTCTGACGCTCGGCCACCAGCAACACCGGCTCAATCTGACCGGCGTGGGCCCGGCGCATCAGCTCGGTATTGGTGGAATCAATCTCGGGAAGTACCTCGACCGTAAAGCCTGGCAGCAGCGGTGAAACCGCCTCCCAGATCGCCTCAGCAGGCCAAATCATTTTTTCCCGCGTTTTGGGGCGAGGAGCGTGCCGCGGCAGTTTTTCGAGCCGCACCAGCAGGGGTACTCGGCCTTGAGCTTCTTGGTGTACGGCTCGTCCAGGATCAGGCCGTAGTCGTAATTCAGTTCTTCACCGGCCTTGATGTTGCGCAGGGCCTTGATAAACACGCGTCCCGCTTCCTCATCGGCCTCGCAGTTGCCATCGCACGAGTGATTGATCCAGCGTGAGGAGTTGCCACCGTACAGGGCATCGATGATGTTGCCGTTCTCCAGCGAAAAGTAGAACGTGTGGTTGGGATCCTTGGGATCGTGCGGATGGCGGCGTTGTGCCTCCTCCCAGCTGATGACCTCGCCCACGTACTCAATAAGAGTTTCACCTTCCGCAATGTCCTGCACCGCAAACACCCCTTTGCCGTGCACACCGGAGCGGCGGGTCTGGATGCGGCGTAACGGTGTGGCTGCGGAAGCCTTGGGGGAAATCTCGGGTTTTTTAGCCACGGCTCAAAAATTTGGTATGGTGAATCGTATGGGCGCGCATGTGCGTGCCTGCGTATGTGAGCGCGCGCGTATGCGTGCGCACGCGAGAACTGGATTGTAGTCAGATGAAGACCCTAGTCATTGCCGAGAAGCCATCGGTCGCCCAAGACATCGTGCGGGCCCTCACGCCGCTAGCGGGCAAATTCGAGAAGCACGACGAGTATTTCGAGAGCGATACCTACGTCGTCTCCAGCGCTGTGGGCCACCTGGTGGAAATCCAGGCGCCCGAGGAATTTGACGTCAAGCGTGGCAAATGGAGCTTTGCCAACCTGCCCGTGATCCCGCCACACTTTGACCTCAAGCCGGTCGACAAGACCAAAACCCGCCTGAACGCCGTGGTCAAACTGGCCAAGCGCAAGGACGTGGGCACCCTCGTCAACGCCTGTGACGCGGGCCGCGAGGGGGAGCTGATCTTCCGTCTGATCGAGCAGTACGCGGGGGGTGCCAAGCCCCTGGGCAAACCTGTTTCGCGCCTGTGGTTGCAGAGTATGACGCCGCAAGCGATTCGCGATGGTTTTGAGCACCTGCGCACGGACAAGCAAATGCAGCCGCTGGCCGACGCCGCGCGCTGCCGTTCCGAGGCCGACTGGCTGGTGGGCATCAACGGTACGCGCGCCATGACCGCGTTCAACTCGCGCGATGGTGGTTTCTTTCTGACCACCGTTGGCCGGGTGCAGACGCCCACACTGTCTGTGGTGGTAGAGCGCGAAGAGCAGATTCGCAAATTCATCAGCCGTGACTACTGGGAAATCCACGCCACTTTCAACGCCGAGGCCGGCGAGTACCCCGCCAAGTGGTTCAACCCCGGCTGGAAGAAAGATGCGGAGGACGCGGAAAAGAAGGGCGACCGCGTCTGGTCCGCCCGTGAAGCGCAGGCCATTGCCGACGCTGTGCGCGGCCAGCCGGCCACCGTCACGGAAGAAAGCAAGCCCACCACGCAGGCCAGCCCTCTGCTGTTTGACCTGACCAGTCTGCAGCGCGAGGCCAACGGCAAGTTCGGCTTCAGCGCCAAGACCACGCTGTCGATTGCACAAAGCCTTTACGAGCGCCACAAGGCCCTGACCTACCCGCGTACCGATTCGCGCAACCTGCCCGAAGACTATGTGCCCGTGGTCAAGGACACGCTAAAGATGCTGGCAGACAGCGGCATGAAGCACCTGGCACCTTTTGCCGCCCAGGCTGTGAAGGAAAACTACGTCAAACCGACCAAGCGCGTGTTCGACAACGCCAAGGTGTCAGACCACTTTGCCATCATCCCCACGCTACAGGCCCCCAGCGGTCTCTCTGAAGCCGAGCAGAAGATCTATGACTTGGTGGTGCGCCGCTTCATGGCCATCTTCTTCCCGAGTGCGGAATACCAGGTGACGACACGCATCACGACGGCTGTGGGCCATTCATTCAAAACCGAAGGCAAGGTGCTGGTCAAGCCAGGCTGGCTGGCCATCTACGGCAAGGAAGCGGCCGATGAAGTGGCGGACGCCAAAGAAGGCGACAAGGGCCAGAACCTGGTGCCGGTGCAGCCGAACGAAAAAGTCAAGGGCGACCCGGTCGAGCCCAAGGGCCTCAAGACCAAGCCGCCCGCACGCTACTCCGAAGCCACACTGCTGGGCGCCATGGAAGGTGCCGGCAAGACGGTGGAAGACGACGAGCTGCGCGAAGCCATGCAGGAGAAGGGTCTGGGCACTCCAGCCACACGCTCCAGCATCATCGAAGGCCTGATTGCCGAGAAATACATGCTGCGCGAGGGCCGCGAGCTGATTCCCACCGCCAAGGCCTTCCAGCTGATGACGCTGCTGCGTGGCCTGGGTGTGGAAGAACTCTCCAAGGCCGAACTGACCGGCGAGTGGGAATACAAGCTCAACCAGATGGAGCACGGCAAGATGAGCCGCGCCGCCTTCATGGCCGAGATTGCGTCCATGACCGAACGCATGGTCAAGAAGGCCAAGGAATATGACCGCGACACCATCCCCGGCGACTACGCCACGCTGACCGCGCCCTGTCCCAACTGCGGCGGCATCGTGAAAGAAAACTACCGCCGCTACACCTGCACCGGCAAGAGCGGCACAGAAGAGGGATGCGGCTTCTCGTTTGGCAAATCCCCCGCCGGCCGCACCTTCGAGCTGGCCGAGGTGGAGCAGTTCCTGCGTGACAAGCACATTGGCCCGCTGGATGGCTTCCGCTCCAAGGCGGGCTGGCCGTTTGTGGCCGAGATGGTGATCAAGTTTGACGAGGACACCAAGAACTACAAGCTTGAATTCGACTTTGGCGACGACAAGGCCGGCGAAGAGACCGGTGAGTTGGTCGACTTCACAGGCAAAGAGTCGCTGGGCACCTGCCCCAAGTGTGGAGGCCATGTGTACGAGCACGGCAAGAACTACGTCTGCGACCGCTCCGTGCCCACCCATGCGCACCCCACGCCAACCTGCGATTTCAAGAGCGGCCAGATCATCCTGCAGCAGCCCATCGAGCGCGCGCAGATGCAGAAGCTGCTGGCCACCGGCAAGACCGACATGCTGGAGAAGTTTGTGAGTATGCGCACGCGCCGTGCCTTCAAGGCCATGCTGGCCTGGGACCCGGAAGCGGGCAAGGTGAACTTCGAGTTTGCACCCAGCAAATTCCCGCCACGCAAGACCGCTGCAAAGACTGCAGCCAAGACAATTGCTACAAAAAAAGGAGCTGCTCGTGCAGGCTCCACGCGAGCTGCGGCCAAATCAGCCAAACCCAAGACCCCCCGCAAGACCACCACAGCCAGCGGCAAGACCCCCAGCGCCGAACTGGCCGCCGTCATCGGGCCTGAGCGGATTGCAAGGCCCCAGGTCATGAAAAAACTGTGGGATTACATCAAGGCCCACGGCCTGCAGGACGCCAAGGACAAGCGCAGCATCAATGCCGATGCCAAGCTGCTCGCGGTGTTCGGCAAGCCCCAGGTCACGATGTTTGAACTCGCCGGCATTGCCGGCAAACATTTGAGCTGACCATGAACTTCAATGACGTCGACGACGCATCCGAACACAGCTCCCACACACCCGAACAGCGCAGTGCAGCCGCCTCGCGCAGCACCTGGGTCAGTGTGGCCGTCAACATTATTTTGTCCACGACGCAGATCGTGGTGGGCGTGCTGGCCAAATCGCAGGGTCTGATCGCTGATGGCATCCACTCCCTTTCCGATCTTGTGGCCGACTTCGTGGTGCTGTTCGCCGGTCACCACAGCCAGAAGGACGCTGACGAAGACCACCCCTATGGCCACCACCGCTTCGAGACGGCGGCGTCACTGGCGCTGGGCGTGATCCTGCTGGCGGTGGGCGTGGGCATGCTGTGGTCCGCGCTGCAGAAACTGCAGGCGCCCGACACCATTCCCACCGTGCATGCGTCGGCCTTATGGGTGGCATTTGCAGCGCTGGCCAGCAAGGAGCTGCTGTTCCGCTACATGCTGCGCGTAGCCAAGGCAGTGAAGTCCAGCATGCTGGTGGCCAATGCCTGGCATGCGCGCTCGGATGCTGCTTCATCGCTGGTGGTGGCGATCGGCTTGATTGGCAACCTCATGGGTTATCCGCTGCTCGACCCGATTGCCGCACTGATTGTGGGCTTCATGGTCGCCAAGATGGGCTGGAGTTTTGGCTGGGATGCGCTGCACGACCTGATGGACCGCGCTGTCGACGAGGAAGAAGTGCAGGCCATCCGCCAGACGCTGCTGTCCACTCCTGGCGTGGCCGGCGTGCACGACATCCGCACCCGCAAGATGGGCGACATGATCGTGGTGGATGCCCACATTGAGGTTGACGCCACTATGACGGTCGAAGCCGGCCACAACATCGCCGTGGCGGCCCGCCAGGCGGTGCTGCAACGCCACCGCGTGCTCAACCTCATGACGCACGTGGACCCGGCCCAGCGGCCGGATCTGGACCACGTCCCCACACCAACCGCTGCCCGCTAAGTCTCGGGCCGCTTGCGGCCCACTCGTCCATGCATAGAACCATCTTCACCACACCGGTGGTCAATACCGTGCTGCGCGCCTTCTCGGTGACCTACCTCAAACTCACCGGCTGGACGGTAACTGGCAACCTGGCTCCCGAGTGCGCCAGGAGCGTGTTCATTGCCGCGCCACACACCAGCAATTGGGACTTGCCCAACACCCTGATGGTGGCATTTGCCCTGCGGCTGAACATCTACTGGATGGGCAAGGAACAAATTTTCAGGCCTCCGTTTCGCGGCCTGATGCAATGGTTGGGGGGCATTCCGGTGAACCGCCAGCAGGTCAGCAACGTGGTGGCTGCTTCGGTAGAGGCCATAGCCGCCGCTGACGGACCGTTACAGCTCATCGTGCCGCCGGAAGGCACGCGCAGCAAGGTGCGCTACTGGAAGACCGGCTTCTATTACATCGCGCTGGGCGCCAAGGTGCCGATCGTCATGGCCTACATGGACTACGACAAGAAAATCAGCGGCCTGGGCCCGGTGTTCCTGCCCAGCGGCGACATCGAGGCCGACATGGTAAAGATCAAGGCGTTCTACGCGCCCTTCAAGGGCAGGAACGCCAACCAGTTCACCGCCGAGTGATCAGTGATCTGACTGGTTTGAGGTCAGCAGCTTGTCGGTGTAGGCAATTGCCAGCGCACTGAGCAGGAAGGTGATGTGGATGATGGTTTGCCACATCAGCACCTTTTCGTCGTAGTTGGCGGCGTTGATGAAGGTCTTGAGCAGGTGGATGGAGCTGATGCCGATGATGGACAGGCCTAGCTTGACCTTCAGTACCGAGGCGTTTACATGGCCCAGCCACTCGGGCTGGTCAGGGTGGCCTTCGAGGTCCATGCGCGACACAAAGGTCTCGTAGCCGCCCACGATCACCATGATCAGCAGGTTGGAGATCATCACCACATCAATCAGCGCCAGCACCACCAGCATGATGATGGTTTCGTTCAGGTGCGTCACCTGCATATCGCCCTTGTAGCCAATGCTGCTGACCAGCGCCTGCAGCGCGGTCTGGCTGCCAAACGCGGCTTCCAGCAGGTGCACCAGCTCCACCCAGAAGTGGTACACATACACGCCCTGCGCCGCAATCAGGCCCAGGTACAAAGGCAGCTGCAGCCAGCGGCTGGCAAAGATGAAGGCGGGAATGGGGCGCAGGCTTGCGCTCTTGGTGGCTGGGGTGGAGTCTTTATTGGCCATGATGGTTTGCTATGGTTTTGGTAGCTAATTCTGCATATTTTACGAGGGCTGGATGTCGATTTGACTAAAAACCACCAGCCAGAACCGCCTGATTGCGACCCCACGCCTTGGCCTGGTACAAGGCGGCGTCGGCGGCCCGCAACAATTCTTCCGCAGTGTGCCCGGTGCCGGACGCCAGCGCCGCCACGCCCACACTGATGGTGATGACACCCTTGTCCGAGCGCACATGCTCCAGCGCCAGAGCCTGCACCGCCTCGCAGGCACGGCGCGCCAGGGCCATTGCACTCTCGCTGTCGGTGGCGGGCGCAATCAATACAAACTCCTCGCCGCCGTAGCGCGCCACCAGATCGCTGGTGCGGCTGAGGCAGGCGACCGCCGTGGCCACGGCGCGCAGGCACTGGTCGCCGGCTTGGTGGCCGTAGTGGTCGTTGAAAGGCTTGAACCAGTCCACATCCAGCATCAGCAGCGCCAGTGGCTGGCGCAGACGCTCCATGCGCAGCCATTCCTTGTGCAGCACTTGGTCAAACTGACGGCGGTTGGCCACACCGGTCAGGTCGTCCACCAGCGTCAGAGCTTCAAGCTTATCGTTGAGGATCTGCAGCTGCTGCGTTCGCTCCTCCACGCGCTGCGTGAGCTGGCGCTCGGTGGTCTGCAGGGTCTGCATCAGCGCCCGCTGAGCCTGCAGCTTCTCGCGGCGCAGCAGGTTAAACCGATCGGCCAGCGCAAAGGCCAGCAACATCATCTCCAGCGACGAGCCCAATTGCATGCCGTTCACAGTAAACACATTGGTGGGAAGCCAGCCCAGTGTGCGCATCAGCGTCATCATCCCGCCGGCAAACAGCAGCACAAACGCACCTGTGTAAATGTAGGCCGAGCGCATGCACTTGAACACACACCACAGCCCCACGCCGATCAACACCAGTGTGGTCAGCATAAACACGGCAATGGTCAGCGGCGCCACCGTCCGAATCGCCAGCCAGTACACCACCGGCGCCAGCAGATGCACCCCCATCAGCGCGCGCAGCAAACGGTCCATGCGGGGCAACGCAGTGGCAGTGGACAGCATATCGCGTGTAAATGCAGTCAAGGCCAGCAACGCCATAGACGCGCTGGCAAAGTATGAGAAGTTGCTCCACACCAGCGTGTCGGGCCACAGGAACTCGGCAGCCAGGCCGTTCTTAGACGCAATCGTAAGCAGCGCGCACACCACATACGCCGCATACAGCAGGTAGATGCGGTCGCGCAGCGCGATGAACAACATGAGGTTGAACAACAGCATCGCCACCGCAATGCCAAAGTACCCGGCCTGCACCGTGTAGTCGTTACGTACATGGTGCGCAAAGTCCTGCGCAGGCCACAGCTGCCCAGGAACAATCAGCCCGATGGTCGACTGCACCCGCAGGTAAATCACCTGCAGCGTATGTGGCGCCAGCTCCAGCGGCAGCACAAATTGACGGTTGGCAACCGCCCGCGTGGCAAAGGGCTGATCGCCTCCGGTGCGTACGGCGCGGTAGATGCCAGTGGCATCGGGCGCATAAAACTCAACGCTGGAAATACGCGGATTGGCAATCTCCAGCATCTGCGCGCTGGCCTGGTCCGCCGGGTTGTGCAGGGCCAGGCGCAGCCAATAGGCGGACGGGGTAAAGCCAAATGACAGCGCCGTTTCGGCGCCCTGCGCGGCGGTGAACTGGCCGCTGGCGTAGGCCTGCTGCACCTGCTCCAGCGTGCGCCTGTTGCTGGCGTCCTGCAGCCAGGCCCAGTGCGGCGTGACATCGCGCGCGCCCGTGCCCGGCACACCCGCCTCCAGGGGCTGCGCCCAGAGTGCCACCGGCGCAAGCCACAGCAGGCCGCAGCACAGCGTTATCACCTGGCGCAAGAAGATCCTCAAGACCATGTCATTCCTCCCCATCGCCGCTACTGGCACATGAGCTTACCGCACGGCTGTAAAGTACTCGGCGCAACACAGAGCCTAGGCAAAAAGAGGTATCCCCGGCATGATGCGTTGCATACAAATATTCATTCAGGGTGATGACATAACGATGGCAACATTGATTCCTTCTTTGGGTTCGTGCGTTGCACGCATGACTAGCGGTGAACGCAGGTTGGCCGAACGGCTGGAAGCCAAGCTCGACGCCGACTACCTGCTCTGGTACGACGTGCCCATGGGCCCCAAGAGCGCCCACCCCGACTTCTGCGTGTTGCACCCGCGCCGCGGCATTCTGGTGCTGGAGGTGAAAGACTGGAAACTCAACACCATCCTGCAGGCCGACAAGCAGACTTGGGAAATCCTGGGCGACAACGGCCCCAAGACCGTCATCAACCCGCTGGAACAGGCCCGCCAGTACGCCCACCAAGTAGTCCATGCACTGGAGCGCGACGCGCAACTGGTACAACCCGATGGCCCTCACGCGGGCAAGCTGGGATTCCCCTGGAGCTACGGCGTGGTGCTGACTAACATCACCCGCAAGCAGTTTGAAACTGCCGAGCTGCAACACGCCATCGAACCCCACCGCGTACTGTGCCAAGACGAAATGCTGGAGAGCGTGGACGCCGAAGAACTGCAAAGCCGCCTGTGGGGTATGTTCCCCTACGGCATGCGCGGCGCCCTGAGCTTGCCGCAAATTGACCGGGTGCGCTGGATCATGTTCCCGCAGGTGCGGGTGCCACATCCGTCTAATGGGCAAGACAGCCTGTTTGACGACAATTCGGATGCCGAACTGCCGGACATCATGCGCGTGATGGACATCCAGCAGGAGCAACTGGCCCGGTCCTTGGGCGAAGGCCACCGCATCGTCCATGGCGTGGCAGGTTCGGGCAAGACCATGATCCTGGGCTACCGCGCGGAATACCTGGCCCAGGCCAGCACACCCGGCGCCAAGCCCATCCTCATCTTGTGCTTCAACGAGCCGCTGGGCGTCAAGCTGGCCAGCGTGATGCGCGCCAAATCCTTGAGCGACCGGGTGCACGCGGTGCACTTTCACAAGTGGTGCCGTAACCAGCTGGTGGCGTTTGGGCAAACCCTGCCACCCCAAGGCCCCCATTTCTCGGACGAACTGGTGGAGCGTGTCATCCGCGCCGTAGACCGCAAGCAAATCCCCAGCGGCCAATACCAGGCCGTGCTGATTGATGAAGGCCACGACTTTGCGCCCCAGTGGCTCAAGCTGGTGACGCAGATGGTGGACCCCACCACCAACAGCCTGCTGGTGCTGTACGACGATGCACAAAACATCAATGACCGTGCGCGCAGCAAACAATTCAGCTTCAAGAGCGTGGGCATCCAGGCGCAGGGCCGCACCACCATTCTGAAAATCAACTACCGCAACACCAAGCAGATATTGCAAACCGCCAGCCTGGTGGCCGCAAAGTATTTGACCCCCCACGCTCCACCGCTACGCGGGTCACTGCCCCCCAGGGTGGCTGATCCGGCTTGGGGCGGCCCTGCGCCGCATCACTTGCTGACCGCGGATGATGACGACGGCATCCCGCTGCTCAAACCCATCGGCTGCGGGCGCGAAGGCGAGGCGCCCGTCATCATCAAGCTGCCCACGCTGCGCGACGAAGCCTTTGCGATTGCGGACCACATGAGTCAGGCACACAAGGAGGGCCACGCGTGGGGCGACATGGCCATCCTGTGCGCGGACTGGAAAACCATGGATCTGTGCGCCAGCGCACTGGCCCAGCGCAAGCTGCCGCACCGCGTGCGCAAGAAAACCGGTGAATACCAACCCGGTGCAGATGCCATTCAGGTCATGACCATGAAGGTGAGCAAGGGGCTGGAGTTCCCCGTGGTGGCACTACCCGGCGTGGGGCACATGCCCTTGCGGGGCGAAGATGAGCAGGAGGCTGCAAGGGTGTTTTATGTGGCGGCGACGCGGGCTACTCAGAGGTTGGTGATTGGGGTAGGTGGAGATGGAGAATTTGGGGGTAAATTCACGAAGTGATCTGGCTCCGATCTTTGTGCCACATCAAAAAATTGGGTTTGCTATCCGCATGCGGCGTTGTTCGGCGTTCAGCCCGAATATGTAGCCAATCTCGTGGTGCACAACTTGCGTAGCCATATCTCGGATAGGCAATAGCCAGCCCGCACTCTTCGATTTGCTCCGTGGTGGAGTCGGTAATTTTGTTACTGCACCTGCTGTCCGGATCCGTTCCCAGACGCTATACCCAGCCGGATTTAGCACAGGCGGTTTGGGACAATTTTTGAAGCTCTATTGCTATTTTTTTGATAGCGTGTTGTGCATATTGCACAGGGACTAAGCCCCGTTTTCACGCTTAAATGCATTCTTGCGCTGTGCGGCAACGGCAGCCGCTGGGAGGGTGTAGCCGCCGGGGGTTTGCATGTGCCGCAGCGCTGCCTGCGCGCTTCGCGTACCATGCCTGCGAATCAATCAAGGAGACAGTTATGTTCAGTCACGTGATTCTTGGGGTGAACGACCTCGAGGCTTCCAGGAAGTTTTATGACGCGCTGCTTGGCACGCTGGAAATCAAACCCGGTGTGCACAACCACAACGGCGTGGCGGGTCGGTACTTTTACCGCACGTCCACCGGCACGTTCGGCATCACCACACCCATCAACGGCGAGCCGGCTACGCACGGCAATGGCAGCACCATTGGATTCACCATGCAGTCACCCGAACAGGCGGACGCCTTCCATGCAGCAGGCGTGGCCAACGGCGGCACCACCTGCGAAGACCCTCCCGGCTGGCGCGACGGCTCAGTCGGCAAGCTCTACCTGGCCTACCTGCGCGACCCCAGCGGTAACAAGCTCTGCGCGCTGTTCCGGCAAGCCAAATAGAGCCGGCTCCATTCGGCCGAGAACATCCATGCGCCGCAGATTGCTGCTGGCCACACTGGTGCCAATTGCACTGGCGCCATGGGCCCGGGCACAGCTGGCTGAGGCGGAACCCGAGCCACAGACAGGGCCACGCTATACGGTCTCTGTAGCGCAGATGCAACTGGCAGTAGCGCAACGTTTTCCCTTGCGCTACCCAATACAGGGCCTGCTGGACCTGGTGGTAGAGACGCCGAAGCTGCGGCTGCTACCCACCCAAAACCGCATGGGCGCCGAGATGGTAGTGCAGGCCGAAGGGCCGGCACTGCAGCGCATGCACCAGGGTCTGCTCGATGTGGACTTTGCACTGCGCTACGAACCCAGCGACCGCACGATTCGGGCGTATCAGCTGCGCATACGGCGCCTGCAGTTTCCCAGCCTGCAGCCCGGCGTAGTGGCGCTACTCAATACCTATACGCCCGCGCTGGCGCAGCGGACTCTGCGGGAAGTGGTGCTGCACCAGTTGCGCCCGCAAGACCTGGCGCTGCCCGATGTGATGGGACTGGAGCCTGGCAGCATCACAGTCACCGATGCTGGGCTGGTGATTGGCTTTGTACGCAAGCCGCTTTGAAAC
>JAGWUS010000008.1 GCA_028868305.1 Burkholderiales bacterium | reverse complement strand
TCAGCGTAGTTGTCGGCTGCGTCTTCCACTTCGGTGGGGCAGTTGAAGGTGAATGCCGCAGGCATGAAAATGAACACGTTCCACTTGCCCTTCAGGGTGTCGTTGGTCACGGTCACGAACTTGCCGTTATGGAATGCTTCGTTCTTGAAAGGCTGGATTTGGGTGTTAATCAGGGACATGGAGAACTCCTTTGAGGTTGAAAAATTAGTGGCACACAGAAATCTGCTGCGCTGCAAAAATTATAGTTCTTGACTATCGAAAAAATAAATTGTTATTTCTAAACTATCAATAGAAATAATCTATGGGCGCGCGCCGGGCGTTGTCTCCGGCACCTATTTTGTCAGGATGAGTTTGCCAGCCCTGGTGGTTTGCAAGAGGTAACGCTGGCCGTTGTGCTCGATGTTGATCGCATGGTGGGACCCTAGCAAGTCTTTGGACTGCAGGGTGACGGGGGTGGCCATCGCTCTGGCCGAAGGGTTTGGAATCTGCGGGTCTGGCAGTTGGGGCGGTCCGGCTTGCACAGTGCCTGCCACTAGCGCTGGGGTTCGGTGATGAAGCCGATTTTCCGCAAACCGGCTTGTTGTGCAGAGGCCATGGCCTGTGCAACAAATTCGTAGCGCACGGCCTTGTCGCCACGGATATGCAGTTCGGGTTGTGGCGATTTGGCGGCCTCGGACTGCAGCATCTGGGGCAAGGCACCGTCGGCCACGCGGGACTGGTTCAGGAAATAGGTGCCTTGCGCATCCACACTAAGCTGCAGTGTTTCCGGCTTGGCACTCTGCGGCTGGCTGGTGGCCGTAGGCAGTTCTACATTCACTGCGTGCTTCATCACAGGGACGGTAATGATGAAGATGATGAGCAGCACCAGCATCACATCAACCAGCGGCGTCATGTTGATTTCGTTCATCACCTCGGTATCACGGTCCGAGGTGGCGTCTTGCAAGCCAAATGCCATGGTGGGCTCCTCAGACTTTCTTGATGGCAACGACTTTTCCGTCGTTGCTCGGCTGGCCTACGCGGGCGCCAGTAACAAAGTAGGCGTGCAGGTCGTGGGCAAAGCGGTTCAGCTTGGTCAGGATGGACTTGTTGCCTCGCACCAGTGCGTTGTAGCCCAGGACGGCGGGGATGGCCACCGCCAGGCCCAGGGCCGTCATGATCAGCGCTTCGCCAATGGGTCCGGCTACCTTGTCAATGGTCGCTTGGCCCGCTGCGCCAATGCCCATCAGTGCGTGGTAAATGCCCCAGACGGTGCCGAACAGACCCACAAACGGAGCAGTCGAACCCACCGAGGCCAGAATGGCCAGGCCACTCTGAAAACGCGCCGTGCTGTCATCAATGGAGTTGCGCAGGGACCGGCTGATCCAGTCACTGATGTCCAGGGCGTCGTGCAACTGGGTTTGCGCATTGCGGTGGTGGGCGGAGGCTTCCTTCCCGGCCTGGGCTAGTTGCACAAAAGGGTTTTCCTGTTGCGGGCCGAGCGCTTTCATGCCGGACGCAAAATCCTCGCTGTGCCAGAACGCCTCAGTGCGCGCACCCAGGGACTTGAATTTCAGAATATCCAGCGCCTTGATGAAGATGACGATCCAGGAGGCCAGCGACATGCCCAGCAGGAGCAGGGCGACGGTCCTGGTCACCCAGTCGCCCTGGGTCCAGAGGGTGATGAGTCCGAGTTGCGATTCCATAAACATCTTTCAATATAAACAAACGTTGTTCAAAAAATTATTCAAGCATCCAGTTAAACGGAATATCAAACCACATGGGCTCGGGGATGCCGCCGCGTTTACCGGGTACGTAACGCCACTTGATGGCTGTGGACAGCGCCGCCTGGTCCAGCCGGTCGTAACCGCTGGAGCGCTTGATGGAGGCTTGCGATGCCGTTCCCTCCACGCCAATGAGTACGTGCACCACCACACGCCCCTGCTCACCCAGCCGCTTACTCAGGGCCGGGTAGGGGGGCTTGGGGTTGTTGAGGTAGTCGGCATCGGTTGATGGCATTTCCATTGTGCTGGCGCTGCCCTGGCTTGCGGATTTGCTCGCAGCGTTGGTGGGGGTGGTCGCTGCCGACTGGGTCGGGTGGGTGGCCGGTGTTGCGGGCATGGCCGCCACTGCGGAAGCTAGAGGTGCCGGTGATGCCTCGGCAACTGCCAGAGGGGCCGGGGGGGACTGAGGCGTGATGGCCGGCTTTACCAGGGCAGATTGGGTGGGGGTGGTTCTTGCCACAGGTTTGGGAACCGGTGGGGTTGTTTGTGGTGCCGATTCAGCAATCGGGTTGGCTATGATCTCCACCAGAATTTCAGCGGGCACGATCACTTCCACAACCCGATGCAGCAAGCCGGTCTGTATGGCCCACAGCACCAGGACGTGCAGCAGCAGCACGCTGGCGATGACGGTGACGGTCCGGGGAATGCGTGGCATTGGGCGCGCTATGGGAGAGGTAGGTGGGGTGGCGGTTGCGATGACCATAGTGTAGAAGTGCGGCAGGGGCTTCAGTGGAACTTCAGGTATCGGCCCACATGCGCAGCAGGTTGTGATACACCCCAGTCATCGCGGTGGTCTGCGCCGAGTCGCCATGGCGCTGGCGCAGGCCCAGCAGGTTCATGTCCAGTTCGTACAGCAGGCGTCGCTGTTCGTCACTGCGCACCATGCTCTCGACCCAGAAGAAACACGCCAGCCGATAGCCACGGGTGACGGGCTTGACCTGGTGCAGGCTGGTGCCGGGGTACAGCACCGCGTGGCCCGCGGGCAGCTTGACGGCCTGCTCGCCATAGGTGTCTGCAATGCACAGCTCCCCACCGTCGTAGTCCTCAGGGTTGGAGAGAAACACGGTGCACGACACATCGGTGCGCAGCCGGCCACTACCATCGGGCATGTAGCGCACCGAACCATCAATGTGCTTGCCATAGAAGTTGGTGTCTCCGCCGTATCGGTTCAGGCGCGGAGGAAACACCTTTTTGGGCAGTGCGGCAGAGAAGAACGTGGTGTTGCGGTCCAGCCCGCGCAACACCATCTGTCGGATGGCCTGTGCCTGGGCGCAGTCGTGGTCGAGTTGCTCGTTGTTCTTCACCTGCCTGGCTTGTTCGCCTGCACCCACCCGCCCATCGCCCCAGGGCGCGGTTCCCAGCTGGTTCTGGGCATGGAGGACTTCATCGGGCGTGAGGATGTTGGGCAGGTGCAAAAGCATGGCGGTGGCTAGCAGAAGAAAAAGGTTTACAACTTGATGCTGAGGGTCGCTTGTAGATTGCGGCCCGCACCGGGGATGTAGTGACCGGTGTAGAGGGCATCGGCATACAGTTTGTCCAGCGCGTTGTTGAGGTTGACCTTGAGCACATAGCGTTCGCTGAAGGCGTATTCACCCATCAGGTCCAGCGTGGCATAGGCCGGAGCGTACCAACCGGGGTTGCGGTTGGGCGTCTGTTCGCTGCGGAAATTCATGCCACCACCCAGGCGCAATTGCGACGTCACCTGGTAGGTGGTCCACACCGTTCCGCTGTGGATCGGGGTCAGCCAGGGGCGTTCGCCTGCGCTTTCGCCCGCGCCTGCGGTGGGCGCTGCGACATCAATCATGGCGTCTGGCATCCACATGTAGGAGCCGTAGATTTCCCATTGGGGGTTGAGTCGACCGGTCAAGTCAACTTCGAGTCCGGTGGTATGGCGCTGGCCGGAAAGCAGCAAAGCAGTGGCGGCAGAGTCCGGGTCGGTGTTGCGCTCGTTGAACTTGGTGGACTGGAAGATCGCCAATCGGGTGGTGTAGCGCTTGTCGGCACTGTCCAGCCTGGCACCGATTTCCACATTGCGGCTTTGTTCGGGGGCGGTGTTGGCACTCAGGGCGCTGTACGAATAGGTGTCCGCCGAGGTGTTGAACGAAGTGCCCCAGGAGACGTGGTAGGAACTCAGATCATTGGGTTGGTACAGCACACCCACACGCTGGCTCCAGTCGGAGATGGTTTGGTTGTACGAACTGGTGATCGCGCCGGTAGCCGAGAGGTTGTCAAAAGTGCCACGCATGTGGTCAAAGCGCAGACCTCCCAGCACCTTCCAGTGTTCGGCAACCTGCACCAGATCCTGCGCATACAGGCCCAGGTTGTCTGATTGAAAGGTGCTGGAAACACTGACGGTGCGGATGGCCTCGTTAATCGATGCGCCGTCATCGGGCGTTCCCACCGTCGTGGTGGGTTTGGTGACTGCGCTGACGCGGTATACCTGCTTTGCTTCCTGGGACGCGTCCACGCCCAGCGTGACTTCATGCCTGAATCCCAGTGCGGCGAATTTTCTGCTGTAGTCGCTTTGCGCATAGACCGAGTTAAGGTCCTGCACCTTGGGGTTGTTACCCCGCGTCAGCACCGTCGCATCGGAGAAGTTGCTCAGGTTCACCGTTGTGGGTGCGGCGTTGGTATTGCCCTGGATGCGCACGGCGCCGGCACGCTGGTCCCGCGTGTACACGCCACGGCGGACCTGGGTCTTGACCTCGCCACCGTCCTGGAAACGGTGGGTATGGCTTAGGGTCAGGTACTCTGCCGTTCCCTTGTTGTAATCGCTGGCCATGCCGTAGTAGCTATTGGGGTTGATGGGCAGCAGGGTGGTGGTGGACGCATCGGCACCGGGAGCGCTGCGGATCCACGGCAACCCATAGTTCATGCCGTTGTTGTTCTGCAGCGAATAGAGGTTGACTGAAAACTCATCCGTGGTGCCAATGCCCCAGCGGTAACCCAGGGCGATGCCTTTCTTGTCGATGCTGCTACCTGCGCCATTGTTGTCGGCAGCGGTGGCCATGGCGTTGATGCGAAGGCCAGCGTCCTCACCGGTGTGGATGTTGAAGTCTCCGGTCACGCGGCGGTAGTTGTAACTGCCCAGCGTGGTGGTGATTTCATGCTCGTCCATGGCGCGAGGCTGTTTGGTGACCTGATTGACGGCGCCACCTGTGGAGCCCCGGCCGAACAGCATGGATGCCGAGCCACGCAGTAGTTCGATGCGGTCATTGGCAAAGGTGTCGCGGTCGTAGAAGGCCGGGTCACGCATGCCGTCCACAAAGATGTCACCCGTCGTTGCCAGCGAGAAGCCGCGCAGGCGGATGTCCTCTTCACCACCTTCCGCGGCCATGAAGGTCACGCCGGCGGTGTTGTGCAATACGTCTTTCAGGGTGTCGAGATTGCGGTCGTCCACCAGCTTTTCGGTGACCACGGTGATGGATTGGGGCATGTCCCGGAGCCGCTGCTTGCCCTTGCCGATGCTAGTCGTGGTGGTGCGCAGGGTGTCCCTGCCCTGGGCTTCCTCGGCCTTTTCAACGATGGTGACGGTGCTTAAAGTCCGGGTCTCAGTTGCGTTGGGCGCCTGGGCTGCAGCGCCAAGCGAGTGCATTACCAGCATGGCACCAAGGGGAAGCATGGCCCCGTTTGCTACTAAAGTTGTAGCTGGTTGTGCAATCCCGGTATGGGTTGGGATCACTTTTTCCTCAAATTTTGCAGTGTGTGCCATAGCTTGCAGAAGCCTTTTGAACTGAAAGGGAGACTGGCTGGCTAGGGCGTGCGCAATGGTTGCGCGTTGCTATGGCTGGCTGGGTCGCTTGATGATGATCCGAATTATACATAAATGCGAATCATTATCATTTATATTGACAAAAAAGCCACTCAAAAGTGGCCTGGACTTGATGAGGCTGTCTAGTACACCAACCGGTGCGGGTGAATTTCCTGCAGGATGGTGGTGGCTATTTCTTCGATCGACTTGGTGGTGGTCGACAGCCAGCGGATGCCGGTACGGCGCATCATGGCTTCGGCCTCGGCGACCTCGTGACGGCAGTTCTCCAGTGAGGCATAGCGGGAGTGGGGTCGACGCTCATTTCGGATCTCGCTCAGGCGCTCTGGTTGAATGGTCAGGCCAAAGATCTTCGACTTGTGGGGCGCCAGGGCAGGGGGCAGTTGGCGCCGGTCGAAGTCTTCCGGAATCAATGGGTAGTTGGATGCCTTGAGGCCATACTGCATGGCAAGGTACAGCGAGGTCGGCGTCTTGCCGCTGCGACTGACTCCCACTAGGATGACATCCGACTGCTCCAGATCCCGGTTGGACTGCCCGTCGTCGTGGGCCAGCGAGAAATTGATGGCCTCGATACGGCTCTGGTATTCCTTGCTCTTGCTGGCGTCACTGAAGCGGCCGATGCGGTGGTGGGATTTGATCTGAAGCTCCTGCTCCAGGGGGTGGACAAACATGCCAAACATGTCCAGCAGCATGCCGTGGCAGCCTTCCTGGATGACTTTGAGCACCTCCATATTGACCAGGGTGGTAAAGACGATAGGTCGGTTGCCGTCAATATCGGCGGAGTGGTTGATCTGGCGCACTGCCTGGTGGGCCTTGTCTACCGTGTCCACGAAGGGCAGGCGCACCATGCGGGTTTTCGTCTCGAACTGGGCCAGGATGGCGTTGCCAAAGGTTTCGGCGGTAATGCCGGTGCCATCAGACACAAAAAACACGGTACGTTGGGGCATGGCACGGATCCGGGTGACGGGTTCTACAATCGTTGCAATTTAGCGCATTTTGCGCCGCCGGTTTTTAAACTCTGGAGTATTGTGATGTCTCAACTGTTCAGTCCAACCGATCTGGTTGTGCCGTTTGAAAACCTGCGAATGACCGATGTGGATACGGTCGGCGGCAAAAATGCCAGTCTTGGCGAGATGATTTCCCATCTACCGCATGGTGTCAAAGTGCCGACCGGCTTTGCCACCACGGCGCATGCCTTCCGCGAATTTCTCAAATTCGACGGCCTTACCGACAAGATCAACGCGCGCCTGAGTGCACTGGATACCGAGGACGTGCGCGCCCTGGCCCAGGTGGGTGCGGAAATCCGCGCTATGGTGGAGGTCCAGCCCTTTCCGCCCGAATTGGAAAAAGGAATCCGTGACGCTTTTACGGTACTGAGCGCTGGCAACGCCGACGCCACATTTGCCGTGCGTTCCTCCGCGACTGCCGAGGATTTGCCGGATGCTTCTTTCGCCGGGCAGCAGGAAACATTCCTGAACGTGCACGGCATTGACGACATCCTGCACAAGATCCGCGAGGTCTTTGCCTCCCTGTACAACGATCGTGCCATCAGCTACCGGGTGCACAAGGGCTTTGCCCATGAGCATGTGGCCCTGAGCGCTGGCATCCAGCGCATGGTGCGCTCCGATATTGGTGCCTCCGGCGTGATGTTTACCATCGACACCGAGTCGGGTTTTTCCGATGTGGTCTTTATTACCTCCAGCTTTGGTCTGGGTGAAACGGTGGTGCAGGGGGCGGTGAACCCTGACGAGTTCTATGTACACAAGCCCATGCTCAAGGCCGGCAAGCGTGCATTGATTCGCCGCAGCCTGGGTTCCAAACTGATCCAGATGGTGTTCACCAGCGCCGAGGAAAAGGCCGCGGCGGGCGGCAAGCTGATCAAGACCACCGATGTGCCCACCGAAATGCGCAATCGTTATTCCCTGACCGACGCGGATGTAGAGCAACTGGCACGTTATGCGGTGATCATCGAGGAGCACTATGGTCGCCCGATGGACATTGAATGGGGCAAAGATGGTGTGGATGGCGAGCTGTACATCCTGCAGGCACGCCCCGAGACGGTGAAGAGCCAGGCCGGCAATTCGGTGGAGCACCGTTACAAGCTGGTAGGTAAAGGCACCGTGCTGGTGGAAGGTCGCGCGATTGGGCAGAAGATTGGTACCGGTCCGGTACGCATCGTGCACAACATCAGCGAGATGGACAAGGTACAGGCCGGCGACATTCTGGTGACCGACATGACCGACCCCAACTGGGAGCCGGTAATGAAGCGAGCCTCTGCCATTGTGACCAACCGCGGCGGCCGTACCTGCCACGCGGCCATCATTGCGCGTGAACTGGGCATTCCAGCGGTGGTGGGCTGCGGCCACGCCACAGAGGCACTCAAGGACGGCATGTTGGTCACCGTGAGTTGCGCAGAAGGTGACACCGGCTTCATCTACGACGGACTTTTGGAAACCGAAGTCTCCGAGGTGCAGCGCGGCGCGATGCCCGAGATCCCCGTCAAGATCATGATGAACGTGGGCAACCCTCAGCTGGCCTTCGATTTCTGCCAGTTGCCCAACCAGGGCGTGGGCCTGGCCCGGCTGGAATTCATCATCAATAACAACATTGGTGTGCACCCCAAGGCGATCCTGGACTACCCCAATGTCGATACCGATCTAAAAAAGGCGGTCGAGTCGGTGGCCCGTGGCCACGCCTCGCCACGCGCCTTTTATGTAGATCGCGTGGCAGAAGGGGTCGCCACGATAGCCGCGGCGTTCTGGCCCAAACCCGTGATCGTGCGTTTGTCCGATTTCAAGAGCAACGAATACCGTAAGCTCATTGGCGGCAGCCGCTACGAGCCTGAGGAAGAAAACCCCATGCTCGGCTTCCGCGGCGCGGCGCGTTATGTGTCTGCCGATTTTGGCGAAGCCTTCGCGATGGAGTGCGAAGCTCTGAAACGGGTACGCAATGACATGGGCCTGAGCAATGTGCAGGTAATGGTGCCGTTTGTACGCACCCTGGGTCAGGCCAGGAAGGTGACCGAGTTGCTGGGCAAGCATGGCCTCAAGCGCGGTGAGAATGAACTTAAGCTGATCATGATGTGCGAGATCCCCAGCAATGCCATCCTGGCCGAGCAGTTCCTGGAATTTTTCGATGGTTTCTCCATAGGTTCCAACGATTTGACCCAGCTGACTCTGGGGCTGGACCGTGACTCCGGTCTGGAGCTCCTGGCAGCCGACTTTGATGAGCGCGATCCGGCCGTGAAGGCCTTGATCAGCCTGGCGATACGCGCCTGCCGCAAGCAAGGTAAGTACATCGGTATCTGCGGCCAGGGCCCCAGCGACCATCCGGACTTTGCCGCATGGCTGGAAGAGCAGGGTATTTCATCCATTTCCCTGAATCCAGACTCTGTTATCGCGACCTGGCAGCAACTCGCCGGCAAATGACAGCGGCAACCCCACAGCGCCGCTGGTCTCTGCATGCAGGGCTTTTGGCGCTATGGTTTGTTGCGTCGTTTGGTGTCGTCTTTTTTGCCCGGGATCTAAAGGGACTGTTCGCCGGCTGGCCTATTGGTTTCTGGTTTGCGGCCCAGGGTTCGGTGCTCGTCTTCATATTTGTGGTGGTGTACTTCGCCTGGCGCGAAAACCGCCGCGAAGGGCCTGAACCGGGTTTTAATTACGCGGGATTTGAGGCGCGCAAGCGGCGCTTGCACTGGCGGTTTGCCACCTACATCGCGGGTTTGCTGGTCTTTCTTCTGGCGCTGGCGATTGCAGAGCGCTTTGGTCTGCCCAAAGCCTGGGTTGCCGGGATTTTTCTTTCGTCCACACTGGTTCTGTATGCTGTGATCGGTGTTTATGGTCGCACCGCGGATGCCGCAGAGTATTACGTTGCGGCACGCCGTATTCCCGCGGTTTACAACGGCATGGCCACTGCGGCTGACTGGATGAGCGCGGCTTCGTTCATCAGCATGGCGGGGGGCCTGTATCTGCAGGGTTTTTCGGGTTCGGGCGAGCAGCCTGGTGGGCTGGCCTATATCCTGGGCTGGACAGGCGGGTTTTGCCTTGTCGCCTTGCTGGTGGCACCCTACCTGCGGCGCATGAACCTGTATACCGTACCGGATTATTTCGCCGCGCGGTTTGGCGGCAACTGGCCCCGCATAATCGCGGCCATGGCCGCCATTCTGGTGTCGTTTACCTACGTTGTGGCCCAGATTTATGGTGTGGGGCTGATCACTTCCCGCCTGACTGGTGTGCATTTTGAAATTGGGATTCTTCTTGGGCTTGGTGGCGTGTTGGTGTGCTCCTTTCTGGGCGGGATGCGTGCCGTGACCTGGACCCAGGCGGTGCAGTATGTGGTCATTATTCTGGCGTTTCTCATCCCGGTGTCCTGGCTCTCTTTCAAGCAGCTGGGCAATCCTTTTGCACCAATAGCTTACGGACAGCAATTGCAGAAGATTGCCATCATGGAAGACAATTTGCGCAACTCACCTGCCGAGCGGGCAGTGATCGATGAGTATGCGCGCAGGGCCGACGAGATGGAGCGGCGTCTGCTAGACGTTGATGCCGCATTATTGGCAGAGCGGCGGGAGTTGCGCGCCAGGCTGGCTGCTTTCGTCGGAGTCCGCGCGGATTCGGATGCGGCCAACGCCCTGCGCCGTGAACTCGCTGCAGTTCCCAAGGATGCTAATACGGCCCGCGAACGGTGGGCCCGTGCTGCTGCTGATTACCGGGAGCGCGCCCGCCCCCTTGGCGGCATGCCGGGCCACAACGCCCCCTTTGCCGGTGATCCGAAGGGAAGCGAAAGCGAGCAGAAAGCGTTTCAGAGTTCCCGCAATAATTTTCTTGCGCTGATGTTTTGCCTGATGGTGGGAACCACCGGTCTGCCCCATTTACTGACGCGTTTTTACACCACGCCAACGGTTGCAGAGACTCGCCGGTCTGTGGCCTGGTCCCTGATTTTTATTGCTTTGCTCTACCTCTCTGCGCCAGCGCTGGCGGTTCTGGTCAAGTTTGAGGTGATGGCGCATCTGGTGGGGCAGCCTTATGACAGCCTACCGGGCTGGATGGCGCAATGGTCGCGCGATCCCGCCTTGTTGTCTTACGCCGATGTCAATGGCGACCACATTTTGCAGTTCGCGGAACTCAAGATAGGCCCCGACCTAGTGATGCTGGCCAGTCCCGAGATCAGCGGTCTTCCCTACGTTATTTCAGTGCTGGTGGCTGCGGGAGGGCTTGCTGCGGCACTTTCCACCGCCGACGGACTGCTTTTGACGATTGGCAACGCGGTCGCCCATGACGCGTATTTCGACGGGGTGAACAGCAAGGCAGAGGCCATGCGCAGGGTCATGTGGTCCAAGTTTGCCCTGCTGGTGGTGGCCCTGATTGCGGCCTATGTGGCGGCGCAGCGGCCCGCCGGAATCCTGTATCTGGTATCGGCCTCGTTCTCGCTGGCAGGCGCGGCGTTTGTGCCTGCCATGGTGTTGGGTATTTTCTGGCAACGGACAACCCGTGCAGGTGCGGTGGCCGGAATGCTGGCCGGGCTGGGAGTAAGTGTGTATTACATGGCTGCAAACCAGCCGGTAGTCCGTCAGTGGATGGGGCTGTCCGGGGATGGGCGCTGGTGGGACATTCAGCCGGTATCGGCAGGCGTGTTTGGTGTGGCCTGCGGATTTGCCGTAACGATTCTGGTCAGTCTGGTCACGACGGCCGGAAAGGTGCGGTAGCAGCGATTGTGTGGTGGCGTCGGTTCAGGCTATAATCAGAGGCTGAGCCTTGCTGCATCCTGTCTAGACGCCAGGGGCAGCTTTTCTAACCCTGGGTCGAGCTCGGGGACATCCACAAGGAGTATCAATGCGTCATTATGAAATCATCCTCATGATCCACCCGGATCAGAGCGAGCAGGTTCCTGCCATGCTGGAACGTTACAAGGGCATGATCACCGCTGGCGGTGGCAAGGTGCACCGTGTTGAAGACTGGGGCCGTCGTCAGATGGTCTACATGATTAATAAGCTGGCCAAGGCCCACTACCTGTGCGTCAATATCGAAGCCGATCAGGCTGTGATGTCCGAACTCGAACACGCGTTCAAGTTCAACGACGCCGTGCTGCGCCACCTGACTGTCTTGAAGAAGAAGGCTGAAACCGGCCCATCCTCCATGATGAAAACCGTTGAGCGTGAAGAAACACGCAAGGCTCAGCAAGCTGAGTACCAGGCCTAAGACGCCAATTTCCCACGGAGAGTGCACACCAATTCACTGAAATTGACGGCTTGTATCGCAGAGGTTGAAGCCATGCGTTACACCCCGGCAGGTCTGCCAGCCCTGAATCTGCGACTCGAACACGAGTCAGAGGTAGTGGAAGCCGGTGGAAAGCGGACAGTGAAGGTGGCAATGAAAGCAGTGGCTTTCGGAACACTGGCAGAGCGGCTTGCAAAGCAGGCCATAGGCAGTGTCTGGAACTTCAGCGGTTTTCTTGCCAATGCACGCCAGGGCAAATCGGTTGTTTTTCACATTCAAGATTTTTTGCAAGATTAATTTTTAGGAGTCCATCATGCCCGGACCAAAACGTTTCAACAAAGACAAGCGCCCCAAGCGCAATACGCAATCCCTGCTGTTCAAGCGCAAGCGCTTCTGCCGCTTCACCGTGACCGGTGTGGAAGAGATTGACTACAAGGACATCGACACGCTGCGTGACTTCATTGCCGAAAACGGCAAGATCATTCCCGCACGCCTGACCGGCACCCGCGCCATTTTCCAGCGCCAACTGAACACCGCTATCAAGCGCGCGCGTTTCCTCGCGCTGCTGCCTTACAGCGACCAGCACAAGATCTAAGGAGCACCGACCATGCAAATCATTCTGCTCGATAAGGTCGTGAACCTCGGCAACCTCGGCGAAATCGTCAAGGTTAAAGATGGCTATGCCCGTAACTTCCTGATTCCTTCCGGCCGTGCACGCCGTGCCACCGAAGCTGCCAAGGCAGAATTCGAAGCCCGCCGCGCTGAACTGGAAAAAATCGCTGCAGCCAAGCTGGCCGAGTGCCAGGCTCTGGGCGAGAAGCTCGGTGGCACCACCATCAAGCTGACACAAAAGGCTGGTGTGGACGGACGTTTGTTCGGTTCTGTGACCAACCATGACATCGCTGAAGAACTGGTCAAGGCCGGTTACAAGGTCGTCAAGTCGCAAATCCGCATGCCCAACGGTCCCATCAAGATCGTGAGCGACAGCACCGTGAGCGTGGCTCTGCACACGGACGTGGTGGTCGGCATCACCGTGTCCGTGTACGGCGAAACTGCCTAAACGCCACTGACCCCGTGCCTTTGGGTGCTGGGGAACACACAAAGCCGCCAGGGTTGTTTCCCTTGCGGCTTTTTTCGTTGTTGCAATTGCTTATCCCCGGATTTGCACATCTTACGCACAGCTTGTTCCCCGGTTGTGCCCAGGCTTTTCACTCGACGTGAAGCTGTGCTCCGCGTAGCATCAGGGGCATTAAGGAATTCACCATGTCAGCCGTACTTTCCGCCGTAGACGACTACGGTCAAGACCGCCAGATCGCGCAGTTGCGCATCCCTCCGCACTCGATTGAGGGTGAATCCAGCGTGCTTGGCGGGTTGCTGCTGGACAACGACGCGTGGGACCGGGTCGGGGATGTTTTGCTGGAAGGGGACTTCTACCGCTACGAGCACAAGTTGATTTACGGTGCCATTGGTACCCTGGTGAATGCCAGCAAGCCGGCGGACGTGATCACGGTGTATGAGCACCTGCAGAGCCAGGGCAAGGCCGAAGAAATTGGCGGACTGGCCTACCTGAATTCGCTGGCCCAGTACGTGCCCAGTGCCAGCAACATCCGCCGCTACGCCGAGATCGTGCGCGACCGCTCCATCCTGCGCAAGCTGGTCAGTGCCAGCGACGAAATCGCCACCAACGCCTTCAATCCCAAGGGACGGCCTGTTGCCGACATTGTTGACGAGTCCGAGCAGAAGATTTTCAACATCGGCGAACAGGGCAAGCGCAACAAACAGGGTTTTCAGGGCATGGACACCCTGGTGGTCAACCTCCTGGATCGGGTGCAGGAAATGGCCGACAACCCCAACGATGTGACCGGGGTGCCCAGTGGTTTTTATGACCTGGACCGCATGACAGCTGGTTTGCAGGCCGGTGACCTGATTGTGCTGGCTGCCCGTCCCTCGATGGGTAAAACAGCACTTGCGATCAATATCGCAGAGCATGTGGCCCTGAACGAAGGGTTGCCGGTTGCCGTGTTTTCCATGGAAATGGGCGCGGCCCAACTGGCGGTGCGTATCGTGGGTTCCATTGGCCGCATTGACCAGGGCCACTTGCGTACGGGCAAACTCACCGACGAGGAATGGCCCCGCCTGTCCGAAGCCATCGAGAAGCTGCGCACCATCTCGCTGCACATTGACGAGAGCGCGGGACTGACTTCCAGCGAACTGCGCGCCAATGCCCGGCGCCTGTCACGCCAGTGCGGGCAGCTCGGCCTCATCGTTGTCGACTACCTGCAACTGATGAGCGGATCTGCGGGTGATGGCGAAAACCGCGCCACTGAGCTGGGTGAAATTTCCCGAGGTCTGAAGATGCTGGCGCGTGAACTCAAGTGCCCCGTGATCGCGCTATCCCAGCTCAACCGCAGCGTGGAACAGCGCCCCGACAAGCGCCCCATGATGAGCGACTTGCGTGAATCGGGCGCCATCGAGCAGGATGCCGACATCATCATGTTCATTTACCGGGACGAGTACTACACCAAGGATGCCTGCAAGGAGCCTGGCGTTGCTGAAGTCATTATCGCCAAGCAGCGTAACGGCCCGACGGGCACGGTCAAGCTGGCTTTCCTGCGCAATATCACCAAGTTCGAGAGCCTGGCCAGTGGTGCTGGCGGTGACTACTAATAACAAAGACTAAAAGCCTTATTGGCCTCTAGCCCCCGTCAATATTGAACAAGCAGCTACTTAATTTATAGCACTTCGCTGGCGAAGTCAGCCAAGCGTGAACGCTCGCCGCGGGCCAGGGTAATGTGCCCGCCATGTGGCCAGCCCTTGAAGCGGTCTACCGCATAGGTCAGCCCGGAGGAGCCTTCGGTCAGGTAGGGCGTATCAATCTGCGCCAGATTACCCATGCAGATGATCTTGGTGCCGGGGCCCGCACGCGTGATCAGTGTTTTCATCTGTTTGGGGGTCAGATTCTGGGCTTCGTCAATGATGACGTACTTGTTCAGGAAGGTGCGCCCACGCATGAAGTTCATGCTCTTGATCTTGATGCGGCTACGGATCAGTTCGTTGGTGGCGGCACGACCCCATTCGCCGGCGCTGGTGTCGGTCTTGCCCAGCACTTCGAGGTTGTCGTCCAGTGCGCCCATCCAGGGCCCCATTTTTTCTTCTTCGGTGCCGGGCAGGAAGCCGATGTCTTCACCTACGCTCACGGTGGCGCGGGTGACGATGATCTCGGTGTAGCGGCGGTCGTCCAGCACCTGGGTCAGGCCAGCGGCCAAGGCCATCAGGGTCTTGCCGGTACCGGCGGTGCCGGTGAGCGTGACGAAGTCCACTTCCGGGTCGGTCAGCAGATTCATCGCGAAGTTCTGCTCCCGGTTGCGGGCCGTTACACCCCAGACGGCGTTCTTGAGGTGCGTAAAGTCCTTGAGTGTCTTGAGAACCGCTGTAGTACCGCGAATTTCCGTCACGCGGGCGTACAGGCTGGGTTCCCCGGGTGACTCGAAATACACAAACTGGTTGATCAGCATGCTCGGTACGACCGGTCCATCCACCTTGTAGAAAGTGTGGGGGCCCTGTTGCCAGCTTTCGACCGTCTGGCCGTGGGTTGCCCAAAAGTCGGTGGGCAACGCCAGTGCGCCGGAGTACAGCAAATCACCATCTTCCAGCGTCTTGTCGTTCTGGTAGTCGTCGGTCGCCAGGCCCAGCGCCCGTGCCTTGACGCGCATGTTGATGTCTTTGGACACCAGCACCACTTCACGGGGAGCGTATTTGGTGCGCAGGGCTTCCACGACCCCCAGAATCTGGTTGTCAGCCTTGCCTTGCGGCAGGCTAGTTGGCAGGTGGTAGTCGAGGGGCTGGGTCTGGAACAGCAGCTTGCCACCCGCATCGCGGTTACCTGTGCTGTTGAGCTGGAAGCCCGCCGTGATATCGGCACCCGGTGCGCCAGCAAGGGCGTCAAGCGTACGGCTGGTCTGGCGCGCATTGCGTGCGACTTCGGTCATTCCCTTCTTGTGACCGTCGAGTTCCTCAAGGACGATCATGGGTAGGAAAATGTCGTGCTCTTCAAAGCGGAAAAGGCACATCGGGTCGTGCAACAGGACATTGGTGTCGAGCACGAAGAGTTTGGTGGGGCCAGTACGGGCACGTCGTTTGGTACGTGCGGGTGCTGATGCGGTCAGAGCGGGTGCCGCAACAGGAATTCTGCCTTCGGTCAGCAGCACGGGTGCAACGGATCGTGGGGTAACTCTGGAGGACGACTTATCGGCTGGAGTTGAAACGACAGCCCGCGCCTGTGCCCCTTCTGCGCGTTGGGGTTTTCTCTGAGTTGCTGGTGTGCTGCGGGCAGGCGCATTGAAAGCCTTGGGTGAAACCCTGTCAGCACGTTTGGTGGGGGCGGGAGGCAATGGCATGGAGTGTGGCTCGCACTTGGTTGGATTGAAAAATGGATGCCGTAAAAGCAAAAAAGCCGCCTTGAGCCAAGGCGGCTTTTTTGAGAAACGCGGTCGCAGGAATCAACGGCATGAAACCCATTATGCATGAGTCGCAAGGCACCGCTGTACCAGCGTGTGCCAAAACAACAGGCCCGAAATAGTCAAGCTGTCAGGAGGCTTTTTTCAGTGCTTTGACGGCTTTGAGGACTTCGTCCACATGACCAGGCACCTTCAGACCGCGCCACTCTTCCTTGAGCAGGCCATCGGCCCCGATCAGGAAGGTGCTGCGTTCAATGCCTTTGACCTTCTTACCGTACATGATCTTGTTCTTGACCACGCCAAACATATGGCACATTTTTTCTTCCGTGTCGGCAATCAACTCAAAAGGCAGTTCCAACTTGATCTTGAACTCATCGTGGGATTTCATGTTGTCGCGCGAAACGCCGAATACGGTGGCGCCGGCTTTCACGAAATCCTTGTATTTGTCCCGAAACTGCATGGCTTCGGTGGTACAACCCGGGGTGTTGTCTTTGGGGTAGAAATACAGCACCATGGTTTTACCAACATGGGTGGTGTTGGATACCTTGATACCACCGGTGGCATTGGCTTCAAATTCGGGGAGGGGTTTGTTGACAACGATCGCCATAAGGTGTTTCAGTCTCGCATGCAGAATGGGTCTTCATGGTGAAAACCGCAACCTACGATTTTACTCTGAAAAGCTACGGTTGCCCTTTAGGGGCTAACCCGGTCACAACAAAAGGGCAGCAACCACCTTGCGGCCTTCGCCAGCAAGAAAGTTGAAGGTCCGGCAGGCGGCCTGCGTATCCATGGTTTCCAGTCCAATGCGCCTTGCGTACAGGGCGCTGAGCCACTGTGGCTGCGGGAAGCGGATACGCTCGCCGCTGCCGAAAATGACCAGCTCGGGCTCCAGGGCAATCAGCTGTTCGAAATGCGCTGCCTGCAGGCTCTCAAAACCACCGCAATCCCAGAGCGACTTGGTGCCCTTGCTGCTGACTATCAGGTGTTGCGAGAACCGTTCACCATTGACCGCAACCCATCCCGGGCCGTAACCGCTGATGGAAGGGCCGGTGACGGCATCGGGCTGGAATTTCATGTTGGGTGAGTGGGGTTGGACGACACTGAAGGAAATTGCGTGTTGCACTGCACCACTACGGTGCCGAACTGTGGTCAAATTATAGGTTTCACCCCGTAACGCTACATTCCGGAGGGATTTTGAGAACCATTCAGAAATCTGCCAAGCTTGCCAACGTCTGTTACGACATCCGTGGGCCCATCATGGACCGAGCGCGGCAGATGGAGGAAGAGGGTCAGAAGATCATCAAACTCAACATCGGCAATCTGGCGGTGTTCGGCTTTGATGCGCCTGAGGAAATCCAGCAGGACATGATCCGCAACTTGCCCAATTCGGCGGGTTACTCGGACAGCAAGGGCATTTTTGCGGCGCGTAAGGCCGTGATGCACGAGACGCAGCGCCAGGGCATTAAAAACGTGGGACTGGATGACATCTATCTCGGCAATGGCGCCAGCGAACTGATCGTGATGGCCACCAACGGCCTGCTTGACGATGGTGATGAGTTGCTGTTGCCAGCACCAGACTATCCGTTGTGGACCGCGGCGGTCAGTCTATCGGGGGGCACGCCAGTGCACTACATGTGTGACGAAGCGAATGGCTGGATGCCAGACCTGCATGACATCCGCAGCAAGATCACGCCACGCACCAAGGGCATTGTGGTCATCAACCCCAACAACCCGACGGGCGCCCTGTACTCGGACGAACTGCTGCTGGCCATTGTGGAGCTTGCGCGTGAGCATGGGCTGGTGATTTTTGCCGACGAGGTCTACGACAAGGTGCTGTACGACGGTGTCAAACACACTGCCATTGCCTCCCTGAGCGACGATGTGCTGACACTGACCTTCAACTCGTTGTCCAAGAGCTACCGCTCTTGCGGCTACCGCGCGGGCTGGATGATCGTGTCGGGGGACAAGCGCCCGGCCAAGGATTACATCGAAGGCCTCAACATGCTGTCGAACATGCGCCTGTGCTCGAACGTGCAGGGACAGTATGCGATCCAGACCGCCTTGGGTGGCTACCAGAGCATCAATGAACTGGTAGGAGAGGGCGGTCGCCTGCGCCGCCAGCGCGACCTGGCCTACGAGCTTATTACCGCCATTCCTGGTGTCACCTGCGTCAAGCCCTCTGCGGCGCTGTACATGTTTCCGCGGCTGGACCCGGCCATGTATCCGATTGAAGACGACCAGCAATTCTTCCTGGAACTGTTGCAGGAAACCCGTGTGATGCTGGTACAGGGCACAGGCTTCAACTGGCCCGAGCCAGACCATTTCCGCATTGTGTTCCTGCCCCATGAAGATGACCTGCGCGAGGCCATTGGTCGTGTAGCCAAGTTCCTAGAGCACTACCGCAAACGGCACAGCAACTGAATTGCTATGTAATTGATAGCTTCTTGTGCATATCCCGTGCGGGCTGCACTCAGATTTAACCTGAAACTGTAGAGACTGTATGAAACCGATTCAAGTGGGCCTGTTGGGCATTGGCGTAGTGGGTTCCGGCACATTCAATGTGCTCAAGCGCAACCAGCAAGAGATTCAGCGCCGCGCTGGCCGCGGCATTGAAATCACCATGGTCGCCGACCTCGATACCGCCCGCGCACAGGCCGCTGTCGGCCCCGATGTGAAGGTGGTCAACGACGCCCGCGCCGTCATTGCCAACCCGGACATCGACATCGTGATCGAGTTGATCGGTGGCTACGGCATTGCCAAGACCCTGGTGATGGAGGCGATTGCCGCGGGCAAGCACGTGGTCACCGCCAACAAGGCGCTGCTGGCCGTGCATGGCACCGAGATTTTTGCGGCCGCATCCGCCAAAGGCGTGATGGTGGCGTTTGAAGCCGCCGTGGCCGGTGGCATTCCCATCATCAAGGCGCTGCGCGAAGGCCTGACGGCCAACCGCATCCAGTGGATCGCCGGCATCATTAACGGTACCACCAACTTCATCCTGTCCGAAATGCGCGACAAGGGGCTGGACTTTGGTGTGGTGCTTAAAGAAGCTCAGCGCCTGGGTTACGCCGAGGCCGACCCCACCTTTGACATCGAAGGTGTGGACGCTGCCCACAAGGCCACCATCATGGCGGCTATTGCGTTTGGCATTCCGGTGCAGTTTGACAAGGCCTATGTGGAGGGCATCACCAAGCTGGGCGCTGCCGATATCAAGTACGCCGAGCAACTGGGCTACCGCATCAAGCTATTGGGCATTGCCAAGCGCCGCCCCGAAGGCATCGAGTTGCGCGTGCACCCCAGCCTGGTGCCGGCCAAACGCCTGATCGCCAATGTCGAAGGTGCGATGAACGCCGTGGTAGTGCAAGGCGACGCCGTGGGCACCACGCTGTACTACGGCAAAGGTGCGGGCTCGGAGCCCACCGCCAGCGCGGTCATTGCCGATCTGGTGGACATTGCCCGCCTGCACACCGCCGACCCGCAAAACCGCGTGCCGCACCTGGCGTTCCAACCCGATGCATTGAGCGACCTCAAAGTGTTGCCCATGGACCAGGTGGTGACCAGCTACTACCTGCGCCTGCGCGTGGCCGACCAGGCTGGCGTGCTGGCCAAAGTTACTGGCATTCTTGCCGAAAACGGCATCAGCATCGACGCAGTGCTGCAGCGCGAAGCCGACGAAGTGGGTGGCGAAGGCTCTACCCAGACCGACGTCATCATCCTCACCCACGACTGCCAGGAAGCCAAAATGAACGCGGCCATTACCCAGATGCAGGCATTGCCTACCGTGCTGGCGCCGATCACCCGCATCCGCAAGGAAGAACTCGCCTGATGAAGTACCTGAGTACCCGCGCTGCATTGACCGATACGTCAGACCGCAAGCGCTTTTGCGAAATCCTGCTCGAAGGCCTGGCGCCCGACGGCGGGCTGTACATGCCCGAGTTCTATCCGCAGGTGAGCGATGCCACACTGACGCGGTGGCGCGATGTCTACCATCAGCAGGGCTATGCAGCGCTGGCCTTCGAGATTCTGTCGCTCTATATCGACGACATTCCCGCCGCCGATTTGCGCGCCCTGTGTGAAAAGACCTACACCGCTGCGGTCTACGGCACGGGCGAGATCGTGCCGCTGCGCCACGTGGAAGACGGCCTGTGGATCGAAGCCCTGTCCAACGGCCCCACGCTGGCCTTCAAGGACATGGCCATGCAACTGCTGGGCAACCTGTTCGAATACGAACTGGCGCGCCGTGGCGAAGAGCTGAACATTCTGGGGGCGACCAGCGGCGATACCGGCAGCGCGGCCGAGTACGCCATGCGTGGCAAGAAGGGTGTGCGCGTCTTCATGACCAGCCCGTATGGCCGCATGAGCCCGTTCCAGCAGGCACAGATGTTCAGCCTGATGGACGCCAACATCTACAACATTGCGGTCAAGGGCGTGTTCGATGATTGCCAGGACATGGTCAAGGCCGTGTCCAACGATCTGGAGTTCAAGCGCAAGTACAAGATCGGCACCGTGAATTCCATCAACTGGGCGCGTCTGATGGCGCAGGTGGTGTATTACTTCGCCGGTTACATCCAGGCCACCGAGTCCAACGCGCAGAAAGTGTCCTTCAGCGTGCCCAGCGGCAACTTCGGCAACGTCTGCGCGGGCCATGTGGCGCGCATGATGGGCCTGCCCATCGACAAGCTGGTGGTGGCCACCAACGAAAACGATGTGCTCGACGAGTTCTTCCGCACCGGCGTGTACCGCGTGCGCGGTACCACCGATACGCACGAGACCTCCAGCCCGTCCATGGATATTTCCAAGGCCAGCAACTTCGAGCGCTTTGTGTTCGACCTGCTGGGCCGCGATGGCAATCGCGTGAAGGCCCTGTTTGGTGAAGCCCTGAATAAGGACGGGCGCTTTGATCTGAGCAGCGACCCCGCGTTTGCGCAGGCGGCCAGCCGTTACGGCTTTGTCAGTGGCAAGAGCACGCATGCCGACCGTTTGAAGACCATTCGTGACACCTGGAAGCGCCACGAGATCATGATCGACACCCATACGGCCGATGGCCTGAAGGTGGGGTTGGAGCACCGGTCTCCTGGCGTGACCATGATTGTTCTGGAAACCGCCTTGCCCATCAAATTTGCGGCCACCATTGTGGAAGCGCTGGGGCGCGAGCCGGAGCGGCCTGCCAAATTCGAAGGCATCGAGGCGTTGCCGAAACGCGTGACCATCATGGAGGCCGACGTGGCCGCCATCAAGGCGCTGATTGCGCAGGAATGCGCACACTGATATGGCCACGGCACCGCGTCCCCCATTGATGTCGCTTGACGACGCGCTAGCGCAACTGCTGGGTGCTGTTGCACCGCTGCAGGATGTTGAAATGGTCGCCACGCTGGACGCCGATGGCCGTGTGCTTGCCGCAGACGTGGTGTCCGAACTGCACGTTCCGCCGCAGGACAACAGCTCCATGGACGGCTATGCCGTGCGCTGCGCCGATGTGCAGGAGTCCGGTGTGGTGCTGCAGGTCACGCAGCGCATTGCTGCGGGCTCCAGTGGTCATCGCATGCAGCCTTTGAGCGCGGCGCGCATTTTTACCGGTGCCCCGATTCCGTCGGGCGCTGATGCCGTGGTCATGCAGGAAGACTGCGACGTGGTCAACGAATGCGAGGGAGGGGTGCGGGTGAATGCTGTGCCCGCTGTGGGGCAGTGGATTCGCCGTGCCGGTGAAGATGTGGCCCGTGGCAGTGTGGTGCTGCAGTGTGGCCAGCGTCTGCATCCGGCGGCGCTGGGTCTGGCTGCCAGTGTCGGCATGGCGGAACTTGCCGTGAAGCGCCGTCCGCGCGTGGCGCTGTTTTCGACGGGCGATGAACTCGTCATGCCCGGCCAGAAGGCGCCGCAGGACATGCCACCCGGTGCCATCTACAACTCAAACCGTTTCTTTCTGGCCGCGCTGTTACGTCGCCTGGGTTGTGATGTCACCGATATGGGCATCGTGCCGGATCAGCGCGACGCAACGGTGGAAGCCCTGCGCAGCGCTGCCCAGAGCCACGATGTGATTCTGACCAGCGGCGGTGTTTCGGTGGGTGAAGAAGACCACATCAAGCCCGCCGTGCAATCGCTGGGCTCGCTGGACCTGTGGCAGATCGCCATCAAGCCCGGCAAACCGTTTGCACACGGCCGCATTGGCAATGCGCATTTCCTGGGATTGCCTGGCAACCCGGTGTCGAGCTACATCACCTTCCTGGTGCTTGTGCGGCCATTTCTGCTGCAAATGCAGGGCGTAACCGAAGTTGCTATGAAATCAATAGCTGTCCGCGCAGATTTCACTTGGGCCAGAGCCGATAAACGCCGTGAATTCCTGCGCGTGCGTCGCAATGCCCAAGGTGGTTTGGACCTGTTTCCCAACCAAAGTTCGGGCGTACTGACCTCGACTGTCTGGGGCGATGGCATGGTCGACAACCCTGCGGGCTGCACCATTGCGCCTGGCGACAGGGTGCAGTTTGTGGCATTCAGTGAGTTGCTGGCATAAACCATTGCGTACAGGGCACAGCATGAAAATCATCGTGAAATATTTCGCCTCCATCCGTGAGGCTATGGGACAGGGCAGTGAGACGCTGGACACCTCTGCCGTCACCCTGGCGGCGTTGCGTGACGTTTTGATTGCCCGGGGCGGCCCGGGCGGCGATGCACTGGCGCGTGGCCGTGCGGTGCGCCTGGCGCTCAACCAAGTGATGAGCGACGAGTCCGTTGCGTTGGTTGAGGGCTGCGAGGTGGCCTTTTTTCCACCTGTGACCGGAGGCTAGGCGCGTGCAACCATGACTGCAACCAGTTTTCCCCGCGTAGTTATTCAAGCTGAGGCGTTTGACGTGGCCCAAGAAATGGCGGTGCTGCAGGCGCAAGACCCTCGCGTGGGCGCTGTCTGTATTTTTGTCGGCACGGTGCGTGACCGCAACTGGCCAGATGCCAAGGCGCCTGGGTCGGTGGTGTCATTGGAATTGGAGCACTACCCTGGCATGACCGAGAAATCCATCGAGGCCATGATTGACACGGCCCACAGCCGCTTCGACATTTTTGGTGCGCGGGTCATTCACCGTGTGGGCCTGCTTCAGCCACTGGACCCGATCGTGCTGGTGGTGGTGACATCCGCCCACCGGCACGAGAGTTTCCAGGCTTGCGAGTTTTTGATGGACTATCTCAAAACCCAGGCCCCGTTCTGGAAAAAAGAGCAAACACCCCAGGGCGCGCACTGGGTCGATGCAAGGGTGGTGGACGATGCAGCGTTGGCGCGCTGGGGAATACAGGCGACCAACGCCTGATTCGCAGGCCCTTAATAGGGCTTGAAGTTGCTACCTGACAGCTGCCGTGCTGGACCCGCCGAAAGCCGCGGTGCGTGAAGTGCGCGGCGATCTGCAGCAACTGCATCGTGGCGACTGCGAACTTTGGGCGCGTCCTCCCCGGTATTGAAGAACGCCACGCTCTGCTGAAGTTGTTCGGCCTGACCAGACAGTTCCTCGCTGGTAGCGGCAAGTTCTTCGCTCGCGCTGGCGTTTTGCTGGGTAGCTTTGGAGAGTTGAGCCATGGCACCGCCGATTTGCACCACCGATTCGTTTTGCTCCGCGCTGGCCGCGGCGATCTCCTGCACCAACTCGCTCGTTTTCTGGATGCTCGGAACGATCTCTGCCAGGAGATTTCCTGCACGCTCTGCGGTGGAGACGCTGGCGCTTGCGAGTTCACCAATTTCTTTGGCCGCCTGCTGGCTGCGCTCCGCAAGTTTGCGCACTTCTGCGGCGACCACTGCAAAGCCCTTGCCATGCTCGCCTGCCCGCGCCGCTTCAATTGCGGCATTCAACGCCAGTAAGTTGGTTTGGTAAGCAATGTCATCCACGATACCAATCTTGGATGCAATTTGCTTCATCGCTGAAACGGTTTGCTCAACGGCACTGCCGCCATCAGCGGCTTCTCTGCTCGCTTTGGTGGCCATAACGTCTGTGACTCGGGCGTTATCCGAGTTTTGTGTGATGGAAGCCGACATAACATCAATCTGGCTGCTGGTTTCTTCAACACTTGCAGCCTGCTCGCTTGCTGCCTGGCTTAGAGATTGGGCAGTAGCTGATACCTGACTTGCCGCGCCTGTGAGCGCATCCGATGCGGCCCGCACTTCGCTCATCACACGCGTCAGGTTCTCAGCTGTGCTGTTACCACTTTCCTTGACCTTGCCGAACAAGCCCTGGTAATCGCGGGTAATGCGGTGCGTCAGGTCCCCTTGTGCGAATGCAGTCAACAAGTCAGCGATGTCAGTCAGCCCCTGCTCGCTGGTATCCATAAGCTGGTTCATGCCAGTGGTCATTGCAGCAAAAAATCCCACCTTGCCGTCCAGGGTCAGTCGGCTGCGGAAGTCTCCTTGTGATGCTGCATTCACCAGGGCATCGAGTTGCATTTCCGAGGCAATTTCATCGGTGCGGTCAATCCATTGGGTGATGCGCCCAATTGGCGTTCCTGCTGCATCCATAACGGGTCGTGCCAACAGGCGAATCTTGCGACCCGACATTTCCAGGTCGACTGTTTCGCCCGAGCGCACGGCCTGGTCAAAACGGTCAGCGTCTTGCGGGTTCTTGAACAAAGAACTCAATTTGTTGCCATAAAAAGCATCGGTATCAAAACCAGGGCCTCCGAACAGTTTGAGAAGTTCTTTGGCCGGTGGGGTGGCATGCACCAACACCGCTTGCGCGTTGGACACCGTGACACATACCGGCAAGCTGTCCAGCGACATGCGAATGCGCATGTTGAACGTTGCCGCCTCTGCTGCGTCTTTCAGGGACTTTTGCACCTTGTCCATGGCTTCGCTGATGCGGGCCTTTTGGCCAGGCAAACGGTCCATTTGCACGTCCAGCCGGCCCTCTGCATAGCCAGCAGCAAGGTCCACTGTTTTCATGGTCAGTGCAATATTGGTTTGAACCAGTTTGTTGACGCTGTCGGCCATGGCACCGTAAGTTCCGGGCAGTGCCCGGGCATTCATGGTGTGGTCCATGACACCCAGCTCTTGCTGGTGTGCCATCTCAGTTTGTGCCGCCTGATATTGCTGCAATACGGATTGCATTTTGCCCATGGCAGAAATCAGCTGCCCGGTTTCATCGGTGCTTTGCGCGACCAGTTTGCCATCAAGCCTGCCTTCAGCGATGTCATCGGCCGTTTTCACAGCGTTCGCCAAAGGACGGGTAATGCCCCGCACCAAATAGAGGCCAAAAAGTATCGATCCGGCTACACCCAGCAACACTGCTGCAATCGACCACATGCGAAAGGTGTGGTAACTGGTAACTGCTTGCTGGTACTCGCGTTGCGCTTCATCGGTCTGGTATTTGATCAGGGCGTCAATTCCTGTGCCGACGGGTGTGTACAGCGGGCGAATTTTTTCAACAACCAGGCGATTTGCTTCCTTGATGTCGTTGGCGCGTAATGCAGCAATGGTGGGAAGCAGGCCTTGTTGTACAAACAGCTTCCGATCAGCGGCAAATTGCTTCGCAATGGAAGCCTCTTTGTCTGCTTGAGAGAGACTCGAAAACTCCTCCCATGTCTTGGTAATTCTGGCAATATTGGCCTCCACCATTGCGGTGCTGGACTGAATCACATCAGGTACTGGCGTGATCAGCGCCACGGCGATCGCCAATCGGTTGCGTACCAACAGCGTTTGAATTTCACCGACCATCGCTGTTTTACGCAGGTTGACTTCGTAAATCCCGCGCGCGCTCTCATTGGATTGGCTGATGCCGTAAATGCCAAATGCGCCGATGCCCACCAAAAGGGACGACAAAACGGCGATGAGCACCGACAGCCGGGTTCCAATATTCATGTTTCCAAAATTCATAAAGAAGCCTTGGTCTCGATAAAGTGGGGTGGTTGACTGTGCCAATGTGGTGCTTGTCTAAGCCTAAATAATTACACTGCACTTTTGATAGCACTGTCTATCGTGTGGTCGTTAGAAAAAGCGGGTTTATTGTCCCTCCCCAATTCATTCATCCAAATATCGGGTATGCGTTTCCAGAGATTGATCTGCGTCATAAGTATGTCGTGTTCATCGGGTGATTTGTGGGCCTGGGGCTTGAAAACCCGGTTACCACCCTCACGCTAACAGGCAGTAAGACCATCTCTCAAAGGGACGCCATGCGTATCGAAAAGCTCACCACGAAATTCCAGGAAGCGCTGGGCGAGGCCCAGACGCTCGCCCTGGGCAACGACAACCAGTACATCGAGCCAGCCCATGTGCTGCTGGCCATGCTGCGCCAGGACGATGGCCCCAAGGCGCTGTTGCAGCGCGCCGGCGTCAATGTACCCGGCCTGACACAGGCTGTTGAAGCTGCTGTGAAGAAGTTGCCGCAGGTACAGGGCCATGAACAGGTGCAAGTCGGGCGTGACATGGTCACACTCCTGCAGGCGGCCGAGAAGGAATCCATCAAACGCGGTGACCAGTTTGTGGCGAGTGAACTGTTCCTGCTGGCGCTGGCTGACAGCAAGGCCGACATCGGCAATGTGGTGCGTTCCAACGGCTTGACCCGCAAGAGCCTGGAGGCTGCCATTGACGCCGTGCGCGGTGGCCAGAATGTGGACAGCGCCGACGCTGAAGACCAGCGCGAGTCGCTGAAAAAGTACTGCATCGACCTGACCGAGCGCGCCCGCCTGGGCAAGCTGGACCCGGTGATTGGCCGCGACGATGAGATCCGCCGTGCCATCCAGGTGCTGCAACGCCGCTCCAAGAACAACCCCGTGCTCATCGGTGAACCAGGCGTGGGCAAAACCGCCATTGTGGAAGGCCTGGCCCAGCGCATCGTGGACGGCGCGGTGCCCGATTCGCTCAAGGGCAAGCGCGTGCTCAGCCTGGACATGGCCGCGTTGCTGGCCGGTGCCAAGTTCCGCGGCGAGTTTGAAGAGCGCCTGAAAAATGTGCTCAAAGACTTGGCCAAGGACGAAGGCCAGACCATCGTGTTTATTGACGAGTTGCACACCATGGTGGGCGCCGGCAAGGCCGAAGGTGCCATGGACGCGGGCAATATGCTGAAACCCGCGCTGGCCCGTGGCGAGCTTCACTGCGTGGGTGCCACCACGCTGGACGAGTACCGCAAATACATCGAGAAGGACGCCGCGCTGGAGCGCCGCTTCCAGAAAATCCTGGTGGGCGAGCCTACGGTGGAAGCCACCATTGCCATCCTGCGCGGCCTCAAAGAGCGCTACGAGACACACCACGGCGTGCAGATCACCGACCCGGCCATTGTGGCCGCGGCTGAACTGTCCAACCGCTACATCACCGACCGCTTTTTGCCGGACAAGGCCATTGACCTGATCGATGAAGCCGCTTCCAAGATCAAGATTGAGCTGGACTCCAAACCCGAGGTCATGGACAAGAAAGACCGCCGCCTGATCCAGCTGCAGATCGAGCGCGAAGCCGTGAAGCGCGAAAAAGACGAAGCCTCGCAGAAGCGCCTGGAGTTGATCAACGAAGAGATTGCCGGGCTGCAAAAAGAGATTGCCGATCTGGACGAAATCTGGAAGGCCGAGAAGGCCCAGGCTCAGGGATCCAAGACCATCATGCAGGAGGTGGAAAAGCTGCGCTTCCAGATCAAGGAGCTGACCGACAAGGGCGACTTCAACAAGGCGGGCGAGCTGCAATACGGCAAGCTGCCTGAGTTGGAAAAGCGTCTCAAAGATGCGCAGGCCCAGGAGGCCGGCAAAGCCAAAAATGCCAAAGACGGTGGCCGTGCCCAGTTGCTGCGTACCATGGTCGGAGCCGATGAAATTGCGGAGGTGGTGAGCCGCGCCACGGGTATTCCGGTGTCCAAGATGATGCAGGGCGAGCGCGACAAGCTGCTGCAGATGGAAACCAAACTGCACGACCGCGTGGTCGGCCAAAACGAGGCCATTGCGGCCGTTGCCAATGCCATCCGCCGTTCGCGCTCGGGCTTGAGCGATCCGAACCGCCCGACTGGTTCGTTCCTGTTCCTCGGCCCCACGGGTGTGGGCAAGACCGAGCTGTGCAAGGCGCTGGCGGGCTTTCTGTTCGACAGCGAAGAGCACCTGATCCGCGTGGACATGAGCGAGTTCATGGAGAAGCATTCCGTGGCCCGCCTGATCGGTGCGCCCCCCGGGTATGTGGGCTACGAAGAGGGCGGTTACCTGACCGAGGCCGTGCGCCGCAAGCCCTACAGCGTGCTGTTGCTCGACGAGGTGGAGAAGGCCCATCCCGATGTGTTTAACGTGCTGTTGCAGGTGCTGGACGATGGCCGCCTGACCGACGGCCAGGGACGCACCGTGGACTTCAAGAACACTGTGATCGTGATGACCAGCAACATCGGCTCGCAGATGATCCAGAGCATGGTGGGACAGGATTACGACGATGTGAAGGACGCGGTAACCGGTGAGCTGAAGAACCACTTCCGCCCCGAGTTCCTGAACCGCATCGACGAGACCGTGGTGTTCCATTCGCTGGACGCAACGCACATCGCCAACATTGCCAAGATTCAGCTGGCGACGCTGACCGCACGCCTGGCCAAGATGGACCTGGCGCTGGAGGTGAGCGACGCTGCCGTTGCCGAACTGGCCAAGGTGGGCTTCGACCCGGTGTTTGGTGCCCGGCCGCTCAAGCGCGCCATCCAGCAGCGCATCGAGAACCCGCTGTCCAAGCTCCTGCTGGAAGGCAAGTTCGCGCCCAAGGACACCATCCACGTGGGTGTGGACACGATCCAGGCACCGGGGCAGTTCAGCTTTGCGTGAGGTTTTCGGCTACGGGCAGATTTGCGATACTCGGGCCATGCGAATAGTTGGTACATCACGGACGGGCGCAGACAATGCGCCCGTCAATCCACAGGAAGCTTGGGCGCGTGGCCGTGTACTGGACGCCATGCTGCCCAGTGCGGTGACGCCGCCGCGTGGCGTCAGCAGGCTGACCCATCTGCAGCGCAACACGCTGGACGATGCGCGCATGGTGGAAGTGGCGCGAAGGCTGAATACCCCCGGGAACACCAGTGGCGCAACCTGACCAGCTTTTGCACCTGCTTCGCCGGTTTGCGGAAGAGGGCGTTCAGTACGTTCTGGTCGGCGGGCACGGGCGGTACGGCTTAATGGCTTTGTGCGCAGCACCGAAGACATCGACATCCTCCTGCCGTCGTCTATCGACAATGGCCGCAAAGTCATCCGCGCTTTGAATTTCTTGCCGAGCAGCGCAGAGCTTGACCCTGCCTGGTTTGAAGTAGACCCTGCCGCACCCGACAACATTCGTGTTGCGGACGACCTGCTGGTGGACCTGCTTTTTGCGGCCAATGGCCAGACGTTCGAGTCGCTGCACCCCCATGTACGCCACATTGATGTGGAAGGCGTGCCCATTGCCACGCTGGACATTGACGGTCTGCTCAAGACCAAGACCGACTATCGCGAAAAAGACCTGATCGACAAAAGCGTGCTGACCAAGCTGAAGAATTCAATGAAATAGGCCTCCGGCCCGCGTGGGATATGCACAGCCAGCTATGGATTTAGTAGCAAATCTTGGCTGACTTTTTACAGGTTGAGGGTCACGCGGCCTGTGGGCGTGAAGAACCAGACAAAGCCCGCTAGGTTCAGGACCACCGTGGCCCAGAAAGTAACTTTAAACCTGGCTTTGGACGTCTTGTGCCGCAGGAACTGCTGTGCGAGCAGAGCACCGGGCCAGCCGCCAGCCAGTGCTAGCAGATGCAGCGTGCGCTCTGGGGTGCGCCAGGCGCGTTGTTTCGCTGCGGATTTGTCGATGGCGTAAACGAAGAACGTAATGACGCTCGCCGTGGCGTACCAGACAGCTAGCCAACTTCCGGCGCTGAGCGAATAGGCAATGTGCGCCGACGACGAAAGCACGCCCAATACGAATGCATCGTCAAATGCAAACACCAATCCTGCGCCGCTGAATGGTTGTTGTGTGTGGTGTCTCCCATGCGGGGGATGATAGCGGTGGCAGGAATACAGCCCTTTCGGGGTTGAAGATGTGAAATTTATGCGCATAATATGCGCATTGGTATTTTTGAGAGGTTTTACATGTCTATTGCAGTCATACCGCCCGCTGGTCCGCGTAAGCGCCCGGTCAATCTCACTTTGAATGAGGGTTTGGTTGCGCAGGCCAAGACCTTTACCAATAACCTGTCGGCCACGATCGAGCAGTTGCTGGTTTCCTATGTGGAAGACCAGCAACAAGGTTTGCAAGCCCGCAGACGACTGGCGGACGCGTGTGCGGCTGACTGGAATGCGGTGCACGCTTCGGTGGGTTCATTTGCAGACGAGCACAGCACTTTGTAATGGCGCAGTTTGATGTGTACTTGAACAAGGGTCCGTTGCGTGAATCCATCCCTTTTGTGGTGGTGGTGCAGTCGGCGCTTTTTGACCGATATCGCAGGCGGGTGGTGGTGCCCTTGGTGCGTCGTAGTGCCTTGCCGGCGTCGGCTTCTGCGCCTGGTTCACGGATGAACCCTCAGTTCGAAGTCAATGGCATCACCGTGGTGCTGCATCCGCTGGACATGGTGTCAGTGGCACTGGATCAACTGGGGGAGCAGACCGCATCCCTGGCTGATCATGGGCAAGCCGTTGCAGACGCACTTGATGAATTACTCACCCGGTCGTGGGGCTAGAGCATGACTACTTCACCCCCTCCAACAGACTTTGACGACATCTCGCCGGCCAGCGGCATTGCGGTACCCGAAGGCTTTCGCCCGGTGCAGGTGGGCGGCGCGTTCATCGCCCACAACGGCCCGCTGTATGGCAAATGGACCGGCCAACGCCTGTTGCTGGGGTTTCGTGTGCAGGACCACCACACCAACCCGCTGAAGATCGCACACGGCGGCATGATGGCCACCTTTGCAGACATGCTGATTCCCTGCGCCGCCATGTACCAGCACGACATGGAGCGCCGTTTCCTGCCGACCATCAGCCTGCAGATGGACTACATGGGTGCGTCGGCGCTGGGCGCCTGGGTGCAGGGCGAGGCCGATATTCTGAAAACCACGCGCAATATGCTGTTTGGCCAGGGCGTGGTGACGGCCGATGGCCAGCCAGTGCTGCGCGTGAGCGGTATTTTCAAAATGGGCCAGATCATTGGCGACGGCAAGGCGACTGACCCGCTGGGGTTGAAGCAGGCCCTCTCTGCTGGTTTTTAAGCATCGGGTTACCATCGATCCATGACTACTGCAGTTCTACACATCCCCAGCGAAGTACCCCTGAAGCAGGACGCCACCATCATCGGTCTGGTGGGCCTGGCCCATGCCAGTTCGCACTTCGGTCACTTGTTGCTGCCGTTGATGTTCCCGGTGTTCATGAAAGAGTTCGGCCTGAGCTATTCGGAGCTTGGGTTGTTGATGAGCATCTTTTTTGTGGTGTCTGGTGTGGGGCAGGCCAGTGCAGGTTTTGTGGTGGACCGTATGGGTGCTCGGCCACTGCTGTTTGTGGCGCTGACCATTTTTGCGGTGGCCTGCGTTGCGGCTTCCACCGTGACCGGCTACACCGGGTTGATGCTGGTAGCCGCTTTGGCGGGCCTGGGCAATGCGACTTTTCATCCGGTGGACTTCACCATCCTGAACCAGCGCGTCTCCGGGCCGCGCCTGGGTTACGCTTTCAGCGCGCATGGGCTGACCGGTAACCTGGGCTGGGCGGTGGCACCGGTGTTTTTTGCGTCCATCAGCGCGGGCTTTGGCTGGCGCACGGCGTATCTGGCCGCTGCGGTGCTGTACACGGCGATCCTGGCGCTGCTGGTGCTGCAGCGCGACAAGCTCAGTACCCAGGTGGTGGTGCACGAGCCACATGCACACAAGGAACACGACCTGGCGTTCATGAAGCTGCCGGTGGTGTGGTGGTGTTTTGGTTTCTTTCTGCTGTCGACCATGACGCTGGCGGTGGTGCAGAGCTTCTCGGTGTCCATTCTCAAGGCCATGCATGGCATCAGTTTTGAGGCCGCCACGTTGACACTGACGGCTTACATGCTGTGCGGTGCAGTGGGCATGTTCATTGGCGGCTTCATTGCCGCACGCGTGGCCAATAGCGACCGTGTGGTGGCCATGGCGATGGCGGCAGGTGCAGCCTTACTGGCGCTGTGCGGTACCGGCGTGCTCGGCGCTACGGCGACCATGGTGGTACTGGCCATTACCGGTTTTGCAGTGGGCATAGGCGGCCCGTCGCGCGACATGATGATCAAGAAGGCCACGCCCAAGGGGGCCACGGGGCGCGTCTATGGGCTGGTGTATTCGGGTCTGGATACCGGTTTTGCCATTTCACCGCTGGTGTTCGGCGTGTTCATGGACCGCGGCTGGTATGGTGCTACGCTGCTGGGCGCTGCATTGGTGCTGCTGCTCAGTGTCGTAGCGGCGCTAGGTGTGGGGCAGCGGACGAAGCGTTAGTTCGGCGCTAATTTGATTTGCCAAGCTGTCCCAGCGGCATCTCGGTGCTGGACTTGATGCAGTTGAGCACGATGTTGGAGCGGATGTTGCCCACGCCCTGAATGCGGGTGAGGCGGCGCAGTACGTTTTCTGATAGCGCATGCAGATCCGCAGCCACGATCTGCAGGATGTAGTCGGACTCACCGGCCACCGAATAGCACTCCAGCACCTCCGGAAAGCCGCCAATCTCGCGTTCAAACGCCAGACCCTCGTCGCCACTGTGGCGCGTCAGGGTGACATAGGTGATGGCGCGCACGCCCAGGCCAATGGCCGCAGGGTCGATCAGGGCCACGTAGCGGCGGATGATGCCGGCCGTTTGCAAGCGCGCCACCCGACGACTAACCTGAGAGGCAGAGAGGTGCACGGCTTCGCCCAGTTGCTGGTGGGTGGCATAGGCATCGCGTTGGAGTGCGGAAAGAAGGCTGATATCGAAGGTATCAAGCGTTGAATCGTCTGATTTATCTAATTTCATGCACAAATTTTGCGTCATGTTGCATAGATAGGTCAAACATTGCACACACATTGCACGCAGTGTTGACCACAATCAAGCATTCAAAAACACACCGCTGAGGAGCATTGCAATGGCTGATCTTTTCGAGAACCCCATGGGCCTGATGGGCTTTGAGTTTGTGGAATTTGCATCGCCTGTGCCCGGCGTGCTGGAGCCTCTGTTCGAGAAGATGGGTTTTACCAAGGTGGCACGCCACCGCTCCAAGGATGTGGACCTGTACCGCCAGGGCGACATCAACTTCATCGTCAACCGCGAGCCCAAAAGCAACGCGGCCTACTTTGCCGCCGAGCACGGCGCGTCGGCCTGCAGCATGGCGTTTCGCGTGAAGGATTCGCACAAGGCCTACGCCCGCGCACTGGAGCAGGGCGCCCAGCCCATCGAGATTCCCACCGGCCCGATGGAGCTGCGCCTGCCGGCCATCCGCGGTATTGGCGGTGCGCCGCTGTACCTGATTGACCGCTTTGAGGACGGCAAGAGCATTTACGACATCGACTTCGAATTCCTGCCCGGTGTGGAGCGCCACCCCAAGGGCCATGGTTTTCGCATGATCGACCACCTGACGCACAACGTGTACAAGGGGCGCATGGCGTTCTGGGGTGCGTTTTACGAGCGCATCTTCAACTTCCGCGAGATCCGCTACTTCGACATCAAGGGCGAATACACCGGTCTGACCAGCCGCGCCATGACGGCACCCGATGGCCTGATCCGCATTCCGCTCAACGAAGAGTCGGGCAAGACCGGCGGGCAGATTGAAGAGTTCCTGATGCAGTTCAATGGCGAAGGCATCCAGCACATCGCGCTGCTGACCGACGACTTGCTGGCCAGCGTGGACGCGCTGCAGATGGCGGGTATTCCGCTCATGACTGCGCCCAACGACGTGTACTACGAAATGCTGCAAGAACGCATGCCCGGCCACGGCGAACCCACGCCCGAACTGCAGGCGCGCGGCATTCTGCTCGATGGCTCCACGGCCAATGGTGAGAAGCGGCTGCTGCTGCAGATTTTCTCGGAGACCCTGCTGGGCCCGGTGTTCTTTGAATTCATCCAGCGCAAGGCCGATGAGGGTTTTGGTGAGGGCAACTTCAAGGCGCTGTTTGAATCGATGGAACGCGATCAACTGCGCCGTGGCGTCATTGAAACTGCCTGAGCCAGGGACGCAGCATGAAGCACGGTTTGGCGGCTGGCGCGACCCAGGCCCCTGAGCGGCCCGACTGGACGGTGGAGCAGGGCTGGGCAGCGTACACGCCGGACCAGCATGCGGTGTGGAAAACGCTGTTTGAACGGCAGACCCGGCTGTTGCCCGGCCTGGCCTGTGACGCATTCATCGAGGGTATGCGCAGGCTGCCCATGGCAGCAGACCGCATTCCTGACTTTGAGGCGCTGTCCAAGACTCTGATGAAGGCGACGGGCTGGCAGGTGGTCGCGGTGCCGGGCCTGGTACCCGACGACGTGTTCTTTGAGCACCTGGCGAACCGGCGCTTTCCAGCGGGCAACTTTATCCGCGGCGCCCACGAACTGGACTACCTCGAAGAGCCCGATGTGTTCCACGATGTGTTTGGCCATGTGCCGATGCTGATGCATCCGGTGATGGCGGACTTCATCCAGGCCTACGGGCAGGGTGGTTTACGCGCACAAAAGCTGGGCAAGCTGGCCGAGCTGGCGCGGGTGTACTGGTACACGGTGGAGTTTGGGCTGGTGCGCGAGGGTGGTGGCACGCGCATCTACGGCGCCGGCATTGCCTCGTCATTTTCCGAAAGCAGTTTTTCGGTGCAGAGCGCATCGCCCAATCGCATTGCGTTTGACCTGGAACGCGTGATGGGCACCCGCTACCGCATTGACGATTTTCAGGAAAGTTACTTTGTGTTGGACAGTCTGGACGACCTGCTGGAGCTGGCACACATTGACTTTGAGCCCTACTACGCGGCGCTGGACAGCGGCCCCACCTTCGAGCCGGGGCAGGTGCTGGCGCGAGACCATGTGCTGCACGCAGGCACGGGCATTCATCACCCGATTTAGCCACCGGATTTAGTCGGCACAATGGTGTGCATGCATAACACCACTTCTTCCACCTTAGCCCCCACCCTGGCCGGTCACCTGCTGGTGCAATGTCTTGTCGAGCAGGGCGTAACCCATGCATTTGGCGTGCCCGGCGAAAGCTATCTGGCGGTACTGGACGGCTTCCACCGGTACCGTGAGCAGATCCAGTTTGTGATCAACCGCCAGGAGGGCGGTGCCGCCTTCATGGCCGAGGCGCACGGTAAGCTGACCGGCCGCCCCGGCGTGTGTTTTGTGACCCGTGGCCCGGGCGCAACCAATGCGTCGATTGGTGTACACACCGCATTTCAGGACTCCACACCCATGGTGTTGTTCGTCGGCGATGTCGCCAGCGATCAGCGCGACCGCGAGGCCTTTCAGGAGATGGACTACCGTGTGATGTTTGGCCCGAGTACCCTGGGCATGGCCAAGCGTGTGGAGCGCATTGACGAAGTGGCCCGCATTCCCGAATACATCGCCCGCGCCTTTGCCACCGCGATGAATGGCCGGCCTGGCCCGGTGGTGCTGGTGTTACCGGAGGACATGCTCACGGAAACTCTGGTGGTGGATAAGGTCACAGGCCAACCGCCACAACCTTTGCTGCGCGTGGAGCCGGTGGAGGCCTGGAGCGACCCCGGGTCCCTGCGCCGCTTGCGTGAGCTGCTATTAAAAGCGGAGCGTCCCTTTGTCATCGCTGGCGGGGGCGGCTGGACGCCCCAGGCGGCGCAGGCGCTGCAGCGTTTTGCCGAAAACTGGCACCTGCCGGTGGGCAACGCATTCCGCTTTCAGGACACCTTTGACAACCACCACCCGCAGTATGCGGGCGACGTAGGCATTGGCATCAATCCGCTGCTGGCCAAACGCATCAAGGAGAGCGACCTGATCCTCGCCATCGGGCCACGGCTGGGCGAGATGACCACGGGCGGCTACACGCTGCTGCAGGCGCCCAAAGCCGCGCAGACGCTGGTGCATATCCATGCCAGTGCGGAAGAGCTGAACCGGGTGTACCAGGCCGATCTGGCCATCCATGCCAGTATGCGTGCCGCAGCCCGCTCACTGGAGGTGCTGACCGCGCCAGTGAGTGTGCTCTGGGAGTCCTGGACGCAAGGCTGCCATGCCGACTACCTGGCCAATCTGCAGCCATCTGTCATCCAGGACTTGCCTGCCGACACGCCCGCGGGCCTGGTGAATATGCCGAAGGTGATTGCCACACTGCAAAAGCATTTGCCCGCCGATGCGGTGCTGACCAATGGCGCGGGCAACTTTGCCAGCTGGCTGCACCGCTTCTACCGCTATGCGGGCCTGGCAAGCGGGCACAAGACCCAGCTCGCGCCGACCAACGGGGCGATGGGCTATGGCGTGCCTGCAGCGATTGCCGCGGCTATCACGACGGGCCGTACCGCATTCACCATTGCAGGTGATGGCGACTTTTTGATGAACGGGCAGGAGCTGGCCACGGCCGTGCAGCATGGCGCCAAGACCATCATCCTGCTGCTCAACAACGGCATGTACGGCACCATCCGCATGCACCAGGAGCGCGAGTACCCGCAGCATGTGGCGGGTACCAAGCTAAAGAACCCCGACTTTGTGGCGCTGGCCAAGGCTTATGGCTATGTGGGGGTGCGTATCCAGCGCAGCGATGCGTTTGAGACGGAACTGCTGGCCGCGTTGGCGCGACCCGAAGGCACGCTGATTGAAGTGGTGCTGGAGCCCGAACTCATCAGCACCCGCGGCACGCTATCGGCCATTACCCGGACGGCCTTAGCCCGCTGATTGCTATAAAAAATGTAGCTGCTTGTACATGGTGGGCGCTGGCTAGAGTCATTTTTTTATGAATGTCATCCGCTTCCCCGCCATGGCACCTGGCGCGACGGGTGACTATGTGGGCCGGTTGCCACCAAATTGCGCCGCCAGCTGGACCTGATTTTTTCCGGACCTTTTGGCGCGGTACATGGCACTGTCAGCTTGTTGCATCAACGCGTCGACGGTGCTGGCGTCCTGCGGATACAGTGCTACGCCGATGCTGACGGAAATGTTTGCGACACCCTGGGGCAGCTGGTACGGATGGCCCAGCAGATCGACCAAGGCATTGGCGATATGCATGGCGCCGTCTGCGTTGGTGGTATCTGGCAGGATGATGGCGAACTCATCACCGCCCATGCGTGCCACCGTGTCACCATCACGGACGCGGCTTTTGAGCCGCTGCGCAACGAGCACCAGCAAGGCGTCCCCAGCTGCGTGTCCCAGCGTGTCGTTGACAGATTTGAATCCGTCCAGATCAAGCCAAAGCATGGTCGCACCTACACCCCGGCGCTTTGCCTGCGTAAAAAGCTGCGTGCAGCGGTCCAGAAACAAACTGCGGTTGGGCAGATCGGTCAATGTGTCGTGGTGGGCCAGTTTCCACAGTTGCTGTTCTTGCTGGTGGCGGGCGGTTGCGTCGACAAGCACCATGATGGTGTTGTCAATTTGTTGATCTAACGGGCGAAATTTGATCCAGTAAGCGGCGCACCAGCTGCCACTGCGATGCAGGCGAAACTCCATGCTCTGCACTCCTGACTGGGCGGACGTTTCTCCCAGGCTCTGGATCACACGCGTACGGTCATCGGGGTCGATGAACTCGCGCAGATCTCTTTCATGGGCATCGTCCAGGGAAAGACCGAGCAATTTGCCGCCGTTCTCATTGAGGTAGCGGCACCGATTTTGGCTGTCGAGCTCCAGCACGCCTACGGGCGCAGCAGCAAGCAAGACCTGCAGTTGCTGCTTCTTGATAGCCAGCTCATTGTTGCTGAGTGTCAGTTCGGCGGTTCGCTGTGCGACTTGCGTGAGTAAGGCCTGGTTGTAGTTGCTCAGCAGCGCTCTGGCTTCCAGTGCGTCGGTAATTTCGGAGGCAACGCCGCGGTAGCCAACGCGTTCGCCACTGTCGTTCCACAACGGGAGTCCACTGATACTGAGCCAGCGGCGGGGCCCGCTACCCCGCTGCAGCGCAACTTCCAGACGGTGAAAGGGCTCTGCCAGGGACGCGGCTTCTTTCAGTGCATCGCTATCGGCTCGCGAAAGCAACTTGCGCAATGTGGCCCATGGCACCGAAGGCGCTATGGCAAGTTCATTGGCCAGGCGTCCACTGGCAGTGAGCAGACCCTGGGCATCCATCTCCCAAAGCAGGTCGTTGGAGATGCTGGAAAAGTCTTTCAGGCGCACCACAACGCGACGGCTTGCCTCGATTGCACCACCCAACCACAAACCAACCAACGCTATGGCAGTCATCACCAGTTGGTACTGGAGCGCCCATTGGCGCTGATGGAGTAGCGCAACGCTGATAACCAGGCCGATGTCCAGCAACACAATCGCCAGCACCGCGCTGCGCAGGCCGTAGTGCAAGGTCAAACCGGCAAGCGGCAACAGCAAAAGCAGGGTCGCCATGGGGGGTATCTGGGTGACCCCAAACACTATGGGAGTCACAAATAGCAGCACGAGGGCCAATGCTACAAGCAGGGCCGTGTTGACATAGGTTCGGGCATGCTGCGCTTGCGGGTCGGATGTCGACGGCAACTGCCATTGACCTCGATTGAGCCAATGCAAAACCCTGGGCGAAACAATAACCCACAGCAGAGGCGCAAGCGTGACGATGCCAATAAAATCTCCCGTCAGCCAATTCAAAAAAAGTCCGTTGGCCTGGTCGAGCGCAATGGCACCTGACAACACCAGATTCAATGTGCCGGCCAATGCCGCTAGCGTGGCCGACCCTAAGGCGGCCAACAAAAATAAAACGCTGTGGACCGGGCGGGCAAAATCCAGCTTGTTGCGCAGGTACCAGCGCAAGGGTAATACGATCACCGCATAGGCAAGGGGAAATGCAATCAGGTTGTAAATGGCCCACAAGGACTGTGAAGATCCAAATTCGGGAGCCGGTGCGCTGGACAGCGTGATTTGCAGCAGAAGCAGGACGGATGCAGTGAATACCTCCACCAACAATCCAACGGGGCCAAGAAGCAGCAGACAGAAGAAGCGTAGACCACCGGGCAGATACCACAAACTGACCACACCCAGGATGTCAAAAACGCGGGCCGAGTACCAGGTGAGTAGCCAGACAGTGGCGTACACCACAGTAAACACCGCCCACCGATTGCGCATGTCGGGTTTGCGCGTTGCGAGCATCGTTGCCGAGTTCATCATGTCTATTGTGCCTCGCAATAGACAGTACAAGTGGCTTGCGGCAATGAAAAAGGGCTGGTGCATACCAGCCCTTTTCTGTCGGTGAAAGCGGATTACTTGATGTCCACGCCGTAGAAGGTGTGGCGACCAAACGGGCTCAATTTGAAGTCGATCACTTCCTTGCGCACGGGTTTCAACTGCACTGCGTGGGCAATGGTGAACCAGGGGGCCTGTTCCTTGAAGATTACCTGGGCTTTTTCGTACAGCTTGGTACGCTCGGCAGGGTTGGTCACTGTCTTGGCTTTGACGACCAGGTCGTCAAAAGGCTTGTAGCAAAACTTGGCTACGTTGGAGCCACCGCTCTTGGCAGAATCGCAGCCCAGCAGGGTGTGAAGGAAGTTGTCCGGGTCTCCGTTGTCACCGGTCCAGCCCAGCATGCCCATCTGGTGTTCTCCGGCCTGCATGCGCTTGCGGTACTCGCCCCACTCAAAGCTCTTGATCTCGGCCTTGACGCCGACCTTGGCCAGGTCTGCCTGCATCAACTCGGCAATGCGCTTGGCATTGGGGTTGTAGGGGCGCTGCACAGGCATGGCCCACAGGTCGGTGGTGAAACCATTGGGGTAACCGGCTGCGGCCAGCAGTTTCTTGGCTTCAGTGGGGTTAAACGCGTCATCCTTGATGGCTTTGTTGTACGACCACTGTCCTGGAGGGATGGGGTTGGTGGCGGGTACGCCGGTGCTCAGGTACACCGCAGACACGATAGCCTTCTTGTCGATGGACATGTTGATAGCCTTGCGTACGCGCACATCGTCAAACGGTTTTTTGGTGGTGTTGTAGGCCAGGTAGCCCACGTTCAGGCCGGGCTGCTCCAGCACGGTGACATTGGCGTCCTTGCGGATGGCGTCCAGGTCAGCGGGGTTGGGGTAGGGCATGACATGGCACTCACCCTTTTGCAGCTTGGCCCAACGCACAGCGGCGTCGGGGGTGATGGAGAAGATTAGGTCATCAATCTTGGCTTTGCCTTGCCAGTACTGGGGAAACGCCTTGTAGCGGATGATGGCGTCTTTCTGGTATTGCACCAGCTGGAACGCACCGGTGCCAATGGGGTCCTGGTCGATTTTCTCGGGTGTGCCAGCTTTCAGCATGGCAATGGCGTATTCCTTGGACTGAATGCCGGCGAACTGCATGGCCAGGTTGGCCAGGAAGGGGGCTTCGGGCTGGTTCAGGGTGACCTTGACGGTGTACTCGTCCACCTTGTCCACTGACTTGAGCAGCTTGGGCATGCCCATGTCACCAAAGTAGGCGTGGTTGGAGCTGGTGACCTTGAAGTAGGGGTCGTTTTCTTTCCACTGGCGCTCGAACATGAACAGCACATCATCGGCGTTGAAGTCACGCGAGGGCTTGAAGTTCTTGTTGGATTGCCACTTCACGCCCTTGCGCAAGTGGAAGGTGTACTCGGTGCCATCTTTGGAAACGGTCCATTTTTCGGCCAGGCCAGGTACAAGTGCAGTGCCGCCGCGTTCGAACTTGATGAGGTTGTCATAGATCTGTTCGTTTGCGTCAAACGACGTTCCCGTGGTGTTGATGCCGGGGTAGAAATTCTCGGGGCTGCCTTCGGAGCAGAACACCAGTGTTTTTGCAGAGGCAGAGGCCATGGCCATCATGGCCGGTACAGCCACTGCGCATAGCAACGCAGATTTGCTCAGGCGCTTGCGGGTGAAAGAACGGATCATCAGTAACTCCTAAAAGAAAACCATGCTACGCCAGAATCGTGGCGTTACCTACTCGGGTTGTTACGGGTTTGCGATGCGCTGTGCTTCAAAACAGGCCACCGATCTTCCCAACAAATTCTGCAGTGGTGGGCGCTCTACGAGGCATTGCGCGCTGGCATGTGGGCAGCGGGTCGAGAACACGCATCCTTTGGGCGGATTGAGGGGGGAGGGCAGCTCACCCTTGAGCACCATGCGACGCTTTGCGGGTCCACTTCCGGCGAGTCCGGGTGTGGACGCCAGCAGGGCCTGGGTGTAGGGGTGCAAGGGATTGCTGAAGATCGTTTCCTTGTTACCCTGCTCCACGCTGTGGCCCAGGTACATCACGAGGACATCGTGGGCGATGTGGCGTACCACCCCCAGATCGTGCGAAATGAATAGATAGGCCAAGCCCAGGCCTTTCTGCAGGTCAGCCAGCAGGTTCAATACCTGAGCCTGAATGGAGACATCGAGCGCCGAGACCGGCTCATCGGCCACCACCAGTGCAGGGTTGAGCATCAGGGCGCGTGCTATCGCAATACGCTGGCGCTGCCCACCCGAGAACATATGCGGATAGCGGTCGTAGTGCTCAGGTCGCAGCCCGACCAGAGCCAGCATGGCGCGTGCTTTCTCTGCACGCTGTGCGGCGTTGAGCTGGGTGTTGATTTCCAGCGGCGCTTCCAGAATCTGGCCGATGCGCTTGCGGGGATTCAGCGAACCGTAGGGGTTTTGAAAGACCAGCTGCACCTTTTGCCGCAGCAACCGCCTGTCGTGGTCGGAGGCGGCTACCACGTCGACGCCACCCACCGTCAATGCGCCGGCAGAAGGCGATTCAATGAGCGAGACCATGCGTGCGAGTGTGGATTTGCCGCAGCCGGATTCGCCCACGATGGCGAGCGTCTTTCCCGCACAGACCGAGAACGACACACCGCCTACGGCCTGCAACTGGTCCGCCTTGCGCAGAAAGCCATTGCTGATGGGGTAAACCTTGCGCAGGTTGTGCGCCTGTAACACTGTGTTGTCTGCATTGGAAGCGGGTGTGAGGTGTGCGTTCATGCGGTGACCTCACTGACTTGTCTACCTGTGGTTTTGGCCAGCGGGAAGTGGCAACGCACAGCCCCATCCGGCAGGGCCTGCAGGGCCGGGCGCTGCGCGCATTCCTGTGTCCTGGCATAACTGCAGCGTGGCCCAAACAGGCAGCCGATAGGCCGGTCATACAGTCCCGGGACCATGCCCGGAATTGTGGCCAGTCGTTCACTGCCTTGGCTGCGTTCCGGTAGGGATGCCATGAGCGCTTCGGTGTAGGGGTGCCGGGGGCTGTGAAACAGCGCCTGGGCATTCCGCTGCTCCATCAACTGGCCGGCGTACATGACGGCTACGCGTTGCGCCATTTCGCTGACCACGCCCATGTTGTGGGTGATCAGCACCAGCGCCATGCCGCGGTCTTTCTGCAGGCTGCGCAGCAGGTCCAGAATCTGCGCCTGGATGGTGACATCCAGTGCGGTGGTGGGTTCATCGGCAATCAGCAACTTGGGGTTGCAGGCAATGGCCATGGCAATCATCACACGCTGGCTCATGCCGCCTGACAGCTGATGCGGGTAAACCGAAAGGCGGCTCTCCGGCGCAGGAATGCCCACCTGTTCGAGTAGCGCAATGCTGCGTCGACGCGCAGCAGCCTTGTCCATGCCCATGTGAAGCCGCAATGTCTCGGTCAGTTGGAAGCCTACGGTGAAGCAGGGATTCAGGCTGGTGGTGGGGTCCTGAAAAATCATAGACAGGTCTTTGCCGATGAGCTTGCGTCGTTTATGGTCCGACAGGGCCAGGAGATCGTGGCCATCAAAGCGTAGTACATCGGCCTTGACGCGGCCGGGGAAGGACACCAGGCCCATCAGGGCCATCATGGTGACGCTTTTTCCAGAGCCGGATTCGCCGACGATTCCCAACACTTCACCGGCTTCAATGCACAGGCTCACCCCGTCGACCGCATGCATGGTTGCGTTGTACGACGGAAACTCGACCGACAGGTTTTCTATTTCAAGCAGTGCCATGGGTTCTTATCGCTTGAGCTTGGGGTCCAGCGCGTCGCGCAAGCCGTCGCCCAGCAGGTTAAAAGCCAATACGGTGATCAGGATCATCAGGCCGGGAAAGGTCACCACCCACCATGCGCGTAGAACGAACTCGCGCGCATCGGCCAGCATGGTTCCCCACTCGGGGGCAGGGGGCTGGGCGCCCAAGCCCAGAAAACCCAAGGCCGCCGCATCCAGAATGGCGGTGGAAATTCCCAGCGAGGCCTGCACGATTAGCGGTGCGGTGCAGTTGGGCAGCACCTCGTTGAACATTAGGCGGATGTGACCAGCCCCCCCCATGCGCGCCGCAGTGACGTAATCACGCGATGTTTCGGATATCACCGCAGCGCGGGTGATGCGCACATAGTGGGGCAACACCACAATAGCCACGGCCAGCATGGCATTCATCATGCCGGGCCCGAGAATGGCCACAATCACGATGGCCAGCAGGAGGCTGGGCAGGGTGAGGACAATGTCCATCAGGCGCATGATGGTGATCTCAAAGACGCCACGGAAGTAGCCCGCCAGCAGGCCCAACACGGTACCCAGAATCACGGAAAGAGCGACCACCGCAATGCCGATCAGCAGCGACAGGCGTGCGCCGTGTATGAGCCTTGACAGGATGTCGCGCCCGATGGCATCGGTACCCAGCAGATGCGCGGACGAGCCGCCAGCCTGCCAGGCGGGAGGAACCAGGAACACCGAGTTGTCCGTGAGATCTGGTGCGTACGGCGCAATCACTCCGGCAAAGGTCGCCATGAGCAAGACGGCCGCCACGATTACGAGGCCGGCCAGCGCGCCTTTGTTGGCTTTGAAGGAGCGCCAGAAGTCAAAGAAGGGATGCACCGGTGCGGGTGCTGATATTGCTGGCAACATATTGGTAGTACTCATTTCTGGTGCCTGATGCGTGGATTGATGATGCCGTAAGCCAGGTCTACCAGCAGGTTGATCGCCATGACCACAGCGCCCAGCAGCAACATGCCGCCCTGCAGCACCGGGTAGTCCCGACGGCTGATGGCTTCAATCAGCCATTTGCCCACACCGGGCCAGGAAAAAATGGTTTCGGTCAGGATGGCCCCGGTAAACAGCACGCCAACCTGCAGGCCGATGACAGTGATCACAGGAATCAGCGCATTGCGAAGTGCATGCACCGCAATGACCCGGAAACTCGACAGACCTTTGGCGCGTGCGGTACGGATATAGTCCTCGCCCATGACTTCGAGCATGGCGGAGCGGGTCATGCGTGCAATCACTGCCAACGGATTCGTCCCTAGCACGATGGTGGGCAGGATCAAGTGCGACACGGTGGATATGAAAGCCCCTTTTTCACCCGAAAGCAGGGAATCAATCAGCATGAAGCCGGTGACCGGTTCAAAGAAATACTGCACTGCGATGCGCCCGGATACCGGTGTCAGATCAAGTTGCACCGAGAACAGCAGAATCAGCAGCAGGCCCCACCAGAAGATGGGCATGGAGTAGCCCGTCAGCGCGACGCCCATGACACCGTGGTCGAGGATAGAGTTGCGTTTGACGGCGGCCACGATGCCTGCCGGAATTCCGATCAGCAGCGCAAACAGGATGGCGCACAGGGCCAACTCGATGGTCGCGGGGAAGAGAGCCGAGAACTCGCTCAATACCGGTGCCTGGGTAATGATGGATTTGCCCAGATCCCCTTGCAGCACCTTGCCAATGTAGATGCCGTATTGGACGAAGACGGGACGGTCGAGTCCGTATTCCTTGAGTAGCACCGCGTGGCGTTCCGCGTCAATACCGCGTTCGCCAGCAAGGGTTTCGATAGGGTCGCCCGGCACCATGCGGATCAGAAAAAACGCCAGCAGGGTCATGCCAAAAAAGGTCGGAATGATCAGGCTCAGGCGCGTAAAGATGAAGCGCAGCATGGATGAATTAGGTTAATTGAAAAACAAAAAAAGGCCGACGAATCGGCCTTTTCAGAATGCGCGAGTATTCTGATTATTTGAGGTGCTTGCCGATCAGGCCAGCCATCTCAAACATGGAAACCTGGGCCTTGTTAAAGACTTCCTTCAACTTCGCATCGGCGTTGATCATGCGCTTGTTCACTGCATCCTGCAGCTTGTTCTTCTTGATGTAGGTCCACAGCTTGCTCACGACTTCAGTGCGTGGCAGGGGGGAGTTGCCAACCACCGCGGCCAATGCAGCGCTGGGGGTCAGTGCCTTCATGAAAGCAGCGTTGACAGTGCGCTTTTTGGCGGGAGCCTTTTTAGCTGCAACCTTCTTGGCGGGTGCAGCCTTTTTAGCTGGAGCCGCTTTCTTGGCTGGAGCCTTGGCAGCGACTTTCTTCGCTGGTGCGGCGGCTTTCTTGGCGGGTGCTACTTTCTTTGCGGGAGCAGCTTTTTTTGCCGGAGCTTTCTTTGCAGTTGCCATGATTGATTGTCCTTCTGGAAGTTGATTAATCACCAATAAAAAACTGCTTCTTCACTGGTAAGCGGGATGCTACTGGAGAAAATGCACGTTTCCAAGGGGGAAAAAGTTTTTTTCACTCGAGGATGTTGTTTTTTCCATTGGAAAATCGGTCAATTCATTGAAAAGGAGTTCTCAGTCATGCCAGCTGCTTTTGCCACCTGTGATCTGTGCGACGCGCACAAGAACGATGCCACTGGGGAATTCCGGGTCTTGCCCCCTGTATTTCGAGATTTTGGTGCAGTGCAAAAATTCGCCGGACCGGTGGTGACGGTGAAGTGTTTTGAGGACAACTCCCTGGTCAAAGCGGCCGTGGATTCCGATGGTCGCATTGACACTCCGCAAGGACAAATAGGCCGGGTGCTGGTGGTGGATGGTGGCGGCTCTTTGCGCAGGGCGCTGTTCGGTGGCAACCTCGGTGCGGCGGCGGCACGCAATGGCTGGGCCGCAGTGGTGATTGATGGCTGCGTGCGGGATACGGCTGAACTGGCAGGACACGCCGTGGGCATTCGCGCTCTGGCGGCCATGCCCCTGCCGACTGACAAGCGCAATCAGGGTGAGGCCGGCGTTGCAGTGCAGATACAGGGGGTCTGGGTGCGGCCAGGTGACTGGCTGTATGCCGATGAGGACGGGATGGTGGTGGCCGCTAGGGCGCTGGTGTAGTGGGGCGGGCTGCCTGACGTGGGGGCAGGGTGGCCAGCAGCACACTGAGCAGCGCGATGGCAAACGCCAGCATCTGCATGCTGCCCAGCCGCTCACCCAGAATCACCACGCCGACCAGCGCGGCAGAGATGGGCAGCATGACGGTGAACACGCCAGCATGGGCTGCTGGTACGTTTTTCAGACCAGTCATCCAGAGCCAGACGGTCCAGACGCTGGCGGCGAGTGCATAGAACACCAGCAGCAGCCAGGACGCGGGTTGCACTGACGCAAAGTCGAAGCGCCAGGCGGCATACAGTCCCAGCGGCGTCATGAGCAAAAAACCCCAGAGGTTGATCAGTGCAGTAATCCGCTTGGGTGAGAGTGCGCCAGTGAGCTTCTTGCCAATCACGGCGTAAGCAGCTTCGCACAGGACGGCAGCAAAAACCAGCAGGTTGCCAAGCGTCTGATTGTGAGTCAAATTGGGCTCTGGCCCGCCTGTACCGTGCACAGCCAGCTCTTCTTTTGATAGCGCCAGCAGGCCAATGCCCAGTGCACTGCACGCCACAGCAGCCCAGACGCGCGGGCTGATGCGTTCCTTGAGGAAGGTCCAACTCATGAGCGCAACAGCCGCGGGAATGGATGCCATGATGACGCCAGCGGAAACGGCACTGGTCATGCTCACGCCAAACAGCATGCAGATCGAAAACAGGAAATTTCCCAGAAACGACTCCAGAAAAAGCAGCCGGCGCGTCTGTGGGGTCATGGGGACTTCGGTGGCAGGGCGTTCCAGCCAACGCACCATAGCCAGTCCGCCAATGCCAAAGCGCAGCCAGGCGAGCAGGAATACCGGCAACGCGGCCACCAGGGGTTTGGACAAGGCAACGTAGCTGCCCACCAGGGACATGCTTAATGCGAGGGACCCATAGGCGAGCCATCGGTGTGCGGCGGTGTTCTGTGCGTGGGGCATCGCTTGAGCGTACACCAGGCCTGCAGGGCAGTGGTTTGCCAGCACCAGCAAAAATTGGTACCAGTACGGTCGCGTGCGATGCTGTAACTTCGGCACAGATACTTTTTGAAAGCGCGATTCATGGCCATCGGACAATTTGCTTACGCCAATAACAGCAACCGTTTCCTGGCAGCGCCTGCGCTGGAGGGACAAGCTTTTGCCGTGTGCGGCGTGCCGTTTGACGGCGCGGTGACCAATCGCCCGGGTGCCCGTTTTGCGCCACAGGAAATCCGCCGTGCCTCGCTCATGTTGTGCGATGGCATTCACCCGGTGTTTGACGTCAGTCCCCTGGGCGCTCTGGGAGATGCGGCGGACATGTTGTTGCCCAACGCCTCACCGTTGGTCGATGTGCGCGGTGCCATTGAACAGCAGGCCCGTCGGCTGATGGCACAACACCATTGCGTTTTCCTGGGGGGTGACCATTCTGTGACACTCCCGCTGCTGCGGGCGGCCAAAGCACGGCACGGAAAGCTGGCGATGATCCACTTTGATGCCCATTGCGACACCTGGGTTGACCATTTTGGCGAACCGTCTGGCCACGGCACCTGGACCTATGAGGCCATTCAGGAAGGGCTGGTAGAACCTGCCCAGGCGGTGCAGATCGGCCTGCGTTCCAGTGGTGAGCGGGCGGCACGCGAATACGTGCGGGACCAGGGGGGACTGATCTACACCGCGCGGGATCTGCGCGGCAAGGACGGTGACGGACTGGCTTCTGTGGTGTCTGAAATCCGTGCCCGGCTGGGTGATGCGCCGTGCTACCTGACGCTCGACATTGATTGTCTGGACCCCGCATTTGCACCAGGCACCGGAACACCCGAGCCCGGCGGCATGACCAGTTCGCAGGTATTGACCTTGCTGGAGGAACTGGCACCGCTCAATCTGATCGGCATGGACTGTGTGGAAGTGGCACCTGCTTACGACCACGCGGAACTCACCAGCAACGCAGCAGCCACCTTTGTCTGGACCTACCTGTGCGGCCAGGTTGCCAAGCTAGTGCGCTGAACTTTGACAGGTCCCAATCATGTTGCTTGACTCTGATACCCAACTCAACCAGAAAAGCTATTACGAGGCCAGCGTGGTGCGTGAGCCCGCACAGGCGCCGCTCTCGGCGGACCTGCATTGCGATGTGGTGGTGGTAGGTGCCGGGTTTGCAGGACTATCCGCCGCCATTGAACTGGCGCAAAAGGGCTACCAGGTGGTGGTGCTGGAGGCTGACCGCGTTTGCAGTGGAGCGTCCGGCCGCAACGGCGGGCAGGCCATAGTGGGGTATGCCAGTGGCCAGGAGCCGTTCGAAACGCAGTTGGGGCAAGCGGCAGCAAGGCAGGCCTGGGACATGTCCCTTGAGGCCATAGACCTGATTGATGAGCGCATCACGCAATTCGGAATCGATTGCGACCGAGTTCATGGCTATCTGTATGTCGCGGATTCGGCACGCAAGGCGCGTGCACTGGAATCCGAAATGCGGGAGATGGAGCAGCGCTATGGCATGGCGACTGACTTCGCCACGGGACCCGATGTGCAGCGGCATATCCAGAGTCCGCTGTACTGTGCCGCTGCCTATGAACAGAAGTCAGGACACCTGCACCCATTGAAGTTTGGCTTGGGACTTGCACGTGCTGCGCGTTCGCTGGGTGTTCAGATATTTGAGAAATCCCCGGTGGTGGCGCTCAAGCGGGGTCAAGAACTGTGTGCAAGAACCCTGTTAGGGAGTGTGACCGCCACCTTTGGAGTGCTTGCAGGCAACTGCACTCTGGGCGAATATGGTCCAGCGGTCGCCCGGGAGATCGCTCCGCGGATCATGCCTGTGGGGACGTACATCATTGGTACGGCTCCACTCAGCCCTGCGACCTGCGAGGCCTTAATTCCGAGTAACGCAGCGGTGTGCGACAACAACTTTGTGCTGGATTACTTCCGCTTCAGCGCCGATCACCGCATGCTGTTTGGTGGCCGTGTCAGCTACTCAGCCCGCACTCCGGCTAGGCTGCAGAACATCATGTCCAAGCGTATGGCGGACGTGTTCCCTTCGCTGGCAAGTGTGCCGATCGAGTATGTGTGGGGTGGGTTTGTGGATATCAGCATGAACCGGGCACCGGACTTTGGCCGCTTGGGCGATAACCTGTACTACCTGCAGGGGTTCAGCGGGCATGGTGTCGCACTGACCGGCCTGGCGGGGCGAGTGCTGGCCCAGGCTGTTGCCGGTCAGGCCGAACGGTTTGATGTGTTTGCACGCCTGCAGCATCGCAACTTTCCCGGAGGGGCCTTGCTGCGCACGCCCAGTCTGGTGCTGGGCATGGCCTACCATCGGCTGATGGACCTGCTGTAGGCGGATACTTCTATTGCGGCGCGCGGGTCAGTTCGGCCACCAGGGCCCTGGCCAGCACGGGCCCCCAGCGTTCGATTTCCGTCATGGGTGCGTAGCCATATCCAATGACCAGACCTTTGGCATCCTGGCGCTCCAGACAATAGGCTGACAGTGGGCGCACGGTCAGCCCCAGGTTGGTCAGGCGCTGTGAGATGGCCTTGTCGTCCAGTATGTCGGCCAGGCGTACACACAGGTGCAAGCCCTGCTCGGCACCACTGATCTGTGCATTTTTACCGAGACACGGTGCCAGTGCTTCCAGCAGACACTGCCGACGTTGCGCATAGCTGTGACGTGCGCGGCGCAGTGCGCTGGCGAAATGGCCTAGCTCAATGAACTCTGCCAGTGCGGCTTGCAGCGGCATTTGGCCAGGGCGGTTCAAGTCGTAGTGGGCCTGCTTGAAGGCACTGACTAACCGCTTAGGGACCACCAGGTAGCCCAGCTTTAGCCCTGGGTACAGCACCTTGGAAAACGAACCCATGTAGAGCACCCGTTCGTCCTGATCCAGGCCGGCCAGGGAGGACAGGGGCGGGCCGCTGAAACGGAACTCGCTGTCATAGTCGTCTTCCAGTACCCAGGCATTGTGCGTGCGTGCAATGGAAAGAATCTGTTGCCGGCGGGCCAGGGACATCACGGCGCCCGTGGGGTACTGGTGTGAGGGGGTGGTGTAGATCAGTCGCGGAGGGCTTAGCTCATCACTGGCCGAAGGTCCCATGCCATGCTGATCCACCTTGACTGCGTGCAGGCGCAGGCCTGTGGCCATGAACGCTTTGACCGCTCCCCAGTAAGCCGGGTCCTCCAGCCACACAGTGTCGCTGTGGTCCGCCAGCAACTGTGCGCAGAGCTCCAGCGATTGCTGTGTGCCGCTGGTGATAATGACCTGGTCCACTTCGAGCGGTACACTGCGAAACACGCGCAGGTAGTCAGCTACGGCACGCCGCAGGGGCGAATGGCCGCCAGAATAGCTGTAGTCCAGCATTTCTGGATAGGTCATGCGCCAGTGCTTGTTCTGCAGGCGCTGCCACAGCGTGACAGGAAAGGCGCTGAAGTCGGCAATGCCCGGTGTAAAGGGCTGGATTTCCAGCTGGGTTGCACAGAATGTGGTGGAAAGGGCTACACCACGTTTGGAGAGATCTGCATGGTGACGGGGCGCCTGTCCCGTGTTTTTGCGTTGCGGTGCGCGGGGGACGTTATTGTTGACAAAGGTGCCACTTCCGACGCGGCTGATCAGATAGCCCTCAACGCCCAGTTGGTTGAGGGCCGCCACCACGGTGTTGCGCGAAAGGCCCAGATCATGGGTGAGTTCGCGGCTCGAGGGGAGTCGGTCGCCTGCAGCCAGCTTGCCATCGAGCATGGCACGGCGCATGGCTTCGTACAACTGCCGGTGCAAGGGCATGTTGTCCTGCTGGCTCAGGCGAGCCATTTCGGTGAGTAAGAGTTCAGAAAGCATGCTTCGGATTGTGTGCTGTGCTGGGTGGCAGATTGAAGTAAAAGCGCATTGAATGGCAACTGGCACCTTCCAGTTGCTGCAAATGGCTCCCGAGTGAAGCCAATTCTGCCTGACAATAATCTAAAGAATACGGAGACATTTATGAAAAAGCCGCCATCGCTGGTCTGGCTTCCTGCGGATCATCGCCTCTTGGGAAGCGGCGAAAAAACCATGCCCTTTCTGCTTCTGGGCGACAAGTACGCAAGAGCTGTCAAAGTCAATGCACATGCGCAGCCAGTCATGTTTCCACTGGCGACGGTGGACCAGATTGATGGCTTGCTGGAGCTGGTGGATGGCGTCATGCTGACCGGCTCGCCCTCCAATGTGCACCCTTCCCACTTCGGTGCTACCGTTACTGATGCGACCCTGCCACTGGACGAAGAGCGTGACAACCTGACCTTGACTCTGGTGAAGGCTTGTATTTCACAGTCCGTCCCCCTGCTTGGAATTTGCCGCGGTTTCCAGGAAATCAACGTTGCGATGGGCGGCACACTGCACCAGCAGGTGCACGCGTTGTCGGGCATGCAGGACCATCGTGAGTCGCCCGAGGGGTCTTATGAGGCTCAATACGCCCCCAGCCATCCCATCCAAATTGTTCCGGGGTCTGTCTTTGCCGGATGGGCCGGCGCGGAAACTGTGAATGTGAATTCAGTGCATGGGCAGGGCGTTAACCGTCTGGCACAGGGCTTGCGTGCACTGGCGTACGCAACGGATGGACTGGTGGAGGCTTTTGAGGTCGAGGGTGCAACAACATTTGCCTACGCTGTGCAATGGCATCCCGAGTGGAAAACCTCAGAAAACCCGTTTTATGCCGCCATTTTTGCGGCCTTTGGTGATGCTTGCAAAGCGCGCCATGCGAACAAAGTTTTGAAGAGTTAATTCGAAAGAATGCTGCTTGCAGCAAGGAGAGTGTGATGAGTGAAACGAAGACAATGACCTTTAACGATCTGGAGCAGTGGCTCAATGAACGCCGCGTGACCGAGGTGGAGTGCCTGGTGCCTGACTTGACCGGTGTGGCACGTGGAAAAATCCTGCCTCGTGCAAAATTTACCGAAGACCGGGGCATGCGCCTGCCTCAAGCCATTGTTGCAATGGGCGTGACAGGCGAGTTTCCAGAAAGTGGGCCCTACTACGATGTGATTGAGCCTACAGACCGTGACATGCAGTTGCGTCCGGACCCCTCTTCCGTGCGGATCGTTCCGTGGGCCACTGATCCCACTGCGCAGGTAATTCATGACTGCTTTGACCATGATGGCAACCTGGTCCCGTTTGCTCCGCGCAGCGTGCTGCGCCGGGTGTGTGACCTGTTTGCCGCTGAAGGCCTGCAGCCAATCGTAGCCCCAGAACTTGAGTTTTATCTAACGGCTCGCAATACCGATCCCAATACGCTCTTGCGCCCGCCGGTGGGGCGCAGTGGTCGTGCCGAAACTTCGCGTCAGGCCTACAGCATTGACGCAGTGAATGAGTTTGATCCGCTATTTGAAGAGATATACGACTACAGCGACAAGATGGAACTGAACGTCGATACACTCATTCATGAGGTGGGCGCAGGCCAGATGGAAATCAATTTTTTCCACGCCCAGCCCTTGGGTCTAGCCGATGAAGTGTTCTTCTTCAAGCGCACCGTGCGCGAAGCGGCGCTGCGCCACGATATGTACGCCACCTTTATGGCCAAGCCTATTGCGGGTGAGCCGGGCAGTGCCATGCACGTGCACCAGAGTCTGCTGGATGTCGCCAGCGGGAAAAACGTGTTCAGCAACGACGACGGAACCCCGTCAGAGATGTTCATGCACTACATTGGGGGCTTGCAGCGCTACATTCCTGCCGCCATGGTGCTGGTTGCGCCCTATGTGAACAGCTACCGACGACTTTCCCGCAACACAGCAGCCCCAATCAACATCGAGTGGGGATATGACAACCGTACCGTGGGCATTCGGTCTCCGATTTCGTCGCCTGCTGCACGGCGCGTCGAAAACCGTGTGATTGGTGCGGATGCCAATCCTTACGTGGCTATGGCTATGACGCTGGCGTGCGGATATCTGGGAATCAAGAACAAGATCAAGCCCAAACCCGAAATGCGGGGGGACGCCTATCTGTCGGCCTATTCGTTGCCCCGTAGTCTGGGTGAAGCCCTTGACTGGTTGCGCAAGGAATCGGATTTGCATGAAGTACTAGGTAAGGAGTTCATTACCGTGTACTCGGAAATCAAGGAACTGGAGTTTGATGAATTCATGAAGGTCATTTCTCCATGGGAGCGTGAGCACTTGCTGCTTCACGTCTGATAGCCAGTGCCACGGTCAAAGGGTTTATAGCCTGGCATAGGGATTGCATGGATGTAAAGTGGCCGGCTGCGGGTTTAGCATTGCATGCGCAGTGCACCAAACCGGTGTATTTTTGACAGTGTTTTGTTGTGTTGTACTTTTGTTTGAACCCAAAGGAGATTAAATTGGTCAAATTGTCTGGAACAAAATGGATGAGCAAACTCCTTGGTGGGTTGGCCGTTGCGGGTTTGATGTCGTTTGCGGCGACGTCTGCCGTGGCCCAGGAGGAAAAAGTCCTCAATATCTACAACTGGTCTGATTACATCGCCGATGACACCATTGCCAACTTTGAAAAAGAAACTGGCATCAAGGTGCGCTATGACACCTATGACAACAACGAAATTCTTCATGCCAAACTCGTTGCAGGCAAGACCGGGTACGACATCGTCGTGCCATCATCCACGTTTGCACGACTTCAGATTGATGGTGGGTTGCTGACGAAGCTAGATAAATCGCAGTTGCCGAACCTGAAGAACCTCGATCCCGATATTCAGGCCCAGATCGCCAACATCGATCCCGGCAATGCCCATCTGGTGAACTGGCTCTGGGGTTACACCACCATTGGTGTCAATACTGCCCGCGTCAAGGCGGCCCTTGGCGGTGAGCCCATGCCAGCCAATGTCTGGGAACTGTTTTTCAATCCCAAATACATCAGCAAGCTCAAGACTTGCGGCGTGTCCGTTCTGGACAGCGCAACGGAAGTGTTGCCGGCGGCTTTGCACTACCTGGGAAAAGACCCTTTCAGCAAGAATCCTGCGGATTATCAGGCGGCCAGTGCACTGCTTAAATCTGTTCGTCCCTACGTGACCTTGTTCAGTTCGTCTGGCTACATTAACGATATGGCCGGTGGCTCCATCTGCATGGCGCTGGGCTGGAATGGAGATATCAACATCGCGCGCAAGCGTGCCATAGAAGGCAAGACGGGCCAGGATATTGTGGCGTTTGTGCCAAAAAATGGTGGCGTACTGTTCTTTGACATGATGGCTATTCCGGTAGATGCACCACATCCCAAGAACGCGCACGCCTTTATCAACTACATCTTGCGCCCCGAAGTGCATGCGTCGCTGACCAATAAGGTGAATTATGCGAATCCCAACAAGGAGTCACGCAAGTTCATCAATCCGGATGTTGCCAAGAATCCATCGGTTTTCCCGACTGGTCCAGAGATGGCTGTCATGGTGGCGCCCAAGGCACTGACCAACGATGTTCGCCGGCTGGCTACTCGTGCCTACACCGGTTTCAAGACGGGTCTGTAAATCGGTACGACTGGATTAACTCGCAGCAAAGGATTTTCTGGTGGCAAATCAACCGAATGCAAAGCCCGACAAGGCGACAGGCAACAATGCGCCTTTTCTGCAGATCAAGCGGATCGTCAAGAAATTTGACGAGGTGTTTGCTGTAGACGAGGTTTCGCTGGACATCCAGCAGGGTGAAATTTTTGCCCTGCTGGGGTCTTCAGGTTGTGGAAAGTCCACCTTGTTACGGATGCTGGCGGGGTTCGAAACTCCCACCTCCGGTCAGATCTTGCTCGCGGGCCAGGACATTGTGGGGTTGGCGCCATATGAGCGGCCCATCAATATGATGTTTCAGAGCTATGCGCTTTTTCCGCACCTGACGGTGTGGGACAACATTGCGTTTGGCCTGCGCCGCGATGCCATGCCCAAGGACCAGATTCAGGAACGTGTGGAGCAGATGCTGGAACTGGTGCAGCTCAAGCCTTATGCCAAGCGCAAGCCACACCAGTTGTCTGGAGGGCAGCAGCAGCGAGTGGCATTGGCACGCAGCCTTGCAAAGCGTCCCAAGCTGTTATTGCTGGATGAGCCCCTGGGGGCACTGGATGCCAAGTTGCGCCAACGCACCCAACTGGAGCTGGTCGGCATCATCGAGCAGGTGGGAGTGACATGTGTCATGGTGACGCATGACCAGGAAGAGGCCATGACCATGGCCACACGCATCGGTGTGATGAGTGAAGGCAAGATTCTGCAGATTGGAAAGCCTGCCGAGATCTATGAAACACCCAACTGCCGCTTCGTGGCCGACTTCATTGGCAGCGTCAATCTGTTCAAGGGCACGTTGGAGGTAGACCAGCCCGACCACGTGGTGATTGCGTCTGCCGATTGCAGGCATTATGTGAGCCACGGGATCACGGGGACTTTGGGCATGGATGTGCACGTGGGCATACGTCCAGAAAAAATGTCGATTCAAAAATCGGCGCCTGCTGACAGCGAGCGGGAGTCGCCAGCTGAAGTGGGTTGCAACGTGGTGGAAGGCGTTATCCAAGACCTGGCTTACCTTGGTAGTCTGACCACTTACCACGTCAAGCTAGCCAGTGGCACCATTGTCAAAGTGACACAAACCAATGCCGCTCGGCATGACCCGTCCCACCTGACTTGGGGCGACAAGGTTTATGTTTGGTGGTGGGGTAGCGACGTCGTGGTTTTGACTCGGTAATGGCACTATGACGACATCTGCTATCCACGGAAACTTGTACGCCAAGCTCACCGGAAGCTGGGGGCGCACGGCTGTCATCACTGTGCCCATGTTGTTTCTTCTGACGGTGTTTCTGTTGCCGTTTCTGGTGGTTTTTAAGATCAGCCTGTCAGAAATGGACACGGTCTTCTTCAAGGACATCCTGACCTGGGCTGACGGTGTCATCACTCTGCAGCTAAGGCTGGGCAATTACTACAGCCTGCTGGAAGATTCACTTTATATCCAGACATACCTGGTTTCCATAAAGTTTGCAGCCATAACCACGGCCATCTGCCTGCTGATTGCATATCCGTTTGCCTATTTCATGGCCAGAAGTCCGGCGGACAAGCGCCCAGCATTGCTTATGCTGGTCATGCTGCCTTTCTGGACGTCTTTCCTGCTGCGTGTTTATGCCTGGAAGATGTTGTTGGCCGATAGCGGCGTTTTTAACAATGCCGCCATGGCCATGGGGCTGATCTCAGAACCCGTGAAGATGATGAACACACCATTTTCTCTGGTGCTTGGCATGGTCTACACCTATGTGCCTTTCATGATTCTTCCTCTGTACGCCAATTTGGTAAAGATGGATTTGCGTCTGCTGGAGGCTGCGCTAGACCTTGGTGCAACGCCCTGGCAGGCCTTCTGGCGTATCACGGTTCCGTTGTCCAAGAGCGGAATCATTGCTGGCTCCATGCTCGTTTTCATTCCGTGCGTGGGTGAGTTCGTGATCCCTGAACTGCTGGGTGGCCCCCAGACCCTGATGATCGGTCGGGTGCTATGGGATGAGTTCTTCAGCAATAACGACTGGCCTATGGCAGCAACGGTGGCCGTTGTGATGGTGTTACTCATCATTGTGCCGTTGGCGTTATTCAACAAATACCAGGCCGAAAGCACAGCAGGGGGACGGGCATGAGTTTCAATGCTGGTCGCACTACCTCCCGCGTCTGGATGGCTGCGGTGTTCCTGTTCCTCTACCTGCCCATCATTACCCTGATTGTGTTGAGCTTCAATGCCAGTCCGCTGGTGACTAGCTGGGGCGGTTGGTCTCTGCGATGGTACGTGGCGTTGGCCCAAGATGCAGAGATCATCTCTGGTTTCAAGCTCTCACTGGAAATTGCATTCCTGACGGCATGTTCATCGGTGATTCTGGGCACGCTGGCTGCGTTATCTCTGCACCGGTTCAAGCGTTTTCCTGGGCGGACATTGTTTGCTGGCATGGTGAATTCGCCGCTGGTCATGCCAGAGGTAATCATTGGTCTCTCGTTGCTTTTGATGCTGGTTTCTGTGCAACGTGCGTTCGGATTCCCAGAACGCGGCTTTGGAACCATTTGGCTTGGACATACGCTGCTGGGCATGGCGTATGCAACGGTGGTTGTGCTGTCGCGTTTGCAAGAAATGAGCCCGCAACTGGAAGAGGCCGCGCAAGACTTGGGTTGCCGGCCGTTACAAGTGTTTTTTCTGGTGACTTTGCCTTTGATTTCTCAGGCGATTGGCTCAGCGTGGTTGTTGACCTTTACCTTGTCATTGGATGATGTTGTGTTGTCTGCCTTTCTATCAGGACCGGGCTCGACGACCATGCCGATCACGATTTTCAGCCGGGCTCGACTGGGGTTGAGTCCCAGCGTCAATACGGTTGCAACCCTGACGGTGGCGGTGGTCAGTATGGGGGTTCTTACTGCCAGCGTGATGATGGCGCGTGCCGAGCGCAGACGGGCGCAGGAAATGGCAGCGGCCTACAGAGCAAGTTAAGTGGGTATCGTTTTGTGTGGTTTCGATTTAAATCAGGAGTATGAGATGAGCTTTCAAAGAAAATTAATCGTAGTCGCGCTCGCAAGTGCATTGCCCTGGGTCAGTGCGCAGGCTCAGTCTGCTGCTGATTTGCAGAAGGAAATTTCTGCACTGAAAGCACAATTGCAGTCTCTGCAGCAAAAGGTCGAGGCCATGAACACCAAGGCAGAGAACACGTCATTGGAGCAGCAGGTCAATCGTCTGGAACAGAAATTGGAGTTGGCGGAGGATACAAATGAGAAGGCTGGATTGAAGGGAGTCAAGATCAATGGCACCATCGAAGCAGCATTCAAATACGACGACCTGAAGCGTGAACATACATTTGCTGCTTCCGCCGGAAATTTGGATGAAGTTGCAATGTTGCAGTTTACAAAGGAAAGTCAGGATGGCGAGGGCGTTGATTGGACTCTGCGTTTGGTGCCTGGCGCCACTGCCCCTGTGCATGAGGCCTCGATATCAGTTCCACTCTCAAAGCAGACACGTTTGATTGGCGGGCTGATCCCGGACTGGCAAGGGTATGAGTTCTACTTTGCCAACTCTAGTGCATTATTGGGCAATCAACTTATTACGCACAATGCGCTGTTCGAATTGTTGGGTGCAACGGCTTACAGTGGGCTTGGAATGGCACATACGCTGGATAACGGGAAATACGTATTCAAGTGGATGGTCGGTAACGTAGATGCTGCGGCCTATGACACTACGCCATCTTTGAAAACTGCACTGTCTAGTGCTGCGAATAATTCGAATACGAGGTCAATCGCTCTTGTCTATCGAGCAGACTGGTTTATTAACGAATATGCCTACGTTGGATTCTCCGGCAATCATGGATCTGTCAACCGTAATTTCAGCGTTATGGCATTGGATGGTGGCTATACCCACGGAGACTGGGCCTTCAACGGTCAACTGTCATTCGGCTCGCAGCGGAATGCTGCTTCGAATGGGGGGGACGCTGGGTGGACAGGTGTTTCAACATTGGTGGGTTACAAGTTGACACCGCGTCTGCAATTGCTAGCCCGCGCAGATATGATCGAAAATAGGAAGAACGGTGGTGGTACCTATGCCTATAACGGTGGAAGTCCAGATATCGGATTAGGTGCAGAATTGGATGCGAGTGGCTTTGCGACGGATCCCAATCAAGGTGCAAATTTGACTCGGCTTAGTTTGGGAACCAATTATCAGATTAATGCAAATACGCAATGGAAACTTGAGTACCGCATGGATGAATCCACTGGAAACAACTTCACCGATGCCAACGGAATCCTGACAAAGAGCAAGAAATTTATTGGGACTTCAGTGGTCCTGTCGTTCTAACTATTTGAGATTCCGGCTCCTTAATTTCGACGGGGTGGCAGCAATGCCGCCCCGTTTGTATTTGAGCCTGGCAATGGTGCCATTTGTGCAATGCAGAGACAGTCCACTAGGCGCTCTTCAGTAAAAAAGTGAGTTTTGACTATGTCGACAATTTCCCCCAAATTTGATGGCCGTGCGTTGATCAATGGCAAGCGCGTGGCTGCTGCGGACGGGCAGCATTTTGAATGTATCTCTCCAGTGGATGGCAGAGTTCTGACCCAGGTTGCGCGATGCGGTGCAACAGATGTTGATGCTGCAGTCGCAGCGGCACGCACAGCATTTGACGACAAGCGCTGGAGTGGCAAGGCACCGGCACAGCGCAAGCGCCTCATGATGCAGTTTGCCGACTTGATCCAGCAGCATGGCGAGGAACTGGCCCTGACGGAAACGCTCGATATGGGAAAACCCGTCAAGTACGCGCGCGCTGTGGACGTCAATAGCGCGGCCAACTGCATTCGCTGGTATGGCGAGGCGGTGGACAAGATTTACGACGAGATCGCGCCTACACCCAGCACCGCTTTAGCTTTGATCACCCGAGAACCAGTCGGTGTGGTCGGCGTGATCGTCCCGTGGAACTACCCGATGATCATGGCGTCATGGAAGATTGCCCCAGCTTTGGCAGCCGGCAATTCTGTCGTGCTCAAGCCCAGCGAGAAGTCGCCGCTGACCGCTTTGCGTCTCGCCGAGCTTGCACTGGAGGCAGGAATTCCGGATGGTGTATTCAATGTGGTTACTGGGTACGGCCCGGAAGCGGGTTCACCATTGGCCCTGCACATGGATGTGGATTGCATCGCGTTTACCGGCTCCACACGGGTGGGTAAACAAATCCACGTGATGGCGGGTCAAAGCAATCTCAAGCGTGCGTGGACTGAGTTGGGGGGTAAGTCTCCCAATATTGTTTTTGCGGATTGCCCCAATCTGGACAAGGCGGTGGAGGCTGCGGTGGGCAGCATCTTCTTTAACCAGGGAGAAAGTTGCAACGCGCCGTCACGGCTATTTGTCGAAGCCAGTATCAAGGAGCGTTTTCTTGAAAAGGCTCTGAAATTGGTGCCGGGCTATGCACCCGCGGATCCTACCAAGCCGGATACGGTGATGGGTGCGGTGGTCGACAAGATTCAACTCAGTACGGTGATGCGTTATATCGAGAGCGGCAAGTCCGAAGGCGCCAAACTGATCGCAGGTGGTGAGCAGGCACTGGTGGAATCGGGAGGGTGCTATGTACAGCCCACCATCTTTGATGGCGTCACACCGGAGATGACAGTTGCGCGCGAAGAAATTTTCGGCCCTGTGTTGTCGGTGCTTTCTTTCACCGATACGGCGGACGTTGTGCGGCAGGCGAACGCCAGTGTGTATGGACTGCAGGCGGGCGTGTGGACCAGTGACCTGAACAAGGCCCATGGCGTGGCGCGGGCCTTGAGGGCGGGCACGGTGCACGTCAACCAGTACGACGAAGATGACATCACCGTGCCATTTGGTGGCTTCAAACAGAGTGGAGTAGGGCGTGACAAATCCCTGCACGCTTTTGACAAGTACACCGAAACCAAAACAACCTGGATCCGTATTGACTCTCCCGTGTAACGCGGGCATCAATGCGACAGCGGTAAATATTGATTGAACAAGGGAAAAACATGAACGCAGTTTTGAATCAGGGCGTACTGTCTGCCGTCTCTGGCGCTGGTACAAATGCCGAATGGCACGCACGTCGACTGGCTGCTACGCCACGCGGTGTGGCCGTGATGGGCGACTTCTTTATCGACCATGCCAAGAACGCTGAGTTCTGGGATATTGAAGGTCGTCGGTACGTTGACTTTGCAGGTGGCATTGCAGTGCTGAACACTGGGCATGTACATCCCAAGGTGCAGGCGGCCATTGCCGCGCAGTTACAGCGGTTTACCCACAGTTGTTATCAAGTTGTGCCCTATGCGGAGTATGTTTCTTTGGCCGAACGCATCAACGCTATCGCACCTATCGATGGCGCCAAAAAAACGGCATTCTTTTCTACCGGCGCTGAGGCCGTTGAAAATGCAATCAAGATAGCGCGCTCCCACACCAAGCGCAGTGGTGTCATCGCGTTCGGTGGGGCTTTCCATGGCCGCAGCATGTTTGCCGTGGCTCTCACCGGTAAGGTGCAGCCCTATAAGGCCGGCTTTGGGCCTTTTGCACCGGAGATCTATCACGCACCGTTTCCGTGCCATTGTGCGGACCTAGCGCAGGTCAAGAGCGCGGTGGAGCAGTTGTTCAAATGCGATATCGAGCCAAGCCGTGTTGCCGCCATTATTTTTGAGCCAGTGCAGGGTGAGGGGGGCTTCAATCCCATTCAGGCGGAAGCGGTCCAGTGGCTGCGTCAACTTTGCGACCAGCATGGGATTTTGTTGATAGCAGATGAGGTGCAGACCGGTTTTGCGCGTACAGGCAAGATGTTTGCGATGGAGCACTACGGTGTGTCACCGGACATCATGACCATGGCCAAGAGCATGGCTGGGGGCACTACGCTGTCGGCTGTGGTGGGGCGCGCAGAGATCATGGATGCCCCCAATCCGGGTGGATTGGGCGGAACCTATGCGGGCAACCCACTTGCGGTAGCGGCAGCACATGCAGTCCTGGATGTTATGCATGAAGAGAGGCTGTGTGATAGGGCGAACGTATTGGGTCAGCGGCTAACCCAGCACCTACAGGCTGCCAAAGAGCGTAACAATTGCATGGGAGACATTCGGGCGCTAGGTGCTATGGTGGCCTGTGAGTTCGTGCACCCGGAGACTGGCGCCCCTGATGCTGATATGACCAAAAAGGTGCAGCAGGCGGCGCTCAAGAAGGGGCTGCTGTTGCTCACCTGTGGTGTGCATGGAAACGTAGTTCGATTTCTGTTCCCGTTGACGATTGAGGACACTGTGTTTACGGAAGCCATGGAGATATTGGACCAGGTACTTTCCTGACGCTGGTAGTGCTCCATAAGACGAGGCCTTGGTGCCTCGTTTTGCATTCGGGGGTTGCTTTTTTGCGGCAAGCTCGCCTCAATTTCTATTGAGTTATTTTCATATTGCAAAAATAAGGTTGCACATTACAAATTGCCTTATTTAAGTGTTTGATTTTAAAAAGAAAAATTTAAGTCTTATATAAGACATAAGATGTAATTCTGGTCTTATATAAGACTTAGAATTCACACACAGGCGCTGGAATTGCATAGGCAAACAGTGGAACGATTTTTCAACTTAGGAGTGATTACATGACTCAACTGACCCGTGAACAACAAATAGCCGCTCTGGAAAAAGACTGGGCAACCAACCCCCGCTGGAAGGGTGTGAAGCGCGGCTACTCTGCTGCTGACGTGGTTCGTCTGCGCGGCAGCGTTCAGCCTGAATACACCCTGGCCAAGCACGGCGCTGAGAAGCTGTGGGCCAAGGTGAATGGCGGCGCCAAAAAGGGCTACGTGAATGCCTTTGGCGCGATCAGTGCCGGTCAAGCCATGCAACAAGCCAAGGCCGGCCTGGAAGCCGTGTACCTGTCTGGCTGGCAAGTCGCTGCCGACGGCAACACCTCCGAGACGATGTACCCCGACCAGTCGCTGTACGCCTACGACTCGGTTCCCACCATGGTTCGCCGCATCAACAACACCTTCAAGCGCGCGGACGAAATCCAGTGGGGACGTGGCATCAACCCCGGTGACAAGGAATTCATCGACTTCTTTCTGCCCATCGTGGCCGATGCGGAAGCCGGTTTCGGTGGCGTGTTGAACGCTTTCGAACTGATGAAGAACATGATCACAGCGGGCGCTGCTGGCGTTCACTTTGAAGACCAACTGGCTGCCGTGAAGAAGTGCGGCCACATGGGCGGCAAGGTGCTCGTTCCCACCCGCGAAGCCATCGAAAAGCTGATCGCTGCACGTTTCGCGGCAGACACGATGGGCGTGCCCACCATCATCTTGGCCCGTACCGATGCAGAAGCTGCCAACCTGATCACCAGCGACTACGACGCGAACGACAAGCCTTTCATCACTGGCGAACGCACGCAAGAAGGTTTCTACCGCGTCAAGAACGGCCTGGAGCAGTCCATCAGCCGTGGCGTTGCTTACGCTCCCTACGCCGACCTGGTGTGGTGCGAAACTGGCGTGCCAGATATCGGCTTTGCCCGTGAATTCGCTCAGGCCGTGCTCAAAGAGTGCCCAGGCAAGCTGTTGTCCTACAACTGCTCGCCTTCCTTCAACTGGAAGAAGAACCTGTCGGATTCGCAGATCGCTTCCTTCCAGGAAGATTTGTCTGCACTGGGCTATAAGTACCAGTTCATCACGCTGGCGGGTATCCACATCAACTGGTTCAACACATTCCAGTTTGCCCATGCTTACGCACAGGGCGAAGGCATGAAGCACTACACCGAAATGGTGCAGGAGCCTGAGTTCGCTGCCCGCGAAAAGGGTTACACCTTCGTGTCGCACCAGCAGGAAGTAGGTGTGGGTTACTTCGACGACGTAACCACCGTAATCCAGGGTGGTTCATCTTCTGTGAAGGCTCTGACCGGTTCTACTGAAGAAGAGCAGTTCCACTGAGCTAACTGCTATGGAATCGCGGCCGGGTTGCCCACAAGGCACCCGGCCTTTTTTTGTGCTGGCGGCCGGGATTTCCCCTGTCGCTTGTCATAGAAAAGGGCATAACCATGGTGGAACATCGTTGCAGCGGGCACAATGACGGTCTTTCCTTTTGGCTATAAACCACGCCGGCGCTACTGATCGATTGGACGCAACTGAGGCGAGCGTACCTGAGGTTTTGCCAAAATCAGCTAATTTTCCGGAAGCGGTTTTTGGGCCAGCGCCCATAAAAGCCCGGCCTGAATCAGTAGTCGGTATCTTGCACGCAGTGCATCGGTACGCGCCACAACCGCCGCATTCGCTGCGTCCACAGATTGTCGCCGAACCAATATCAGTGTTTGCAAGTCCGCTTCGCCTAGACTGAAGGCTCTATGGGTCAAACGAGCGGTATCCCGAGCTGTCCCAGCTGATTGTTCAGCAGAATGCCAGCTCTCATAGCTGCTGGTCGCGTCACCTATAAGTGTAGCGATTTGTACATCCAGGTCTCGGATTTGCCTTTCTGTTCCCGCGCGAGCCACTTCGACTTGTTGTAGCGCCTCCATGGCACTTTGGGTTCGGTAGGTCCCTCCCAGAGGGATACTCAGACTCAGTCCAACAATGCGTTCGGTGCCTGCACCTTCTGATGCTGTGAAGACTCCAACGGTCGGGTCTGGTAGACGATCTTTCCGCAACCGTTCCGCCGTCAGCTCGGCTTTTTTCAAGGCCAATTGTGCCACTTGCAACATGTCACTGTTGTTCTGGATTAGCGCACGCCACTGCGTTTCGTCTCGCTCCAGGGGCAATGGTTCTGACAGTGATCGCGGTTCCAACGGGAGGTTGGGAAAGCGGATGCGCAATGTGGCCTGGGCCTTGGCCTCGTTGGATGCGGCCATGCTGGACAGGCGTTGTACCTCAGCAAGGTCTCCTTTGGCCACATTCAGGTCCAGCATGGAAGCGTCACCGGCCTTGCGGCGCTTGTCCACCACCGCAGCATTGGATTCTGCAAACTGCACCTGCTCGCCCAACAACGCCTTGGTTTGTCGGGCAGTGAGCCAGTCCAACCACAAATCAAGTAATTGACGTGCCGTCTCGTTGCGTGCTGCGCTAAGCTGGGCTTTTGCAATCTGTGAGCCAATATTGCCCAGGTCACGGTCCAAGTCCGCCTTGCCACCGATACGCACGGTTCGTTCGAGTCTCAGATTCCATTCGTCCGAAGTGCCGGCGCCATCAATGCGGCGGCGCTGGGCGGTCGTTCCCGCTATCCACTCGTAGGGCGACGCAGCCAACATGGCTGCGGAGTGGGTCGATGCCTGTACGCCATGCCGCGCCTGGTTAACTGCGGGGTCTTGTTCGACGGCTATATGGACCTGCTCCGCGCTGGGCAGATCACCCGGCGACGCTAAATCCGAAGCAAATAGGGGAGCGGCAAGCAAAAAGCTCGCTGCGGCAATCCAGGGTTTCATTCAATGACTCCTTTGGCCGCCAGTGGCGAGGCCCAATAACGTAAACCGGTTCCCGCGAGCGATATCCGCAAAGTCTCCAGCAGCTTTGACATTTCCTCTTCGGTCACCAGAATTTCGACGCGCACGGAACGGGCGCGCCCCATGACTTGCTCCAGATTGGCCATGTCACCATGGGCAGTACCGTGGCTGAAGGTCGGCGTGCTGGTGAATACTTCGTCGCCAGCAATCAGCAACAGCGTATCCAGCAACTTCTCTTCTATTTCCGGCGGGCATACCAGCACCAAACAGTAGTTAGACATGTTTCACCTCCGCAACCGCTGGGGTTGCACCGATTTTGGGATGGGCAAATCGCAAATACAGAATCGGCAGCAGGATCAACGTCAGCGCCGTTGCAGTGATCAAGCCGCCAATGACCACAATGGCCAATGGCCGCTGGATTTCGGAACCCGGCCCGCTGGCAAACAGCAAGGGTATCAGCCCGAAAGCCGTGATTGCAGCGGTCATCATGACTGGCCGCAATCGCCGCCGTGCACCTTGGGTCACACACTCCAGCAGCGACAGGCCCTCCGCATGCAACTGGTTGAAGTAGCTGACGAGCACCACGCCATTGAGCACGGCAATGCCCAGCAAGGCAATGAAGCCGACCGACGCGGGCACCGACAGGTATTCACCAGTAGCCCACAGCGCAACGATGCCACCCACCATGGCGAATGGAATATTCGACAGCACGAGCAAAGCCTGGCGTACCGAGCCAAAGGTGGAGAACAGGATGATGAATATAAAACCCAGTGACATGGGTACCACCAGGGCCAGCCTGGCAGCAGCCCGCTGCTGGTTCTCAAATTGCCCGCCCCAGGTGATGCGATAGCCGGTGGGCAGCTTGACGCTCTGCGTTACCTTGGCCCGCGCTTCGTCCACAAAACCGACCAGGTCGCGGCCGCTGACATTGGTCATGACGACGCTGTAGCGGCTCCCTAACTCGCGCTCGATTTTTACCGGACCGCTCGCGCGGTCCAACTTGGCCAGAGACTCCAGGGGCACACTGCGACCATCTGCTGTAGCAATACGCAGTGCTGCAAAGTCAGCAGGAGAGATGCGTACAGAGTCCGGTCCACGCAAAAGAATGGGGATGCGTCGACCGCCTTCGATCACCGTGCCAGCGCGCTGTCCTTCGACCTGAATACGCAGTGCATCCTGCACATCCTCCACCGAGAGACCGTAGCGACCTGCCGCCATGCGGTCTACTACCACCCTCAGGTATTGCACGCCATCGTTCTCGACGGTGTAGACATCCTGGTTACCGGGTATTTCCTTGACCAGGGTCACAATTTGAGCGGCAAGCTCATTGAGAGTTGTCAGATCAGGGCCAAAGACCTTTATCGCTACATCACCTCGCACACCAATGATCATCTCGGATACACGCATTTCAATGGGCTGGGTGAAGCTGTAGAAGACGCCAGGCATTTCGTTCAGAACGGTGCGAATCTTGTCCAGCAACGCTTCCTTGCTGTCCACGCCCCAACTCTCACGGGGCTTGAGGACAAGAAAGCTGTCTGTCTGGTTCAATCCCATGGGGTCTAAGCCGATTTCGTCGGATCCCGCGCGGGCCACCACCCCGGTGATCTCAGGAATGTTTTTCATCAACGCCTGGTGGATTTTCAAGTCCAATGCGGCAGTCTCTTCTAGGCTGACAGAAGGCAGCTTCTCGATACCAACGATGATGTCGCCCTCGTCCATGGTGGGCATGAAGGTCTTGCCCACCAGCATGTAAACGCCTACCGCGACCACCAACATGGCACCTGCTATAGCGAACACCACCCTTTGACGCTTCAGCGCAAACGCCAGCGCTGGCTCATACAGCCTCAGCATGTGGCGCGGCAACCAAGGGTCCTCATGATTTACCTTTTTCAACAGGTATGACGCCAGCACCGGTATGACTGTGAGCGACAGCACCAGCGAACTCGCCAGTGCAAACACAATAGTCAAGGCAACGGGCACAAAGAATTTTCCTTCCAGTCCCTGCAAAGTGAGCAAAGGCAGAAACACCACGACGATGATCAGCATGCCCGCAGCCACAGGCGCAGCCACCTCGCGCACAGCCCGGAACACCACATGCAGACGTGGCAGCTTCTCCGCCGTTTTGTTGTGCCCCAAATGTTGCACCACATTTTCAACCACCACTACGGCAGCATCCACCAGCATGCCCAGGGCGATGGCCAGGCCGCCCAGACTCATCAAGTTGGCAGACATACCCGTTGTACGCATCAGCAGAAACGTGGCTAATGCAGACAACGGCAGCACCATGGCAACCGTGATGGCCGCGCGCAGGTTGCCAAGAAAAGCGCCCAACAAAACCAGTACAAACACAGTGGCTTCCATTAGCGCCTTCGATACCGTGCCAACCGCCTTTTCGACCAGGTTGGCGCGGTTGTAAAAGACCTTTATCTCAATGCCCTTGGGCAGGGTGGGTTTCAAGTCTTCCAGCTTCTGCGTGACGCCTTCCACCACCTTTTGGGCATTGGCACCCGCCAAGCCGAGAACCAGTCCCTCAACTGCTTCACCCTTCCCATCTTTGGTGACAACGCCGTAACGCGTTACGCTACCTTCGCGGATCTGTGCGACATCCCCTAAGCGCACCAGCACACCTTTGTCGCTCTTTAGAACAATGGCGCGCAAATCATCCTGGTTGCGGATGTTGCCCTCGGTTCGCACCAACAGCACTTCATCGCCCTCGCCCAACCGGCCGGCGCCGTCGTTCCGGTTATTGGCCATGACAGCGGCTTTGATCTGTGCCGTCGAAATGCCTACAGCCGCCAGTTTTACCAGGTCGGGCTGCACTTCATAGTTGCGCACCTTGCCACCCAGCGCGTTGACGTCCGCTACGCCCACGACAGATCGCAATGCAGGACGAATAACCCAATCGAGCAGGCTACGTCGTTCTTCCAGGCTGTAACCTTTGCCTTCGATGGTGAACTGGAACATTTCACCTAGCGGAGTCGTGATGGGTGCCATCCCTCCGCTGAGGCCTTCCGGCAAGTCGCCAGTGATTCCTGCCAGCCGCTCTGATACCTGTTGGCGCGCCCAATAGATGTCGGTGCCATCGTCAAAATCAATGGTTACATCCACAATACCGTACTTGGACACGGATCGCAGCATGCGTTGCTTGGGTATACCCAGCATCTCGACCTCAATCGGCAGGGCTATGCGGTTTTCGATTTCTTCGGGCGTCATGCCCGGTGCCTTCATGATGATTTTGACCTGGGTGCTCGCTACGTCAGGAAAAGCATCAATCGGTAAATCTTTGAACGCCAACCATCCGGCACCCACTAGCAGAAGACCGGCCAGCAGCACGAACAGCCGCTGGGTTAGCGCGAATTGAACAAGGCGGGTCAACATGCTATTCGCTCCCGCCTTTACCCAGCCACGCTGCCTTGAGAGCAATGACGGAGGTCACCGCAATTTCTTGGCCTGCACTCAAAGTGCCTTTGACGCGGATTGATTGACCCGCACTGTCCACGACGACAATCGGCACAGCTATAAAGCCTTTTGCTGAACGTGCAAAAACGTAGGCTTTGTCGTCTTGCCGTACAACGGCAGATACAGGTACAGCCCACGCCTCTTCCTTGTTTGCAAAGGGAACACGTACCTGTACAAATTCATCCACACGCAGAAGCTGGGCACCATGGGTTACGCGTGCGCGGAGCATGACGGTCTGGCTATCGCTAACCGTTGCGCTAAAGCCCGTAGGCGTGGCGCTGAGCTCGCGGTTAACTCCAGTAATCTGCGCGTCCTTGATCGCAACACGCGTCTGCTGATCAACGGGAATTTGCACGTCTATCCAGAGCTTCCGGGTGTCAGCAATGTGCGCGAGCGACTCGGCAGCTTGTGCGCGGTGTCCCAGCTTGGCCTCGAGTTTGGTCACCATGCCCGGTGTGCGCGCATGCAACACCAGCGCATCCTGTAATGCCCCTCCGTCCGCTATGCGCCGGATAGTGCCGGCATCGAGCCCTGCCAGTCGCAATGCGGATTCTGCCTGGCGCTGCCGCGCCGCGTCTTCAGCGGCGGTCGATTCGGCCTCCTGGACGCGCCGCTCAGGCACAATGCCGTCGGCGAACAACGAACGTTCGCGCTGTGCAGTCTTTTGCGAGAGACGCGCCTTTGAAGCCGTTTCGCTCAGCTTGAGTTGCAACTCACCAAACTCCGGGCTGACAAGGCGCAGAAGCGGTTGACCCGCTTTGACCTTGTCGTTTTCCGAAACTAGCAACTGATCCACCAGACCTGCCACGGGTGCACTGAGCACGTACTCCTGGCTGGGTGGCAGGACTACACGTGCAGGGAAGATAAGGCCGTTGATTGGTGCAGGTTTGTCCAACTTTTGTAGTTGCACTCCAAGGGCCTGCAACTGATCGGGCCTCACGGAAAATTCGGTAGCCGCCTGCGTCGCAATGATTGTGCAGAGGGCCGAAAGGCAGAAAGTGCAACGTAGCAACGTGCGCCGGGGAAAACGGTAGTACATGGGAACTCCCAAGAAAATGGTGTTTTGGAATAGCCTTTGACGGCTATCGGGTGATGAAGCAGTGATGATTCAGACCGACACTGCGTGTGTGGTTTGCTGACGGCAGCGTGCAGCGCTGGCCAGGCGATAAATGCAGCCGATAAAGCCTACCCCGCCAGTCAGGCGAAGTTAGCCCAGTTGGGGCGTTCAGGCAGAGAGGGGGGAGGAGACGAGATAAGAACCAAATGAGTGGTACCCGTAACCAAGAAAGCAGCTACCGACAGCAACGCAAGGGGCTCAAAAAATGCCGTGACGCAACCCGTATGGCAAATGCCACAGTCAGTATCGACTGCGGTACCCGCGTTGGATCGACCGGTATCCGTGGGTTCGGTATGTGCCCTGTGTTGTTGGAGGTGGTGGCCCAAATGCTTGGTACCCACACCTATTTCATGCTGACAATAGCTTGCCACTGCAGCCCAAGTGAGCTGCATCGGCAGAAAAGCTACGAGAAAGATGAGGAACCAGCGGCGCATTGCGTAATGAGTTTAGCAGACGCTACTTGCAGGATTCAAGGACACGCAAGGGCGTAGTCCTTTGCACAAACAGACTGCGGTTAAAATGAAAATCTGACTTTGTATAAGCGCTAGAAAGGCAATCTGGTTATGACACTGCGAACTACTCCGGCACCATTCAGAAGCGAATAAGGCCGTAGTCCTCGTGCCTTGTGCATAGCTAGCTACCAAATTTGTAGCAAGAAGCGCGGACTCCTCCGCGCTTTTGTTTTTTCTCTTACTTTCAGCACGTACCATGATCCACATTACGCTCCCCGACGGCTCTCAACGTGAATTTCCTGGCCCAGTCACCGTAGCCGAAGTCGCTGCATCGATTGGTGCGGGGCTGGCCAAGGCCGCCCTGGCTGGCAAGGTAGATGGCAAGGTTGTGGACACCAGCTTTCAGATGACTGCTGACAGTGCGCTGTCCATCATCACAGGCAAAGACTCCGATGGCCTGGAAGTCATTCGCCACTCCACCGCCCACTTGCTGGCCTATGCGGTCAAGGAGTTGTTTCCTGATGCCCAGGTCACCATTGGCCCTGTGATTGAGCATGGTTTCTTCTATGACTTTTCCTACACACGTCCCTTCACACCGGAAGACCTGACAGCTATCGAGAAGAAGATGGTCGCGTTGGCGGCGCTGGACGAGCCCGTGGTACGTCGCGTATTGCCGCGAGACGAAGCGGTGGCGTATTTCAAGAGCCTCGGTGAGCACTACAAGGCCGAGATCATCGAAAGCATCCCTGCGGATCAGGACGTGTCTTTATACCGAGAAGGCCAGTTTGAAGACCTGTGCCGCGGCCCCCACGTGCCCAGCACGGGCAAGCTCAAGTACTTCAAGCTGATGAAGTTGGCCGGTGCCTACTGGCGCGGCGACCACAAGAACGAAATGCTCCAGCGTATTTACGGCACCGCCTGGGCCACCAAGGACGAACTGCAGCAGCACCTGACGATGCTGGAAGAGGCCGAAAAGCGAGATCACCGCAAGTTGGGCCGTGAGCTGGACCTGTTCCACATCGACGACCATGCGCCTGGACTGGTGTTCTGGCACCCCAAGGGCTGGACCCTGTGGCAGGGTGTGGAGCAGTACATGCGCAAGGTGTACCAGGACAATGGATACCAGGAAGTCAAGGGGCCTCAGATCATCGACAAGGGTCTGTGGGAGAAGACGGGCCACTGGGAAAAGTACCGCGAGAACATGTTCATCACCGAGTCGGAAAAGCGTGAATACGCTTTGAAACCGATGAACTGCCCCGGTCACATTCTGATCTTTAAGCAGGGTATCAAGAGCTACCGCGATCTGCCTTTGCGCTACGGTGAGTTCGGTAACTGCCACCGCAACGAGCCCTCAGGCGGCCTGCACGGCATCATGCGCGTGCGTGGCTTCACGCAGGACGACGGCCACATCTTTTGCACCGAAGACCAGATCCTGAAGGAGTGCGTGGACTACACGGCACTGCTGCAAAAGGTCTATGCCGACTTTGGTTTCAAGAACATCATCTACAAGATCGCTACCCGCCCGGCCCAGCGCATTGGTTCGGATGAAATCTGGGACAAGGCCGAAGCGGCGCTGATCGAGAGCCTGAAAGCTTCTGGCTGTGACTACGAAATTTCACCGGGGGAGGGTGCTTTCTACGGACCCAAGATCGAGTACACGCTCAAGGACGCGATCGGGCGCCACTGGCAGTGCGGCACGATCCAGGTGGATTTCTCCATGCCCGAGCGTCTGGATGCCGAGTACGTAGGCGAAGACGGTGCCCGCCATCGACCGGTGATGCTGCATCGGGCCATTGTGGGCAGCCTGGAGCGCTTCATCGGTATCCTGATCGAAGAGAGCGCCGGCGCGTTGCCTGCATGGCTGGCTCCGGTGCAGGTGGCAGTGCTCAATATCACCGATGCACAGGCTGAATATGCCCGTTCCGTGGCCAAAACGCTGCAAAATCAAGGGCTTAGGGTCAATTTAGACCTGCGCAACGAGAAGATTACGTATAAAATACGTGAGCATTCGATGCAAAAACTGCCGTATCTGGTCGTTGTAGGCGACAAAGAGATGGCAGCAGGCGCTGTCGCAGTGCGCGCCCGGGGTGGTCAAGACCTCGGAGTAATGCCCCTGGATGCATTCGTGCAAAAAATTCTGGGTGACATTGCCAGCAAATCAGCCGTCTGAGGAATGACTCCGGTTCTCTCCAAAGAAACACTGGTTAGCCCGCGTGTGCTGTGCAGCAACCGCTACAGTTTGTGTAGCAGAAATTGTGAAGGATTGAGCCATCGCTACTGAATTTCGTGACCGCCGTCAGCGCGAAGAACGCAAACACCGTCTTAACCGGGAAATCATGGCCCCTGAGGTTCGCCTCTCTGGTCCGGAAAATGAACCCCTCGGTGTCGTGAGCCTGATGGAAGCCCTGCGTATGGCAGGCGAGATGGATGTTGATCTGGTTGAAATTGCTGCTACGGCGAATCCGCCGGTCTGTCGTTTGATGGATTACGGCAAATTTAAGTACCAGGAGCAGAAGAAGGCAGCGGAAGCGAAAGCCAAGCAGACGGTCATCGAGATTAAAGAGATCAAGTTCCGTCCGGGTACTGATGACGGCGATTACAACATCAAGATGCGCAATATCAAGCGCTTCTTGGCCGAAGGCGACAAGTGCAAGATCACTTTGCGTTTTCGGGGTCGCGAAATTACCCACCAGGAAATTGGTCTGGCAATGTTGCAGCGTATGCGAGACGAGTTGGGTGACACGATCATCGTGGAACAGTTCCCGAAGCTGGAAGGGCGCCAGATGATCATGATGATTGCACCAGGGCGTAAGAAACCCGGTGGGTCGCCCAAGCCAGCAGCGGAAGTTGCGGCATAAGTTTCTTTCGGCCGGTCTGGTCACCGGCTGATAGCAAATGTGGCGGGTTGAAAAATTCGCTACGCAAGTGGGGAGATGTAAATCTCGCCACACAAGTGGCTCGGGGCCAACAAGGCTGGAAGTAGTTTCCAGACGCCTCACGAGCACAAATGAAAAGGAGCATTCACATGCCCAAAATGAAGACCAAGAGCGCGGCGAAGAAACGCTTCCGCGTCCGTCCAGGTGGTACCGTCAAGCGCGGCCAAGCCTTCAAGCGTCACATTCTGACCAAGAAGACCACCAAAAATAAACGCCATCTGCGTGGATCGACTGGAGTTCATGAGACCAATATGGGTCACATGGCACAGATGCTCCCCGGCCGTGGTATTTAATTAACGACGAACAAGGAGTAATCACATGCCTCGCGTCAAACGTGGTGTAACGGCTCGCGCCCGCCATAAAAAAGTTCTGGCCCTTGCAAAAGGTTTCCGTGGTCGCCGCGGTAATGTCTTCCGTATCGCCAAAGAAGCGGTAATGAAGGCTGGGCAATATGCCTACCGTGATCGCCGTACCAAGAAACGTGTGTTCCGTCAGTTGTGGATCGCCCGTATCAATGCGGCTGCGCGTCAATGCGGCATGACATACAGCCAGTTTGCCAATGGTCTGAAGAAAGCCAATATCGAGATCGACCGCAAGGTTCTGTCCGATATCGCTATCCATGACATGGCTGCTTTTGCTGGCATCGTGGAACAGGTGAAAGCCAAACTGGCTGCTTGAGTCCGCGGCAGAGTGCTATTTAATACATAGCGTTCTGTGCACCAGAAACAAGGGCTAGCGCTTGAAAAAGCACTAGCCCTTTTTCAATGAAACAAAGATTTCAAAAGAATTTATGACCGAGTTGAACGCAATCGTCGACACCGCCAAGGCGGCATTCTCGCAGGCACAAACGCCTGCGGATCTTGAAAACGCCAAGGCCCTGTTTCTGGGCAAGTCCGGCCGCATCACCGAGTTGATGAAGGGCATGTCTGCCTTGAGCGTGGAGGAGAAGAAGTCACGTGGTGCCGCAATCAACCTGGCCAAACAGGCTATTGAGGGGGCCCTCAATGACCGCCGTCAGGCACTGGCCGATGCCGAGTTGCTGGCGCAATTGCAGGCGGAGGCGCTGGATGTAACTTTGCCGGGACGCCAGCGCGGGCAGGGTGGCTTGCATCCAGTGACACTCACTACCGAACGCATTGAGGCAATTTTTGGTTCGATGGGGTTTGATGTAGCGCAGGGACCCGAGATCGAGGCTGATTGGTTTAACTTCACCGCGCTCAACACGCCGGAAGACCATCCCGCCCGCTCCATGCATGACACCTTCTATGTTGAAGGTGGCAGTGCGACCGCTCCTAACCTGTTGCGTACGCATACCAGCCCGGTGCAGGTGCGTCACGCGCTGCAGCATGTCCGGCAACACCAGGCCAAGATCGACGCGGGCCAGCCCATGCCTGAGATCCGCGTTATCTGCCCGGGGCGCACCTACCGTGTGGACAGCGATGCAACGCACTCGCCCATGTTCCACCAGTGTGAAGGCCTGTGGATCGGTGAGAACGTGAGCTTCAAGGACCTCAAGTTTGTCTTTACCGATTTGTGCCGCACTTTCTTCGAGCGCGACGATTTGGTGCTTCGCTTCCGTCCCAGTTTTTTCCCATTCACGGAGCCCAGTGCCGAGATTGACATCCAGTTCCAGAGTGGCCCGCTGGCTGGCCGCTGGCTGGAAGTAGCCGGCTCTGGCCAGGTTCACCCGAACGTGGTGCGTAACATGGGGTTGGATCCGGAAAAATACATTGGCTTTGCCTTCGGCATGGGGCTGGACCGATTCACCATGCTGCGCTATGGCGTCAACGACCTGCGTCTATTCTTTGACGGTGATATCCGGTTCCTGTCGCAATTCCAATAAAAACAACAATCCTGACTGACCATGCAATTCTCTGAATCCTGGCTGCGTACCTTCTGCAATCCGTCCATTTCCACCCAGGAGTTGGCCGATACACTGACCATGGCGGGTCTGGAAGTCGAAGAGCTTCAAACCGTAGCGCCGCCATTTACCGGCATTGTGGTCGGCGAAATCAGGGAAGCCGAGCAACATCCCAATGCCGACCGCTTGCGGGTGTGCAAAGTGGATGTTGGGCAACCCGAGTTGCTCAACATCGTCTGCGGTGCGCCCAACGCGCGCGTGGGTATTCGGGTGCCCTGCGCATTGGTGGGGGCTGAACTGCCGCCCGGCGACGACGGGAAGCCTTTTTGCATCAAGGTTGGCAAGATTCGCGGTGTTGAGAGTCAGGGCATGCTGTGCTCTGCCCGTGAGCTCAAGCTATCGGAGGACCATGGTGGCCTGCTGGAGCTGCCCATGGATGCCCCCCTGGGGCAAGACATTCGTGCCTACTTGGATCTGGATGACACGCTCTTTACCCTGAAGCTCACGCCCAACCTGGCGCATTGCCTCAGCGTGTACGGCGTTGCCCGTGAAGTGGCTGCACTGACCGGCGCGCCCCTGGTGTCCCCAAGCTTCACGCCCACAACGGTTGGTAACACAGACACCCTCCCGGTCAAGATCAGTGCGCCTGACCTCTGCGGACGCTTCTCTGGCCGTGTCGTCCGTAACGTCAACACCAAAGCGACAACACCGCAATGGATGGTCGACCGCCTGGCGCGCAGCGGCCAGCGAAGCGTGACCGCGTTGGTGGATATATCCAACTATGTGATGTTCGAATTGGGACGTCCATCGCACATTTTTGATCTGGACAAGATCCGCGGTGGCCTTGATGTGCGCTGGGGCCGCCCGGGTGAGCAACTCAAGCTGCTTAATGGCAATACCATCATTGTGGATGAAAAAGTTGGTGTCATTGCCGACGATGTGCAGGTGGAATCTCTGGCCGGAATCATGGGAGGGGACGGCACTGCCGTGTCTGACGACACGCAGCATGTGTATGTGGAAGCTGCTTTCTGGTGGCCCAAGGCAGTCGCGGGCCGGTCCCGCAGGTTTAACTTCTCCACTGATGCTGGTCATCGCTTTGAACGCGGAGTCGACCCCAGCCTCACGGTGGAACACATCGAACGCATTACCCAGTTGATCCTCGCTATTTGTGGCACGGACCAGACCACCTGCGGCCCTGTCGACGATCTGCAGCCCGGCATGCAATCTGCCAAGCCTGTGCAATTGCGAGTAGCCCGCGCTGCCAAGGTGATTGGCATGCCACTGACCCAGGCGCAATGTGTTGATGCGCTGGAGCGGCTGGGGCTTCCGGTGTCACAAGTCGACGGAGTGATTGCGGTGACGCCACCGTCGTACCGGTTTGATTTGCAGATAGAAGAAGACCTGATCGAGGAAGTCGCGCGCATGGTGGGCTACAACCAGTTGCCGCACACACCGCCACAGGCGCCCATCACCGCAAAGCTTCGGCCGGAAGCGCAGCGCAGTCCCTATGCGGTGCGTCGGTCGCTGGCCGCCTTGGGCTACCAGGAAACCATCAACTTCAGCTTCGTGGAAGCGTGCTGGGAGCACGAATTGTGCGCCAATGCTAACCCCATCAAGCTGCTCAATCCGCTTGCCAGCCAGATGAGTGTGATGCGCTCGTCGTTGCTGGGCTCATTGTTGCAGGTGGCAAAGTTCAACCAGGCCCGTCGAGCTACTCGCGTGCGCATCTTTGAGGTGGGCCGTGTTTTTTTGCGTGATACCACGGTCATGAATACCGATACCACTGTGAAAGGTTTTGCCCAGCCCATGCGTTTGGCCGGCTTGGCCAGTGGGGCTACGGACGCTCTGCAATGGGGGCGCAAGGAGCAGGGAGTTGACTTTTTTGATGTCAAGGGTGATGTGGAGGCCCTGCTGGCGCCTTTGAATGCCGAGTTTGTTCCCGCCAGTCACCCGGCGATGCACCCCGGCCGCTGCGCTGAAATCCGTCTGTCTGGCCGATCAATCGGGCATGTGGGTGAATTGCACCCCAAGTGGCGGCAGGGTTATGAACTTGCCCATGTACCTGTCCTGTTTGAACTGGAACTGGATGCTGTGCTGCAACGTACCGTTGCTGCTTCACAGCCAGTCGCACGGTTCCAGGACGTTCAGCGGGACATCGCAGTCGTGGTCGCAGACAGCGTGACCCACGCCATGCTCATGGATTCGGTGTGGGCTGCGCCAACGAACGGAATTCTTCGTGATGCCCAATTGTTCGATGTGTATCGCCCCAAACTGGCCAAGGATATGGCGGCGGCTGCAGATAGTAGTGCTGACCGCAGCCTGGCTGTGCGCCTGACGCTCAACAGCGACGAGGCAACACTGACAGAAGATCAAATCGATAGGGCAGTGGCAGCGGTGGTGAAGCAGTTGACAACTACTCTGGGTGCGCGACAGCGTGCCTGATATCAGTGACGGAAACGGAGGACCTGAGACCATGGATTTTTCTGTTGAAAGCCTGGAAACACCAGCACTGACCAAAGCCCAACTGGCCGATTTGCTGTTTGAACAGATCGGTCTGAACAAGCGTGAGTCCAAGGACATGATTGACGCTTTTTTTGACCTGATTTCAGCAAGTCTGGTGGATGGAACGGACGTCAAAATCTCCGGTTTTGGCAATTTCCAGATCCGTACCAAGGCGCCGCGTCCCGGTCGCAACCCACGAACAGGCGAATCTATTCCCATACAGGCCCGGCGCGTGGTCACATTCCACGCAAGCCATAAGCTCAAAGAGCAGATCCAGGACGAAAGCAAAGTCGTTTCCGTAAATTAAGCAACAGTTGCCGGGAAATTTATCGCTGCCTGACGATCAGGCTTTGCGCTGGCCCGAAAGTTAGAGTAACCTCTACACTTTGCCCCGTACAGCATTGATTTCAATGGAGAAAAGTCTCCCCCCCATTCCTGCCAAACGCTATTTCACCATCGGTGAAGTGGGTGACTTGTGCGGTGTCAAACCTCACGTGCTACGGTATTGGGAGCAGGAGTTCACGCAGTTGCGCCCGATGAAGCGGCGCGGCAACCGCCGCTATTACCAGCACCATGAAGTTTTGATGATTCGCCGCATCCGTGACCTGCTGTATGACCAGGGCTTCACCATTAGCGGTGCGCGCAACAAGATGCAGGAGTTGTTGCAAAGTGAGCGTGACAAGAAGCGCAATGGCGAGGTCATGCTTGATGGTGTTGAAGTCCTCGAAGTTGAAGACGCTGATCTGGATGACTTTGAAGACAGCGAGTCACTCGATGTGCTGGACGACTCCGCAGGTCAGTTGATGCAATTCCGAAGGGAACTATTCGAAATTCGTGAGTTGCTGGCGGTTGCTGAATGAATCGAAAAGCCTCCAGGCAGCAAATCTGGGGGGTTACGTTGGGATGTCCACGTGCCCGGCATTCGCCGCTTCCTCAGCGCCGTTTGTTCCGGCCGCCTTGAGAATACGGGTGAGCAGCCCGTGCAGCAGGATCAGTTCGCTGAAAGCACCTATGTCAAAGGGTTCGGCATTTTTCTCCCACGGGTCCCTGACCACACAGGTTTCGATCATTTCCAGTGCTGCAGGGGTCGGCCAGTTCTGGCAGATATGCTGCGTTAGTGAGAGGTAGCTCTCTAGGCTTCGGCCCGTGTCACGGAACAATACAAATTCTGGCACGTTCACGTTAAATGACTGTTCGAATTCGTCCCGGAACTGCCGGAAATCTGTCTTGAGATCATGGGCATGTGCGATGCGCAACAGATCCATATACAAAAGCGGCGCATCCTGCTTACCCAGTCGAATACGCTGTTCCAGTACATCGATGGCCTGGTCCAGTTTGCCCAGTTTCTCGAAAAACTCTGCCTGCTGGAGGACGTCAGCAATTCCCTCCGAGTAATAGTCTAGATGGGGCAATCGGCTTTCTGTGGATCGTGAAGGGTAGATCGGCGCAATGACAGTAGCTGGATGAGGCACTGCGGGTGCAATCAGTTTGCTGAAATCCGAGTCCATGTCCATCAAGTTGACATCGACGTCCATGTGGGGGGGCGCAATCTCTTTTTTCAGCGTGAAAGTATTTGAGGTGGCGGCACGCACTGGCACTGGCTCTGACTTGACGGGTTCCGGTTGCGACGCAACCGAATGCAGTGGAGCGCTGGGAGTGGCATCCTGCACGCTCTGTTGCCAGGCACTGAGTTCAGATTTCCGATTCCAGAGTATGACAATTGCGCCTATACAAAGGAGTACTAAGGCACCCAGAGCCCAGACAAGGCCCATGGATACCTGTTCCGATTCAGCTTTCTCCAGGCGCTGGCGCATGGCAAGCAGACTGGCTTCATTTTTTGCCGCCTGTTCCAGCAGGGCTTTCACATCCGTTTGCAGTTGCTGAATGCGCTGTGAATCCCGCACCATCTCCTCGAGCGGGACTGTTGGCGTGGTGGCCTCCAGCGTCTTGATGCGTTCAGCCAGATTTTCCAATGGATCTAGTTTCAGGCGCGAACGCGTGCCATCTCCGGTTTTGGTGGACGGTGCAGTGCCTGCCCTGGCGGGACTGCTGGCGGCTGGCCGGGAAGCAACAGCGGCCTTCTCTCCACTAGCAGGGGCAGCCGCCGTCACAGTGGCTTTTGCTGGCGAGCGTTTGGCTGGCGGTGTTGTGGCAGTCTTGCGCGGACGCTCCGGGGCCGTCGGCGCAGTCGATGGGGCTGTGACTGCCATGTCAGCTTTTGCTTCCGCTATTTTGACGGGTGTGGACTCTGGTGTGACGATTGCAGTGTTTGGCGCTGTCGCAACTGGGGCAACTGTCTCGCTCGGATAGTCGGCCAGCAGAACGAACCGGCGAGTCGTTTTCTGGGTGCAACCCGCGCGAAGGTAAACGGTGACAACGGGCTCGTCAATGGTTGCCGACGAGCTAATCCGAAGGTTGACACCGTCAGCTTGTGCCGTGGGCTCAATTGCAACCGACACTTTGCTGGATTCCACCTTGTTTTCAGCGTGGAACACGTCCGCCTCAGGGCACAGCGTTGCTGCCGCTTGCCCGGCGTCGAGTTGCACTGGCACAGTCAGCGAGAGCGGCTGGCCGATCCAGGCCGCACCGCGCGCTCTGCCCAAAGTCATGGCGGCGCTACCCAACGCGGCGCTTGCCAGCATGGTCCCTAAAACGATAACTTTGAATCTCATAAGCGCCTCTAACACTTTTTTACATTCTCGCATGGCGCGAAGTGGTTTTCAGTAACTCTGTTGCTCCCAGTTGCATGAGCGTCCTCTCATGCCCCTGGGCTTCACCCAAGCGTTTGTGCAGGAGTCTGTAGGTATCCAGGTCAAACGCAAGCGAATAGCCTGTGCTGAGTGCTTCTGCCAGTTCTGCTTCATCCTGCACTGTGGCGAGGTGGCACCACTGGTCAAACACATGGATTTCCGTCCTTCCGGTGGTCGCATGTTGCTCTCGAATGCCAATGGGGCCGGGATGCGGCCAGGTATGCAGCTTGTGCTGAGCCAGTGCCATTTGCAGACGCAGATAGTGCGATCCGGGTGTCTCATGGTCTGCGCAGATCCCCTTGCACCTCCCGATCTGGTGAGCAAAGCAGGCGCCTTTTCCAGACTCCAGGCCCACTGCCCGTGGGCATAACTGGTGCATCTGTACCAGGCATTGCAAGGCCTCGACTGCCTGGCGTTTTGAGCGGTAGGTGCCATACAGATGTTTGAAGTCTTGTGGGGTCACCTCGTCCATGCGGGTCAGAACAACGAGCGGGGAGGCTGCAGGATCGTGCTTCAGTTTCCAGGCAAGCAGTTGCCGCTCAAGGCGCAACTGGCGGTTGTAGACCGGTTGCAACTCCTTGACCAGCCGCGATTCCAGCAACAGTGCTCCGAGTTCACCAGCCGTCGGTCGCCATTCAACCCGGCGTATTTCCTGCAAGATGCGCATCTCGCGCGCCACTTTGGACGCGGACTGGAAGTGCGACATCACCCGTGTCCGCATGTTGATGCTTTTTCCGATGTACAGGGGCAGCGGGTTTTCACCATAGAACAGGTACACGCCGGGCGAGTCCGGTATGTCGGATACGGAGGTCTCCAGGTTAGGTGGGAGACTGGCGCTGCCCTGCAGAAGCGCAGTGGCCTCACGTTGCAGGGTGAGGGTGCCAAGCTCCTGAGCGGCAATATTGAGCCAGGCCAGCACCACCTCCACATCGCCCATGGCGCGGTGGCGGGATTGCGTGTGCAGGCCATGGCGACGCAGGATGGCGTCCAAACCGTGGCCCTTGTGCTGTGGATACAGCTTGCGCGAAAGGCGGACCGTACACAAGGTCCTGACCTTGAGCGCAATATCCAGTCGCGCCAGCTCATTGAGCAGAAAGCCGTGGTCGAAACGCACGTTGTGGGCCACCAGGACAGCGCCTTCCAGCATGGCGAGAAGGGTCTCAGCTACGTCGGCGAATGCAGGCGCGTCTTCGACCATGGCATCGGTGATACCGGTCAGATTCTGAATGAACGGGGGAATGCGCACACCCGGGTTCACCAGGGTGCTCCAGCGGGCCACCTCCCGGCCGTGCTCCATGCGGACTGCCGCTATTTCGGTGATGCGGTCATGCACTGCATTGCCACCTGTGGTCTCCAGATCCAGCATGACAAAACAAGGGAGCATCGGCTACACAATATCGATGGTATGAACGCCAAAGTCACCGGAGCGGCGATCGGCAAAGTAGCGTTCCAGGGTTTCCTTGACGGTCCGGAAGGCGATGTCATCCCAGGGAACTTCATTTTCGGCAAACAGACGGGCCTCGATGGTTTCATGGCCTGGGCTGAATTGGTCACTGGTCAGACGTGCCCGGTAGAACAAATGCACTTGCCCCACGCGTGCCACGTTGAGCAGGGTAAAAAGCCCCTGCATTTCAAACTGTGCGCCCGCCTCTTCGTCGGTCTCGCGAGCAGCGCCCTCGGCAGTCGTTTCGTTCAGTTCCATGAACCCCGCCGGAAGCGTCCACTTGCCCCGGCGTGGCTCGATATTGCGCTTGCACAGCAGCACCTTGTCCCCCCAGTGGGGCACTGTGCCTACGACATTGAGCGGGTTTTCGTAGTGAATCGTGGCGCACGAGGGACACACTGCACGCTCTTTAGTGTCGCCATCATCGGGAACCCGGTAGGCCACTGCGGTACCGCACTGGCGACAGTGTTTGATCGGGTGTTGGAGCATGGGCTGCGCAATCCTTTTCCGTCAGGCCAGTCGAACTTCGATTGGCTCCAACCCCTGCACGCTGCCAGCCAGAAGGTCGTCACGCACGACCGCAGCGACACCTTCCGGTGTGCCGGTAAATATCAGGTCACCCGGCTGCAGCGTCCAGGCCGCAGACAGTTGTTCAATGGTCTCGGCAACGTTCCAGATCAGTCGGGACACGTTGCTGCGCTGGCGGTCTTTGCCGTTGACCTTCAGTGCAATCTCCGCCTGGTTGATGTTTGGCACCTGCGCTGCAGGCGTGATGGGGCCCATGGGGGCGGAGTGATCAAATGCCTTGCCAATGCACCAGGGGCGGCCCTGTTTCTTCATATCGTTTTGCAGGTCGCGGCGTGTCATATCCAGGCCCACAGCGTAACCGTAGATGTGCTTGTGCGCGTCAGCGGCGAGAATATTGCTGCCGCCAGTACCAATGGCCACCACCAGTTCGATCTCATGGTGCAGGTTGTTGGTAAGCGTTGGATAGGGGACCGAAGTGATCTGCCCGGGCACGGCTACGACCACTGCATCTGCAGGCTTCAGAAAGAAGAATGGCGGCTCGCGACCGGTGAAACCCATCTCCTTGGCATGCTCCTCGTAATTGCGGCCAACGCAGTAGATGCGGTGAACGGGGAAACCTTCGGTCAGGCCCATGACCGGGACCGACACAACGGCAGGGGGGGCAAACAGATATGACATGGTTCAGGTCCTGGATGAAGGTTTAAGCGGATTTGGTCAGCAGGTCAAAATGCTCAACTAGGGGTGGAGCCGCAAAGAAGGGGCCAACGATGGCGCGCCACTGCGTAAATGCATCCGACTGGCGGAAACCCACCGTGTGATCCTCCAGCGTGTCCCAAAATATTTGCAGGATGTAACGCTCGGGGTTCTCAATGCCTTTGTTAACTTTATAGCCCTTGAAGCCCCTGGCATGGCTGATTACGTCGCGCAATCCGCGTGCGATGGCTTCGTCAAAGGCAGCATTCTGGTCCGGCTGGATGCGGATCTCGGCGAGTTCAAGAATCATGGGATCTCCAATGCGCGTCGCCCCAACGCAAGGCGACCTGAAGATGCAATGGTAACGGGCTTGGCGGAGGGTTGTTTGGGGCCGGCCGGTATATCCTTGCGGTCATGAAGCTCCATAACTACTTTCGCTCTTCTGCCTCATTTCGCGTGCGTATTGCGCTGGCGCTCAAGGGGCTTCCGTATGAATATGCGGCGGTAAATCTGCTCACAGGAGAGCACCAGCTGGATGCCTATCGGTCCCGCTCACCCGAAGTCCTGGTGCCGATGCTGGAGATTGATGGCCACAGCCTGTCGCAATCCATGGCCATCATCGAATACCTGGACGAGACCCGACCGGAACCGCCGCTGTTGCCCGAGGACGCATGGGGCAGGGCGCAGGTACGGGCTCTGGCACAGTCTGTGGCTTGCGAGATTCATCCCCTGAACAATCTGCGTGTGCTCAAGTACCTGAGTCGCGAGCTGAAAGTGGATGAAGAAACCAAAAATACCTGGTATCGCCACTGGGTACGTGAGGGTCTGGAGTCTTTTGAACGGCTGTTGCTGGCGCAGGATGCACTTCGCTCGGCCGCCGGTCACCCGGCCTCACGCTACTGTTTCGGAGCGACCCCCACAATGGCAGATTGCCTGCTGGTGCCACAAATTTTCAACGGTCAACGCTTCAACGTGATCCTGGACGGTTTGCCACGCACCATGGCCGCCTTCGATGCATGCATGCAACTCAGGGCTTTTCAGGACGCGCAGCCTGCGAATTGCCCTGACTTTGCCGGGTGAAGTCCTTGGCCGCCCACCCTGCTGACTGGTTGGTGCCACAGTGGCCGGCCCCGGCGCGGGTCAAGGCACTGTGCACCACGCGAGCCGGTGGCATCTCGACGGCGCCCTGGGATAGCCTGAACCTGGGGGGCCATGTGGGCGATGATGCGCAGCGGGTGCAACACAACCGGCGCGTTTTGCAGCAGGCGGTGGCGGCCAGGCCCGTCTTCATGAATCAGGTGCACGGCTGTGAGGTCTTGACCCTGTCGACGGACTTGCCTGACGGACGCGCTGCGGACGCGGCCTGCACCACCCAGATCGGCCTCGCCTGCACGGTGATGGTGGCGGACTGTCTGCCGGTCCTGCTCTGTGACACGGCAGGGCAGATGGTCGCGGCCGCACATGCGGGGTGGCGTGGACTGGCAGGAACGCATGGAACGGGCGTTCTGGAAGCGGTTTTTAAGTGTTTTGATGCCATAGCCCGCACGGATGTTGCGCAACCAGCTATGGAAGTGATAGCGTGGCTGGGGCCCTGCATTGGTCCGGGTGCGTTCGAGGTGGGCGAAGAAGTACGGGCCGCATTTGTCGCGCACAGTATGGATGCGGCCCGTTGCTTCCAGCCGCTGGGGAATGACAAATGGCTGGCCGATCTGGCTGGCCTGGCGCGTCAACGGCTCAACGCACTGGGAGTCCGCCGGGTGTTCGGGAACGACAGCGGGCCCGAATGGTGCACTGCAGGCAATCCCTCACGGTTCTTTTCGCACCGCCGGGACCGGATCAGTGGCCGGCAGGCTGCCTGCATCTGGCTGGAGTGATGCTGCCGCACGCACGGCTGCTTCGCGTTCCCGGATCCGGCGTTTGCGCGCCGGTGTGCCCATGAAATACAGCACCAGACTGACGGGCAATGCCCCGTAGAGCAGGAAAGTCACCACGGCACCCAGTACTGTTCCGTTGGAGTTGGTGGCCTCCGCCACGCTCATCATCAGGGCAACGTAAATCCAGGCAATGGGAATGATGTACATGTCGTATTGGAATAGCAGAATGTCAGGATATCGTAGGGCTTACCCTGAGATACTTCAGGGGTAGACTCATTTCACTAAAAACAGGAGATACCGTGGCGCAAAACCCCTCCGAATTCTGGACTCAGGCGTCCCAGCAGTTCCAGCAATCCATGACCGAGGGTTGGTCCAAGGCAGTGCAATCCTTTCAAACCATGGACATCGGGGCCGCTGGTGCCGGCCTGCCGGCAAGCGGTCAAAAAATGCCTGAGGTGCATTTTGCGCCGGAGAAACTGCAGGCCCTGCAGCAGCAGTACATGCAGGAGGCCATGGGGTTGTTCAATACCGGCATGCAAGCGCCAGACACCAAGGGCGACAAGCGCTTTGCCGACGCCGCCTGGAGCAGCAATCCAGTGGCGGCCTATTCTGCTGCAGTCTATCTCCTGAACGCCCGCACCATGATGGGCCTGGCCGATGCCGTGGACGCCGATGCCAAAACCCGTAACCGTATTCGCTTTGCCATCGAGCAGTGGATGGCCGCCGCTGCGCCCAGCAATTTCATGGCCTTCAATGCCGAGGCGCAAAAGAAAGC
>JAGWUS010000083.1 GCA_028868305.1 Burkholderiales bacterium | reverse complement strand
CAGGCACATCGTTGTGCAAGGCCGCGTCCGACGTGGCCAACGCATTCAGATAGCCCACGCTGGTGCCCAGCTGCTGGTTGACGGCATTGGCGGTGACCAGCGCGGTTCGGTTGAGATCCGAAACCAGCACATCACGCTGCGTATTCTGAAGTTCCATGACCGCATAGGTCGCAAAGAGTACAAACGGTATGGCCGTCCCCAACACCATGGCCAGCCGCCCCCGGGAGAATAGGTTTCGCAGGTTTCGCAGGTGTTGCAGCATGGTTACGCCTTGTGTCATGCAAACATCCGCGCATCTTAGTCCTACCAGCTATCGACTCCCGCGCGCTGCTGCGGCAGCACCTTGCCGGATTGCAAGCCGGCCACCAGCCAGGTGCGCGTCTGCGCGGGGTCAATCACGGCGTCAATCTCCAGCGTGGTCGCCATGTGGATGGCACTGCCGTTGTCGTACTGGTGGGCTACCAGCTTGTCATAGAGCGCTTGGCGTTCGGGGCCTTCGGGCACCGCTTCCAGTTCTTTCTTGAACCCCAGGCGCACCGCACCTTCCAGCCCCATGGCGCCAAACTCACCGGTGGGCCAGGCCACGGTAAACAGCGGCGAGTGAAAGCCACCCGCCGTCATGGCCATGGCGCCCAGGCCATAGCCCTTGCGCAACACCACACTCAGGTAGGGCACCCGCAAATGCGCCGCCGCAATGAACATGCGGCTCACGTGGCGCACCTGCGCAGTGGCTTCTACATCGGGACCGACCATAAAGCCGGGGGTATCCACTAGGCTCACCAGCGGCAGACCATGGGCGTTGCACAGTTGCATGAAGCGCGCCGCCTTGTCTGCCGCATCCGCGTCAATCGCGCCACCCAGGTGCATCGGGTTGTTGGCCAGCAGGCCCACCGGGCGCCCTTCGATGCGCGCCAGCGCGGTGTGGATGCCCAGCCCAAACCCGGTGCGCAGCTCCAGCAGGCTGCCCACATCGGCAATACCGGCCATGGCAGCGCGGTTGTCGTACACCCGCAGCCGGTTCTCGGGCACCACCTCGCGCAGGGCCAGCCCGGGTGGCGCGGTCCATTGTGTTGCTGGCCCCTGAAAGAAGGACAGGTAGTGCCGGGCCTTGGCGACCGCCTGCACCTCATCGTCCACCAGAATGTCAATCACGCCATTGCTGTGCTGCACGGCGGAGGGGCCAATCTGCTCGGGTTTGAACACGCCCAGTCCACCACCTTCCACCATGGCCGGGCCGCCCATGCCGATGTTGCTGGCCTTCGTGGCAATGATCACGTCGCTGCAGCCCAGCAGCGCCGCGTTACCGGCAAAACAGCGCCCGGTGGTGATGCCCACCACCGGCACCTGGCCGTTCAGGCGCGCAAAGCTCGCAAAGGTCGCCACATGCAGGCCCGCCACAATGGGCATGTCCACATCACCGGGGCGTCCGCCACCGCCTTCGGCAAACAGCACCACCGGCAGCTTGTTCTGCAGTGCCAGCCCCAGCATGCGGTCGGTCTTCTGGTGGTTACGCATGCCTTGCGTGCCGGCCAGTACCGTGGCGTCGTAAGCCATAACCACTGCAGACTGTCCGTTGATGGTGCCAGTGCCCGTCACCATGCCATCGGCCGGCGTGTTGGCGATCAGGTCTTCCTCCGAGCGCCGGCTGCGCTGCGCGGCCACGGCAAGGGCGCCGTATTCCATGAACGAACCTACATCGCACAGCCCAGCAATGTTCTCGCGCGCGGTGCGCAGGCCCAGCGCGTGGCGCCTGGCGATGGCTTCGGGGCGGGCAGCGTCCAGGGTGCGGGCCTGGCGGTCCAACAGCTTCAGCAAATCTGGCCTGGCACCGGCCTGTGGTGGTGTGGGCTGTGGCACAGCGCTTGCAGCGGGATTGGATGCCAAATCAGTCTCCAAACCCCGTGGAATATGCTTAAGTAGCTCCTGATTTAGGAGCAAGTCACCCTCGGCCACCGACTCGCCTGCGGCATAGAAAAGCTCGGAAATGCGGGCAGCATGGGTAGCGCGCACCTCGTGCTCCATCTTCATGGCTTCCAGAATGACGAGTACATCGCCGGCCTGCACCGTGTCGCCGGGTTGCACCAGCCATTGAACAATTTGTGCCTGCAGGGGGGAGCGGATTGAAGCCATCTGAACATTGTGCGGCAACACTCTGAGCTCACGGCGTCAAGCCGGTGACAGACGCTATCTGCGTCGCAAAATGCTCCACAATGCCGCTATGACTGGCCTTGCACCCACCGCACCATGAACACCCACATCAGCCTGATTGGCGCCCCCACCGACATTGGCGCCGGCAGCCGCGGCGCCAGCATGGGCCCCGAAGCCCTGCGTGTTGCCAATATCGCCAGCGTGCTGGAGAGCCACGGTCTGGAAGTGCAGGACCGCGGCAACCTGACAGGCCCCAGCAACCCCTGGCTGCCGCCGGTAGAGGGTTACCGCCACCTGGCCGAGGTGACCGCATGGAACCAGTCGCTGCACGACGCGGTGTACGCAGAACTGCAGCAGGGCCGCATGCCCATCGTGCTGGGTGGCGACCACTGCCTAGGGATTGGCTCCATCAGCGCGGTGGCGCGCCACTGCCGCGATGTGGGCAAGAAGCTGCGCGTGCTGTGGCTGGATGCCCATGCCGACTTCAACACCAGCGCCTTGACCCCAAGCGGCAATATCCATGGCATGCCGGTGGCCTGCCTGTGCGGGTTCGGCCCCAAGGCCTTGATCGAGATCGGTGGTCAGCTGCCTGCCATCTCGCCCAAATGGGTACGCCAGATCGGCATCCGCAGTGTGGACCAGGGCGAGAAACGCTTTGTCCACGAACAGAACATTGAGGTTTTCGACATGCGCTATATCGACGAGATGGGCATGCGCGCGGCGATGGAGCTGGCACTCGCTTTAATGGATGCCAACACGCATCTGCATGTGAGTTTTGACGTGGACTTTCTGGACCCCGACATCGCCCCCGGCGTCGGCACCACGGTGCGCGGTGGCCCCAGTTACCGCGAAGCACAGCTGTGCATGGAAATGGTTGCCGACACCGGCCGATTGGGATCGCTCGATGTGATGGAACTCAACCCGGCTCTGGATGTGCGCAACCGCACGGCCGAGGTGGCGGTGGATTTGATCGAGTCCTTATTCGGGAAAAGCACTTTGATGCGGAAATGATTTTGTACCGTCTCTGAATTTATTGGTGATGAGCGTGCTACTTGTGTTGGCTGTACGACTGCTGTGCAGCGGTGGTAGCCGACATTCCTAGGGCTCACCCAATTGGGTGATTTACACGATACACACCGACCGTCACAATCTGTTTTGAATCGCCCCGCGGCGATTCAGTTTGTGCAAACGGATCCGGTAGTTAGCAGAGTTCGAATGACTGGCCTGGAGCAGTCAGATTGAAGGTGTCTACTTCCGGTAACAGTCTGAAGCAGGCCTCCCATCTATCCCAGCGCAACCGCCCAACAGCAGACTAGACTTTGTATGTCATTTGTACTAACATTCACGCCTTAAATCCATATCCCAAGGCCTTCCAATGTCTGCCATAGCATCACAAACGACGCGTTCAGCCCGCTTGGGATTGCGTGCAACCCAAGAGCAGGAAGTTGTATTGCGCCGTGCTGCCGAAGTCGCGCACAAGTCCCTGACGGATTTCATTCTGGACAGCGCATGCCTGGCGGCCGAGCAAACATTGCTCGACCAACGACTGTTCATGGTGTCAGGCGCCCAATACCAGGCATTTATGGATTTGCTGGATCAGCCAGAACAGCCTAATTCTGGATTGCGCGAGCTCTTCTCACGTAAAGCGCCTTGGGCAGCGCAGTGAGCTTGCGCAGTCCCGAACCTCTGGGGCCGCAGCATCGTGTGGACGGGTTCGACTGCGGCAAACCAGCCCTCAACGATTGGCTCATTCGGCATGCCAGACAAGCGCAAGGTGCCGGCTCCTCAAAAACCTATGTAGTCACAGACAATGACCGACTGGTTGGCTATTTCAGCCTGACGGTTGGCCAGATCAACCCGCTGGACGCACCCGATCGCATACGCAAGGGGATGGGGCAGTATCCTTTGCCGGTCGTGATTTTGGCCCGCCTGGCTGTATCCAGAATCGATCACGGGCGTGGCATCGGATTTGGTTTATTGCAGGATGCGATACGACGCACGGTGTTTATAGGCGAGCAGGCAGGTGTGCGCGCCATGCTGACGCACCCCATCGACAAGGAAGCTGCTGCGTTCTACGCCCGTTTTGGATTCATTCAATCACCTTTGCGTGAGCAGCAACTGCTGTTGCTGCTGAAAGATGCAAAACGCTGGATTAAGTGACAGCACACTGGTACGCAAATAGATTATTAACTTGGACGGAGTATTTTTTGATGACAACCCTCGGCACCCCCCTGTCTCCCAATGCCACCAAAGTCATGCTGCTGGGCAGCGGGGAACTGGGCAAAGAAGTGCTTATTGCGCTGCAGCGCCTGGGCGTGGAAACCATTGCGGTGGACCGCTATGAGAACGCCCCCGGCCAGCAGGTGGCGCACCATGCGCGCACCATCACCATGAGCGACCCGGCGCAGCTCAAGGCGCTGATCGAAGCCGAGCGCCCGCACCTGGTGGTGCCAGAGATTGAAGCCATCGCCACGCCCATGTTGCAGGAGCTGGAAGCCGCCGGCACCGTGCGCGTGATCCCCACCGCGCGCGCCGCGCGCCTGACCATGGACCGCGAAGGCATCCGTCGCCTGGCGGCCGAAACCCTGGGCCTGCCCACTAGCCCCTACCAATTCTGTGATTCGCTGGAAGAGCTGCAGGCGGCCATCGACGGCCGGTCGGACGGCGACTCGCCCTTCGCGGGTATCGGCTACCCCTGCATCGTCAAGCCCGTCATGAGCAGTTCGGGCAAGGGCCAAAGCAAGATCGACGGCCCTGCCGACGTGAAGAAAGCATGGGACTACGCCATGTCCGGTGGCCGCGTCGGCCCGGGACGCATCATCGTCGAAGGCTTTATTGATTTTGACTACGAGATCACCCAGCTCACCGTACGCGCCCGCGGCACCAACGGCGAGATTGAAACCCATTTCTGCGACCCGATTGGCCATGTGCAGGTCAGCGGTGACTATGTGGAGAGCTGGCAGCCACACCCGATGACGCAAACCGCGCTGGCCGAGTCGCGCCGCATTTCCAAGGCCGTCACCGACAACCTGGGGCAGGGCCTGGACGGCCAACCTTCGGGCCTGGGTCTGTTTGGCGTGGAGCTGTTCGTCAAGGGCGACAAGGTGTGGTTCAGCGAAGTGTCACCCCGGCCGCACGACACCGGCATGGTGACCATGATCACGCAGTGGCAAAACGAGTTTGAACTGCACGCCCGCGCCATTCTGGGCTTGCCGGTGAGCACCGCACTCAAGAGCCCGGGCGCCAGCGCTGTGATCTACGGCG
>JAGWUS010000049.1 GCA_028868305.1 Burkholderiales bacterium | reverse complement strand
TGCCAGCGACCGCGCTGCGCTTAACGCAGAAGTCGGCCAACTCACCTCCGAACTGGACCGCATTGCCAAAACTACCGAGTTCAACGGCCAGAAACTCTTGGACGGCAGTTTTGGCTCGGCCACTTTCCAGGTAGGTGCCAATGCCAATCAAACCATTACCGCGACCACGGCCAATTTCAGCACTAGCAAATATGGCAATAACCGAATTGGCTCCTCCGTTGCGACAACGGCCGGCGGTGCTGGTGACTTGGTCGTTGGTTCCTCTGCGGGTGCCAACGCTTCTACCGCGATCACTGGTGCGGCTAGCACGATCGCCGCCAATTCAATCGTAGTCAATGGTTCGCTCGGCACTGCAACGGTGGCCGTGGCAGCAGGCGCAAGCGCGAAAACGGTGGCGGCAAACATCAACGCCCAATCAGGATCCACAGGCGTCAGTGCAAGTGCGCGCACTGAAATCGATGCGGGCACCTTTACGGCCAGCGCCAGCTACTCTCTGTCAGTGATTTCGGATAACTCCAGTGCGGCTACGGTATCGTTTACCGTCGGTGCAGCCGGCAATACCGCCGATGGATTGGCTAGCGCGATCACCGCCTTTAACGACAAGAGTTCTACTACGGGTGTTACTGCCAAACTCAACACCGCAGGCACTGGGATTACTTTGACCAATGCTACAGGTAACGACATCAAAATCACGACGTCGGCCACGTCGGGTGCCATTACAGTGCAGGCGCAAACTTTGGCAGCCAATACTGCGGCAAGTGTGTATGTGACTGGTGCAGTGACATTGGATTCTGACAAGACATTTGGTATTTCCAATACTGCCAGCGCTGCAGGTGTCGGTTACTTCACAGCGGCAACCTCTGGAAGTCAATTGCAAGCTGCTAGCACTTTAGATGTGTCCACTGTAGAGTCTGCGACACGCACCCTAAGTACAGTCGACGGAGCGCTGTCCGCAGTCAATGGCCAACGCGCCAGTTTCGGTGCCTTGCAATCGCGGTTTGAAACGACAATTTCCAACCTGCGTACCACGTCAGACAATCTGAGTGCATCACGCTCACGGATTCAGGACGCGGACTTCGCGGCAGAAACCGCCAATCTTTCGCGCTCTCAGATCTTGCAGCAGGCTGGAAATGCGATGGTGGCCCAAGCCAACCAGTTGCCGCAGGGTGTTCTGGCGCTATTGCGCTAAACCCTGGCGCTATAGAGCGCTGCGAGGCTTAAGTTGCGGCGCAGGATGCCGATAGACAGGGCGACGATGAACAAATGTTCTACGTCGCCTTTTCGTTATTGAATAATACAGGGGCTAACAGGTGCTAGTTAAAGGTTTACGCTTCGACTAAAAATGCCACACTTTCAAGTGTTTGATAGCGAGAGAGACTCTTATGGCCACGATTTCATCCGCAGGTATTGGCAGTGGGCTTCAGGTGGAAAGCATCGTCACGCAACTGGTTGCGTTGGAGAAGCAACCGCTAAAGGCACTGGAGAGCAAAGCAACGCTGGTGCAAGGGCAGATATCGGCTATGGGCACCATTCAATCGGAGTTCTCTGCCTTGGCGGATGCGGCTAAAGCTATGACTGCAGCCACAGCCTGGTCGGCCCGCACGGGGTCAAGTTCCAACACTAGCGCGGCTAGCATTTCTGTTACTGATGCTGCCAGTGCGACATCTTTTACCCTTGATGTGGATAGTTTGGCCAAGCCGCAATCTGTCAATTCAGCCCCTATGACTGCCGGCGGCTTGGTTGGGGCGGGCACGTTGACATTGCGCACTGGCACTTGGGCGGCTGGGGTCTTTACGCCCGGTGGTGCCAGTGCAGATGTGACCATTGCCGCCACTGCTAGCGACACTGTTGCCACGCTAGCCGCCAAAATAAACAGCGCAAATGCGGGTGTGGTGGCCACGGCGTTCAATGACGGCACTAGTGATCGGTTGCTGGTGCGGTCCAAGGAAACGGGGACTGCCTCTGGGTTCAGGATACAAGCCACTACCGATGCAGATGGTGTGACAACCGACAACTTTGGACTGTCCCGACTTGCCTTTGATCCAAAGGCCGGTGCCTTTGGCATGGCTTCGGCCGGATTGCCAGTGCAATATGGTTCTAACGCCAATGCCCGTATCAATGGATTGGCTGTTACCTCCCAAACCAACACGCTTAATGGCAACATCCCAGGGGTCACCATCAACCTGGCCGCTACCACCACCACCAACTACGGTCTCGGCACTGAAGTGCTGGCCCCAGTCACCCTTTCAGTGCGCGAGGACGTGACACCTGCTGTAAAGAGCGTGCAGGGGTTTGTGACTGCTTATAACGCCCTGGCAGCGTCGTTGGCGGACTTGACCAAATACGACGCGGCTACCAAGACTGCTTCAATATTTCAAGGGGACTCGGCAGTGCTGGGACTGCAAAACGTACTGCGTAGTATGGTGGGATCGATTAGCTTGGGTAGCAATGCATATCAGCGTCTTTCAGACGTCGGTATACAGCGTCAACTCGACGGATCTTTGACAATAAATACCGCGAAGCTAGGTGCGGCTGCTAACAATGGCACCGAATTGCAAAAAATGTTCACCACTGACAACCACAATGCCGCTAGTGACGGTTTCGCCTTGAAATTCAGCGCTCTAGCTAAAGGGGTGCTAGCCTCAGGTGGTCTGGTTACAAATAAGGCCGACTCTCTTCGAAAAGCCCTGGCCCGGAATGCGACAGAGCAAACACAGGTGACCAACCATGCTGCAGCCGTGGAGGCGCGGCTTCGCAAACAATACACGGCTTTAGACGCGCAAATGGCGAATTTGAGTGCGCTAAATGCGTACGTGGCTCAGCAGGTAATTGCCTGGAACAAATCCACTGCGTAACCGTGTCGAAAATGCGCTCTTTAACCTTACGGAATAGTTGCTGAAAGTAATGACGGGTGTAAATCTTTAGGCCCTTTTTTTATATCAGGATCAAAAAATCTTTGTATAAAGAACTTTAGCCCGCTGTAAGTCTGCCGATATCTAACGCAAGACTATAAGGAATTGCACCATGTTTACCGCAGCCGCCAGCCGATCAGCAGCCGCCTACAACCGTGTTGGTGTTGAGACCAGCGTAGGCAGTGCCGATCCGCACAAGTTGGTATCTCTGCTATTCGATGGGCTTTTGCAAGCGCTGGGCAGCGCCCGTGTCGCCATGCAAGGTGGTGACATTGCTTTAAAAGGTCGAAAAATTGGAGTGGCAGTACGTATTCTTGAAGAAGGTTTGATTGCCCCTCTAAATTTAGAAGAGGGGGGGGAGTTGGCAGCAAACCTTAACGCTCTCTACCGATACTGCGTGACACAGGTTACTCTCGCAAATGTTCGCAATGATGCGTCCGGTCTTGCGGAAGTTAGCCGCTTGATTGAGTTGGTTGCAAGCGGGTGGAAGCAGATTGACGGAACGGCTCCGGCTTATTCGGAAGCAGTGGCCGCCTAGCAGGCTGCTGGAATGCCTCCCCCGACTCGCAGACTCCGCAACTCCCGCCCGGCAATAGCCCCAACCCCACGAACTTGATCCAGACATGCGCGGAGCCGACACCTTCACCGATAGCCTGTTCATCATGCGCCGCCTGGACGACTTCGTTTGGGCGGATCACCCACTGCGCCACGTGCGCACGATGGTAAACGTTGCCCTCAAGAACTTCGAACCAATGCGCTCGAGCATGTACGCGGCTGACGTCAAGGGCGCACGCCCCAGCATTGCGCCAGAGAAACTGCTGCGCGCCATGCTGCTGCAAATCTTTTACAGCATCCGCTCCGAACGCATGCTCATGGAGCAGACCCAGTACAACCTGCTGTACCACTGGTTCATTGGCCTGTCCATGGACGACAGCGTCTGGGTGCCCACCGTATTCACCAAGAACCGTGAACGCCTGATCGAACTCTTCAACGAAGTGCTGGCCATTGCCAACAAGAATGGCTGGCTCTCAGGCAAACACTTCAGCGTAGACGGCACACTCATCCAAGCCTGGGCCGGCCACAAGAGCTTTGTGCGCAAAGACGGCAACGACGGCGATAGCGCCAACTTCAATGGCCAAAGCCGCTCCAACGACACCCACGAGTCCAGCATCGATGCGGATGCCAAGCAAGTTGCCCTCGAGCAGGCCCAGATCACCCGGGGCGCTGACAAGGGCTATGACGCCGCAGAGTTCATTGCGGAAAAGCGCAAGCTCATCGAACAGGGGGCTGGCTGGGCCAAGCTTGTCGACCCAATTCGCCAGGTGATGGTGCGCGGATTGAAGAAACTGGATCAACTGTTCGTGCTGACTATGGCTGCTTACGACCTCACGCGCATGCGTACCTTGGGACAAGTGCGCCTGCAGATGGCTCAGTAAGGGGAAAACGATGAAAAACCACCTTCAAACCCCTGAAAACTGCACGCAAACCGGCCCGATCGGCCTGCTGCCTCGGCAGATCCATGAAATTGCGCTCACGCGGGAAGTAGAACTGGGCTTTGGCGCAAATATTTCAGCAGCCTGTTAGGCCACTGGAGCCAGATAATGAGCAAAGCGCTGATCGACTACTACAGGGCTATTGAAGACAGTAGTGCCCGAATGTTGGAGGCTGCCAAGTCTGAAGACTGGGAGGAAGTAGTGCGTTTTGAAGGGATATGCGCCGTGCTTATTGAGCAACTTCGATTCAACTCCCGGGAGTTGGCGTTGATGCCAGAGGAGCGATCAGAAAAGGCACATATCATGCGACGCATCTTGAGCAATGATGCCCAAATACGCTATTTGGCTGAGCCGTGCCTAGCGCACTGTGAACTGGGGTTTGGTACGACACGTCAGTTCTTGCACTAATTCTCTGTTTCTCGGCTGGAATCTGGGCTCCCTCAAAAGCTGACACCGAAAGAATCCGTCGCCCCAGGTGCAAGCCTTTGACCTTCATTTAAACCGGACACTGCTGCTCACACCTGCATATTCATGATGTCGGTGTAGGCTTGCACCATGCGGTTGCGCACATGCAGCGTGGCGGTAAAGCCGATTTGCGCCTTTTGGATGGCCACCATGGTCTCTTCCAGGCTGACCTTGGGGTTTTCCATCTGCACTTCCTGTTGCAGACGGGTGGACTCGTTCTGTGCGGCGCTGACCGAATTCAAGGCGCTTTTCAATGCGCCGGAGAATCCGCCACCTACCCCCTGTGCACCTGTTGTGGCGCTTGGACGTAGGCCCGCACCGGGGCGGATGGTGTTCGGCATTGCAACAGGGTTGAGTTTGAGGTCCATGACGGGCTCCCGGTAAAACTTGATTGGGGCTAATACTAGGGGTGACATCGTGTGGGCATTATTTGCAAATAGACGGTAATTCCTGTCCTTTTCCGCCTAATGTTTTTGGAGGCGGGTCGAATAATCAGACCCATTCGTGAGGCGACCTGCGCCCCACAGCACCGGAAATCAAGATGTCTGCTGTTGCCGCAATACCTGTAAATCCCACCATCGCCCAGCGCCTGGCCGGGCTTGACCAAGGTCAGCGTATGCGCTTGGCGCTCGGTGTCATGCTGTTTGTTGCCATTGGCGTGATTGGGCTGGTTATGGGCCGCCAGGCGGAGTGGCGGGTGCTCTACTCGAATTTGGCCGACAAGGATGGTGGCGCTGTCATTGCGCAGCTGACCACCATGAACGTGCCGTACAAGTACACCGAAGGCGGCGGTGCCATCCTGGTGCCCGCAGACCGTGTGCATGATGCGCGTCTGAAGCTGGCTACTCTGGGGTTGCCCAAAGGTTCGGTCAACGGATTCGAGATGATGGAGTCCAACCGCTTTGGTATGACCCAGTTTCAGGAGCGTCTGACGTTCCAGCGCGGACTGGAGGGAGAATTGACCCGATCCATTCAGGCCCTGTCTTCAGTGGCCAATGCGCGTGTGCACCTGGCACTGCCCAACCAGAATGGTTTCTTCCGCGAACAGCAAAAACCCTCTGCCTCGGTGTTGCTCAGCCTGCATCCCGGACGCACCCTGGACAAGGCGCAGTTAGCCGGAATCATCCACCTAGTGGCCTCGAGCGTGCCGGAAATGAGCGCTTCCGCCGTCAGCGTGCTGGATGACACGGGCAAGCTGCTATCTGCGCCCAGCGATGGCTCGGGTAGCGGTTTGGGCGTGGATGCAGAGCAACTGCAGTATGCGCAACAGATCGAGCAGATTTATAACCGGCGCATTCTGGATATTCTGGAGCCCGTTGTGGGGCGGGACAACGTCAAGGCGCAGGTGACTGCGGAGCTGGATTTCTCGCAGACCGAGTCCACTACCGAAGTGCACAAGCCCAATCAGACGCCTGACACCAGCGCAGTCAGAAGCCAGCAAGTAGTAGAGAGCATCAACGGGGCAACCGCCGGGCCACCCGCTGGCGTTCCGGGGGCAACCAGCAATCAGCCGCCAGCCCAGTCCAGTGCGCCCATCAATGGCCAGCCGCAAACGCTGGCTGCAAGTGGACAGCAAGGTGCTGGCGCCAATACCTCATCCAAGAAAGAGTCCATCATCAACTATGAAGTGGACAAGACCGTGCGCGTAATCAAGGGGGCCAGCGGTGTCATCAAGCGGATCAATGTGGCAGTCGTGGTGAACAACCAGAGCACTACCGACAATAAGGGCAAAACGACCAGTACGCCACTGACGGATGCACAAATAGAAAAGATGACGGCTCTGGTGCGCGAAACCGTCGGTTTCAACAAAGACCGCGGCGATTCCGTGAACCTGATGAATGCAGCATTTGCCCCTATCAAAAATGAAGTCAGCGAACTGCCTCTGTGGCGCCAGCCGGAAGTGGTGGACCTGGCTCGTAGCATGGCCTGGCCCTTGGGTACCCTGGCGCTTGCTACCTTGGTGCTGTTGGGTGTCATACGCCCGGCAATGAAGTCACTTTCCCAGCCCGGAACGTTCGGTGCAACTACCACCGTAGGCCGATCTGGCCAGATCGATGCGCTGGAAGCCGAACAACCTGATCGTCCCCAACTGACGGCTGATGGCAAGTCCCATGAGCAGGCACCTCTCAGCAACTCGGAACTGCGCCTGGAAGACGCGCGCAAGCTGACCCGCGACAATCCTGCTGCAGTGGCGAATATTGTCAAGGCGTGGATCAACGGAGAAGCTCCGGCCTAAGACCCGGCGCACAATACCACCATGGCAAACGACGACGGACTGCAAGACGCTGCAATTCTGATGATGTCTCTGGGTGAAGCAGAGGCTTCGGAGGTGTTCAAGCATCTTTCACCCAAAGAGGTACAGAAGCTGGGGGAGGCCATTGCCAAGACCTCGCAAATTACCCGTGAGCGGGTGGATGATGTGGTGGATAAGTTCACCGGCATCGCTGCATCGCAGAGCCTGCTGGTATCCAATTCGGGCGACTATGTGCGTTCGGTGCTGAAGCTGGCACTGGGTGACGACAAGGCCGCGCTGCTGATCGATCGGATTCTGCAGGGTGGCGATGTCTCGGGTATCGAGAGCCTGAAATGGATGGACCCACTGTCGGTGGCCGAACTGCTGCGCAACGAACATCCGCAGATTGTGGCGGCGATTCTGGTGCACCTGGAATATGACCAGGCGGCGGATGTGCTCAAGAACCTCAATGAGCGCCAGCGCAACGAAGTCATGCTGCGTGTGGCCACCATGGAAGGTATTCAGCCCACTGCCCTCAAGGACCTCAATGAAGTGCTGTTCAAGGTGCTGGCCGGTAGCGACAAGATCCGCAAGGCGTCTCTGGGCGGTGTGAAGACGGCAGCGGAAATGATCAACCTGATGGGCACGGCCATTGAGGGCACCGTGATCGAGTCGATTCGCAGCCACGATGCCGACCTGGCCCAGAAGATCATGGACAAGATGTTCGTGTTTGATGATGTGCTCAAGCTGGATGACAAGGCCATCCAGATGGTGCTCAAGGAGGTGTCGTCCGATGTGCTCATCGTGGCACTCAAGGGTGCGCAGCCCGAACTGAAGGACAAGATCCTGGCCAATATGTCGTCACGTGCAGCCGCGACGCTTAGGGAAGACCTGGAGTCGCGCGGTCCCATGCGCCTGTCAGAGGTGGAAGCACAGCAGAAGGAAATTCTCAAGACCGTGCGGCGCCTTGCCGACGAAGGGCAGATTGTCATTGGCGGTGGAGGTGGCGACGACGCCATGGTCTGATGTCACGCGCGCACTCAAAATTCATACCCGGTGAGGAAATCGGCACGATTTCTGACTGGAGCTTTGGTGCAGTGGATCAGGCTTCCCTGCGTTTTGCGGCCAAGCTCAGGGCGCAGGAGGAGCAGGAGCACCGGGTCAAGGACGAGGCCGTTCGCCAGGCAGGATTTGCAGACGGGTACGCACAGGGCCATGCACATGCCACCTTGGAAGGCCAGCGCCAGATTGCGGAATACATTACGACGCAGGGTGAACAGGCTGCCAGCAATATGGCGCAACTGTTTGCTTCCGTCCAGGCGCAACTGCATGAATCGCAGCAAGTCATGGCCAAAGGCGTTTTGGAGCTCGCCTGCGAGCTGGCCCGGCAGGTGTTGCGGCATGAGCTATCATCCAACCCCAACGCACTGCAACCCGTGATCCGGGAGGCCATGGGCATGCTGTCGTCTGACTGCAAAGTTGCTGCTGTGCGTATGAATCCGCTGGATATCGAGGTGTTTGCAGAAGTGCTGCGCCAGGAATTTTCCAGCCTGTCCTTGAACCTCTTGCCCGACTCGGGTATCACGCGCGGTGGTTGCCTGGTAGAAGCCGCTGGCACGGTGATTGACGGCACAGTCGAAAAACGCTGGCAGCGGGCCGTGGCCAGTCTGGGGCTGGAGTCGCGCTGGGAGGATGTCAATGACACCCACTGATCTCAGCCCGCCGGTGTGGGAAGAGTTTTTTTGCCGCTCCCGGCAACAGGTGCTGCAGGACTCCAGTCTGGAGGTGCGCGGCACCCTGACACGTCTGGCTGGGCTGGTGCTGGAGGCCAGCGGACTGCGCGTCCCGGTCGGATCCCAATGCGTAGTAACAACCCGTTCACGGCCGCCCGTGCTGGCCGAAGTGGTGGGTTTCAACCGGGACCGTGCGTACTTGATGCCTGCGGGCGATGTGCATGGCTTGTCCAGTGGTGCCGGCGTGGCACCTGCTGCGGCCTATGTGCCTGTGCCGCGCCTGGGAGAGCCTTTGCCGGACCAGTCCTTGGCCGATGCGGGCATGCTGCGCTTGCCGTTGGGCGATGGTTTGTTGGGCCGGGTGGTGGATGCGCAGGGCAACCCCATGGACCGTCTGGGGCCGATTCTGGAAGTGTCCTCTCGACCGTTGGACCGAAAGCCCATCAATGCCATGGACCGCGCCCCGGTGCGTGAGGTGCTGGACACAGGGGTGCGCGCCATCAATGCCCTGCTGACCGTGGGCCGCGGACAACGTATTGGTTTGTTTGCGGGCTCAGGCGTGGGCAAGAGCGTGCTGCTGGGGATGATGGCGCGCTATACGCAGGCTGATGTCATCGTGGTGGGCCTGATCGGTGAGCGCGGTCGCGAGGTCAAGGAATTTATCGAGGACATTTTGGGTGAAGAAGGGCGTGCCCGGTCGGTGGTGGTTGCCGCCCCTGCAGACGCGCCGCCCCTGCTGCGCATGCAGGGGGCTTCGTATGCGACGGCCATCGCAGAGAGCTTCCGTGACCAGGGCAAGCATGTGCTTCTGCTGATGGATTCTTTGACGCGTTACGCCATGGCCCAGCGCGAGATTGCTCTGGCCATTGGTGAGCCGCCAGCGACCAAGGGCTATCCGCCCTCATGCTTTGCCAAACTGCCCCAGTTGGTGGAGCGTAGCGGCAATGGACTCAACGGAGTGGGTTCCATAACGGCTTTCTACACCGTGCTGTCGGAAGGCGACGACCAGCAGGACCCGATTGCAGATGCGGCGCGAGCCATTCTGGATGGACACATCGTCTTGTCGCGTGCACTTGCGGAAGCGGGTCATTTCCCGGCCATTGATGTGGAGCAGTCTGCGTCACGCGTCATGCACAACGTGGTGACGCGTGAGCATTTTGAGATGGCGCGGCGTTTCCGCTCGGTCCTGTCCAAATACGCGCGTGGTCGTGATCTGGTACAGATTGGCGCCTATGCCCACGGATCGGACCTGGCGCTGGACGAGGCCATTGCGCTGCATGAGGGGATGAGTCAGTTCCTGCAGCAGGGGATGTATGAAGCGTCGCCCATAGACACCGTCCAGGAAGCCTTGGAAATGGCTTTGCAGCGCCATGGCTGAATACAAAAGCATTGCGTTGGCCATTGAGCTGGCAACGCGCCAGCGTGATGAGTTGGCAAGAGCCCATGGGCAGGTTCAGCGCAATCTGTCATTTGCCAGGGACCAGTTGACGCACCTGGCTGGCTATGCCGGTGAGACCGATGCGCGCTGGGTGGGAGCAACCCGGATGTCGATTTCTCCGGAAATTCTTAACCACCATTACCAGTTCGCGGCCAGACTGCAGCACGCGATTGCCATGCAGGATGGAGTGATTGCCAATCTGGATAGCCAACTCGTGGTGGCACACCAGGCGCTGCTTCAAGCGGAATTCCGTCTTTCCGGTCTCAGCCAGGTCTTGAAGAAGCGGCTCGATGAAGCGCAATTGCGCCGCAAGCGCTCCGAACAGCGCCACACCGATGAATTCGCGGCGCTCCGGCACTTGCACAACAAGGCGGCGCTGATGCATGGAGAACACGATGACAATCGAAACTAGTGCCAAGCCCGTCATCGCCAAGGTCCCGGATACCGCCGATTCTCGGGGCCGCAAGTCGACAGGACAAACCGGCGCAGGCCCGGTGAACGGCTTCATGGCCATACTGTCTGCCATGGACGAGCCGGGAGTCTCCGCCGCGGGACTGGCAGGCGAGGATGAAGTGCAAAAAGTGTCTACAGCCCCCGTAGATACAGCGCAAGTAGCTACTGATTTAATAGCAATTTCAAACCCGGATCCAGCCATGGTTCCACCGGTGCCTGCTGTGGACTCCATCCGGCAAGGGCTGGTGGCAGACTGCGCAGCGATTGCGCTGGGGAGCGCCACTCCACCGGAAGCCAGATTGACCGCGGCCCCGCCGCCACAGGGGCCAACGCCAAACATGTCAGCGCCCCCCGCCCGCGCACCGGCCCCAGCGACGACTGCGGCCAGAGCGGTTGGCGGTGTCGATGTCCTAGTGACAGAGCCATTGCAGGGTCAGGTGCCAGTGCGGTCCGGTGATAAGGCCGGTGCACAGGCCAAGGGGGCGCCCATGGTTGAGCAAGGATCAGGGCGCGTAGTGCCGGACTCCACGCGGGTGCAGGAAGCGCGCTTTATGGCAGCACTTGACGCGATGCGAGGGATGCGGGACCGTAGTCCGGCGGAACCTGCCCTGGTCGCGAGTCCGATCGCTGCTTTGATCGAGGAAAAACACACGGTCGAGCGGGGGCGCTTCCAGGAACGGGTGTCAGAAGGGGGCTCAGGCGCCCCGTCACTCTCTCTGGGAACCACCAGTTATGCCAGCCCTGCTGTACAGGAAGTGGGGGCGGTTTCCCCTGAAATGACTGTAGTGCAAGATGTGAGCTACTGGATATCCCAGGACATTCAAAACGCGGAGTTGAAGCTTGACGGGCTGGGCAAGAATGCGGTGGAAGTGAGTATCAGCATGCATGGCAACGAGGCGCATGTGGCATTTCGCACCGATGAATTGCAGGCCCGTACCCTTCTGGAGGGAGCTACAGCGCACCTGAAGGCGGCCATGCAGGGCGAGGGTTTGGTTTTGTCCGGAGTATCAGTGGGTACCTCGGGGGAGCGTGATACCGGCGACAATGAGCGCAAACAGCGCCAGGGAACGCGGCACACAGCAACTTTGCCAGTGGCAGGGGTGGCGTCTGAATCCCGTCGTCCCCTGGCGGGGGGGGCGGGCAGAACACTGGATCTGTTTGTGTAGGGAGTGTGAAACACGTCAATCCAAAAGTTAGGCTTCATTTTGTCCAGGCTTTTGGGCCTTTGTGGCCGGTGTAGAGCGTTAATAATTGGGTTAACGAAGTTAAGGAGCCATAGTGTCAGATAAACCAGCAGATGCCGAAGGGGGTAAACCCAAGGCCAAGAGCAAGAAAATGCTCATCATCATCGTCGCAGTGCTGCTAGTCGTGGTTTTGGGCGGCGGCGGAGCCTTTTTTTACATTAGCAAACAACGTGCTGCTGCGGCGGAAGAGGGTGATGACGCTGCATCTGCAAAGACTGCCGCCGCCGATGCGCATAAGGCACCTCCAACCTACCTCCCTCTGGATAACATGGTGGTCAATCTGGCAGACCCGGGGGGCGAGCGTGTGGCGCAGGTTGGCATTACATTGGAGCTGATAGACGCCAAGGCGGTGGACCAGGTGAAGTCCTATTTGCCAACTATTCGCAGTGGTGTCCTGATGCTAATTTCACAAAGGACAGCAGAGGAGTTGTTGAAGTCTGAAGGCAAGGAAAAACTGGCCAAGGATATTGTGCGAGAGGCTTCACTGCCTTTTGGCGGTGGTGATGAAGTGCACGCGGATGAAACACCGACCAAGAAGAAAAAGAAGGCTGCGCATCCCGAGTTTCCGGTGGTGGGCGTGTTGTTTTCCAGCTTTATCGTTCAGTAAGCGTGTTGCAGGAATTTTTTCATGAGTGAGTCGTTTCTTTCCCAGGAAGAAGTTGACGCTCTCCTTGAAGGGGTCACTGGCGAAAGCCAGAAACCCGCGGAAGAGGCGGCAGAGCAGGGCGAAGTTCGCGCCTACAACATCTCCAGCCAAGAAAGAATTGTGCGTGGGCGCATGCCCACCATGGAAATTGTGAATGAACGGTTTGCCAGAAATCTCCGGGTGGGCCTGTTCAACTTCATTCGCCGCAGTCCTGAAATTTCCGTGGGTCCCGTGTCGGTCCAGCGTTACAGCGCTTTCCTGCGCGAACTGGCTGTTCCAACCAATTTCAACATTGTGGCCATACGGCCCCTGCGGGGCAGTGGGCTGATTGTGTGCGAACCAGCGTTGGTGTTTGGTGTTATCGATACGCTTTACGGAGGGATCGGAAAATTCCAGACACGGATTGAAGGCCGTGATTTTTCTGCCACCGAACAGCGGGTCATCAACCGCATGGTGGATGTCATCACGGACGAGTACAAGAAGGCTTGGAAGGGCATCTATCCGCTGGAACTGGAGTACCAGCGCTCTGAAATGCAGCCACAGTTTGCCAATATTGCAACGCCCAGCGAGATCGTAATTTCCACCTCATTCCAGCTAGAGATTGGTGATATTGCCGGCGCTATTCACTTCTGCTTTCCCTACTCCACGCTGGAGCCCATTCGTGACGTGCTCTACTCTTCCACGCAGGGAGACTCCATGGAGGTGGACCGCCGCTGGGTCAATGTGCTGACCCGCGAGATTCAGGCGGCAGAAGTCACACTCGTTGCCGAACTTGCGCGCGCGAATACAACGGTGGAGCAGCTGATTTCCATGAAGAAGGGCGATTTTATTGAGCTGGAGCGCACCCCCAAAATTCAGGCCGCCATTGATGGCGTTCCCATCTTTGAGTGCCACTACGGCACGCACAACGCAAAATACGCCATACGCATAGACAAGGCCTTGCGTGGCAATGACCAAAACTGGTTGGGAGAAAAGAATGGCATCTGAAGACAAACCCGACGAAGCTGTTGCCGACGACGGCATGGCAGACTGGGCTGAGGCCCTGCTGGAACAAAAGGCTACCGAAGGCAATGCCAGTGAGGTGCCTGGTGGCGTCTTGTCTGGGGAAACACCCAAGCCGTTCTCGTCCGGCGGCGATGGCCCCATGAGCGACATCAACATGGTGCTGGATATCCCGGTGCAATTGTCGGTGGAATTGGGGCGCACCAAGGTGCCCATCAAGCACATTCTGCAATTGGGCCAGGGGTCGGTCGTGGAACTGGACGCATTGGCCGGTGAGCCCATGGATGTGCTGGTCAATGGTTACCTCATTGCGCAGGGCGAAGTGGTGGTGGTGAACGACAAGTTCGGCATTCGGTTGACCGACGTAGTGACACCCTCTGAGCGCTTGCGTCGGGTCAGCAGGAACGGATAAGGTTTCATGACGCAGTCGCTGCTGACCATTGCTGTTTTTATCGGGCTGCTGGCCTGTTTGCCGATGGCAGTCAAGTGGCTCAAGCATCGCTCAGGGCAGGGGCCATTAACCGGTGCCGACCAGGTGACGGTTGTGTCGGCGGTTGCTGTGGGGCCACACCAGCGCGTGGTTACTGTAGAAGTGGGGCCACAGGGTGCCAGAGTCAGGCTGACATTGGGCGTGACAGCCCAGTCGGTAACTTGCCTGCATACGGCCCCCGCAATAGCGCCTGCGAAACTGGAGACGTGATGGTAATTTACCAAGGATGGGATTTGATGGAGTCGGAATGCTGGGCCGTTTAGTCGCAGCACTGCTTGTAATGACGCTTGGGGGGGCGGCATTTGCGCAGTCGCCCGGGCAGTTGCCTTTACTGGTAGGTACGGGCAGTTCGGGTGCCAGCTACTCGGTGCCGATTCAGACCCTGCTTTTTTTTACAGCGCTGTCGTTTCTGCCAGCTATTCTGTTGATGATGACTGGATTTACGCGCATCGTGATTGTGCTGTCCCTGTTGCGCCAGGCGTTGGGCACACAGTCCGCTCCGCCCAATCAGGTGGTGGTGGGGCTGTCATTGTTTTTGACATTCTTTGTGATGGGGCCGACGCTGGACAAAGTGTACGCCGAAGCCTACGTTCCCTACACCACCAGCAAGATATCGTTTGAAGCGGCGCTGGAAAAAGGCGAAGCGCCTGTGCGTGGCTTTATGGTAAAGCAGACCCGACAGTCGGATTTCGCCCTGTTTGCAAAACTCGCCAAATTGCCTGCCGATACGAAGGTCGAGACAGCACCTCTGCGTGTACTGGTGCCTGCATTTGTCATCAGCGAACTTAAATCAGCGTTTCAGATCGGCTTCATGATTTTCATACCATTTCTGGTGATTGATATTGTGGTTGCCAGTGTGCTGATGTCCCTTGGCATGATGATGTTGTCACCTGTGCTCGTGGCGCTGCCATTCAAGCTCATGCTATTCGTGCTGGCCGATGGCTGGAATCTGCTGGTGGGTTCGCTGGCTGCCAGCTTTGTGAATTAGAAGGGCCGTGCGCGCATGAACTCGCAAATGGTTTTGACAATGGGACAAGAAGCTTTGCTGATGCTTCTGATGGTTTCCGCACCGGTGTTGGGTGTCGCGCTGGTCGTGGGCCTGCTGGTCAGTCTTTTTCAGGCCGTCACCCAGATTCATGAAGCAACACTGGCATTTGTTCCCAAGCTGATTGCCGTAATCGCTGTTTTTGCCATCGCGGGTCCATGGATGTTGACCATGCTGGTTGAGTACATCCGACGCACTATAGAGGCCATTCCCGGCGCCGTCGTCTAACAGGGCCGTGACATGATTACTTTCACCGAGGCGCAACTCATGGCCTGGCTGTCGCCGGTGCTCTGGCCATTTCTGCGCATACTGGCAGTCTTCACGGCAGCGCCAGTGTTTTCTTCACGCGCTTTCCCTGTGCGGGCACGCATCGCCCTGGCATTCCTGGTCGCCTTTGCTGCGCAGGATGGCTTGCCGGCGACGTCCTTGGTGGGTCTTGATGATGCTGGTGTTTGGGGTGTTGTGGTTCAGCAGGTCGGCATTGGGCTGGCACTGGGCTTTGCTGTGCGCTTGGTTTTCGCTGCGGTGGATCTGGCCGGGGAAGTGATTGGTTTCCAGATGGGCCTGAATTTTGCATCCTTTTTTGACCCTTCACTGAATTCGCAGTCCAGCGCGGTGGCCCGATTCTTCAGCCAGATGACATCGTTGCTGTTCGTCGTGATGAACGGCCACCTGATGGTACTTATGGCGGTCAACAAGAGCTTCGAAGCCTTTCCAGTAGATCAAAACTTCCTGCAGGCTCTGGGGAAGATGAAGCTGTATCAGTTGGGTACGGATCTGTTTGCTAGTGCGCTCTGGATGGCTTTGCCCATGATTGGCATGCTGATGTTTGTCAACATGGCGCTGGGAGTTATTTCACGTGTGGCTCCGCAAATGAATATTTTTGCGGTGGGTTTCCCCATCACACTGGTGGTGGGCTTGATGGGTATCGCCTATACCCTGCCTATGCTGGATCAGCCATTTCTGGCGCTAATGGATCGGGTGATTGACATTTTTGGCTGAGGCTGTATCACACCAGTTCATTGCGAATGGCGTAAACCGTCAATTCCGCGTTGTTGGTCAGGTGGAGTTTGTCCAGAAGCCGCGACCGGTACACGCTTACGGTCTTGGGGCTCAGCATGAGTTCTTCAGCAATGTCTGACAGCTTTTTGCCGGAAGCGATTTTGACCAGTGTTTGCATTTCCCGTTCGGACAGTGTCGTGTGCAAAGCTTCAGTCCCCGGGGATGCAAGACTGTCAACCAGAAGTTCGGAGACGGCGGGAGTTACGAACTTGCGACCCTGGGCAATTGCGCGAACGGCATGGATCAAATCTGCCGGATCTCCGGCCTTGTTCAGATAGCCATGCGCGCCAGCGCGAAGGCAACGGATGGCATATTGGTCTTCAGCGAACATGGACACAATCAGAACCCGAATGGGCGACTCTGCTTCACGCAAACTGGCCAACACGTCCATACCACCACGTCCGGGCAAGTTCAGGTCCAGTACCAGTACGTCGCAGGGCGTGGCTCGAAGTACTTCGCGCACCTCTGCGTAGCTGCCCGACTCGCCGGCTATCTGGATGTCCACGGCTTCGGCAAGCGTGTCGCGAATACCCCTTCTGACCATCGCGTGGTCGTCGCATAGCACAACACGTATCACTGGAACTGGTCCTCTCCAAAATGGGGGGTGACTTCCGAAAGCGGGACGGAAAGAATGATGGAAGTGCCTGCCCCCGGGGTGGAGCTGACGTCCAGCCAGCCGCCGACGCTCTTGGCGCGCTCGCGCAGTCCGCGCAAGCCAAATGCCTGAGGTTTTTCAAGATCGCTGCTTGCGATGCCCTGGCCGTTATCAGTAATCTCGATCGTGAGAACACCCTCAGCGTCAGACAGTTCGACCTGCACCTGCGTGCAGTTTGCATGCTTGGAGATGTTGGTCAAGGCTTCCTGCGTTGTGCGATATGCAGCCAACTCGACGACTCGAGCAAGTGACAAGGACTCATTGTTGAACGTAATCGCCGTGTTAATGCCAGTGCGCTTTTCGAAATTGCCAATCAACCATTGCATCGCTGCTAGCAGGCCCTGATCCAAAATGGCGGGCCGCAGGTTCATCATGATGCGCTGACTCGCGCCCAATGCATGCTGCAGCATTTCGCTAGCGGCCTGGATATGCCCCTGCGCATCTTCTGTTTTGGTGTGTCGGGCCAGCCATCCCAGATCGAGTTTGACAGCCGCCAAAGCACCGCCAATGTCGTCATGAATTTCCCGGGCAATGGATGCACGTTCGCTTTCAATGGTGGTTTGCAGGTGCTCGGCAAATTCGGCCAGGCGCTTCTCCGAAAGCATGAGGTCAAGGTTGGCCTTGGCTTCGGCGCGCTTGACCTGACTTACCTCCAGTGCACGATAAATCACGCGCCAGAGTTTGTGCAATTCGTCTTTGTGCAGGTAGTCGCTAATGCCCATCTGGATGGCGTTGACGGCTGCCGCCTCCCCGATGGCCCCGGACAACAGGATGAAGGGAATTTCGGGTTTTGTCTGGGACATTGACATCCAAGCGTCCAAAGCGGTGAAGCCAGGGAGGCGGTAATCGGCCAGAACGATGTGGTGTGCATTTTTTTCAATGGCGCCAACAAATTCTGGAAGCGTCTCAACGCGCTCAATCTCAAATGGACGATCACCCCTGGCCAACTCACGACGAACCAACGCATGGTCCAGCGCCGAATCTTCAAGATGAAGGATTTGCAGGGGTATTTTCAGGCTTATCGCGGCAACGTTCGAAGCTATCATTGTTGGAATTATGGCCCCTGAAGAATTTGGCTTGCAAGCACACGGCTAGGGATATTCTTTTTGCTTTTGGTGCGCTTTCGACAACAGGGTGTTTTCCTGCTAACCTTGCCCAGCAACCAACCCGGGCCAGATCGGCAACTGGGGTAACTGTGAGGTTCTTGGACGCAAGACAATGGAATCATCTTTGACAACGCCCAATGCGCCATCGGTGCAAATGCCGGTCATGCTTGTCGCCGAAGTTCAGGATTCGCTACTTGTAGTTGTTCACGATCTGACACGGCTTGATAGTCTTCTGGCGCACGCTATGGAAAACCTGATGGAGCGATTTACATCGGCCAGTGCCAGTCTTGCAGATCCTGGACATATCAGCTCTGTAGAGCTCGACAATGTGCGGAGCACCTTGCGTGCTGCTGTTACGGAATTGCAGTTTCAGGATATGGCTTCTCAACTCATTACCCATACATCAAAGATTTTGCAGGGCTGCGCCTACCGACTGGCGTCGGAGTCCATGGGTTCTGAGGATGGTGAGGCAGTTCCTTTTGTCGAAGAAGTGCCAGAGCGTCCCAATCCAGTGACCCAGGACGAGATGGACGCGGGCTCTGTTGAACTGTTCTAGTTTTATGTCAACCCAATTGATTGAGATGGAGTTTTAAATGCCTTTAATCCTCGCTGTTGATGACTCACCATCAATGCGCAAAATGGTCTCGTTCACGTTGACAGGGGCCGGCTACCAGGTGGTAGAAGCAGTTGACGGGCAGGACGCGTATGAAAAGGCAATGGCGCAGTCGTTTGATCTTGTGCTGACAGATCAGAACATGCCGCGACTTGATGGGTTGGGCCTGACGCGCAAGCTGCGTGATCACCCGCAATTCAAATCAGTTCCTATTTTGATGTTGACTACCGAATCCAGTGATCTAATGAAACAGGCAGGCCGGGCCGCGGGTGCTACCGGCTGGCTAGTCAAGCCTTTTGATCCGGCGCGTTTGCTGGATGTCATCAAGAAAGTCATTCGCTAGCCCGGGCACTTAGCCCTGCAGAAACCAGTTCAGGAGGCCCATATGGCTGAAACGCATCATGAGAGTGGCCCCGGCGGCGACATTGATTTAAGTCAGTTCTATCAAATCTTCTTCGAAGAGGCGGGCGAAAACCTGGACTTGATGGAGCAAATGCTGCTCAACCTCAATCTGGAAACCGCTGATGACGAGGAACTGAACGGAATTTTTCGTTGTGCTCACTCTGTCAAAGGGGGTGCTGCAACTTTTGGCTTTACGGACGTAGCAGAGTTGACCCACAAGATGGAGTCGCTGCTGGACCGTTTACGCCGCCATGAGTTGCAGCCCACATCTGTCATGGTGGATGTTTTGCTGGAGTCGGCGGACGCTTCGCGCGGATTGTTGGCGCGTCATCAGGGTGGGGATGAAAGTGAGGCTCCATCTACGGCTGATCTGGTGCGTCGCATTTCGATGCTAGCGGCTGGAGAGGGTGGCGTTGCGGCAGTGGCGTCCCCAGTCCCTGCCCCTGCCGTCGTTTCTGCGCCGGTTGTTAGCGAGGCAAGCGCTGCGGTTGCCGAAGGCGTGAGGCACTTGGAAATTCGCATAGGCCCGCTGGAACGTATAGAGCAGGCGGACGACATTCAAGAACTCTTTCGGGATATTCCAGGATTGGGCGAGATCAAGCCTTTGCCGTCAGAGCGACCGGACATCCGCGTATTCGCGGTTGAGACAGCGTCTTCGGACGAAGACTTGCTTGATCTCTTTGCGTTCCATGTATCCAGGGAGCACATCGCGATCAAGTCGGCCAAGACTGTTACGGTCCAGGAACCTGGGTACGGTCTTTTTGATGGTGCAGAGGGTTCGTTGGCGCCGGTGGCAGCAAGCTATGCAGATGATCCCCCGCCGGGTGCGCCATTGGCCCCTTTGCCAGGATATGGATTTTTCGACGGCGCACCAGGTGCGCCGTCCGCCAGTGGTGTTGCCGTGGCTGGTGCGGCAGACGCCAAATTGGTAGTAAAAGGTGCGCCCAAACCGACTGCAACCAATGCAGTTACCCAACCTGAGGCTGCAACGATTCGTGTCGCGATCAGCAAGGTGGATCAGTTGATCAATCTTGTCGGGGAACTGGTTATAACGCAAGCCATGCTCGCGCAAAATAGCCGGGCTTTGGACCCTGCCGTTTATCAGCAACTGCTCACCGGGTTGGCAGATCTCGACCGCAATACACGTGATCTGCAGGAGTCTGTGATGTCGATTCGGATGATTCCGATGTCGATCGTGTTCAGTCGCTTCCCGCGGATGTTGCGTGATCTGGCCGGAAAGTTGGGTAAGAAGGTTGATTTCGTAACTCAGGGTGAGGCCACTGAACTGGATAAGGGGTTGGTGGAAAAGATCACTGATCCTTTGACCCATTTGGTGCGCAATAGCTGTGACCACGGGGTGGAGATGCCTGAGGAGCGGTTGGCTGCAGGAAAGCCGGAAACCGGGACAATAACGCTATCTGCTTCTCATCAGGGTGGGTCTATCGTGATTGAAGTAAGAGATGACGGGCGCGGCCTGTCTCGAGAAAAAATACTTGCAAAAGCAAGAGAACGCGGGCTGGATGTGTCTGATCAGATGTCGGACGCGGAAGTGTGGCAGTTGATATTTGCACCAGGATTTTCCACCGCGGCAGTGGTAACGGATGTTTCTGGCCGTGGTGTTGGAATGGATGTGGTCAAACGCAACATTGCTGCGCTGAATGGAACAGTCGAGATTGATTCCGCTGAAGGTTATGGCATGAAAGTGTCGGTACGGCTTCCGCTTACCCTTGCAATCATGGACGGCATGTCGGTCGGCGTTGGCGATGAGGTTTACATATTGCCTTTGTCTTCGGTGGTCGAGTCATTCCAGGTCAAGGCAGATTCCGTGAGCACTGTTGGGCAGGGCTCTCAGTTGGTCAAGGTGCGAGACGAGTACATGCCTGTTATTGAGCTCGAAAAAGTATTCCAGGTTCCCCGTTTTAACCAGGAAAAATCCAGTGACATCATGGTCGTCGTCGAAGCAGACGGCAGTAGGGTGGTGCTCCTGGTGGACGAATTGCTCGGGCAGCAACAGGTAGTTGTCAAGAACCTGGAGTCCAACTACCGCAAGGTTCCCAATGTTTCAGGGGCCACTATATTGGGCGATGGAAAAGTTGCGTTGATTCTGGACACTGCTGCCTTGGTGCGCCGTTCTAGGCATTGAAGGAGAATTCGATGGGTGCAATGGAAAAGATGGATGAACAAGTTTCTTCAGGCGCCAGAGAATACCTGACCTTTAGATTGGATCAGGAAGAGTATGGCATCGATATTCTGAAGGTGCAGGAGATCCGAGGCTATGAGCCGCCTACTCGCGTGGCGAATGCTCCAGGTTTCCTCAAAGGTGTTGTGAATTTGCGAGGCACCATCGTCCCTATCGTGGATATGCGTTTGAAATTCAATTGCGCAAAGGCTGAATACAACGCATTTACTGTCGTCATTATTCTGAATTTGAGAAGCCGCATAGTTGGTATCGTCGTTGACTCTGTCAGCGATGTCATGGAGCTTTCGCCGGAGAGCATCAAGCCTGCGCCGGATATCGAGAGCGGTATCGACAGTGGTGCGGTAGTTGGGCTCGGATCCATGGCCGACAGAATGTTGATTCTGCTTGACATTGAGCGTTTAATGTCTGCGCCCGACATGGGGTTGGTTAGTGGGATTGACTAGATGCATATTCGACGGCCAATCGTATGCGTCCGTGGGCTGAATCAGCCCTACTACTTCCCATATGTCTGCGGGTAAAGTGGCAGAGGTATCGGAAATGCAGGGGCGTGAGTTCGCATGGACTGCCGCGGACTTCGACCGTGTCCAGTCTTTGATTTACAAGCGTGCAGGCATCAGTCTGCATGATGGCAAGCATGCGATGGTCTACAGCCGTTTATCGAGAAGGCTACGAGATACTGGTTACCACAGTTTCAGTGATTACTTGAGTTGGCTGGAGGCGGCAGAAGGGCCAGAGTGGCAGGAATTCATCAATGCACTCACAACGAATCTGACATCGTTCTTCCGCGAACAGCATCATTTTGAAATTTTTGCCAATTTCCTGCGGGAAAGGTCGGCCACAACTTCTTGCAGTGTTTGGTGCAGTGCCGCTTCAACGGGTGAGGAGCCTTACTCTATTGTGATGACTGCGCTGGAGACGCTAGGCGAGAGGGCAAATTTTAAATTGACGGCCAGCGATATTGATTCAAAAGTCTTGGAGACTGCTGCAAATGGGGTCTACAGAATGGATGCACTTCGTGGGCTGGATGGTGAGCGGATTCGGCGTTACTTCTTGCGGGGCACAGGTCGCAATGATGGAATGGCCAGAGTCAAGCCTGAAGTTCGGCAGCATGTGGACTTCATGATGGTGAATCTGATTCGCAACGACTGGCCGTTTAGAGAGGCTTTTGATGCGGTTTTTTGCAGAAACGTGATGATTTATTTTGATGCCCTCACCCAGCGCCAGGTGCTTGAGCGTATTCACGGGGTCATGAAACCCGGATCATTCCTTTTTGTTGGGCACGCAGAGAATTTCAGCGACTCCAAGGATCTTTTCTTGCTGAGGGGCAAGACTGTGTATGAGCGTCGATAGGTCATGACGCACAACGCTTCAAATGCTGGATTGACTGGAGGACGAACAGTTGTTGTTCAGCCGCAAACGAGGGTTCTCTCAAGTGGAAGGGTCTCACGTATTGACCAACTCAAGGCGCAGCCACGCAAGCCGGGAGAGGCTTCATTCTTCTATGCAGATCATCATTTTCAATATGACGCTGTGAAGGTCTTACCGGGCGAGTATTTCGTTTCCAATGAAGACCTGATTGTTATGACGGTTTTGGGTTCATGCATCGCTGCGTGTATTTGGGACGCTAGAGCGCGTGTAGGCGGAATGAACCACTTTATGCTTCCCGATGGTGACGCTTTGGAGGGCTCTGGTCGCTATGGCTCCTATGCCATGGAACTTCTGATAAATGAAATGCTCAAGTTGGGAGCGCGGAGGGAGTCCATGCAGGCTAAGGTCTTTGGTGGTGCACAAGTAATGGCTGGGTTTACGACCATGAATGTGGGGGAACGCAATACGAAATTCGTTCTCGACTACCTCGCCACGGAGCGCATCCCGGTTATTTCGCAGGATGTGCTGGATATTCACCCTCGAAAAGTGTGTTTTTTCCCTGTAACCGGTAAGGCGCTTGTAAAGCGGTTGGCGCACTCGCACCCGGAAACCCTGGCCGTCGAGGAGCGCCGTGGGAATGTCGCGGCGGTTGTCAAAACAACTTCTGGCGGATCTGTAGACTTGTTTTGAGATTGTTTCGTGAAAAAGATCCGTGTTGTTGTCGTTGACGATTCTGCTCTGGTCCGCAACCTCTTGGCGGAAATCATCAATCGACAAGTGGACATGGAGTGTGTTGGCGCCGCCAATGACCCACTGATTGCACGGGAAATGATTCGTGAACTGAATCCCGATGTCATTACTTTGGATATCGAGATGCCAAAGATGGACGGTTTGGAGTTTCTTGGGCGTTTAATGCGACTGCGTCCTATGCCCGTAGTGATGATCTCCACCCTTACGGAAAGAGGCGCCGAGGTGACTATGCGGGCGCTTGAATTGGGCGCGGTTGATTTCGTGGCGAAACCCAGGATAGGGTTGGCTGATGGCATCAAAGAGTTGACGATGCACATTGTTGAGAAAATAAGAATTGCAGCAGCGGTTCACATCAAGCGGAATGTCGCGCCTGGCGTCACGATGCACTCTTCGCATTCGGCAGGGAGCGTGACAACACGCTATGCGCAGTCTTTGGGGCGGGTATCCACTGAAAAGTTAGTCTGCATTGGTGCATCTACCGGTGGAACCGAAGCAATCAAGGAGATTCTTATGCGGATGCCTGCTGACGCCCCTGGCATAGTGATTACGCAGCACATGCCTGCTGGATTTACGACCAGTTTCGCCGCTAGGCTGGATGGGCTCTGTCGGATTACGGTACGTGAGGCGATCAACGGCGAACGAATTTTGCCTGGTCATGCCTATATAGCTCCTGGCGGTAAGCAGTTCTCTGTCAACAAAAGCGGAGCTAACTATGTCTGTGTCGTGTCCGATGGTGAACTTGTAAACCGGCACAAGCCTTCAGTCGAAGTTCTGTTCCTATCGGTGGCGCAGTATGTGGGAAGAAATGCGTTTGGCATCATGCTGACTGGAATGGGCAACGATGGCGCGAGAGCCATGAAGGAAATGCGTGATGCGGGAAGCTACAACTTTGTCCAGGATGAAGCTAGCTGCATTGTATTCGGCATGCCACGTGAGGCGATTCTTCAGGGTGCGGCTAATGAGGTCCTCTCTCTTGTAGACATCCCTGGTGCGCTGTTAGCCCATATGGGAGGCTCCGCTGATAGGTACCGTGTTTAACGGTCTTTTGCCAAAAAGAAAGATGGTTAATTGACTTTTTACTGGTACTGGTAGAAACCCGTGCTAGAATGCAAGGCTTCGCTGATCACAATGAAGTAAAGCGGAAAAACATTTTCAACAATGTTTGACGGGCGAATAAAAAGTGTGTCATAATTCAAGGCTTCGCTGATCACAGCAAAGCAAACGAAGCAAAGTAAAAGTTGCTTTTGATCATTAAAAATTTACAGCCGATAAGCGTGGGCGTTTGAAGGTAATTGCCAAGTTCTTCGGAACTATGTCTTAACTGACATACAAACGCTCATGAAGTAAAAAAGATGTGAAAGTCGTCAAAGACATTCACGTTAATTCCAATTTATGAGTTGCTCGAAAGGGCAAAAAATTCAAGATCGAACTATAGAGTTTGATCCTGGCTCAGATTGAACGCTGGCGGCATGCCTTACACATGCAAGTCGAACGGCAGCACGGGAGCAATCCTGGTGGCGAGTGGCGAACGGGTGAGTAATATATCGGAACGTGCC